>JAJCXZ010000111.1 GCA_029263175.1 Acidimicrobiales bacterium | reverse complement strand
AACCGGAGCCTCGGCGGGTTCAAGTTCGGGCCCGATGGCGAAGTTGTAGCCGACACCGTGCTGTTCCTCCAGAACCCGCCGTTCAACAACATGTTCCTCATGATCGTGTTGATCTGGATTCAGACCGGTTTCGCCATGGTGATCCTGGCTGCCGCCATCAAGGCTGTGCCCACGGAGTTCATCGAGGCGGCAAAGGTCGACGGCGCCACCGAATCGCAGACTTTTTTCAACGTCACGCTGCCGCAGATTCTGCCGACCATTGGTGTCGTGGTCACGACACTCATCGTGCTCGTCACCAAAGTGTTCGACATCGTCAAGGTCACCACGGGCGGCAACTTCGGTACCAACGTGCTGGCCAATGACATGTTCACAGAGTCGTTCAGCTTCTTCGACCGGGGCCTCGGCTCGGCCATCGCCGTATTCATCTTGATCTCGGTGCTCCCGGTGATGTTCCTCAATGTCCGACGCATGCAGAAGGAGAGGACGGTCTGATGGCTGCAATCGCCACCGACGGCTCAGGGCCAACGCCAGGACTTGGTGCCCGAATCTACGCCAAGCTGTCATCCGTCCCCAGCTGGGCGCTCTGGATTCTCGTCGCGATTTGGACCCTGCCCAGCTTCAGCCTGGTCGTGAACTCGTTCCGTGCGCGCAGCGATCAACGTAATGGTGGCTTCTGGGAAGTGGCCGGTAGTCCGGGCGAGCTCACGTTCGAGAACTACGACACGGTGTTGTCGCGCAGCGGGGTCGACAGTCTGTTCGACTCGCTGATCAGCTCGTTCGCCATCGCCATCCCAGCCACGATAATCCCCATCGCGTTCGCCACGTTCGCCGCCTACGGGTTCGCCTGGATCGACTTCAAAGGCCGCGAATGGCTGTTCATCGGCACGATCTCGCTCTTGGCGATTCCACTCCAGGTCGCCCTGATCCCGTTGCTGACGACCTACGTCGGCGGCGCCCACCTGAGTATCCCGTTCACGGGTCGCACACTGACGCTGATCCCCGATCTCGACTTGAACACACGGGGTTCGATCGCCGTTTGGCTGACCCACACCGGGTTCGCCATGCCGTTCTCGATCTTCCTTTTGCACAACTACATCACCGAGCTACCAAAGGAAATCTTCGAGTCGGCCCGCCTCGACGGCGCCAACCACTTCACGATCTTCTGGCGCATTGTGCTTCCCCTGTCGGTGCCGGCCCTCGCCGCGTTCGCCATCTTCCAGTTCCTCTGGACGTGGAATGACTTCCTCATCGCTGTCACCATGTTGAGCGGCGGCAACCCGATCGATCTGCCTACGACAGTTCGAATCGCCAACCTGGCCGGCGATTTCGGCCGCAACGAACACCTGCTTCCCGCCGGCGCATTCGTACAAGCATTCGTCCCACTCGTCGTGTTCTTCAGCCTTCAGCGCTACTTCGTTCGTGGCCTACTTGCGGGTTCCGTCAAGGGATGACAGACAGCGCTCAACCCTGGTGGACCGGCGCAGTCGGCTACCAGGCTTACATCCGATCCTTCGCTGACACCACCGGCTCGGGCGTCGGCGATCTTCGCGGCATCCACGATCACCTCGATCATCTCGAGTGGCTCGGTGTCGACGCCGTGTGGATCAATCCGTTCAATCCATCGCCCGGCCACGACCACGGCTACGACGTCTCCAACTATGTCGACGTCGACCCGCAGCACGGCACGCTCGCCGACTTCGACGACCTCGTCGCCGAGGCCACCCGCCGCGACATCCGAATCATCGTCGACACCGTTCCCAACCACACCAGCAATGAGCATGCATGGTTCGAGGCAGCCGTAGCCGACCCGACCGGGCCCTTCCGCGATTACTACATCTGGCGTGACCCCGGCCCCGACGGCGGGCCACCCAACAACTGGGTGAGCCACTTCGGAGGCCCGGCGTGGACCTTTGAGCCTGAGTCGGGCCAGTACTACTGCCACCTCTTCCTCCCCGAGCAGCCCGACCTCAACTGGCGCAACCCCGCGGTGGCCGACGAGTTCGAGTCGATCCTTCGCTTCTGGTTCGAGCGGGGCGCCAGCGGGTTCCGCATCGATGTCGCCCATGGCTGCGTGAAGGACCCCGAGCTGCGGGACAACCCGCAGATCCGACCCATCGACGAGTCCATGAGCCCGCGGGCGATCTTCGATTCCTACGACCATCTCCACGATCTCGACCAGGACGACAACGTCCACATCTTCCGCCGCTGGAATACGGTCGCCGCCGAGTACGACGCCGTCCTGATCGGCGAGATCGGGGCCGATCGGGTGGAGCGGGCGTCGCGTTACGTCACCAATGGCGATGCGTTGCACCAGCTGTTCTTCCTCCGCAGCACCTGGGCCGAGTGGGTGCCGTCCGATTGGGTCGAGGCCATCACCTCGATGCAGACCATCACGACAACAGGCGTCTCCTGGGCGCTGAGTTGTCACGATCGACCGCGAGCCGTCACCCGGTTCGTCAACGACGGCGTCGACACTGCCCGCGCTCAGAAACGATCGTTCAGCCTGACCACGCTCTTCATGGCACTCGGCGGGATGCCGTTCCTCTACCAAGGCGAGGCCCTGGGCCTCTCCGACGGCATTGTCGACCCGTCATCCATCTCAGATCCGCTCGCTGCCCGCCATCCTGAATGGGCCGACGAAGGCCGCGACGGTTGTCGCACGCCGATGCCGTGGGACGGGTCGGCCAACAACGGGTTCTCGACCGGCACACCCTGGCTGCGGAGCGAACCTCGGACCGGGGCGGAGACCGTGGCCGGCCAGCTCGCTGATCCCGAGGCGTTGATCCACCGCTACCGCGACCTCGTGGCGTTTCGCCATGGCTCGCCCCAGCTATGGAGCGGCGAGGCCGCAACAGTGGCCATCGGTGGCGAAGCGCTTGCGATCGAGCGACCGAACTCGTTCGCGGTCTCCAATCTCGGGTCCGAAGCGGCCACCGTCGACCTCCCGGACGGCGACTGGATCCTCGGATTCTCGAGCTGCGGGGGCTCAGCCATTCAGCCGGCGTCGGGCACGGCGCGAGTCGGCGCCGAGACCACGCATCTCTACATTCGCTAGCCGAGTACCTCGGCCATGTCGACGACACGACCCTCGTCGATGCTCAGATGCGCGGCAGCGCCGACCGCCACGCTCAGCAACCCGTCGGCCAACCCGACCTCGGGCGACGAGCCGTTTCGAATGCACTCCGCGAAGTGGCGGTGCTCGATGAAGCTCGATCCATGGTGGAGGCCCGCGTAGGCGTCGGGATCAGGGGTGACGTTACGTTCCTCGACCGCACCGATCCAGTGCTCGCCGCGGCGACCGATCCGCAACACATCCTGCGGGATCAGCGCTTCGACCTTGCCGAGTTCACCGGCCACGCTGATCTCTTCTTGGTTCGTGGTGGCGTCAGCGAACATGCAGAGGTCGAGCATCGCTCGCTGCCCTCCGTCGAAATCCACGATGACAAACGCGTTGTCAAGAATGTCGGGGGTCTCGCCGTCATAGCGCTCGTCGAGGTGGTTGACGTCTTGAGCACCTGACGCCATGACGCGCACCGGTTTGGCGTCGAGGATCATCACCATGAGATCGAAGAAGTGACAGCACTTCTCGACCAGGGTGCCGCCAGTGTTGCGGCTGAACCGGTTCCAGTCCCCGACCTTCGCCAGGAAGGGGAACCGGTGCTCGCGGATCGACAGCATCCGTGGCTTCCCGACAGCGCCGGCGCGCACCTCCTCGATGAGCCGCGCCACCGGCTGCATGTAGCGATACTCGAGCCCCATCCAGATCAGCCCTGACCGACCTTCGGCCAACTCCAGTACCTCTTGGCAGTCGGCCACGGTGGTGCAGAGCGGCTTCTCGATCAGCAGATGGAGATCAGGACGCTGGGTCAGCACGTCGCGCAGCACGTCGATGTGGGTGTGGTTGGGGCTGGCGAGGATCACGACGTCAAGATCCGGATCTGCCAGCAGCGACTCGTGGCCGACATGAGAGACCGCGCCGCGAGGGGCGGCGGCCGCTGCGGTTTCCCGAGATCCCGGATCGGGGTCAGAGAACGCAACGACTTCGGCCCCGTCGAGCGCGTTGATGTTCTCGATGTGCTCGATGCCCATCATGCCGGAGCCGATCAGGCCGTAGCGAAGTGTGTCAGTCATGCGGGCCCCCTCGTGATGAGGGAATCGTAACGGCGACATCGGACCAGTCCTGCAAGCGTTTTCATTCCCTTGTAGCTTGCCAACATGGCCTCACTGATCGACCCTTCAGATCGTCGACTCGGCAGCTTCACCGTTCCCGCGCTTGCCTTCGGTTGCTGGCGGTTCGTGGGGCACACCGCCGAGGAGGCTGCCACCGTTCTCAACACGGCGCTCGATGCTGGGCTGACCCTGGTCGACACTGCCGACGTCTATGGATTCGACTGGGGCGGCGACGGCTTCGGCGATGCCGAGCAACTTCTCGGCCAAGTGCTGGCCGCCGACCCGAGTCTCCGGTCACGCATGGTGCTGGCGAGCAAGGGCGGAATCATGCCCCCTCTCCCCTACGACTCCAGCGCCGAGTACCTGCGAGCCGCATGCGAAGCCTCACTCGAGCGGCTTCAGGTCGACACGATCGATGTGTACCAAATCCACCGGCCGGACATGTACACGCATCCCGCGGAGGTAGCGGCCACGCTCTCGGCGCTGAAGGACGAGGGCAAGATCGTCGAGGTTGGCGTGTCGAATCACACACCGGCCCAACACGCAGCGCTTGCCGCGCACCTGCCGTTCCCGATTGCCGGCAGCCAGGTCGAGTACTCGGCTCACCACCTCGCACCAATGCGCGACGGCACGCTCGATCTCTGTATGCAGACCGGCGCCGCCGTCATGGCCTGGAGCCCGCTCGCGGGCGGTCGACTCGTCTCCGGCGAAGACATGGCGCCCGATCTGTTGGCAGTACTCGACCGGTTGGCGGAGCGAGAGGGTGTCGATCGGGCCACACTCGCCACCGCTTTCGTGCTCGCCCATCCGTCGCGTCCGATCGCCATCGTCGGCACGCAGAGTCCCGTACGCATCGCCGCTGCCGGCGCCGCTCTCACGGTGAACCTGGATCGCAACGATTGCTACGACATCATCGAAGCCTCAGAAGGAGTTCCCCTGCCATGAAACTGGATCCACAATGAGTAGCGAAATCTCTTGGTTTTCCGCCTTGTGCGATGACGACTACGAATATCTCGGGGTCCCGGAGCCCGAACGCAAGAGTTCGTTCCCGCACTGCAGCGACATAGTGCAGACCGCCGACCGTCTCGGATTCGACAACATTCTGTTGCCGTCCGGCTATCAGCTCGGCATCGACACCATCGCCTTCGCCGGCGGCATGGCGCCGCTGATCAAGCAGATCCAATTGCTCGTGGCCGTGCGCTGCGGCGAGATGTGGGTCCCCCAGCTCGCCCGCCAGCTGGCCACCCTCGACCAGATGCTCAACGGCCGGCTCAAGATCAACATCATCTCGAGCGACATTCCCGGCGAGCAGCTCGAGTCGGTGCCCCGCTACACGCGCACACTCGAGACCATGCAAGTGCTGCGCCAGCTCCTCAACGGTGAGTCGGTCGACTTCCAGGGCGAGTTCATTCAACTCCAGCTCGACCCGCCCAACGCTCGCACCGTCTCGGGGAAGGCTCCGCCCTTCTACTTCGGTGGCCTCAGCGACCCGGCTCGCGAGTGCGCGGCCAAGGGCTCCGATGTCTTCTTGATGTGGCCGGACACCGAGGACGCGGTCAAGGCGATCATCGCCGACATGAAACAGCGAGCTTTCAACCACGGCCGCGACCTGAAGTTCGGCTACCGCAGCCATGTCATCGTTCGCGAGACGGAAGCCGAGGCCCGTGACGCCGCCGCTCGTCTCGTCAGCCACCTCGACGACGAAGAAGGCCGCGCCATTCGCGAGCGCTCCCTCGATTCGGCGTCAGAAGGCGTTCGCCGCCAGGCAGAGCTGCGTGAGCTGAGCGACGATGGCTTTGTCGAGCCATTCCTCTGGACCGGTATCGGCAGGGCCCGTAGTGGCTGCGGTGCAGCCATCGTGGGTGACCCCGACCAGGTAGCCGCCAAACTCCGGCGCTACGAGGACCTCGGCATCGAAGCCTTCATCCTGTCGGGCTACCCCCATCGTGAGGAAGCCGAACTGTTCGCTCGCTATGTGCTGCCCCAGCTGGATCACGCACCACTGGCGATGGGGTAGACCCTCGGCCATCGCCGGCTACGCATGGGTGCGCCGACCTCGAACGGCTCGTCGGCATCCGGCAACAGTGCGGGGTCTTGAAACACCCCCTGGCGCAGCATCATGCGAGCATCATCGCCGATGAAACGGGCCGAGTAGGCGAGCCGCCGTTGATCCGGTGACTTGTTGCCGCCCGACGAGTGCACGGTCCGCGTGTTGAAGATCACTGCATCACCGGCCTTGTAGCTGAACTCGGTGACGCCGTACAGCTCGGGATCTTCGTGAAAAGCAGGAGCCTGGTCGTCGAAGAACTGATCGCGGACGTCGATCGCCAGCGCGGCCCGCGGGCCCAAGTCGCCCACCATCGGGGTTCCGTCGAATCCCACCGGTGGATAGAACCTTCGCTCGTGGTGCGACCCCGGGATGAACTTGAGGGCCGCTGATTCCGGCGTGCAGTCGTACAAGCTCAACCAAATCGAGACGACGTGCTCGCCTTCAACCGGCCAGAACGGCAGGTCCTGATGCCAGTAGTGCTCGTCGACCGGCGTGTTCGGCTCGAAGAGAAACATGTGGTCGAAGAAGAAGTTCGCTGTCGGTGATCCCATCGCCCGTGCCGCGTTCTCGCCGAGCGCGGGATCAAGGAGGTAGCCCCGCAGCACTGGATCATCGAGTCCAAAGCAGCGCTGCGATCGGAACCCGGCATCTGTCACCCAGCGCCCAGGGTTCGCGACATTCTCATCAAGGGCATCACGCATTCGTTCGACAAGCCCGAGATCAACCAGCCCTGACAACTTCGCGACACCTTGTTCGCGATACGACTGGATCTCGTCCTCGGTGATGGACCGGACAGTTGGCACCCCGAATACCTACCAGCTCGGGATGCAGGAATCGATCCGTCGGTCTACGTCCACCCGTCAGCCCAGCTCTATGGCAAGTTGTCGACCGGTGAGGGCAGCTCGGTCTGGCCCAATGTGGTGATACGAGCCGAGTTGCAGCGCGTGCTCCGAGGTGTGCTGCAACTTCACCAGATGCGGCGGGCGGCAGCCCAGCGACTGAGTTCGTTGCGGTTGGAGAGTTGGAGCTTGCGGAGCACGGCTGATGCGTGGGTTTCGACCGTCTTGATCGAGATGTCCAGTTGGCGGGCGATCTCCTTGTAGGCGTAACCGCGCGCCAGATGGCGGAGGACTTCTCGTTCTCGCGGGGTGAGCTGGTCCAGATCATCCGCCGTGGCCGCCGGGGCAGCCGTGGCTCCGCCAGAGAACGCGTCGAGCACGAACCCGGCCAAACGCGGAGAGAAAACTGCGTCGCCGTCGTGCACCCGCAGAATCGCGTCGAGTAACTCAGGCCCGGAGATCGACTTGGTCACGTAGCCCCGTGCACCCGCCCGCACGACATCGATGACATCCTCGGCAGCATCGGAAACCGAGACGGCGAGGAACTTGGTGTCGGTGGAGCCGGCTTGGACCGCCTCGATGACCTCACGGCCCGTACCCGACGGCAGGTGAACGTCGAGAAGTACGACGTCGGGCGACCACTGGTCGATCACGGCGACCGCTTCAGCAATGTCCTCGGCTTCGCCGACGACAGTGACATGGTCGCCGATTTCGGCCCGAACGCCGGTGCGGAACATCCGGTGATCGTCAACGATCACGACGCGTGGTGAGGCCGGGCTCATGCGCCGACCGTACCCGTTGGCAGCGGCACGGCGAGGCGCACCTCGGTGCCCTCCCCCGGCGCGGTGATGATCTCGGCCCGGCCGCCGATCCGTTCCATGCGTCCCACGATGGACTCCTTCACACCGAGCCGATCCTCGGCGATCTCGCCCCGGTCGAAACCGACGCCGGTATCTCGCACAAAGGACTGCACCTCGTCGTCGGTCACCTCGACAAAGACCGAAACGGAGTCGCATCCCGACCACTTCGCCGCGTTCGTCGCCGCTTCACCGGTGGCGGCGACAAGAGCCTCGACCGCGGTGTCGATCGACGCATCACCGACCACAACCGTCTCGACAGTGACATCGTGGCGGTCCTCTACCACACCGGTGGTGCGCTCGACCGCTGTCTTGAGCGTCCACTGACCGGGATCGACAACGTCGGCATACAGCCAGCGACGCAGCTCACGTTCCTGCTGACGAGCAAGGGCTGACATCTCCCGAGGGTCATCGGTGCGCTGCATCAGCGCAAACGTCTGAAGAACCGAATCGTGGAGATGGGCGGCCACGTCGGCTCGAGCGTCCGACTGCTGACGACGTCTGCGCTCGTCGGCCCGATCACGCATCAGCACGACCATCCACGGACCCACGAGAAGGGCAAGCCCACCGACGACCAATACGGTGCCGAACAGGCTGTCGCGAACCGCGCCGAGCGAGATGTTGCCGGCCACGAACGCGGCGAGCCCCAAACCCACCACGATGATTCCGGCCGCAATCCGAGCAGAGGCCCACCGACTGAACTCCAGCGAGGGCTGCACTTGCCAGAGCACGATTCCAACTCCCGCTCCAACGAGAAGAATCGGCCAGACGATCGCGTCGGGTGGGGTGAGCCCGATCTCGCGAAGGCCGAGCACAGCGCCGAGGACGATGAGGACCAGGCCGACACCGCGGCGAAGCTCGATCGGCGATCTAGCATCGTCATCCGCGGCCCCGGAGCGTGGGTCCTCGGGCATGACGAGCCACGCCACGGCATAGGCGGGGATACCCGGTCCGCCGAACGTCAACACGATGAATGCGAGCCGGACCAGGATCGGATCGAGGTTGATCGCCTGAGCGATGCCGGCGCTCACCCCACCGACCACACGGTCCGTGTTGGATCGCGGAGGGATCCGAGCTCGCCAATCCGAAGTCATGAACCGATGATCGCACTTCGCGGCGCCAATGCCACTCAGGGACGACCCTGAGAGCACCCTGAGGTGTCAGGGAAAGACCAGGGTCATCCCCGATGGGCATGATGATCGGGCAGGATCACACTGAACCCATGAACGAAGAAACCCCCACCGAAGACTCGACCGAGTCTCCTCCCCCTCCCCCTCCGCCATCCGACGATTCCACGTACGGACAAGGACGCAATCTGCGACGCAGCCGCTCCGACCGCGTGATCGCCGGTGTCGGTGGTGGTCTCGGCCACTACTTCGGCATCGATCCCGTGATCGTGCGGATCGGCTTTGTACTCCTCGCGATCTTCGGCGGCTCCGGCGTGCTGCTCTACCTTCTCGCCTGGCTGATCATGGCCAAGGAGGGCCGAGAGGAATCCACCGCCATGCGAGCACTGCGAGGTTCGCCCGACGGCAATAGGTTTCTCCTCCTAGCCGTCCTCGCCATCGGCACCCTTCTCATCCTCGCCAGTCCTCTGGTCTGGCTGCCGGGATTCGGGCTCGGTGACGGCCTCGCCTTCCCGCTCCTGTTGATCGCTGCCGGTGTCGCCCTGCTCATCTGGCCCGCTGATCGGCACGAAGGACGCCGAGACTGGTACGACGAAGATGCTGACCGCGGACCACCCACGGACGACCCCATCGCCTCGTCGGTGGCCGACGCTCGGGCCGACCTCGCCTCCGCCGGCGAGGAAATGCGGACCGAGCTCGGTGAAGCACGTGAGTCGTTTCGTCGCCAGCGTCAGCAGTGGCGCCACGGCTACCGGCGCCGCCATCCCGGCGGACCTCGCCCGCCGCACCCTCCGCAGCCCCAACGCCCGCCACGACCAAGGCCCTTCCTCGGGCCGCTGACCGTCGCCGTTCTGCTCATTGTCAGCGGCGGAGCGGTCGTCGGCACCCAGCTCGACTGGTTCGTGTTCAACCCCGCCGTCTACGCCGGCATCTGCCTCGCCATCATCGGGCTGGCGCTCGTGCTCTCGGCGTTCATCGGCCGGGCCCGAGGACTGGTTCTGCTGGGCTTCCTGATTCTTCCGATCGCGTGGGGTCTCGCCGCCCTTGACCTCGACTGGAACGACGGAGTCGGCGAAAAGACCGTGGTCGTTGCCTCGGTCGACCAGCTGCAGGACGAGTATCACTACGGCGTGGGCGAATACATCGTCGATCTCAGTGATGTTTCGCTCGGCAGCGGCGTCCATGCGGCCAGCGTCAGCCTCACCATCGGCGAGGTCACCGTCTACGTCCCCGAAGACATGACTGTCGCCATCGACATGAACGGCCGTATTGGAGAGATCGAGATCGAAGGAGTCGATCAGTACTTCGTGGACGACGGCCCCGACATCGATCTGGATGTGCTGCTGGAGGGGACCGAACCAGGGCTCCTCGACCTTGACCTCGACATCGGCCTCGGCCACGGCGTCGTCACCGTCTGTACGAACGTCGGCACGCCCGGGGTTGTCCCATGCCCCTGATCTGTCTCGGAATCATCGCCATCCTCGTCGCAGTTCTGATCGACAGTCCCGCGAGCCAAACCCGCAGCCACGACCACCCACTCACTGGAGACCGCCCATGACCCGCCACCCCCTCGATCCCACCGCCCTGATCATCGGCCTGCTGTTCGCCCTCTCCGGATTGGCGATCGTGGCTGATGCTGCCTGGCCCGAACTCGACACCACCGCTGTCGTCGGTGCCACAGTCGGAGGACTCGGCGTGCTGTTCGTCGTTGTCTTGGTGATGCGCCAGCTGCGCGACGGCTCCCGCACCCCGGAAGCAGGCGAGACCGCCTGACGCTTCCTGAGGGCGTCTTCAGGATCGTTCAGCGTTCCTGAAGGCGCCCTGTCGCATGCTTCTCCCACCTTCGACACGCCGGTCGAGGCAATCCCCCAAGGAAGACGGAGAAGCACTATGGACCGCAAGATCGCTTTGAGCGCCGCCGGCGCTCTCGCCATGACCACCGCCGCAGGCGTGGTCGCCCTTTCGATGACTGTCGGCCAAGCCGCAACCGCCGACCCGGCACCCCTCCCGGCCAATATCACGACCGAGTATGAGGTTGTGCAGGTGCCGGCCTCTGAGTTGGCCGACCTGACCACGACCACCACATCCGCCGGCGATGTCGTTTACGAGATCGTCTACCAAGATGCCCCGGCTCCAGCGGTCGCCTACGAAGACGACGACCACGACGACTACGAGGAGCACAAAGAGCACGAGGAGGACGACGATGACTGACCGAGCAGAAATGCTGGCCCGAGCCCGGGCGCTGCAGGCCAAGCGCGATCCGGCCTCGACGCCCGCTCGGCCCACTCATGCGTCGAGCAAGATCATCGCCACCGGGGTCGCCACCAGCGCAACCCTGCTGATGGTGGCCGCGATGGCGGCCGCCGGTCAGGCCGAGGCAACCGCTCCGCCCGTACCGGTCCATGTGATCGAGCGGGTGATCGTGGTCGAGGTACCGGCCGCGTCACCGACCCAGGTCCGCGACCCTCTGCCGGCTGCCGATGCCCAGGTCACGGTGGTCCGAGAGGTTCGGACACTCCCGGCGCCGGCCACCGACCCATCTGTCGCTCCGGCCGCGACCCAGGGGAGCTGACATGCCCGTGTCGGCTCCCCAGTTCCCGAGTGGCGTGTCCCTTCGACACTCGGGAGATGCGATGGGGAGCCAGGTGGTCATCGAGATCACCGGCTCCCCGGAGCACCTCGAGCACGCGCAGCGTCGCCTGATCGAGCTCGAGCAGCGATGGAGTCGCTTTCGCCCGTCCAGTGACATCACTCGCTGCAACACCACGAGGGGGCTTCCCGTCACTGTTCACGCCGACACGCGCACCTTGGTTCGTCATGGGATCCAGGCATGGAAGCTCACCGGCGGACGGTGCGATCCGAGCGTCGTCGATGCGATGATCGCCAATGGCTACGACCGCTCGTTCGCCGAGATCGGCACAGCCACCGCGCCCCCGATGCATCAGGTCGCACGCGGGTGTGGCGACATCGTCGTCGACGATGCGATGGAGTCGATAACCATGCCGCACGACGTTGGCTTCGATCCCGGGGCGATCGGCAAAGGATTGGCGGCCGACATCCTCGTGGAAGAAGTCCTCGCTGCGGGCGCCGACGGTGTGTTCGTCAGCCTCGGGGGCGACATCCGCTGCGGCGGCTCCTCCCCCGGCGGCGACGGCTGGAGGATCCCAATCGTCGAGCCGAGCCTCGGTGCCGGCGCACTCGGCACCCTGCGCGTCAGCGAAGGCGCGGTGACAACCTCCACTGATCGGCGCCGGCGCTGGACGCAGGACGGGCGCACCGTCCACCACATCGTCGACCCGGCAACCGGCAGGAACGCAGTGAGCGCGGCCACGTTGGTGACGGTCATCGCGGCAGATGGGTGGTGGGCAGAGGCCGTCGCCACCGAGCTCTACCTCGCGACCCCCGGCGAGTGGGAACGGATCGTCACCGAACACCGCGTCGCGGCGTTCATCGTCGACCACGACGGCCGCCATCATCTCGTCGGGCCGATCCAGGACTATCTCTCATGAGCGAGCAGTTCTGGTGGTACATCGCTCGCTCCGGCGGCATCGTCGCCCTTGTCCTGAGCGGAGCCTCTGTCATCTGGGGACTGCTGCTCAGCAGCAAGGTCATGCCAGGCATTCCCAAGCCACGGTGGATCCTCGACCTTCACAAGTGGTTCGGCGGCAGCGCTGTCGTCTTCACGATCATCCATGTGGTCGCGCTCATGCTCGACTCGTACATCGGCTTCGGCATCCTCGATGTGCTCATCCCTGGCGTCGCCGACTGGAACCCCGGTGCCGTGGCCTGGGGCGTGGTCTCAGGCTGGCTCCTCCTCGCCGTGCAGGCCACATCGATGCTCATGAATCAGCTGCCCAAGCGCCTCTGGAAAGGCGTCCACCTCACCAGCTACGGCGTGTTGTTCGCAGGGATACTCCACGGGGCCCAGGCCGGGACCGATGCCGGCAACCCGCTCTACATCCTCGGCGTGGGGGGGATGGCGCTCGTCACCATCTTCCTGACCACCTACCGAATCCTCACTGCTCGGCGTCTTCAGCCGGCCCTCAGCTCCTGACGCCTACGATCAGCCGATGCGGATCCTCGTGGTCGAAGACGAAGCGCCGATGGCCGACTCGTTACAGCGCGGCCTTCAGGCCGAGGGGTTCGCCGTGGACGTCGCCGCCGATGGAGAGGAGGGTCTCTGGCTCGCTCGCGAGAACGACTACGACGCCATCGTGCTCGACGTCATGCTCCCGAAGATCAACGGTTATGTGGTCTGCCGAACGCTACGCGACGAGGACAACTGGACGCCGGTCGTGATGCTCACCGCCAAGCAGGGTGAACTCGACGAGGCCGAGGGGCTCGATACGGGGGCCGATGACTTCGTCACCAAACCGTTCTCCTTCGTGGTGCTTGTTGCGCGACTGCGCGCCGTGATGCGACGCAGGGGCTCGGCCGGGCCCGCCCTCATGTACGAGGCCGGAGATCTTCGACTCGACCCCGCCGAAGGTCGGGCCTGGCGGGGGGACACGTTGCTCGACCTGACTGCCCGTGAATTCGCCATCCTCGAGTATCTGCTCAGTCGACCCGGCGAGGTCGTCTCGAAGCGCGATGTGCTGGCTCACGTCTGGGATTTCGCCTTCGACGGAAGCCCAAACATCGTCGAGGTCTACGTCTCCTCGCTGCGCAAGAAGATCGACAGCCCGTTCGAGCGCCAAGCCATCGAAACCGTGCGCGGCGCCGGATACCGACTCGCACGGGATGGTGGCTGACGTGCGCGGGATTCGATTCCGGGCCACCGCCTTCGTCTCGCTCGTGCTGGCCGCGGCACTGCTCGGAGGCGGGATCATCGTCGCCACCGTGCTGCGTTCGCAGCTCATCGACAATCTCGATGCCACGCTCGTCGCGGCCGCCGAGGGGCGGGCATCCCTTCTGGCCGCCGATGCCGACCCGCTCACCCTCACGGACACCCGGCTCGAAGAATCCACCGTCTGGATCGGAACTGTGGATGGCTCCACCCTCGCCACTGGCGGCCGATCCATGGTCGGCCATCCGCCGACCACCCGTCTCGGCACGTCGACCACCCAGGTCGCGTTCGAAGAATCGCATGACGACGGCCAGTCCGAGATCGACCGGGAGGAGCTCCGTCTCCACGTCACCACAGCCGTTTCCCCCACCCATGGAGACGTCTTGGTGATCGTCGGTTCGGAGCTCGAGGTCGTCAACGGGCCGGTCGGAAAGGTGGTCGCGGTCCTCGTCGTCGGCTCACCGGTCCTCCTGGTGATCGTGGCCGGCCTGACGTGGATCACCGCCGACCGAGCGCTGCGCCCGGTAGGGCGAATCCGCTCGGATGCAAAAAGAATCAGTGCCCACGACCAAGGAGCGACACTGGACGTACCCAAGACAGGTGACGAGATCGAGGCGCTGGCGCAAACGGTCAACGACATGCTCGAGCGTCTCGCCGTCAACGATCGCCGTCAACGTCAGTTCGTGGGCGACGCATCGCACGAGCTCAAGTCACCGCTGGCCAACCTCCGCATCGACATCGAAACGAGCACAACCGACAACGAAACCCGAGAGCGTTGCCTCGCACAGATCGATCGATTGGCGGCGCTGGTCGACGATCTCCTCGCCCTCGCCCGCCACGATGAAGGCCAGGTCGGCCGCCGCGACCCGGTGGATCTCGACGACCTCGTCTTCGATGCACTCGCCGCGGCGGCGCCCCGGCACAACCATCGGGTCGTGATTGACGACGTCGAGCCCACCCGAGTCACCGGCGACGCCGCCCAGCTCCGCGGCCTCGTGCGAAACCTCGTCGACAATGCACTCCGTCATGCGGAGAGCCGGATCGCCATCACCCTCGCGGGCTCCGGTGGCCGGACCGTCCTCCATGTCGACGACGACGGCATCGGCGTCAGCGTCTGTGACCGAGACCAGATCTTCGAACGCTTCGCCCGCATCGACGGTGCCCGCGATCGTCACGCCGGAGGAACCGGTCTTGGCCTCGCCATCGTCCGCCGGGTCGCCGAAGCCCACGGGGGCACCGTGAGCGTCACGGACTCCCCGCTCGGTGGTGCCCGGTTCACCGTCTCGTTGACCAACCGCGCTACTTCGTAACCGGTGGGTGAGGGCGCTACCGTTGGCGGCCGTGCTGCTCTTCGATACCTCTCGTCAGGCCGTCGTCCCCTTCGAGCCGGGGCCCGAGGTTCGGTTGTACGTCTGCGGCATCACGCCATACGACTCGACCCACCTCGGCCATGCCAACACATACCTCACCTACGATCTGCTGATCCGGCGCCTCGAGGACCGCGGCCACACCGTGAAGTTGGTGCGCAACATCACCGATGTCGACGACTCGATCCTGCCGAAGGCCCGCGAGCTCGGGATCGACTTCCTTGAGTTGGCCGCGGCCGAAACTGCCCGCTTTCATGGCGACATGGTGGCCCTCAATACCCGCCCCGTTTTCAACGAACCCCACGCCACCCAATGGGTTGCCGAGATGGTTGAGATGGTCCAAACCCTCGACGAGAAGGGCCACACCTACAACGTTGACGGCACCGTGTTCTTCGATGTGTCGACCTTCGAGTCGTTCGGGGCCGTCAGCGGCTACGACGAAGCCACGATGATCGAGTTCGCCGCCGAGCGCGGCGGACACCCCGACGATCCTCGCCAGCGCAACCCGCTCGACTTCATCCTCTGGCAGCCATCTCTCGATGACGAGCCGAGCTGGCCCAGCCCCTGGGGCCCCGGACGCCCGGGCTGGCACATCGAGTGCAGCGCCATGGCCAAGGGCACGATCGGTGAGACCATCGACCTGCACGGCGGCGGCTCGGACCTGATCTTCCCGCACCACGAATGTGAGAGGGCCCAGAGCGAAGCCGCCAACGGCGTCACTTTCGTCACCCACTGGATGCACTGCGGCATGGTGGCCTACGAGGGAACCAAGATGTCCAAGTCGCTCGGCAACCTCGTCTTCGTCTGCGAGCTGTCGAAAACCGCGGACCCACGGGCGATCCGCCTTGCCCTGATGCGCCACCACTACCGCACCGATTGGGAATGGTTCGACGGCGATATCGATGCTGCCGCCGAGCTTCTCGACCGTCTCTACGCCGCAGCCAACGCCGGCAACGGACCCGATCCGGTGCCGTATGCCAAGCGACTCCGAGCAGCCCTCGACGACGATCTCGACGCCCCCGCCGCGCTCGCCGAGCTGAGCGCGTTGGCCGACGGCATAAACCACGGCGGATCTGATGAGTCAGCGCCTACCATTTTGCGTGAGCTTGCTGCTCTGTGCGGTGTCGATCTCACCGCACCGGTGGCTCCGCTCTACTGATCCAGCTTCGCCAAACCGGCAGAGCAGCAAACAGAAGGTTGACCCTCGTGATCCGCTTGTACGACACGCTCACCGGTGACGTACGCCCTCTCGCCCAACGCGACGAGGGCAAGGTGTCGTTGTACGCCTGCGGTCCGACCGTCTACGACCACCCCCACCTCGGCCATGCTCGCCAGGCGATGACCTATGACATCATTCGTCGCTATCTCGAGTGGCGTGGCGTCGAGGTCAACCATGTTGCCAACGTCACCGACATCGACGACAACATCATCAACCGCGCCACACGGGAGGGTCTCACCGAGCCGGAGATCGCGATGCACTGGGAGGACGTCTATGTCGAGGCCATGGACGCGCTCGACATTCTGCACCCCCACCACCGCCCGCACGCCACCGACTATGTCGACGAGATGGTCGAGTTCATCCAGACGCTCATGGACAACGGCTCGGCTTACGCCAATGACAGCGGCGTCTACCTCCGCGTCCACAAGGTGGACGGCTACGGCGACCTCGTGCACCGGTCGCTCGACCAACTCCGCGAAGGCGCCGGCGCCCGCATCGAGGTCGACGACAACAAGGAAGACCCGCTCGACTTCGCCCTCTGGAAGGCCGCCAAGCCCGGTGAACCGACCTGGCCGAGTCCGTGGGGCGATGGCCGCCCGGGCTGGCACATCGAATGCGTGGCCATGAGCCTCGGCATCCTCGGCGACGGCTTCGACCTGCACGGCGGCGGCACCGACCTCGTGTTCCCGCACCACACCAACGAACGCGCCGAGGCGCTCGCCGCCGGACGAGAGTTCTGCTCCCACTGGATGCACAACGCGATGCTCAACATCGGTGGCGAGAAGATGTCGAAGTCGCTGAACAACTTCCAGACGATCCGGGCCGTGCTCGACCAACACCCCCTCAACGGTCGTGCCCTTCGTCTCCTGCTGCTTCAGACCCACTACCGCAAGACGATGGAGCTCAACGACGATGTGATGAGCCAGGGTCGGGCCGCGATCGAGCGCCTTGATGCGATGGCCCGCAAGGCCACTGGGGCCGGCGTTGCCCTTAACGGTGCTGGGCGCGACGAGCAGGCCGTGGCCGAGTTCGTCGCCGAGATGGACGACGACATGGGCACACCCGACGCCATGGCTGTGGTGTTTGCACTCGCTCGCCGCGCAAACGCGGCACTCGATGCCGACGACGCCGAGGCAGCCAACCTTGTGGCCACCACGGTTGATCTGGCGGGCGCTCTCGGCGTCAGGGTCGGGGCTGTTGCCGCCGCGGATGGTGACGACGACGGCGCCGAGATCGACGCGCTCGTGGCGGCCCGAACCGCAGCCCGCGACTCAAAGGACTTCGCCGAGGCCGACCGCATCCGCCACGAACTCACCGCTCGTGGGATCGTCGTCGAGGACACACCGAACGGACCGGTCTGGCATCGTTCGTGAGATGCTGCGGGGATGAGCATCCTCGAGCCGCCGGCCCTCGCTGACCTTCCTTCCCTCCCCGCCCAGCCGGGGGATGTCGCCTGGCCAACCGATGGCTGGTGGCCGACCGCGCCGCTGCCCGAACCGATCGCCGCCGAAGCCGAACGTCTCCTCGCTCTACCGTTCGGTGACGACGTCGACCCCACCTTCGGCGAGACCCATGCCGTCGTTCTCGTCCACCGGGGTCGAATCGTGGCGGAACGCTATGGCTTTGGTGCTGACGCCGCTACCCCGCTGCTGTCGTGGTCCATGGCGAAATCCGTGCTGCACTCGCTGGTGGGCATCCTGGTCGAGCAGGGCCGACTCGATCCCGACGCCCCGGCGCCGATCGCCCAATGGGCGGGCGACTCCCGCAGTTCGATCACGCTCACCCATCTGCTCCGCATGATCGACGGGCTCGAGTTCAACGAGAGCTACAAGCTGCCCGAGGACGGTGGCGAGGGCTTCAGCCACTGCATCGACATGCTCTTCGGCGCCGGCGCCGACGACCACGCCGGCTACACGATCGCTCGCCCGCTCGCCCATGAGCCCGCAACAACGTTCAACTACTCGTCGGGCACGAGCAACATCGTTGCCCGAATCGTGTGTGATCTCATCGGCGAGGACGACCAGGCCACCGCGTGGATGCGCGAGCATCTCTTCCACGCCGTCGGGATGAATTCGGCGACCCCGACCTACGACACGAGGGGCACGTTCGTCGGCTCGTCGTATCTGCACATGACCGCGCGTGACTGGGCTCGGTTCGGTTTGCTCCATCTTCGGGGCGGCGTCTGGAACGGCCGCCAAGTGGTCCCGAGGGGCTGGGTCGAAGAGGAACGCCGCACCCGTGCCGTCGACGACGACGGCTCGCACTACGGCACCCACTGGTGGACCGCCAACGACGAGCACGGCATGTTCTGGGCGAGTGGGTTCGAATGGCAACGGGTGGTCTGTGTGCCGACCTGCGACCTCGTCGTCGTTCGCCTCGGCAAAACCGATCAGGACAACTACGACACACCGAGAGCTTGGCTAGGCGAACTCGTCTCGCTGTTCGCCGACGACCTACGGCCGTAGGTGACTAGCCCACCGCGTAGAGGTAGCCGGCGCGGGTCCCGACCACGATCCGGCCTCGCCAGAGAGCCGGCGTGGACTCGATGCAGCCACTCAGCTCGACCTCCCAGAGCGGGACCGGCTCAGCCTTTGTATCGGTGATGTCGAAGGCGTGGAGTACACCGTTGCAGTCGCCTTGGATCCAGATTCCGTCGACGATCACTGGCGACGCCCACGTCGGGCCGAAGAGCTCGACCCGCCATCGCTCAGCACCCGTCGTGGTGTCGAGACCGACCACATCGCCGGAATCGGTCGGCACGATCAGGAGATCCTCGTACAACCCGGGCGTCGCCCAAACCCCCGAGTCGAGTCGCGGCCGTTCCGCCACGCCCCAAACCAGAGGGTCGCCCACCGCGGACGGATCGAGCTTGATGATCTGGCCGACTTCATGGCTCCGAGCGTTGCCACGCTCGTACTCGATTCCGGCATAGAGCATTCCTTCGCCATCGATCACAAGGGAGGCGTCGATGTCATCACCCGCCCAATAACGGAACACCTGTGTGGGATCGATCCCCAACGCCAACCCAGAGATGTCCCATCCCTGGATCAGGCCACCCGAGTTGGCGAAGTAGACGACGTTTCCGGAGATCGCCACCGAGTTCTCGATCGACACATTGCCGCCGACCGCCGCGAGCAGCTCGTCGTCCCACCCTGGCGTGTTGAAGACCAGCTCGGGATCAACGGTGACCATGCCATCAACGCCATACCCACGGTTGAGCTTGACAATGTGGAACTGGCTGTTCTCACCACCGATGAACAAATAGTCGTCGATGACCAGTCCGGCGCCGTCCCAGTCGTTGTTCCACTTGGTGGGCGAGACATCAGTGGCCGAGAGCGCCCAGAGCTCGCGTGGAGCATCACCATCGAAGGCGACCACTCGATAGAAGTTGTCGCGGCTGCCGGTGTAGAGAAGCGGATAGCCGTCGGGATCGATCGTGACCGAGCCCTTGATGATGTCTCCGGTCGGGAAGTCGTCGAGCAACCGCTCACCGGTGTCCGCGTCGAGGAAGTGAACGTTGCGGCTGTATGCGCCGAGCGTCACCCACGTCTGCCCCTCACGCTCGAAGATCGCAGGCTGCCCCGTCCACCCCGAGCCACACCAGTTGATGACCTCCTCGCCAACCGACGAGTTGGAGCACATTGCCTGGTCGGGGAAGCGCCACAGGATCTCCGGGTCGGTTGGCACCGGACCCTCGCCGTAGTACGAGCGTGTCGGGTTGCCGCGGAATGTGAGCAACCCCTCCACCGTTTCGCCCCACGGTTCACCCGACGACTCCGGATCCACCCAGCCGTCGTACGGCGGCTCCGTGGTGGTGGTCGTGGTCGTCGTGGTCGTCGTGGTCGATGTGGTGGACTCCATGGTCACGTCGGCGGGTGCCCCGGCCAGAGGCTCGCCCTCGCCCGTCGGCGGCGGCTTGGCGATCAGGACCACCAGCAGCACGAGCAGAAGCGAGAGCCCACCGATGGTGAAACGGATTGCCCTGCTCGAGCGCGACGACATTCCTCGAACCTAGTCAGCCGACGAGGGTTACCAGCTCCAGAACTCGAACTGGCTCAAGGCGTAGCTCGCCCACACTTCGCCAGGCACATCCTGGGCGCCGGTGAACCGATCGGCGATGCCGAATAGCGCTTCCGCGGCGTCCGGCACCCCGATCAGGACCGCTATCAGAAGCACGAACGAGTAGGGCCGGAACTGGTCGGCCTTCTGGAGCACCGACGGACTCAACCAGGGCTCGATCGCACCGAACCCGTCGAGCCCGGGGATCGGCAGGAGGTTCAGCACTATGGCGACAATCTGGAACCACGCTATCAACACGATCCCTGCCGTGAGGTTGACATTGTCGCCGCCGATCCAGCCAATGCGGACAGGCACCAGCAAAAACAGGGCGAACAACAGGTTCATTGCGGGCCCGGCGAGCGAGACGGCCGTTCGCCAACCCCGCGAACGCATCGCCATCGGTTGGACCCATACGGCACCACCCGGAAGGGCAATGCCGCCGGCCACAAGGATTACGATCGGGAGGAGGATGCTCATCACGGGATGGACGTACTTCGTCACATCGAGAGTGAGATAGCCCTTCTCCTGAACCGAGTAGTCGCCCGCCGAGAACGCCACAAACGCGTGGCCGAACTCGTGGAGTACGAGACTGAGGATCCAGCCCCACACCACGAACACGAACATCCACGGCGTGCCGCTGAACGGCTCGGCATCTCGCAGCAGCCAGCCGAACACGACCATACCGACGACCAGGGCAAACAGATTCGGCCCCGGGCGAACGTGAGGAAGAGTTGCTCTCAGATGTTTCAGCCACATGGGTCGGGAGCGTCTGTCAGACCGCGAGTCGGAGTTGCCCGACCGTAGGCTCCTCTTCGTGATCGCTACCCCCAGCAAGTCTCGCCTGATCCTTCGCGGCCTCACTCGAAGGTGTGCTGTCTGCGGCGAGGGTGACCTGACCGAGGGGTTCCTTCGGCTGCGAGACCGGTGTCCGCGGTGCGGCTACGTCTTCGAGCGCCAGGACGGTCATTTCGTCGGCGCGGTCGGCATGAATACGATCTTCACGTTCGCCCTGATCGCCATCACGCTCATCGGCGGAATGGTGTTGATGTGGCCCGACGTCGAGTTCGTGCCGCTCGCTGCGGTGACTGTGGCCATCGCCGTACTCGTCCCGACCCTGTTCCACCCCATCGCCAAGACGTTGTGGATCGGTATCGACCTCATCATTCACCCGCTCGAGCCCGGCGAGGCCGTCGTCGAGGCCGAGGAACGCGCGCCTGAGCAAGGGTGAGCGAGCACTGCTGAGCACGTCAGGAACCTGACGTCCACGGGTAGGCGACCAGGTCTGCGAAGCCGGATTCGTCGATGATCCCCGTGCGCCGTGGACACGCGGTCGTGCCGGTGCCGGCGTTGCGTCGCGGCGATCAACCAACTGCCAGCCCTTCGGCGCCTTTGCTCGCATGAGATGTGTCTCGCACAGCACTACGCCATATCGATCACCAACCGCGTCTCCGAGCGGAACCAACTCAGCGCGCCGTTCACCACGATGCAGAAGCATCGTGCCTGCCTGAGGGCGACTACAACCGGGGCGCTGACATGCGGCCATGTTGGGAACGTATCGAGCGTCGATTTCCGGTTGGGGGACGGTCACCAAATCTGTGGATAAGGCGTCCGTTACGCTGCCGGGATGATCATCGGGTTCGATGCCGACGACACGCTCTGGCACAACGAGGACGGCTTCCAGGCCACCACCCGAATCTTCGAGGATCTGCTCGATGCGTGGGCGGATCCCGACGAGGTCGGGGACCGGCTGTTCGCCATCGAGAAGCGAAACATGAACCGCTACGGCTATGGCGTGAAGGCCTTCACCCTGTCGATGATCGAAGCCGCCATCGACATCTCTGATGGCAACATCGACACGGCGCAACTCCAGACGATTCTCGAGCTCGGCCACCACCTGCTCGACCGGCCGGCGGAGCTGATTGACGACGTTGTCGAAGTGCTCGAGGCGGTCGGCCGCGAGCACACGCTGATGATCATCACCAAGGGCGACCTCTATCATCAGCTCGCCCGTATCGACAGCAGCGGTCTGAAGGACCATTTCTGGCGGACCGAGGTCGTCGCCCACAAGGACCCCACGACCTACCGTGAGCTGCTGGGACTGCACGGCGTGCTCCCGCGAGAGTTCGTCATGATCGGCAACTCATTGCCGTCCGATGTGTTGCCGGTCATCGAAATCGGTGGGCGCGGAATCCACATCCCCTACCACGTCACCTGGGAGATGGAGCATGCCGACCCGTCTGTGGCCGACTCACACGACGCCCCCATGCTCGACTCGCTTGCTGACCTGCCGGCATTCCTCGCCGACTGGGCCTGAAGCTACTTCTCGGCCACGATCTCGATCGGCTGGACGAACCCACCTTCAACGGCGGCGCGCAAGTTCGAGAACATCGCGGGGAACTCCGGCCCCATCACCAATCCGAGGTTGAGCGCCGTTCTGGGCCCATCGGCGGCGCGGCGAATGACTCGTCCGACCAGGTCGCTGCGTTCGATCACGTGAACAATCGAGATCCCCGCACCTTCGAGCGCAGCAACGTATTCGTCGCTGGTGGCGAGGTGACTGTCGTTCTCGTCTGACGCAAACGGCAACGGGAAAGCAAGGTCGGTGTCGGTGCCCGCAGTTCGCATGATGTCGTAGATCCCGAAGCGGCCACCGGGTCGCAGGGCCGCGGCGATGGCGCCGAAGAGCCCGGGCTTGTCGGGCACATTCATACCGACGTGGATCATGGTGGCGGCGTCGAACGCTCGATCAGTTCGGTCGAGCACCGTGACATCGCCGACTTCAAAACTCGTCGACCGTTCCATGCCCGTCATGAGCGACAGGCCCTCGGCGGCGTAGACGAACTCCGGGGATAGATCGATGCCGGTTACGTGGCAGCGGTAGGTGCGCGCCATCTCCCGAGCAGGGCCTCCGAGCCCGCAGCCGACGTCGAGGACCGCAGAGTCGATGTCGATCCCTAGCGACGCCGTCAACGCCATGGTGGCCTCATGCCCACCGAGGTGGAATTCGTCGGCCGGAGCGAGTACGGCAGGGTCGACACCCGTCGCCGGATCGAGCCCCATCGACTCGAGTGCGGCGGTTATCTGATCGAGGACTCCACGCACTCGCCCATAGTGAGCGGCAACTCCTGGCATGGCAGTTCCTCTACGGTGGCGTGATGCGGCGTCTCGAGGGCCCCGAGATCTCTGGTTACGACGTTATCCCGAACGCCGTCGCCAAGCGGGTGAGAATCGTGCAGGTGCCGACGTTGGCCGCCGGGGCGGACGGCATGACCTTCGGCCCGTTCATCTTTTTGCGCCGCGACGACGACCGCAGCGGAACGCGCGAGCTGATCGCCCACGAACTGGTGCATGTCCATCAGTTCGTGGAGTTGGGGCCCCGCCGATTCCTGACTCGGTATGTCCTGGACTACTTGAGAGCGCTCCGCCGCCTGCGCAACCACAACGAGGCGTACCTGGCCATCCCGTTCGAGGTGGAAGCCAGAGACATCGCCCACCAATGGGCCGGCCGCCGACCAGGGAAGTAAACGATCGTTCACGTACGGTGGACGAGTGAACCCCCGCAGCTACTCCCCGAAAACGGTGCAGCGAGTCGCGCTCGTCGGAGTGGCGTCGAGTTCGTTCACCATCACTGTGTTGTCCGCGGCGTTGGCCGACATCGCCGATGACCTCGGGTCGACGGTCGCCGTCGTCACGTGGGTGATCGCCGCTCCTCTGCTGGCGTTCGCCGTGTTCACACCGATGGCCGGGAAACTCGGCGACATCTACGGCCATCGTCGTATGTATCTGATCGGCTTCACTGGCGCGGCGATCATGTCGTTCGTCACGGCCGGCACTTGGAGCGCCGGCACGCTGATCGCCGCACGCGTGGTCGCACAGTCATTCAGCGCGTCAACGGGTCCATCAGCGTTGGCGATCATGATGTCCGTTTACCCCGAGGATCGCCGGACCCATATCGCCGGCACCTGGGGAGCCGTGACATCCGCATCGCCGGCATTGGGGGTCGTCATCGGCGGACCACTGATCGACCTGACGAGTTGGCGGATCCTCTTCATCATCCAAGGTGTCGGCATGCTGACGGCCGTGGTGTTGGCCGCACGGGTCCTGCCGAAAACGCAGGAACGCCGGCACCACTCGTTCGATCTGATGGGAGCCATCCTGCTCACCGCGGGCGTCGGCTCACTCCTCGCCGCCATCAACCGAGCGGCCGACGTTGGCTGGGATCACCCGCTCGTCATTGCGGGACTCGTGTTCGCTCCGATCGTCCTCGTCGCGTTCACTGCCTACGAAGGACGGGTCGAACAGCCACTCGTGAGCCTCGACGTGCTGCGCAAGAACACCGTCTGGCGGGCGCTCGGGAGCCAACTGTTCATCAACGGCCCCTACATGGCGGGGCTCATCCTGACCGCGGTGATGCTCTCGTCGATCTTCGACTTCTCGACATCGCAGATTTCGTTGATGATCCTCCCCCGCCCACTCTCTTTCGCCATCGCTTCGGCGAACGCGGGCCGATTGGTGCAACGATTCGGAGGCCGCGCCACGGTCATTCTGGGATCCCTGTCAATCGCTGTCGGACTGGCAGCGATCGGGCTCGGGGCCTATGAGCGATCCATCCCGATCGTGTTGATCGGTGTGGCCATGGCGGGCGCCGGCAACGGAGTCTGTCGTCCTCCGATCATCGCGGCGCTCACGAAGGCCGTCGGCGACTCCGAGATCGGCGTCGGCACCGGCCTGCTCAACATGTTCGGCCAGTTGGGCGCGGCAGCCGGCATCAGCATCCTGGCCTCGCTGGTGACCATCGAGTCGACGGCCGGCGAGTTCCTGGGCGTGCTGGTCATCGCTGCAGCGCTGGCGCTGATCGCCACCGTGGTCGCCGGCAGCATCCGCTACATCGACATACCAAGCACCCCGAGAGCCGCCCCGTCCCCCACGGCCCCCTACAGCGCCGTAGTCCACCGCGACTAACTAAGTCACGCTGGGGACAGACCCCAGCGTGACTTGGTCGGCTAATAGCGGTAGAAGCCCTGGCCCGTCTTGCGGCCGAGGTGGCCGGCGGTCACCATGCGGCGAAGAAGCGGCGGTGGTGCGTAGAACGCCTCGTTGTACTCGTCGTGGAGCGACTCGGCAGTCCAGAGCATCACGTCGAGGCCGATCATGTCGCTGAGCGTCAGTGGCCCCATCGGGTGTCCGGCGCCGAGCTTCATGGCCTCGTCGATGTCTTCTGCCGACGCATGGCCGGCCTCGTACATCCGCATCGCCTGGCAAAGGAAGGGCACCAGCAACATGTTGACCACGAACCCGGCACGGTCCTTGCAGTGCACGACCCGCTTGCCCAACACGTCAGCGGCAAACGCGGCTGCCGCATCCTTCGTGGCGTCGGCGGTGCGCTGGGTCGAGATGACCTCAACCAGCTTCATGACTGTGGCCGGGTTGAAGAAGTGCATCCCGACGACCTTGTCGGCCCGGCCGGTCGACATGGCCACTTCGATGATCGGATACGACGACGTGTTCGTGGCGATGATCGCTTCAGCGCCCAGAATGCCGTCGAGCTCGACGAAGATTTCCTTTTTCAGCTCGAGGATCTCCGGGGCCGCTTCGATCACCAGGTCGCAGGCAGCCAGGTCGGCCAACTCCGTCGTCCAGGCGATCAACGCGACGGCGGCATCGCGGGCGGGCTCTTCGAGCTTGCCCCGCTCGACCGCTTTGGCCATCGAGCCCTCGACACGGCGCTGCCCCGCCTCAACAGCCTCCGGCGAGATGTCCCGGGCCACGACGGTGACGCCGGCCTTGGCCGCAACCTCGATGATCCCGGCGCCCATCGCTCCGGCACCGACCACGCCGAGAGTCTCGATGGCCATGACTCAGCTCTCCTCGATGGAGATCGAGTTGATGACGACGTCCGTGTCGGGACGGTCGCTGCGATCGGTGGACACGGCTTGCATCGCGTCGACAACTTCGAGGCCGCTGACGACCTTTCCGAACAGCGAGTACTGCGGGGGAAGACCCACGCCACTGCCACCGGAGACGATGAAGAATTGGCTGCCGTTGGTGTCGGGGCCGGCGTTGGCCATGGCGAGCGAGCCGACCTCGTAGCGGCCGGGGGCCGGGAGCTCGTCTTCGAACCGGTAGCCGGGGCCGCCACGGCCGGTGCCGGTCGGATCGCCGCCCTGGCACATGAAACCCTTGATGATGCGATGAAAGATGATGCCGTCGTAGTAGTGGTAGCGAGCCAGCGTCACGAAGTTGTTGACGGTCTTGGGGGCAGCGGCGGCGTTGAGGTGGATCACCATCGTGCCGAGGGTGGTCTCCATGGTGGCCGTGTAGGACTTGGTGGGATCGATGCACATCTCGGGTGCTTCGTCGAACTCCCGGCGCTGCGGCGACGAGCCATCGGCGTTGGGGCAAGGGGTCGGAGCCATGTCTGTTCCTCTCTCCGCCGCAGGGGCGTCCCGCGACCCAGTAGAGGCTAGGCCAAGTCACGCTGGGACTGCGCGGTCGCAGCGATGGCGCTGTTCCCAGCGTGGTCTGTCACAGCCCATCCCTACCGTCGGGGGATGGCGAGACAGGCACGAGTACAGGCGGACGGTGGGTGGTACCACGCATTCAACCGGGGAGCCCGGCGCTGGCCGAGGCCAGGCTTCTCATGGCACTTGCTGCAGCCGAACTGTCGAGCAGTCCATACCGCGTGTTGGCAGCTGCGTACACCTTTCCGACCGCGTCGTCCGTCCGAGCCGCTGGGCGACGTGCTCGCACCCGTCGAGCCTCCAACCCATCGTTCTGCGCGAAGTGGGAAGCGGTGGTACAAGTCACGCTGGGGTCTGTCCCCAGCGTGACTTGGTCGGGGGATCACCCAGTTACCGGTTGGCGGCGACCTATGTTGCCCCCGTGGGCGACACCACCATTCCGGATGATCTGACGAGCGAGCGACTGCGACGTTGTGGCCGCTGCGACGTCACCTGGCGAGGCACCGCAGCAATCGGCTGCTGGGTCTGCGGATCCGAGGGCATCATCGCCGCCGCGACACGGGTCGTCGAGGACGAACCGGCCGCGTAGCCGGCATCCGTTCGGGCCGAGCCCCGACCGACCGATAACCTCCTCCTATGACGCTTCACTGGTCTGACAGCCGACTCGAGGTTCACCGCTACGTCGTAGGCCCGGTGGACAACAACGTCTTCGTGATTCGCTGCACAGAGACGGGCGACGCCGTCCTGCTCGACGCGGCGAACGAACACGAGAAGCTGCTCGAGGTCTGCCAAACGCTCGGCGTACGCACGGTCCTGGAGACGCACGGCCACTGGGATCACATCCAGGCCGTCCCCGCGATCCGCGACGCCGGCTACGAAGTCGGAATCACCGCCGCCGACGCCGCGATGCTGCCGAGCTACGACTTCGTGCTCGAGGACGAATCGGTCATCCAGATCGGCAAGTTGCGCATTCACACGCATCTCACGCCAGGACACACACCGGGCTCGATGTCGTTCAGTGTCGAGGGTGCGCCCCTCGTTTTCAGTGGCGACACTCTGTTCCCGGGTGGCCCCGGTGCCACCCAGTTCGAGAACGGCGACTTCGCCACCATCCTGGAGAGCGTCGAGAATCGACTCTTCCGCGCCTTCGACGCCGACACGCTCGTGCTACCAGGGCACGGTCTCGACACCACTATCGGCAACGAGTCGCCTCACCTCGATGAATGGGCCGCCAGGGGCTGGTAGACCACCGACTCAATCTGAGCGCCGTCCCGCCGATGGTTGGGCGGAATGCAAGCACCCGCGATACCCGAGAACGAGACCGAACGAGCGGCGTCGCTCGCGTCGCTGTCCGTCCTCGACACACCGCGAGAGACTCGATTCGACGAGATCACCGAACTCGCGGCATATGTTCTCAAGACACCAATTGCCGCAATCTCACTCATAGACGCCGACCGTCAGTGGTTCAAAGCAGCCGTCGGTCTCGATCTTGACGAGACGGCCCGCGAAATATCATTCTGCGGCCACACCGTCGCGATCTTGAACACGATGGTCGTCAACGACACACATCACGACCCCCGCTTCATCGGCAATCCCTTTGTGACCGACGAGCCCCACATCCGGGCTTATGCGGGTGTACCGCTCGTGATCGACCCTGACCTGCCTGTCGGAAGCCTGTGCGTGCTCGATACCGCACCCCGGAACTTCAATGGCGGCGAACTTCGAGCGCTTCGCATCCTGGCGAACCAGGTTGCCGCCCAACTCCGCGCCACCAGGACAGAGCGGGCCGCCACCGACCCGCTCACGGGCGTGGCATCCCGCGACGCAGCCGGACAATGGCTGGCGCGACAGAGCGCTGCCCACACTCGCGCCGCGATCTATCTCGATCTCGACGGTCTCAAGCCCATCAACGACCGATACACCCACGAAGCCGGCAACCGCTTGCTGGTCGTTGTGGCGGAACGCCTGAGCGACAGCGTTGATCCGGCCCACATGGTCGCCCGCCTTGGAGGCGACGAGTTCGTGGTGCTCCTCAGTGATGTGACGGAGGCCGATCTGGCCCGCACGATCGCGCGGATCCGTCAAGCTGTCGATCAACCGGTCGGCTGGAGTGACGTGACCCTCCCGTGCTCGGCCTCATTCGGTACCGCAGTTGCACTTCCTGGAGAGCCCGGCGACGGCCTGATCGACGCTGCCGACCGGGCAATGTACTTCGAGAAACGACTCCGTCGCGGGCTCTAGTTGGTGCCGTCGAACCAGGCGGCATCGTCCGAGCCCTCTTCGAGCTTCACCGTGACCCGCTCGTACGCACGGAGGTCCGTGGTCGAAACGCCATTCCAACCTTCGCGTCGCATGGAACCATCGCCGCGCACCACGAGCCCGACATCGAACCGGTAGGCGAATCCCGCCGTCGCCCCGCTGACAAAGAGCAGACCGATGAGCGAGATGAGGATGTAGTCGCGGGTCCGGCCCGTCGCCACAACCGCAAACATGGCCAAGAAGACCGCCGAGGCCAGCCCAATGCCAATGACGAGCCGACTGACCGCTCGAGCCCCCGACGAATAGCCACGGTTCAGCGACCAGAGCACAGCCCCGGGATCGGCCTCGCCCGTCCGCGCGGCCTGGATCGCGGCGCGAAGAGCTGTGACGTCGTTGGCCGGACGGTTCGGCGCCTTGATGACGTCCTTGCTGTCCGGAGACTTCCAGCAGTTGATATGCACACGACAAGCCTGCCAGCCGGGAACCAGGACCGGCGACTCATCGTCAAAGATGTACGAGCGTGCCCGATGGGTACGTAGACGAAAGAGCACCCCCATGCGACGTTCCGTATTCATCCTCGCAATTCTCCTGGCCCTCGCCCTCGCCGCGTGCGGAGACGATGCGAGCGAAACCGCGGTCGGCAGCGAGCCCGACGACACCCTTCCCGACGACGACGGACAGCCCCTCGGCGCCGGCCCGTATCCGATCGCGGACCTGACGATCACCGTGTTCGCCGACGGCAGCGACGCGGCCACAGGGATCACCTACCGTCTTGCCTGCCTCGGCGACACCGCAACACTGACCGGCGACCCGGTCGCGCTCTCCGCCGCCACCGTGTGCCTCGCACTCAACGACGACGACGTGCGCACCCGGCTGGTCGACGGGTTCCCCGACGAAATGGCCTGCACGATGCAGTACGGCGGACCGGAGTTGGCCGTCATTGCCGGCACGCTCGACGGGGCAACCGTCGACACCACCGTGGATCGCACCAATGGTTGCGGCATCGCCGAATGGAGCGGATTGTTGGGCGATCTCCTTCCTCCCGCGTCGACCTGAGCCGGGGCCGATCGATCGGCCTGGGTCCTACGGTTCATTCGTATGGATCGAATGGACCCAAGATGGCAAGACCCTGGTCCTGGGACCCGAAGTGAGTAGCGGCAGTGAAACCACCGATCCCTGCCGTCGAAATAGGGAGAAGCTCATGGGCACCAAGGAACATCTCGAAGCCGCACTGGAATCTGTCCTCGAAGCCGGTGAACGCATCGAAGCCTGGCGGCCGGTCGTGGCCAACGGCCGGGTCGAAGACTCTGCCTACCAGACCACCCTTGCCCTCCTCGGCCCGTCGGTCTTCAGCCGTCATGCCCAAGGCGCCATCGCCAACAGCGGCGAGATGCCCGACCGCACCAACCTCGTCGTGGTCACCGATCGGCGGGTCCTGTGGTGCAACAAGAGCCGGTTCAACGGCGAGATCGTCGTCGGGGGAAGCGACTCTCTCGGTTCACTCCAGCTCGTCAGCGTCACCCCGGCGCGCATCGCTCTGGCAAAGCTCCGCTTCACCTTCCACGACCGCTCCGTCGTCCAGTTCGACCTGCCGTCAGATCACAAGGCCGCCGAGTTCGCCACCGACATCCAGCGACTCCTGCTTCGGGTGCCCACCGCAGCCTGAAGTCATTCGAGCCGATACGGTTTCAGCCATGTCTGAGACCGTCATCCTCTCCGGAGCCCGCACCCCCATCGCCAAGATGTCGGGCGGGCTTTCCGCCTTTTCAGGTACCGACCTCGGCGGGCTCGCCATCAAGGAAGCCCTGGCGCGGGCCGGTGTCGCCGGCAAAGACATCGACTACGCATACATGGGCCAGGTCGTCATGGGTGGTGCCGGCCAGGTGCCCGCACGGCAGGCGGCCTTCAAGGGCGGCATACCGCTCAGCGTGCCGTCCACCGGCATCAACAAGGCATGCCCCTCGGGGCTCAACGCCATCCAGCTCGCCCACCGTCACATCACGGCGGGCGAGGGCGAGATGATCGTGGCCGGCGGCATGGAATCAATGACCCAGGCGCCCTACATCCTGCAGCAGGGCCGAGGCGGCTACCGCTACGGCGACGCCACCATGCATGACTCACTCACGCTCGATGGTCTCTACTGCAGCCTCGAGCACGAGCTGATGGGTGCCGGCACCGAGCGCTACGCCGCGGCGGCCGGCATGGCTCGCGAGCCACAGGACCAGTACTCGGCCCTGTCTCACGAGCGCGCTGCTCGGGCGCAGAAGGACGGGCTGCTCGCCGAGGAGATCGTGTCGATCATGGTGCCGCAACGACGCGGCGATGACATCGAGGTCAGCGATGACGAAGGCATCCGCGTCGGCACCACCGCCGAGACCCTCGGTGCGCTCGAGGGTGCCTTCGAGAAGGGCGGCAACGTCACCGCCGGCAACGCCAGCCAACTCTCCGATGGCGGCGCAGCCACCATCGTGACCACCATGGCCAAGGCCGAAGCACTCGGCGTCGAGCCACTCTGCGAAATCATCAGCTACGGCGAGGTTTCCGGGCCCGACACATCGCTTCTCACCCAGCCGAGCCGCGCCACCATGGTTGCGCTCGAGCGTGCCGGCCTGTCGCTCAGCGATGTGGACCTCTTCGAGTTCAACGAGGCGTTCGCCGCCGTCGCCCTCGGCTCGATGGCCGATCTCTCCCTGCCTGACGACGTCGTCAACGTCAACGGCGGGGCCATCGCCCTCGGCCACCCGATCGGCATGAGCGGCGCCCGCCTCGCGATCACACTCGCCTACGAGCTCAAGCGTCGAGGCGGCGGGATCGGCGTGGCCGCACTCTGCGGTGGCGGCGGTCAAGGCGACGCCCTCGTCATCAAGGTATGAGTGCGGAGGGTCTCCCTCTTCATCCTGCTCTCGCTCGCTGCAGTCTCGTGTGCGGCGGGCGCTGAACCGGAAACGGCGCCGCCGGCGACATCGACGTCGTCGACTACCAGCCTGACGACGACAACCTCGTCGCCGACGACGACCAGCACCACCAGCCTGACCACGACCACGACGACGACAACCACGACGACCTTGCCATCGACGCTCGAGATCGAGGGCTCGCCGATGATCGAATTCTCGATCGAGGTCGATGAAGACTTGGCCGGCGAACTCAATCAGGACGAGCTCGTGACATTCGTGATCGAGACACTGAGTGACCCACGATCGTGGATCTCCCGCGGGGCCGGCTTTCGTCTGGTCGACGAGGGTGGACTCTTCACCATCACGGTCGCGTCACCCAATCGAGTCGACCAGCTCTGCTATCCCCTGCAGACTCTTGGCCGTTACTCGTGTGCGCGCAACGGTTGGATCGCGTTCAACAGCGAGAGGTGGTTCCACGCCACCGACGATTGGCCGGCCGACATCGACACCTATCGCCGGTATCTCGTCAACCACGAGATCGGCCATTACATCCTCGGCGGCGGCCACCCCGGCTGCCCTGGTGCAGGAGAACCGGCACCGGTCATGATGCAACAGACGAAGGGCCTCCACGGTTGCGAGCCCAATGGCTGGGTAGTCTCCGGCCAATGATCGAGCCACCTTCCTCCCTCGATGCTGTCGACTACATCCAGCAGACCCGGGACTCCTACGCCTCGCTGGGTTATCCCGCCTACAACTGGGCCAACAACCCGGATGCACCAGCCATCAACCCTCCCGTCCGACTCGCGGAGAGCCGCGTTGCGGTCGTGGCATCCGGCGGCATCTACGTCCAGGGCCAGGTCGCCTTCCACCACAAGGACGACACGAGTCATCGGCGAATCCCAATGGACGTCGATGTCGACGATCTACGGATCAGTCACTTCGCCTACGACACCACAGATGCAAAAGCCGACCCGAACGTCGTTCTCCCGGTCGAAGCGCTGCGTGCGCTTGAAGATGACGGAACCATCGGATCGCTAGCGCCTACCGGGCTCACGTTCATGGGCGGCATCTACTCCCAACGCAGAGTCAAAGAGGAGCTGATCCCAGCCCTCACCGATGAGCTGCGGGAGCTGGCGCCCGATGTTGTCCTGCTGGTGCCTGTTTGACCGGTTTGCCATCAGACAGTTGGTCTGATTGCCCGCCATCTCGAAGCCGAGGGATATCTCACCACGAGCCTGTCGTCGGCCTGGTCGATCACCGCATCAGTCAATCCACCTCGGGCCGCGTTCTTGAACTACCCACTCGGTCACACCGCGGGTCCTCCCCACGATCCCGAGTTGCAGCGCGTGGTGGTCGAAGCCGCGCTCCGGCTCGTCGAGTACCCGCAGGACCAGCCCGTGATCGAGCCGCTGGCTCAGCAATGGCCGAGCGACTGGCGCGCTGCCGCTCGCGCACTCAACGACGATCGAACCCCGCGCCACGACACGCCCCAATACGACCTCCGCCCGTGACCGGCGCGGTGGCCTAGACGGGGACGACGGCCTCGCCGCGAGTCTGGGTCCGCCACATGAATCTGATCTGATCGGGGTCGACCGGATGACGCCGGTGCATCACCACCCGGTTGTCCCAGACCACGACCTCGCCGACCGACCAGCAGTGGCGATACACGAACTCCGGCTGGGTGGCGTGCGCCCAGAGCTCGTCGAGCAAGGCCTCGCTTTCCTCGAGCGGGAGGCCGATGACGTAGCCGTTGGTGCGGCGACCGAGAAACAACGCTTCCTGATCCGCTCCCGGAAGCCGGCGGAGAATGGGGTGGACTTCGCCGATCGCGTCGACGGGGGTTGGCGGCGCCGTCATCCCCGGGCGGATGACTCCGTTGCTGCTGTAAGTCGAGTCGTGCTTGATCCCCCGACCTTCCACCCGCGCCCGCACGTCCGCCGGGAGGGACTGTGCCGCCAATACCTGGCTGCAAAAAGCAGTATCCCCGCCCTCGGCCGGCACTTGCCGCGAGTGCAGCAGGCTGTAGGTGGGCGGTTCCGGAATATATGACATGTCGGAGTGCCACTCCCACTCGCCGAAGAACTTGTCGTCGACCTCTCGACGTTCGCCGGTTTGGGGGTCGACATTGCCGAGAAACATCAAATACGGATCGATACCGTTGGCGCGGAGCTCGTCGACTTGCGCTTCGACCGATCGCTCCGCCTCGCCTGCGACCGCACCCCTGCCGAAGCCGGTGATCAGTCCCGGCGCAAACTCGTTCTCCCCAAAGACCGCGGTCAGAGCGTTGAGCTCGTCGACGGTGAGCAGCTCGTCGAAACGGAGGCAAAGAACGCCGTGGTGAGCCTGCGACGCAGCCCGCAGTTGGTCGGCCACCACGTCATCGATCCGTGAAGGGTCGACGCCAGTGACGATGCCGCCGAACGCCGCCCCCTCGATCGGGCGAATCTCAAGTCCCATGGATGCCGACGGTAGCAGCACCGTCGTGGGCGCGAACCGGCGGAACGTCCACGGTCAACGCTTCGACCTGGACCAACGTCGAGGAAGAACTCGGCCCTTGGGCGAGCGACGACGTGCCGACGTCGCGGGTGACAGCGTTGGGGTTCCCGTGGAGGTCGATCATGCCGAGCTCGGGATGGTCGTAGGGATCGAACCAGGCACCGGTTGCGATCTGTATCACGCCCGGCATCACCTCCTCGGAGATCCGAATGCCGACGACGCAGGCGCCACGATCGTTGCGCATGAGAGCCAGCTGCCCGGACGCGAGCCCACGCGACTCAGCGTCATCGGGATGCATGGTGAGCGGCTCGCGACCATCGATCTTGGTTGCCTGACTCGTCGACCCGTCGTCGAGTTGACTGTGCAGCCGGGTCGCCGGCTGATTCGAGACCAGGTGGAGCGGGTGGAGCGCGGTGCGATCGTCGGCACCGAGCCACTCGTCGGGCGCGAACCACGCCGGGTGGCCCGGACAGTCGTCGTAGCCGAACCCCGCGACGGTCTCGCTGAACAGCTCGATTCGTCCCGACGGTGTCGGCACCGGCGCGGCTTCGGGATCGTGGCGGAAATCACCGAAGCTCACGTGCTGAGCCCGTCCAGGATCGGGGAGATCGATGAAGCCGAGTGCTCGTGCCGCCTCGTAGTCGGGTAGCACGATGCCGGCGGCGCTGGCCCGTTCACAATTCAGCTCCCAGAGCCACCGAAGCCAGTCCTCTTCCGTTCGACCCTCGGTGAAGACTTCGCCGGCGCCCAGTCGCTCAGCGAGGGCGGTGAAGATGTCGTAGTCGTTGCGGCTCTCCCCAACCGGCTCGATCGCCTTGTGCATCGCAGTGAGCACGAACTCGGCGTTGGTCGACGACCAGTCGTTGCGTTCGAGCGTGGTCGTTGTCGGAAACACGATGTCGGCGTGGCGCGCAGTAGCGGTGAAGAACGGTTCGTTCACGATGACGACCTCCGGCTGACGGAATGCTTCTCGCAACCGGAACAGGTCCTGATGGTGGTGGAACGGGTTTCCGCCGCTCCAATAGATCGCCCGTGTGTCCGGGTAGGTCAGAGTGCTGCCGTCGTAGTCGAAGCGCTGACCGGGTTTGAGCAGCAGGTCGGCGATCCGAGCGACAGGGATGAACGTGTCGACCCCTCGCTTCCCTTGCGGAAGGCTGGCCCATTGCACTTCGGGCCCGGCGCGCCCGACCAGGGCGTTTTGGCCGTAGCCCAGGCCGAAGCCCGCGCCGGGCAGACCGATCTGGCCGAGCAGCGCCGCCAGAGCGATCGTCATCCACATCGGCTGCTCGCCATACTGGGCCCGCTGCACGCCGAGCGCAGTGCAAACAAGCGTGCGGGACGCCGACATCCGCCGAGCCACGGAGACGAGCACATCAGCGGGCACGCCGCATCGTTCGCTCGCCCATTCGGCTGTCTTGGCGTCGCCATCGATCGCGCCGGTGACATAGTCGATCAATCGATCGGCACCCACCGTGTACCGATCGAGAAACGCCGTGTCGTGGAGTCCCTCGGTGATGAGCGTGTGAGCGATGCCGAGCATCGCAGCCATGTCCGAACCTGGGCGCAGGAAGTGCCACTCGGCGTCAAGGCCCACGTCGAGGTCGGCACGCACCGGTCCGAAACCGATGAAATCGACACCACGATCACGACAGTCCTGAAGCATTCCCGGCAGCTCATGGCGGCCGGCACCGCCGTTGCCGACCTGGGTGTTACGCGACGCGATTCCTCCGAAGGCAACGACCAACTCCCCATGCTCTGCCACTGCGGTCCACGGCGTGAACTGATCCCGCAGCTTCCAGTAGTTGCCCACCACATGCGGCGTGGTGACCATGGCGGCCGCGAAGCTGTAGTTGTCGACGTGGCGGGTGTAGCCACCGATCGAGTTCAGGAATCGATGGACCTGGCTTTGGGCGTGATGAAACCGCCCGGCACTGCCCCACCCGTAAGAGCCACCGAATATGGATTCATTGCCGTGATCGGTGCGAATGCGGTCGAGATGCGTGGCGGCGAGATCGAGCGCGGTTTCCCAGTCGACTCGCACCCACTCGTCCACGCCTCGTTCAGCCCGAGAGTCCGGTCCGCGCTCTAGGAACCCCCGCCTCACGTGCGGGTAGCGAACGCGGGCAGGACCGTCGATGGAATCGACCATTCCCCGCGCGATCACGCTCGGGTTGGGGTCGTTCTCACGGGGCTCGATGGCCACGACCCGGCCGTCTTCGACCACCGCGTAACCAGTCTCCCAGTGCGCAGAAGTGGGCACTCGACGTTGCGTCATCGGCTCAGTATCGCCCGCCGAGTAGCCCTTCGCTCAGATTGGTGGCACGCTAACGCTCGTTCACTTCGCACAACGCAATCCCCCAGGAGGGGTCATGGGCATTCTTGATGGAAAGGTGGCGCTGATCACCGGCGCCGGCCGCGGTATTGGCCGCGAACACGCACTGATGATGGCGTCGGAAGGCGCCAAGGTCGTCGTCAACGACCTCGGTGGCGACGCGGCAGGCGGCGGTGGCGACACCACACCGGCGCAGGAGACCGTCGCCGACATCGAAGCAATGGGCGGAGATGCCGTCGTCAACGGCGGCAACGTCGCCAACTTCGACGAGGCGGGCGCGATGGTGCGGCAGGCGATCGACACGTACGGCGACATCAACATCGTCGTCAACAACGCCGGCATTCTGCGTGACCGCATGCTCTTCTCGATGAGCGAGGACGATTGGGACGCGGTCATCGGTGTACACCTCAAGGGCACCTTCGGCCCGAGCCAGCACGCCGCCACCTACTGGCGCGAGCGCGCCAAGGCCGGCGAGGACGTCTACGGACGCATCATCAACACCGCCTCGCCATCCGGCATTTACGGCAACGTCGGCCAGACCAACTACGGCGCCGCCAAGGCGGGCATCGCTGCGTTCTCGATCATCGCGGCACAGGAGCTCGTGAAGTACGGCGTCACCGTCAACTGCCTCGCTCCGACCGCATGGTCACGCATGACTGCTCCGCTGATGGGTGGCGACGACGCTCCCGATGACCTCAAGGAGCAGATCAGCCCTCGCTGGATCGCCGTGATCACCGCATGGCTCGCCTCTCCCGAAGCCGCCAACGTCACCGGTCGCTGCTTCGACATCCGCGGCGATCAGCTCGGCATCGCCGAGGGCTGGCACCTCGGCCCCGTCGCCACCCAGACCGATGATCCCGGAGATATGGGTCCGGTTGTTGCTGAGCTCATGAGCAGGGCCCGTCTCAACGCCGCAATGTCCGGCAAGGACCACGAAGGCCACGGCTTCCCCAGCCAGTCCATCTGACTCATCCCGAAATTGCTGCCGGCAGTCCACCTCTCGGGTGGAAAACCGGCAGCAATTTCGGGTTTGGCGTTTACGGGTCCCATCGACCTTCCTTGCGGGCGTGGACCCCGAGGCGTCGACGGAGTTCAAACGGGGGTCTGACCCCAGCGTTTGACTAGTAGGCGACTTGGCAGTGGCCGTGGTTGCAATAGCCGCCGGGGTTTCGGTGCAGGTACTGCTGGTGGTACGCCTCAGCAAAGTAGAACACACCGGCGTCGACGACGGTCGTGGCGATCTCGCCGAACCCGGCGCCCGAGAGCTTCGACTGGTACTTGTCGATGCTCGCTTTGGCGGCGTCACGTTGATCGTCGGAGTAGACGTAGATCTCGCTGCGGTACTGGGTGCCGAGGTCGTTGCCCTGGCGCATGAACTGGGTGGGGTCGTGCACTTCCCAGAAGATCTTGAGCAGTTCGTCGTAGCTCACGACGGACGGGTCGTACACCACACGCACGACCTCGTTGTGGCCTGTTCGCCCCGAGCACACTTCCTCGTAGAGCGGATTCTCCGTGAACCCGCCCGCGTAGCCAACAGCGGTCGTGTAGACGCCGTCAAGCTGCCAGTAGAACCGTTCCGCACCCCAGAAACAGCCGAGGCCGAACATGGCGATTTCGGTGCCATCTGGGTACGGCCCGTCGAGCGGCGTGCCGAGGATGAGGTGCGCATCCTGCACGGGGACCGCCTGGGAACGACCCCGGAGAGCGTCGGCCGGGTCGGGCATTTCCTGTTTGTTGCGGCCAAAGAGCACGATCTTCTCCTCGATGGGGTCGTCTTCTCACGATGTGTCGAGACCCTACGGGTAGAGAACGCCACGAGCCACGCTTGCGTTCCCGTATGGGCCATTTGAATCAACTCACGTGACACGGAGTGATCTTCCGTCTACTCTCCGTGGTATCGGTAGGCGAACCGAGGGAGTGTGTGCGATGCGAAGATTCTTGGGGCAAGTGACTGTTGTGGTCGCACTGACGTTGGTCGTCAGCGCCATCCTGGCCTTCACCACCGGCTCAACCGGACCTGCGGACGAGGAGAGACCGGTCGCGGCCGCCGCAGACGAGGTCGGTGAATCCGAACAGGCCTCCGTGGATGAGGAACCCGATGAGGCGGCCCACTCCGTATCGGGCACACCCGACCATCTCGATGAATCCGACAACGAGAATGCAGGCGACGACTCGACCGATGTCCTCGGTGTGACCGTCGCTCAAGAGAGTGAGTCAGAGCTCGCCGACACAGGCTTCGGGGCGATTCCCGTGCTCTTCGCCGGTGCCGCGATGTCGTTCCTCGGGATTGGCGTCCACTACACCGGGCGGCGCATGGCAACCAAGCCGGTGAAGGCATAGGGCTTCAGCGGCTCGGGTCCGGGCGCCATTTCAGAACACGCGGGTGGCGTCACCCTCCATCTGGATTGTGACGCTGCCCGCGAGGTCACGGCTCGATCGGCCGACCCAGACGCGATAGCAGCCGGCGTCGACATACCAGCCGGGCTCTTCGCGGTGAAGCACGCCGTCACCGGCAGGCACCATGCCGTTGCCACTGAGCCGCGGCCAGACGGCGTCAGCGGGGTCGTAGTAGGCGAATGCTCGCGCCGGAAGCTCGAACGACAGGTTGGCCTGCTCCCCCGCGTCGAGGCTGATCTTGCGGAAGGCCTTCAGCTCACGGAGGGGTCGCTGCACGATCGGATCGAGCGGCTCGACGTAGACCTGCACCACCTCGGCCCCGTGCCGGTCGCCGACGTTGGCGAGATCGACCGTCAACGACACGGAATCACCCGGGCTGGCCATGACCGGACCGGACGGCTCACCCAGCTCGAATGTCGTGTAGCCGAGCCCTGAACCGAACGGAACCGCCGGTTCGATCCCCAATGAATCGTGCCAGCGGTGTCCGCAGTAGACCGACTCGCCGTAGCGAACGATGCTGTTCTCGCCGGGGTAGTTGGTGAAGGCGGCGAAGTGCTCGTAGCGGGCGCCGATGGTGGTGGGGGCACGGCCGCTCGGCTCCACTTCACCGATCAGCATGTCGACAACCGCGTCCCCGAGCTCCTGACCCGCGAATCCGACACTCAGCACCGCGGCCGGGTCATCGATCCAGTCGAGGCTGTGCGGTGAGCCGACGTTCAACACCACGATGGTTCGTGAGTTGGCTGCCGCCACTCGACGGATGAGGTCCGGCTGTGCGCCGGGTAGCTCCCACAGGTCACGGTCACGACCCTCGGTCTCCCAGTCGTCGTTCGTGCCGACGACGACGATTGCGACATCGGATTCAGCCGCGACCGCCACTGCTTCCGCCACGAGGTCACGGCGGACCACCGGGGCGCACCCGAGCGTGAACCCGCTCAGGAGCTTGGCGCCTCGGGTGTGGTACTCGACCTCGATCTCGACCTGCCGCCCTGCGACGAGGTCCACCGTGGTCAAGAGCTCGATGGAACCGAACCCGAAGAACGAGTCGCCCCGTTCGATCTCGTCGGCAGTCGCATCGATGAGCACCTCACCGTTCATACGCACCATGGTGCGACCAGCCTGGACGACCCGGAATTGGTGGGGTCCGCTGATCTCGGGCTCGATGGTGCCGGTCAGGCGGGCGCACCACCGCTCAGCCTCGATTCCTGCCGCGGGAGAACCAAACGCACGTAAGGCGAACGTGGGCCGCTCCGCGACCACCACCGTTTCACTGTCAGTCTCCCAGCCGTTCGAGTACTCGACTCGAGCAAGGCCTTGCAGGAGCGGACGACCCAGCGGCGGGATCTCCCGATCAATGTCGGCACCCTGCGCGTACCGCACATCGAGCTCAGAGAAACGATCGACCAATGACTCATACGGCGAGGACTGGTGGTAGGCGCGTACGGTGGCCGACCCTCCGCCCATCACCTTCGCCTTCATCGCGTTCGGTCCGATCACTGCCACCGAAGACAGCGCCGACAAGTCGATCGGCAACACACCGTCATTGCGCAACAGCACCGACCCCGCCGCCGCGGCGCGACGCATGAGGATTCGATCCTCAGGCCGGTCGAGCGGCTTCTCCTCCCCCTTGCCGGTGTCGTCGAGCGAGCCGGTCCGCTCCATCATTCGCAGCAGGTCATCGACGATGGCATCCACGGCGTCCTCAGCCACCTCACCGTTGAGCATTGCGTCATAGAGGTCGTCACCGTAGAAGCGGCCCTTGCCGGGCATCTCCAGCGTCAGTTGCGCGGCAACCGACCCTGCGGTCGAGCCGTTGGCGAACCAGTCGGTCACGACCATTCCGTCGAAGCCCCATTCGCCGCGCAGGACGTCGCGAATCAGCCACTCGTTCTCGGAGCAGTACACGCCGTTCAGGCGGTTGTAGGCCGTCATCACCCCCCACGCGCCACCTTCCTTGATCGCCATCTCAAACGGGAGCAGCGCCACTTCACGCAGCGTTCGCTCGTCCATCTGGGTGTCAATGGTGTTGCGCTCGAACTCGGAGTCGTTGCCGACGAAGTGCTTGGCCGTGACGCCGACACCGTGTGACTGCACACCTCGGATGTAGGCGGCCGCAAGCGTGCCGGTCAGTAGGGGATCTTCGCTGTAGCACTCGAAATTGCGGCCCCCCTTCGGCGACCGATGGAGGTTGATCGTCGGTGCCAACAACACATGCGCCTGTTTCGCCCGCGACTCCGCCCCGAGCAGGGAGCCGAGCTCTTCAGCGAGTGCCGGATCCCAACTGGCGCCGAGCGCTGAACCCGACGGGATGCAAGCCGTTGGCGTGCCCGTGCCCATGAGACCATCACCGCGGGCGCCGTTGGGTCCATCGGTGACCTTCATGGCGGGGATGCCAAGGCGATCGATCGAAACCGTGTGCCACATGTCGTCACCGGCCACGAGATCGGCCTTCTCGCGAGGTGTCATCTGGGCGCGCAAGGCATCGGTGCGTTCGGACATCACGGGATCCTATGCGAGCGGAACGAAAGCGCTGCCCCCGAGCTTCAGCGTGATCGCAGCGTCATAAATCGATCTGAAACCCGCGGGCAACCTCGGGGCGACGCAACTTCCAGATGAGGCCGTCGTAGAAGAGATGCATGGCGCCCAAGGTAAGGAAGATGAAGGCGTAGATCTCGTAGGTGCCCCATTGCAGGATCCCCAGGATGAGACCCCAAACGACCAGCGCGTAGATCGCCATGAGTCCGAACGGGCCAAGCCGACTGCGCACGGCCTTGCCGAGAGGCGCGCCGCCATCGGTGACCTCGTCGGGGTACCGATCGCCGAGATGGTTGTGCACGATCAGGTAGTACTCGGCGGCGTGCGAGCCGACATAACCGACGAACCCGGCGATCGGCGACACGATGGTGAGCCCGATCAGCGCCGTTGTCGATCCGAGGTAGAGCCACTTTGCCGGATTCACCTGTTCTGAGGTGAGCTCCTGGCGGGCCCATTGCACGAGCAGGAAGAGTGCATAGGCGATCAGGAACGGCAGCAGGATTCTCGCCACCGGAGCGGCGTCGGTCAGGATCGCGAGTCCTTGCTGGTTCCTTCCGCCGAGCCCCGCGTCCGCGATTCGGTTGGGGGTTGCCGGGTCGACGGCCGCCGCGGTCAACGCCAGAATGAGCATCGTCCACAACAAGCGGTGCTCTACCGTGCCGCTACCCTGCCCGACCTTGCGGCCATAGATGCGCGCGATGCCGTAACGCTGCTGCAGAGTGTGGCCGGCGTTCCAAACGCCGGCGATCACGGCGATGACAACGGGATCGAGTTGGAGGCCGATCAGGACCAGCACAACGATGATCGGCGGGGTGAGGGTGTAGATCCGCGGACGAGATTTGTAGACGTGCGCGTCGGCGTACACAAGCGGCATCGTGAGCGGCTGGTGCGACACGGAGAACAGCAGCGTCAGCCCGACAAGCCACTCGATGCGATCGACGTTTCCCGCGAAGGCGAACGCTGCAACCGAGAACGGAATCCACGAGAACGCCATCGCGAGGTCCCACAGCGGACCCCGCACCCAACGGGTGTTTCGAACCGGCGCGGCCGTGGGGCGTGCAGCAACAGACGTCATCAAAGCCAGGTTAGCCACGCCTGACCGGTGAGGAGAGCGCCGGCGAACCGTGTTCACCGTTGGAACCTGGGCCATCCGACCCAGCCCGCCGGGCAATATGGGTCTGCCGGCCCCCTCCCTGAGGCCACGTTCCGCTACACCCGTGCGCCTCGCGGTCCGATGCATTGAAGCGAAGTGCCGCGGTCGTCTGACCGGGTTGCAGGACAGTCACGACACGGGAGGTGGACGAGAGATGAATCAGCCGACTGGCAGCGTCTATCTCGACGCCCCCCAACCTCTGCGCCACCAGGCTCCCAAGACCGTGCGGGGCGTCCGCAGGACCCTCGCCGGGTTGCTGACGCTCATCGGCCTCGTCGCGCTCTCCCTCACCGCCCTCCTCGGTGGAATCCACCTTGTGGCCACCAACCCCGACACGATCGTGGAGGCCGTCGACAAGACGCTCGATGACCCGGCCGTACAGCAAGAACTCGAACGGGAGCTCGCCTCAGCCATCGAGTCGGGCCTTGTCGGGGACGAGATGTCGCAGGTGGCCACGGCGATCGGTCTTGACGTCACCGAAGAAGCGCTGCGCCTCGCTCCGATCATCCTGGCCGACGAGAGTTTCCGAGCCGAGCTCGAGACGATCATCGTCACCGCTCACGATCAGATGCTGTTGAACTCCTCGGACACGTCGATCGACTTCACCGCCATGACCGGGGCCGTGGTGTCGGTGATCGAGTCCGAGTCACCGCAGCTGGCCCAGATGTTGCCCGCTGACCGGCAGTTGTACGAGTCGACGCCCGACTCGCTGCCAGACCTGACCGGTCCGGTCTCTCGTTTCGAGCGGATGCTGCTCTTCACCACTCTGGTTTCGCTCGCTCTGCCTCTCGCCGGCCTCCTTCACCCACACTACGACCGTGTTCTTGCCTGGACCGGACGTTGGGTTCTTCTCACCGGCCTCCTCGCCGCACTCGCAGCCATCGCTCTCCCGAAAGTGGTCGGCGCGGTCAGCGGTTTCCGGGCTGCCGAGGTAGCCGTCCAGACCGTGAGCACTCGCCTCTTGGGCCCGGCCGCGCTGGCCGGTGTGATCGGGATGGGGCTCATCTCGGTCGCCTCCGTCCTGGCCAATCGCCGCCGCAACGAGACATCGGATCACGGTGCAGCACACGCCCTCGGCCTCAGCGAGCCAGAGTTGTACCCGATGGCGCAGGGCCCACAGATCGACCTACCGAAGCGTGGCCTGGTCGACGTGGCGCACCCATTGACCAACATCTAGGTCTCGCTCCGGTCGCGACAACGCCCACCCAGGCTTCGCCGACTAGCTATCGGGGTTGCGGCCCGTGGCGCCGAGGAACCGCGTCATGGCGTCAGCGTCGGGCGGGACCTCGACAGGATCAGCAATGAGGCCGAGCGCTCGCATCCCGTCGCCCAAACCGTCAAGCGAGACGAGCGCGGCTTCGGCGAGATCTTGGGACGAACATGCATCCATCCCGATCGCCGATGCGATGTCCCAGGCGTGGGCGATGCCGTCGTACTGCGAGAATCCAAGGATGCTGTCGATCGTGCTCGGGCCGAACCAGTACTCGCCGGCCTTGTTGACGGCACCAGGCTTATCGAGCGCGCCGAGGACCCTGTCACGGGACCGGTTCCAGGCCGCCACCACGCCCTCGCTCACGTCCGCGTCCTGCGGGAACGCGACCTGGCCGGTCTCAGCCATCGCGGCCACTGCGTCCATTACCCCCGCAGCGTGGGCCACGACGTCCTGCACTGACCATCCGTCGCATTTCGACGCTGAACCCCATTGATCATCAGGCACCCGCTGCACGACTGCATCAAGTCCGTAGATGGCTTTGGTGTAGTTGCGAAGGTTCTGGCTCATGGACGGAACCTAGCAGCGACCGATGCGCCGAGAACGGCCTCACAACCGGTGGGGTCTCTTCGCCACTCGGCATGGGACCGAGGACCCTAGGGCCGCCAGGACGAAGACCCCTCCACGGGGTCCGCACGAACGGTTGCCGTCAAGGGCCGCGCATGGCGCTCCGACGTTCGCGGCATGAGCACCTTGCTGGACATGGGGAGCGTCACTCGCACCGCGTCGGGTTCCACCCTCGGGGCCGCGGCCCCCGTTACGGAACTCAAGGTGGCCTGCGCGCGGTCGACATGATGAACGACAAGCTCCGAGTTGCCTTTGCGGTCAACCGCTTCGCCCCCTCGACGGGCGGCGTCGAGACCCACATCGACCGCCTCAGCCGAGAACTCGTGGCCGCAGGCCATAGCGTGACCGTCCTCACCCATGACCACTGCGATGATGAGCCGGCTCACGAAATGTTCGACGGGATCGAGATCCACCGGTTCCCGCTGGTGACGAAGAGCAAGCATTTCGCCGTGTCGACGGCGTTGGGTGGGCATCTGGCCAGAGCAGGCCGGTCCACCAACCCGCGATACGACCTGGTGCACGCGCACAGCTACCACCACACCCCAGCCGTGCTGACGGCCACCGTCTGGCGCGGACCGTTCATCTACACACCGCACTTCCATGGATCGAGCGACTCCCGACTCCGCAACCTCATTCAGCTCCCGTATCGCGCCGTTGGAGGACGGGTGATCGACCGGGCTGACCGGGTGATCTGTGTGAGTGGCGCGGAGTCCGAGCATGTTGTTCGCACCTTCCCCAACGCCTTCGGCAAGACCGACGTCATCTCCAATGGTGTCGATGTCGACCGGCTTCGTTCTGCACCATTGAGCAAGGAGGTCGACGGACGTCGAATTCTCCTGGCCGCAGGGCAACTCGACCACCACGAGCAGGTGGACCGCCTCGTGTCGGCGATGCCATACCTGAAGGACGACTATGTCCTCAAGGTCACCGGCAATGGCCCCGCGCGTGAACATCTCGGGCAAATGGTGAAGGATCTCGAACTCGAGACGGACGTGCATCTTCTCGGCCGGGTGCCCGATGACACCCTGGCCTCTCTCTTCCGGACCGCCTCGTGTCTGGTGTCGATGTCGACACACGAGTCCCACGGAATCATGTTGCTCGAAGCTTTGGCCGCGAGTACGCGGGTGCTCGCTTCGGCGATTCCTGCTCATGTCGATGTTGGCCGTCAGACCGGCGGTTCGGTTGCCCTCACTCCGGTGGACGTTCATCCCCGACGCCTCGCCACTGCGGTGCGCGATGCCTGTGCGGAGACCCGCCCGGACGTCTTCATCCCGAGCTGGTCCGAGGTCGCGCTTCAGACCTCGATGCTCTACGACCGGGTCCTGCAACGCCGGTCGACCCCCGCCGCGACAGAGATGCGCCGTCGCTCACCGAGATCCTTCCTCCGCGCCTGATGTTGCAGCGCGATTACAGATCGCCACGGTGCGCGCGGAATGTTCAGGATCGGATCTAGATTGCCGATTGCCTTCGGGATAGGGCGAAAATCCTGAGAGGACACTCATCATGAAGCAACTGCTCGCATTGCTGGCAGCATTTCTCATCGTGGCGTCAAGCTGCGGAAGCGACGGCGACAGCACGTCGGCGCTGGAGGCCCTCGGCTTCTCCGCCGACGAAGCCAGCTGCTACGAGGATGCTTACGATGCTGCCGGTCTCGACATCAGCGAAGTGCTCCAGTCCGACGATCTGAGCGACGAGGATGCTGCGACCCGAGACCAGATCGCGGCGGGCTGCAGCGGCGTCACGTCAGGCGATTCCGGCGACGATTCGAACACCGACGCCACGGCCGGCTCGAGGAGCCTCGACGACGTGTCCGCGCTCGAGCGGGGCATGGTCGAAGGAATGATGTCGGAGGGCGCCTCCGAAGCGGGCGCGTTGTGCGTTGTCGACGCCATTCAAGACGAAGACATCGACCTGGGCCAGCTCCTGCGGGCCGGCGACGACATCGACGAACTCATGTCGCCGGAGATGATGAACGTCATCTTCAGCTGCATGGACGAGCTCTTCGATGCCGACTCCTTCTCGTTTGATGAGTTCCGCGAGCCGAGCAACTTCGACGGCGGCGCCTACGGCGACGACGCCGATCTCGATGCCTTGTGGGACGCCTGTGGTGGCGGCGACGGCGCCGCCTGCGACGAGCTGTACTGGGTCTCCCCGGTCGGCAGCGAATACGAGGACTACGGCAATACCTGCGGCGACCGAATCAAGGACGGCGCCTTCTCATGCGAGGAAGCCATCGGCGGCGCCGTGGGAACACCGACCGGCGACGCAATGTTCTACGGCGACGACGCATATCTCGACGGTCTCTGGGACGCGTGCGCAGACGGTGACGGCGTTGCGTGTGACGATCTGTACTGGGAATCCCCCATCGGCAGCGAATACGAGGACTACGGCGACACCTGCGGCTTCCGCTACACCGAAGGCCCCAGTTCCTGCGCCGAATCCACCCTCAGCGGACCCTTCGACTATGGCGATGACCCTGATCTCGACATCTTGTGGGACGCGTGCGCCAATTGGGACTTCGCGGCGTGCGATGAACTCTGGCTCGTCTCCCCGATCGACAGTATTTATGAAGATTTCGGCGCCACCTGCGCCTGGTACTTCGAGGACGGTCTCCATGACTGCGAGGTCGAACTCGGTGAGCTGAGCAACAGTTCAGCCAGCGGCTACGGCGACGACGCTGAACTCGACCTGATCTGGGACGATTGCGCGGTGGGCAACCTGGCCGCCTGCGACGACCTCTACTGGATCTCACCGGTTGGCAGCGACTACGAGTCGTTCGGCAGTACATGTGGCGGATTGGAGGACCCGACCTTCGGCGCGTGTGTCCCTCCGGCCATGAACTACGGCGACGACCCGTACCTGGATGGCGTCTATGACGATTGTGCCGATGGCAACCTCTACGCCTGCGACGAGTTGTACCAGATCTCGCCGGTCGACTCGGAGTACGAGAGCTTCGGCAGCCTCTGTGGCGGCCTCGCCAGCGAAGAGCAGTGGGGCTCCTGCGTCGAGAACCTCGACACCTAAGAGTTAGAGATCGTCTCGCTCAGCGGCGGGGCGATCGAGCTGGAACGCAGTGTGGAGTGCGGCTACGGCCGCCTCCGCCTGCGCTTCTCGCACCACACATGAGATGCGAATCGCCGATGTCGAGATCATTTCGATGTTGATGCCGGCATCCGACATCGTCTCGAACATCGTGGCGGCCACGCCCGGGTTGGTCTGCATGCCCGCGCCGATCAGGCTCACACGAGCGATATCGGTGTCAGCGACGTTGCCCGTGGCTCCGAGTGCCTCGAGCAGCGCGTCGACGGTCGACGTTGCGGCATCGATTTGCTCGTGCGGCAATGTGAAACTGATGTCGGTGTGACCCTCGGCCGACACGTTCTGCACGATCATGTCGACATTGACCTTGGCGGTGGCCAGACTGCGGAAGAGCTGCGCCGCCACACCCGGACGGTCAGAGACGCCGGAGACGGTCATCTTTGCCTCGCTGGTGTCGTGGGTGACTGCCGAGATGATGGCGCGTTCCATGGATTCCTCCTGAGTGACCCAGGTGCCAGGCACCCAGCTGAAAGCGCTGCGAACGTGAAGTTTCACGCCGAAGCTGCGAGCAAGCTCAACCGAACGCATCGCCGGCTTGGGGCAGCCAGTGGCAGTCATCTCGAGCAACTCGTCGAAAGAGATCTGATCCATCTTGCGGGCATCGGCCACGACACGAGGATCAGTGGTGAAGACACCGGGGACATCGGTGTAGAGCTCACACGCATCAGCGTCGAGTGCGTGGGCAAGCGCGACGGCGGTGGTGTCGGAGCCGCCACGACCGAAGAACGTGACGTCGTTGTCGCTCGAGACCCCCTGGCTGCCGCCGACGACGGGTACCCGGCCGGCTTCGATTGCGGCCCTGATGCGGTAGGGGTTGACGTTGAGGATCTTGGCGTTGCGATGGCTGGTGTCAGTGAGGAACCCGGCCTGACTCCCTGTGAACGAATCGGACTCGATACCGAGCTCATGCAGAGCCATCGAGACCAGCGCGCATGCCTTTCGTTCACCGCCGGTAACGAGCATGTCCATCTCACGCCCGGGTTTGGCCGAGGAGACCTCACCGGCGAGCCGAAGAAGCTCGTCGGTCTCCTTGCCCATGGCCGAAACGACGAGCACGATCTGGTCGCCACGCTTGCGACAGCGAGCGACATGATCGGCTACTTCACGTATGCGACCTGGGTCCCCGACGGAGGTGCCGCCGAACTTCTGAACGAGCAATGCCACGGGGACCAATCGTAGCGTCCCGGCAATCCTGGCCCGCCTGAGTTCTGACACCCGCCCAAGCCAACCCGAACACGTGTCTCGGAATAGGGTAACGACATGGCCGAACTCGTCGACACGACCACTGAACTCCTCCAGCAACTCATCCGCAATGAATGCGTGAACGATGGGTCGAAAGAGTCCGGCCAGGAACTGCGCTCGGTTGACACGCTCCAGGGTTTCCTCGAGGGCGGTGGCCTGGATGTTCAGCGCTTCGAGCCGGCTCCCGGGCGGGGATCGTTGGTGGCCCGGATCGAAGGCAGCGATCCGAATGCTCCATCACTGTGTTTGATGGGCCACACCGACGTCGTGCCTGTCAATATCGATGGCTGGGACCACGATCCATTCGGTGGCGAGATCATCGACGGAGAGGTCTGGGGTCGCGGCGCCATCGACATGCTGAACCTCACTTCCTCCATGGCCGTGACCTTCAAGAACCTCGCCCGCACCGGCCACAAGCCGAAGGGCGACCTCATCTACTTCGCCGTCGCGGATGAGGAAGCGGGCGGCACGTGGGGTGCCGACTGGATGCTCGAGAACGAGCACGATGCGGTCATGGCCGACTACGTGCTCACGGAGATGGGTGGTTTCGGTTTCAGCCACGGCAGCGGCCGTTCGGTGCTGATCAACGTGGCCGAGAAGGGTGCCGGCGGCGTTCGGCTCACCGTGCGAGGAACCCCGGGGCACGGATCGATGCCCCTCGGGGCAGACAACGCTCTTCTGAAAGCGGCAGAAGTGCTTCGCCGGCTCGGTGCGCATCGCCCCACGCCCCAGCTCGACGACCTCTGGGTCGGCCTTCTCGATGCGCTCGGGCTCGAAGGCGACATGCGCGCCGCGCTCATGGATCCTGAACGAGTGTGGGACACGGCAGTCGCGCTCGGTGATCTCGGCGGAAAAATGCTCCACGCCTGTTCACACATGTCGATCTCGCCCAACATCGTGCACGGTGGGCAGAAGATCAACGTCATCCCCGACGCGGTCCACATCGACGTCGACATCCGCACCCTGCCCGGCCAGGACGCGGATTATGTGCGCGCCGAGCTGCAAGCCGCCATCGGCGACCTTGCCGATCATGTCGACATCGAGGTGCTCAGCGACCGCGCGGCCAGCCGGTCACCACAGGAGACTCCGATGTGGGACGTGATCGAGTCGGCCGTTCATGCGGCCGACCCAACGGCTCGGGTGCACCCCGGGCTGATCGTCGGAGGAACCGACGCTCGCTTCTATCGCCCGTATGGCGCCACTGTCTACGGCGCAGGCATCTTCTCGCCGAGCATCGACATGGCCGACTTCGGCACTCGGTTCCACGGCAACAATGAGCGCATCGATCTGGAGTCACTGCGCCTGGTCACCGACTTCTGGGATCACATCGTGCGCGGCTTCGACGAAACCGGCCGGCCCTAGGCAGGCCCCGCCCTGCTCCGCTCCGCCCACGATGGCACCCGCCAAGCCGTACGACGAACTCACGATAACAATCCGTCAGGGCCGCCCCGACTTTCTCGACCTGCCCTGGGGGGTCGCTTTGGAGAGTTGGACTGCCGAGACGGCCGGGGTCGTTCAGATTCCGCGCGGGCTCAGCCGACATGTGGTTCGGATGGTGGACTACGAGGGACAGGTCTACGCCGTCAAGGAGACAAGCCCCGCGTTGGCTGACTCCGAGTTCCGAATGTTGCGCCGACTGGAAGACGAGCACATGCCCTCGGTGACACCAGTGGGTGTGGTGCAGGGTCGACGGTCATCGGAGGGAGACGACCTCGACGCGGTATTGATCACCCGCTATCTGGAGTTCTCTCTCCCGTATCAGTACCTGTTTCGCAGCACGTTCACCGAGGACGTCCGCGATCGTCTGCTCGACGCGGCTGTCGTACTGCTCGCCCGGCTTCACCTGGTGGGGTTCTTCTGGGGCGATGTCTCGCTCGCCAACGTGTTGTTCCGTCGCGACGCAGGCGCACTGACGGCCTACCTCGTCGACGCCGAGACAGGCGATTGGCAGGAGTCGCTGAGCAGCGAGAGACGCCAGCACGATCTGACGATCGCCCGGGAGAACATCGGCGGTGGTCTCCTCGATGCCCAGGCTGCCGGCTACCTACCAGCCGATGTCGATCCCGTCGAGATCGTGAATGACCTCGGCGATCGCTACGACCGCCTCTGGTGGGAGCTCACCCGGGAGGACGAGGTCGATACGTCGGAGCGGTGGCGGATCCGCCAGCGCGTGGAGCGGTTGAACGCGCTGGGCTTCGATGTCGAGGAGATGAGCGTGTCCCGCTCAGCCGACGGCTCACGGTTGCGCTTCCGGCCGGTCGTGCTGGAGGAGGGTCACGCCCACCTCCGGCTCCGTCGTCTCACCGGGCTCGAAGCCCAGGAGAATCAGGCCCGCCAGCTCCTCAACGCACTCGATGCCTATGGACTGTTGATGGAACGGCAGGCAGGGCGCGCGCTGCCCGAGGCGACAAAGGCCCACCGCTGGCTCACCGACAACTACGAACCGGTGATCGAGGCCATAACCGACGAATACCGGGATCGCTTCGATGATGCCGAGCTGATCCACGAGTTCATCGAGCATCGCTTCGCCAGATCCATCGCCGAGAACCGCCAGGTGGAGAACGACGATGCATTGGAAACATTCAAAGAGGTGCTGGCCGAGCGACCAGGCGAGCGCTTCGTCTCCCAGGACTGACCCTGCCTCATCGAGGATCTAGATTCCCGGCGTGCCCTCGAACGCGAACTCTCGACAACCAAACCTGCTGTTCATCATGAGCGACGATCACGCGTCGCACGCCATCTCCGCGTACGGGAGCCGGATCAACCAGACGCCAAACCTCGACCGCATTGCCACCAACGGCATCCGCATGGATTCAGCGTTCTGCACCAACTCGATCTGTGCGCCGAGCCGAGCCGCGATCCTCACCGGCACCTACAACCATGTCAACGGCGTCACGACGCTCGCCACGCCACTCGACAACACGCTGTGGACGTTCCCGAAGTCACTGCAGGCGGCCGGTTACACCACCGGCATGATCGGCAAGTGGCACCTCGGCCACGGGCCCGGTGCCGACCCTGCCGGATTCGATTTCTGGCAGGTGCTTCCCGGGCAGGGCCACTACCACAACCCCGTCATGCTTCGGCCGGGAGGCGAGATCGTCGAGCGAGGCGGTTACGTCACCGATCTGATCACCGACGACAGCGTGCGGTTCATCGATCAATGCCGCGATCAGCCATTCGCCCTGTTCTGCCATCACAAGGCACCGCATCGCACCTGGGAGCCGGCGCCACGCCATTTCACCATGTACGACGATGTCGAGATCCCCCAACCCGCCACATTCCGGGACGATCTGGTGGGCCGGTCCGAAGTCGTGCAGGCCACGCGCATGCAGATGATGGACCTCCATCCCATCATCGATCTCAAGGCCGTGGTGCCAGACGGTCTGACCCTCGACGAGGAGATCGACTGGCGCTACCAGCGCTACATCAAGGACTACCTCCGAGTCGTGGCCGCCGTCGACGATGGGGTCGGGCGCCTGCTCGACCATCTGGACGACACCGGTCTGGCCGACAACACGATCGTCGTCTACACGTCGGATCAGGGCTTCTTTCTCGGCGACCACGGCATGTTCGACAAGCGGTTGATGTACGAGGAGTCCCTCTCGATGCCACTGCTCATCCAGTACCCGGATCGCGTGGCGGCGGGAGTGACGTCTGACGACATCGTGGTCAACGTCGACTTTGCCCCGACGCTGTTGGATCTGATGGGCGTCGCAATCCCCGAGGATGTCCAAGGCCGCTCGTTCGCTCCGATCCTCGATGGCGAAACACCCGACGACTGGCCGACGTCGATGTACTACCGCTACTGGATGCACCGCGACGGCGCCCACAACTGTCCGGCCCACTACGGCGTGCGGACCCGGACGCACAAGCTCATCTGCTACTACAACGATCCGCTCGATCAACCCGGCGCCCACGGCCCGATCGATCCCATGGAGTGGGAACTCTTCGATCTCGTGGCCGACCCACTCGAGATCAACAACGTGATCGACGACCCTGCCTACTCAGAGATTCGCGCCGATCTCGGCACTGAGCTCGCCCGACTCCAAGCCGAAGTCGGCGACGAGCCCTACCCGTCCTAACGCACGCTGGGGACAGACCCCAGTGTGCGTTAGGCGAACTCGATGGGTCAACGAGCAATGAAGAGTTCAAGGCTCCGCTCGCCATCGACTCGAGGTTCGCCGGCCCAAACGAGATCGGCGTGCACTCTTGTGGGCAAGGTCAATTCCGCGGAGTAGTCGAACAATGCGACGACGTGCGTCTCGTCGACATACGCGCTCGACCGGCTTCGTCGATCGACGTCGCCCAGCCGACCGACCGTGCCCATCAGTCGCTCGGGGACCCCAGACAGCAGCTCCCCGATCGGGGCAGCAGCCACTCGCCGCCAGGTCGGCTTGTGGTTGCGGCGGCGAAGGCCCGCCGCCCGCAATCGACGAACCAGCACCCGACTGTCGACAACCTCGGCACCGAGGTCGATCGCTCGCTCACGATCGACCGCTTCGATGTCGTAGTGGTCGCCCTGAAAGCCCAGCCGGCGCTTGCCGATCCGGCGAGCGAACTCGTGGAGTTCGTCATAGGACTCGTCGCTCACAAGATGTGCCCATTTCGCACCACGCCATTCCCAGGCCGCAGCGTCAACGAGCACAGTCATGGGGCAAACGGTAGCGCCCCCACTGCCCGCGGTCGCGACGACCGGCCTCGACGTGAAAGACTGCTCAGGTGATCGATGCAGGCACCGATGAGGTGTTGCTCCGCGTCCCGGCCCGCTCTGAATACGGCCGGATCGTCCGCGTGGGCGCCGCCGCGCTCGGGTTGCGACAAGGCATGTCATTCTCCGAGATCGACGATCTTCGTCTCGCAATCGATGAAGCCGTGATCTTGCTGCTTGACGGGATCGATGGCGGTGAGGACACCGAGCAGGAGCTCCGCGTGGTCTTCCGCATCGACGACGGAGCACTCGAGCTACACGCCGAGCGCTCAGTGGAGGCAGCTCTCAGCGATGCCGCTGTCCACCGCTTCGACGCGATCACTTCCGGTCTGATCGATGACTATGACCTCGATGGGTCCCGCGGGTGGCTGCGCCTCCGCAAGATCGCCGGCGCCGACGACGACTGACCGGCCCGGCTACCGGCCGGTCGAGCCGAAGCCCTTGTCACCCCGCGAGCTCTCCTCGAGATCGGCGACCTCCACGAAGTTCACGTGCTCGACCGCCTGCACCACCAGCTGGGCAATACGTTCGCCCCGGGTGACGACGAAGTCGACAATGGGATCGGTGTTGATCAGGCACACCTTCAACTCCCCGCGGTAGCCCGAATCGATCAGGCCAGGGGTGTTCAGGCAGGTGACGCCATGTTTGAATGCAAGCCCGCTCCGGGGCTGGACGAAGCCGGCGTAACCCTCGGGCAGGGCGATGGCGATCCCGGTGGGAACCAGGGCGCGACCGCCCGCGGCGACAAGCGTGACGTCCTCGCGCGCGAGCAGGTCAATGCCGGCATCGCCCGGCCGGGCGTAGGCGGGGAGCGGTAGATCGGGGTCAAGACGAAGGACAGGCAAATGAAGCACGAAGCGAACGTAGTCGACCGAGGCGTCTACCCTGAGACGATGCTCGCATGGATGGATCTAGAGATGACGGGGCTCGAGCCAGGCCGCCACGTAATTGTTGAGATTGCGACCTTGCTCACCGACGACAACCTGGAGTTGATCGCCGAAGGACCCGACCTGATCGTCCACGCCACGGCGGCCGAGCTGGCCGGAATGGACGACTTTGTCACCAATATGCACACCCGCAGCGGGCTGCTGGAGGCGATCAAGACATCGACGGTTTCCCTCGAAGAAGCGGGCGCCGCAACACTCGCGTTCCTGAAGGAACACATTCCCGAGGCCGGCACCGTTCCCCTCTGCGGCAACTCGATCGGCACCGATCGACGGTTCCTCGCCGAGTACCTCCCCGAGATCGAGGAATACCTCCACTACCGCTCAATCGATGTGTCGACCCTGAAGGAGCTCGCCCGCCGATGGAAGCCTGACGCATTCGCAGGCGCTCCGAAGAAGGCCGGAGGCCATCGTGCTCTCGACGACATTCGCGAGAGCCTCGACGAGCTCCGCCACTACCGCGGCGAGCTGTTCGGCGAGCCAACCGGATCAACAGATCAGGTTGCGAGCCCGTAACCTTGAGAGGGTCATGGGGCAGACGTACACCAAGCAAGAACAAGAGCCGGCATCCGAGGACGTCATTGAAGTCGCACCGGGAATCCTCCGGATGCAGCTGCCGATCTCGATGCCTGGTCTCGGTCACGTCAACTGCTACGCATTGATCGATGGCGACGGCGTAGCACTCGTCGATCCCGGCCTCCCCGGCGAGGATTCGTGGGATGCGTTGATGAACCGTCTCAAGCAGGCCGAGATCCCGCTCGAGCGTGTCCACACGGCAATCGTCACCCACTCCCACCCCGACCACTACGGCGGCAGCACGCAGCTGCGCGAGGCCTCGGGCGCCGAGATTCTGACCCACGAGAGCTTCGAATCGTTTTCGTCGGAGGCCAGCGATGACATGGGCGCCGAAGCGCTCGACATGACCGACGACGAGATTCTCCAGCTCTGGAAGACGCGAATGGAGAACGAAACCACGGCATGGGGCACGAAGCGCGAAGCTCCGCCCGACGAAGCACTGCTCCGTTTCATCCGCGATGGCGCGCGCAGTGGTCAGCGATTCCTGACTCCCGAACCCACCATCCGGGTTGCCGACGGTGCTGCCATACGGTTCGCCGGACGCGAGTGGTTCTCAATGCACACCCCTGGCCACACGATCGATCATCTCTGCCTCTGGGACCCCGAGGAGGGTGTGCTGCTCTCCGGCGACCATGTCTTGCCGACGATCACGCCGCACATTGCCGGAAGCACCGAACTCGACGATCCGCTGGCCGCATTCTTCGCTTCCCTCGACCGCGTCGCCGCGCTCGAGGGAGTGACAACGGTTCTCCCGGCTCACGGCCACCCGATGGACGAGGCCGCTCATCGCTGCGACCACATCAAGGTCCACCACGAGGAACGACTCGACGTGCTTCGCGACGCCTCGGACGGTCTTGGTGACGCACCGGTCGATGAATGGATGAAGATCTTGTTCCGCGAGCGCTCGTGGGGCGGCATGGCTGCCAGCGAGACGTTTGCGCACCTCGAGCATCTTCGGGTGCTCGGCGAGGCGGAAACCCGTCGTGACGCCGACGGACTGCTCTTCTACGCACTCGGGGCCGCGTAGCGCTTCGGGCTACAGCGGCCGCACGCGGGCGACACTGCCCGCCTTCCCGTTCGCCATCAACCAGGTATCGACACCACCTTCTGCGGCTCGCCACCGCAATTCGGTCTCGAAACCCGGCTCGACCCCAGGGCCGTGCTCGAGCTCGGCCCTGATTGCTTGGCGGGGCCCATCGATGCGGCTGAGCGCTTCCTCAACCGGACCCCACTGGGCGGCGTTGTTCACGTGACCGAGGATGTCGAAGTCGGTGAAGCGCAGCGGCCAAGACTCGACGGTTACCCCGTCAGCCGGCGTCGTCGGCAACGCCTGACGGGCGCTCACGTGACGGGCCTGGGCCGTCGGCCCGTAGATCTCGAAGAAGTCCGGGTTGAGCGCCTTGGGGCGCCCTGACTCACCGTCGACATAGATCCAGATGGTTACAGCCTCGATGTGGGCGCCCTCGCTCCCCTGCAGCGATGTCCGCCGTTCGGCCCAGCGGCTTCCATGCCCACTGCACCATGTGGCGACATCGACCCACTCCTGAAACACCGGCGGAACGTGGACCTCCAGCATCACCCGCCGCACGACCCATGTCATCGGATCGATCAGGCCCGAATCGGCGGAGTCATCTCGGGCGACGTCCTGGAGGTACCGGACAGCGGCATCGAGGCGGCAACGACCAGTGGCGTCCACATCGCCGAGCCGAATTCGGCGACCACCTTCGAACACTCGACCATTCGCCGGTCGTTCCGTGATCTCCGCTGCCCCCGGTTCGGCCATGCGGGGACGGTAGCAGCCGAGCTACCGTCGCCAAATGTACGACGTGCGCAACCCAGTCGTGGACGATGCCGAACGGCTCGGTGATATCCATACTCGAGCGTGGCAGTTCGCCTACCGCGGCATGATGCCGGACTCCTATCTCGACGGACTTGATCCGCAGGAACGCATCACGATGTGGCGCAACGGGCTTCGCGACGGTGGCCGAGTCGACGTCGTCCGCCGTGTCGCCGCCAATCTTGAATCGGGACTGGTGGACGGGTTCGTGCTGGCCGGCCCGGCTCGACACGACGAACAGATCGGCGAGGTCTACGCGATCTACGTCGACCCCGGTGTGATCGGCACTGGCACCGGTGGGCTTCTCTTTGATACCGCCACATCGGCTCTCAAAGCCGCCGGGTTCACCGAGGCAATCCTGTGGGTTCATCCCGACAACACTCGCGGACGGGGCTTCTACGAACACAAAGGGTGGGCGCCGGACGGCGCGACCCGCAGCGAGGAACTCATGGGAGTCACAGCACCAGAGGTCCGGTATCGAGGAATCCTCTAGGAATCCTCAAATTCCTGTTTCCCCTTGAAATTGCTGGCGATTCCCCACCTCTCAGGTAGGCGAGCGGCAGCAATTTCGGTTTATTCGGTTGACGGATGACGAGAAGTCCGCGACCGTAGCTGGGCCGGACAGTCCGGCCGCGTCTTCAAGGAGCCGACGATGAAGCACCTTCTGTGCCTCGAGCATCACACTGCCATTCTGGCAGATGCCCGCGCACGCATGAATGTGCACGTGGCTTCCGGCTTTACGGGTAACTGGTTCACCACGACCAAGCCGTATGCCCACCAGCGGCCCTCCGGCGCTCCCCCTGGCTGACCAGCCACTACACAGGGGAGATGCACCGAGGCCGCCAGAGATGGCGGTCTTTCTGCTTTTCCCCTTGCAACACCCCACCCAGCACCGATGACTCAAATGTCCGAAACACAAACGAAACTGCTCACAACTCAGGAAGGAGACGAGGTCATGGGAATCCTCGTCGCAACAGAATTCAAGCCAGTCGAGATGGCCACCACCGGCACGTGGGAGGACCTGTCCTCGTGCCGCGCCGTTCCGAATGCTGCGGATCTGTTCTTCAGCGAGGACATCGGTGAGATCGCCGCCGCAAAGCGGGTCTGTGGAGAGTGCCCGGTGCTTGCACCGTGCCTCGAAACGGCTCTCGAGCGTGGCGAACCGTGTGGCGTATGGGGCGGTCAGCTCTTCATGAACGGCAAGATGCTCGCTATCAAGCGGCGTCGGGGTCGTCCTCCGAAGAACCCCCGTCCCGAGGATCAGATGCCTGTCATCCCGATCCCCGCCCATCTCACCGCAGTCGCTGAACGACTGACGGCTTGAGTCCCCCGTACGGCGCCGCCCTTGGTGCTCCCCCCAGATCCGGGCAACGGCTAAAGCGAGCCCCGATCTGACCGCCATCGGCGGCGCCGTAGCGGCGCCCATATCCGACCCCCAATAGCAATGAAGGCCCCCGGGAGTTCAGCGGAGACGCGGCTCCACCACTTACCGAATCGCTGAACTCCAAGGAGTGGGGTGGTGGACAAAAGCCCACCGCCCCACTCCCGGGAACTCGCCCGGGGGTCTTTTCGTTGGGAAGGAGAGAGCGCCCAACCGGGTTTCGACACCATCCATCCCGGTACCGTTCTCTCAGGAGACTGTTGTGCGACCCTTCCCTCACCCCCTATCCCACCGACGGCTGGCCGCCACCCTCGCCGCTGTCGCCCTGACTGCCGCTGCCTGCGGTGGCGGCTCCGACGACAGCGCCGGCGTCATCAACCTTGGCGACGACGGCCTCGCTCCGGCAGTCGAGGACATCCAGTCCGACGCTGCGGTCGACTCGGACGTCAACCTCGACTTCGCCACGTTCGATGGCGGATCCGACAACTTCACGAGCTACGCCGGCACACCACTCGTCATAAACTTCTTCGCCCGCACGTGTCCTGCCTGCGTCTCAGAGATGCCGGAGTTCCAAGAAGTGTCCGACACACTCGGTGACGTGGTGAACTTCGTGGGCATCTCCACCGATCCACGCAAGGAGGACGCCGAGATCCTCATCGAAGAAACCGGCGTCACCTACGACCTCGGCTGGGACCCGGCCGGCGACCTTTTCGCTGAGTTCGGTGGGTTCGCCATGCCGACCACCGTCTTCGTGTCGTCGGATGGCAAAGTTGTAGAAGTGTGGTCCGGGGTCCTGACCCCCGACGACCTCACGTCGAAAATCCAGGAGCTCACGTAATGGATCTCGAGCAATTCGCATTCCCGTTCAGCGTCGGGATGCTGGCGGCATTCAATCCCTGCGGGTTTGCCATGCTGCCGACCTACCTCGGCTACTTCATCGGCACCGATACACCCGACAGCACGCGCCTGAAGGCGGTCACCCGCGGCCTCTGGGTCGGCACCATGCTGACAGTCGGTTTCATCGCCGTGTTCGGCAGCCTCGGCATCCTGATCTCGCTGTTCCTCAACACGGGTACCGTCATCGAATACGTCGGCTACATCACTGTTGTGCTCGGCGTGCTGCTCATCCCCATGGGAATCGCGATGGCGATGGGCCGACAGATCAACATCCGGCTGCCGAAGATGAACAAAGGCACCGACAGCCGCGAGTCGAGGTCGATGTTTCTGTTCGGCGTCTCCTACGCCGTGGTATCGCTGAGCTGCACGATCGGCCTGTTCATCCAGGCGGTGAGCAACACGTTTACGACCGACGGGTTCTGGAACGGCGTCGGCAGCTTCATCGCCTACGCCGTCGGCATGGGCGCCGTGATCCTCTTCTTGACGGTCAGCCTTGCTCGGGCGAAATCCAACGTGGCCACGAACATGCGCCGCTTCCTTCCCTACATGAGCAAGGTTTCCGGCTTCGTTCTCGTGATCGCCGGTTTCTACCTGATCGACTATGGGGTCTGGGAGATCAGGATCCTCGACAACCCCCGGGCCGGCAACGTTCTCGTCGACAAGTTCCTCGAGTTCCAGGGCGCCGTCGCCACGTGGATCAACAACACCACTCCGGAACGACTCGGCGTCGTCAGCGTTCTCGGTGTCGCCCTCGTTCTACTCATGGCCTGGCGGGAGGACAACCCGTCTGATGCCACAAAGCGCTGGTCGGTCACCTCGGTCTTTGCGCTCGTCTACCTGTTTATCGAGCTCAAGAACGACTGGGACTTCGTGCTGCTGCCGCTGTGGCGTTTCGTGACGAACTGGCCGGCACGCATCATCAACTGGTTCGACGACCCGATCCGCTGGGGCGTTCCCCTCGAGGCACTGTTTGTCGCCTTCGTGGTCTGGCGGGTGTGGGCACGCGTTGATCGCTATCGTCGCAACAATGTTCCGGTCACTGCTGGCGCGTCCTGAGGTCACTGAAGTCTGCGAAATCCGGTCGACCTTCGGGTTGATGGCATTTCACGGCGGAAATCTCGAACGCGCCACGGATGTCATCGCAGCCGAGGTCGCCGAGCGCACCGGCTCGTCCTTCTACGGCGTCATCCAGGCGTCTCCACTGCGCCAACACATCCCCTCGACCAAGTTCGATCCGTCGCACTCGACGGCGCTGGCGAACTTTGTCGGTCATGTCGACACGGTGATCGCGGTGCACGGCTACGGCCGTGACGATCGGTTCTGGGATGTGTTGCTCGGCGGCCGCAATCGCGAACTAGCGGGGCACATCGCCGAGCACCTCCGCGACGGTCTCCCCGATCAGTACGGCATCGTCGATGATCTCGAGGAGATCCCGAAGAACCTTCGGGGCCAACACCGGGCCAACCCGGTCAACCTCCCACCGAGCACCGGCGTGCAGATAGAGCTCCCCCCGCCCATTCGGTGGAACAAGGAAGCCACCAACTGGAGCGACCACGAGGGCACCCCACGGGCACCCCAGGTCGCAATGTTGATCGATGTCCTCACCGCAGCCATCGTCAGCTGGCCCTGACCCTCATAGAACGAAGGGGATGGGTCAGCCCGCGGCCTGGATCTCGGCCAGGACTGCCGCGAGTTCCGCCATCGCCGCCTCGCGGTCCAAGGCGTAGTTGAGCGTTGCTGCGCCGATCCGGGGCCCCCACTCGGGGTTGATGGTGGCATCGGTGCCGATCAGACCCGTCATGGCCATCAGCGGACGACAGATGGCCTCGCGAAAGTCCGGATCCTCGGGGAACGCCTTCCCTTGGCCACAGTCATCCTCGCCGTCACCATCCACGGGAGCGGCGTCATCGGCGCTCAGGCTTGCATCAGGCGTCGCGGCGTCATCGCTGTCGCCGCCGAAACAGGCGGTCGCCAGCAGGCTGATCGCCAGCAGGGGTAGAAGTAGACGTCGAATCATTAGGGGCTCCGATCGTGACATTCGCCCTCCGATCGGTCGGCAACCGGCCGCCTTTAGGGAGCGAGACGCTCCGTGATCCAGGAATCGCCACTGCGGCGGTATCGAACTCGGTCGTGGAGGCGGCTCGGACGACCTTGCCAGAACTCGACCTCCTGATGACGTACGAGGTAGCCACCCCAGTGCGGAGGCCGAGAGACCTCATCGGGAAAGCGGCCATCGACCTCGGCCACTGCCGCTTCTAGCGCGGCCCTGCTCGGCAGGACACTCGACTGTTCGCTGGCCCAGGCGCCAACCTGGCTGTTGCGCGGTCGAGTTGCGAAGTAGGCATCGGACTCGGCGTCGGGCAGGTGCTCGACCTCACCAATCACTCGCACCTGGCGCTCGAGGTCGTGCCAGACAAAGCTGAGACTGGCTCTCTGCGTGGCGTCGAGCGCCCGCCCCTTGTCGCTCCTCCGGTTGGTGAAGAACGCGAAGCCACGGTCGTCGAGCCCGCGCAGCAGCACCGCCCGTGTCGCAGGCCACCCGTCGGCATCAGTCGTACCGATCACCATGAGTCCGGGATCGCGCGGACCGGTGGCGGCCCAATCGTCCATCCACGTTCGGAACTGCACGATCGGATCAGGGTCGACGTCGACGACGTCGAGGCCGGCTAGTTCGTACTGGTGACGGATCGAGGCCAGGTCCATGTCCAGACTCTACGGTGCAGGGATGAGCAGGGTCGCCCCATATGTCGCCGCCGGCGGAATCGTGGGCGCCTTGGCCCGTTGGGGCGTGGTCGAGCTCCTCGACCGGCCGACGCCTGCGTTGCTGGTCGTCAACACCGTGGGCTCGGCCGCTCTCGGAATCGTCGTCGTTCGCTGGCCGCGGGCCGATCAGCCTGAGCGGCTCGCACTCGGCGTTGGTCTCTGCGGCGGCCTCACCACGTTCTCGTCATTTGCACTCGACGTCGCGAGTCGACTCGACTCCGCCGACGCTGGAGGCGCACTCGTCATCACGGCCGCATCGTTCGCCCTCGCGGTCCCCGCTTATCTGCTGGCGCGCCGTGCTGCTCAGCGGCAATTGGGCACACCGTGATCCTCGCGGCCTTTGTCCTCCTGGCCGGCGTGGGTGCCATCGTCCGGTGGCGGGCGGGAGTTGCACTCCCCCGGCCGGCCGGCACGTTGCTCGTCAATGTCGCGGGTTCGTTCCTTCTCGCCGCATTCATCGATTCGCAGTCCGGCCCCGACGTCGCAGTCGGCATTGGCGGAATCGGCGCGCTCACGACGTTCTCGACGCTGGTCGACGACTTCATGGTGCTCTGGGCTGACCGACGCTCCCGGGCCGTCGCCTACATGACGGCGACCCTTGTGCTCGGTGTCGGAGCCGCCTGGCTCGGGCTTCAGCTCAACTGACGCGAGATGCCACACACCAGAGCCCGGCTCCGGCCCGTCCGGCAACCGCTGTCCACTCGCCCGGCAGCGCCCGCACAACCTCTTCGGGCATCAGGTGGATCGGGGTGAGCTCTGCGCCGGTGTTGACCCAGACCAGCTGACCATCGGTCGAGAGCACTCGGTTGATCTCGGCGGGGAACAACAACATGTTGACCAGCATCAAGGTGTCGGCAGAGTCGCTTCGCAACGGGAGGGTCGACGAGTCGCCTTGCACACGGGCACCGGACGCGGGCGGAGCGTGCAGGAGCATCTGGAGCGACAGGTCGAGAGCGACGACATCGTCAAAGCGTGCGGCGAGCTGTTCGGTGCCCATGCCCGAACCGGAGCCCAGCTCCACGACGCGGCCACCGCGAACAGCGCCGCGGTCAAGCGCATCAGAGATAGATGCGCGCCGCTCCGCGCTGTTGTGACTGGCGGTCCACTCGGCGGCCATGGAGTCGAAGAGTTCGGCGACCTTTCGGCGCCTCTCCTCGTCCCAACCTCCGTCGAACGCCACCTGCTTGGTGACCTTCCGCATCGGGTGTTCGTCGCCTTCGGGCGCGCTCGGGCGAACGGCTCCGGGCGCGTCCTCCAACCAGGCGACCGTGCCGGCCACTAGGACGGACCGGGAATCTCAGTCATGCCGTTGAGGTATGGCAGCAAGACTTCAGGCATCTTGATCGAACCGTCGGCCTGGCGATACGTCTCGACGATTCCTGCCCAGACCCGAGGGACGGCAAGGCCCGACCCGTTGAGCGAGTGCACGAACTGAGTGCCCTTCTGACCTTCGGGGCGGTAGCGGATGTTGGCGCGACGGGCCTGGTAGTCGGTGCACCACGACACCGACGAAACCTCGAGCCATCGATCCGCTCCGGGAGCGAAGACTTCGATGTCGTAGGTGCGAGCGCCGGCACCACTGATGTCACCACACGCCAGATCGAGCACACGATGGGCGAGACCGAGATCACGAATGGCGTTCTCGGCCCGGCCGAGGATCTCCATGTGCATGTCTTGGGCCTGTTCTGGAGTACAGAACGCGTAGAGCTCGACCTTGTCGAACTCGTGCACCCGGAGGAGCCCGCGCGTGTCACGACCGGCCGAGCCGGCTTCTCGGCGGTAGCACGACGTGTGCGCCATCAACCGCAACGGGAGCTCCGCCTCATCGAGGATCTCGCCGGCCACCATCGACGTCAAGGGAACCTCGGCCGTGGGAATCGCCCAAAGGTCGTCACGTTCGAGGTGGTACGCATCATCAGCGAACTTCGGTAGGTGACCCGTGCCGATCATCGTTTCGGTCTTCACCATGGTCGGCGGACGAACCTCCTCAAACGCATCACGGTTGCGATCGAGTCCGTACGAGATCAGGGCCCGTAGCAGGTGAGCACCGTGGCCCCGATACATCGCAAACATCGAGCCCGACATGCGGACGGCTCGGTCAACATCGAGGATGCCGAGCTCCTCTCCGATCTCCCAATGGGGAACCTTCTGGTGATCGGCGTAGCTGCTCGGGTCAAAGCCTTCGACACGTACCTCGACGTTGTCGTCCTCGGTCAGGCCGTCGGGCGCTTCCGGCGATGGCATGTTGCTGACGTTCAGCAGGAGTGTGCGGATCTGATCCTGGAGATCGGTGATGGCGTCGGCGTGGCCTCGTTCGCTCTCCTTGGAACCCTCGGTTGTCTTCCTCAGCTCCTCGGCCTTGTCACGCTCGCCCGAGCGGAAGAGCTCCCCGATCTCCTTCGAGACGCGATTGCTCTCCTCACGGATCTCATCGACCGCAACCATGTGCGTGCGCACCTGGGAGTCGAGCTCGACGACCTGGTCGATCGAGGAGGCATCCTCGCCTCGGCGAGCGACAGCCGCTTTCACGGCCTCCGGATCGTGGCGAATCAGCTTGATGTCGAGCATCTACAAACGGTAGCGCTCTGGTCAGGGCCAACCGCCACAATTCCGCGAAGATGCAGTACTGCTCCGAGCAAACGCTGCAACTACGACTGGGTCTCGCGCTCGAAGTCGTCGTAGGTGAGCGTGGTGCGGTTCTGGCGAGCGGCCATGTCGGCTTCGCGCTGGCCGCTGGCGAAGCGCATGAAGCGCAGGGCGATCAGGGCCCACAGGTAGAAGCCGCCGATGATCTTCATCACCACACCGGCCGCCTGTTGGTCGTGGGTCGGCGAGATTCCCCACAACGGATCTGCATGGTCGTAGCTCGAGTAGACGACACCTTCGGCAAAGGTCAGCCATCCGGCGGGGACGGTGGGCACCACCGACATCAAGAAGAGATAGATCATCTTGCCCGGCTCACTCATCTGCATCTCCTTGAGCGGCCCCAGAATCGGGAACCACATGAGGAGTGCCGAGAAGAAGACGCCGAGATGAAGGACGTAGTGGAACGCGCCGTTCTCCACCGACAGGTTCACCACCGCGCTCCAGTGAGTGAGTATCTGGAAGACGTTGAAGAGCACCCCGGCGACGACTGGCTTCGTCAACATCCGCAAGAACCGCTGGGCAACACCGTCTTCGAGGATCAGCAAGCGGGCCAGCCACGCCGGCATGGCCAACAGGAGCAACGGCGGCACGATGAAGCTGATCAGCAGGTGCTGGATCATGTGCACCGAGTAGAGGTGTTCCTCGGCGATGTCGTGCATCGGCCAGTCGGCGGCGAGCCACAACAGAAGTACGCCGGCCAGGAAGTACCGCTTCTGCGGACGGGTGATGATCGGGCTACCGTCGGTGACTGCCAGCGGCCCGATCGCGCGCACCGAGTAGACCCCGAGCGCCGCAATCGCTCCGATCAGAATCCACACCTCAGGGTGCAGCTCGTACTCCCATGCACTGACCGCGAGTAGAGCGGTCATGGCACTAGAAGAAATCGAAGGCGAGGAGTGCGATTACGTACACCGCGGTCGCCATGACGAGGCCCATCATGAAGAGCTGCGACAGGATCGGCTTGTCAGCCTTGAGGTGCATGAACATCCGGGCGACGAGCCAGAACTTCACCACCATCATCACCATGAGCGACGGGATGAGGAACGAGCCCCAGTCCAGCACTGACTCGAAGTACGTGAATACCTCGACGCTGGTGATCAGCCCGAGAACGATGGCGATCTTGACGTATTCCCAGTCGGAGGGGTGGGCGTGCTCCTCTGCGTGTTCCGCAGTCGCGCCCGTGGCAGCTTCGCTCATTACTCGCTCCTACTCGGCCGGGATCAGGTAGATGACCGTGAAGATGAAGATCCACACGATGTCGACGAAGTGCCAGTACAAGCCGACAATCTCGACCGTTTCAGCGTTTTGAGGCTTCAGGCGACCCTGGACCGATGCCACCACGAGCGACATCAGCATGAGGATGCCGAGGCTGACGTGGACGCCGTGGAAGCCGGTAAGCGTGAAGAAGGCCGAGCTGGCCGGGTTTGTGGTGAAGCCAACGCCCTCACGCACGAACGAGGTGAACTCGTAGACCTGGCCGCCGATGAAGACACCACCCAGCATGGCGGTGGTGAGCAACCAGCCTCGGGTGCGCTCGATGTCGCCGCGGTTGATGGCCGAGAGGGCCAACACCATGGTGAGCGAGCTCATGAGAAGCACGAACGAGCTCACCGACGTGAACGGGATGTCGAAGATGTCGGTGGGCAGGGTCTTGCCGTTGCCGCGCGTCTTGTAGAGCAGGTAGGTCGAGATCAGCCCACCAAAGAGCAGACACTCGGTACCGAGAAACAGCCACATGGCCAACTTGGTGTTGGAGATGCCGGTGTTGGTGGCGTGAGGATCGTGCTCAGTGTGAGTGTCGGCCGAGGCCGTCGCGGTGGACATCAGGCGTCTCCTGCGGAGTCGTCAGCGCCGACGGCAACAGCGTCGCCATCGTCGTCATCGTCAGAATGGTCGGCGTCATGGCCATGGTCGTCGTGGGGGCCATGATCGGCATCAGGGTCGTCGACAGGCTCGAGAGCCCAGGCGTAGATGGCGCCGCCGGAGAGCAGCCCACCGAGTACGCATAGCCACAGGTTGAAGATGATGCCGTAGCCGATCAATGGCAGACCGAGCGCAAGCACAAGCGGCCAGAACGATGGCGAGGGCAGATGCACACCAACGGCGTCACCCTTCTGCGCGGCTTCTTCGATGGTGGCAATTCGGATGACGTTGTGATCCTCGTCGTAGCCGTACTTGCGGTGCCACCACTCGTCCTGCGACTCGATGATGGGGACCTCATCGAAGTTGTGCTCCGGCGTGGGCGACGGAAGCATCCACTCCAGGCTGCGTGCGTCCCACGGGTCAGGGCCCGGAGGCGGCAGGTCACGGGCTTCCTTGCGGGAACGCAGCGTGTTGTAGATGAAGTACGCCACCGAGAGTGCGATGATGTAAGACCCGATGGTGGAAATCAAGTTCCAGAACTCGAAACCGAAACCCTCGGAGTAGGTGTCGATTCGCCGGCTCATGCCCTGGAGCCCGAGCACGTGCATCGGTCCGAAGGTGAGGTTGAACCCGATCAGCATCATCCAGAAGTGGATCTTGCCGCGGGTCTCGTTGAGCATGTAGCCGAAGATCTTGGGCCACCAGAAATATGCGCCACCCATCATACCGAGCACCCCGCCACCGAAGATCACATAGTGGAAGTGAGCCACGATGTAGTACGTGTCGGTCTGCTGTGTGTCAGCCGGTGCGATGGCGTGCGTGACGCCCGACAGTCCACCGATGGTGAACATTGCGACCGAGCCGACGGCGAAGAGCATCGGTGTGGTGAACCACAACTTGCCGCCCCACATCGTGGCCAGCCAGTTGAGAATCTTCACGCCGGTCGGAACGGCGATGAACATCGTCGAAAGCGAGAAGGCGAGGACCGAGATCGGGCCGATGCCGGAGACGAACATGTGGTGGGCCCACACGCCCCAGCCCATGAAGCCGATGGCGATACCCGAGAACACCATGAACGAGTAGCCGAAGAGCGGCTTGCGGCTGAACGTCGGGATGATCTCCGAGATCATGCCGAAGCTCGGCAGGATGATGATGTACACCTCGGGATGCCCGAAGATCCAGAAAAGGTGCTGCCACAGGAGCGGATCAGCGCCGGCCTCCGGATCGAAGAACTGGGAGTCGAACACCCGGTCGAAGATCAGCAGGAACAACGCCACGGTGATGACCGGGAGGGCGAAGGCCAGGAGGAACTGGGTGACCAGCAACATCCAGGTCAGCACCGGCATCCGGAACAAGGTCATGCCCGGTGCCCGCATGTTGAGCACCGTGACAATCAAGTTGATGGCGGAGATCAGTGAAGCGATACCGGCGATCAGCAGGCCGATGGCGTAGAAGTCGACGCCATGAGTGGGCGAGAACGTGATGCCGCTGTTGGGCGAGTAGCAGAACCAACCGCAGTCAGCGCCGCCGCCACCCACGAGCCACGAGCTGTTGAGGAAAATCGCTCCCGAGATCCAGATCCAGAACGAGAGCGCGTTGAGACGCGGGAACGCTACATCTCGAGCACCGATCTGAAGCGGGATCAAATAGTTCGCGAACGCGGCAGCCAACGGCATGATGAAGAGGAACACCATGGTGACGCCGTGCATCGTGAACAGCTCGTTGTAGAGCTGTGGGCTCAGGAAGCCCTGCTCAGGGAAGGCCAGCTGCGTACGCAGCAGGAGCGCCTCGATGCCACCCACGACGAAAAAGAACATCGCAGCAACGCCGTACATGATGCCGATCTTCTTGTGGTCGACCGAGCTGAGCCAGTCGCGCCAGCCGTTGCCGCCTTGGGGACGTGTCATGACGCCGAGCGGACGCTCGGCAATGTCGGCCTGACCGCTTTCGAGGGCGAGGGGTTCTTCGATGATTGCCATGATCAGTCCACCTCCGTTTGAGCAATTAGTTCATCCGAGGGCTTCGGACCAAGCGTTTCGAGATAGTCGACCAGGTCGCTGATGGTGCGCTCACCCAAACCGAGGGTGGGCATGCCACGGGGGGCGACGCCGTCGCCGAGATCGTTGGCCGCGTTGCCCTTCATGGCCTGAGGGTCACGAATCCACGCCGAGAGATCGTCGCGGTTGAGCGAGCCGTCTCGGTTGTATGTGTTCAAGATGCCGCCCGCAAACGTGGTGCGGCTGGCGAAGTGGGTGAGATCGGGGGCCGAACCGGACTCTGTGGTGGCGCCGGTGTAGGTCAGGTCGTTGACACCGTCGATGAGATGACACGACGAGCAGTTCGAGACGAACGCTTCGAGACCACGGGCGGCAGCAGAGTCGGACTCACCGAGGCTCGCGTTGTTCCCGGCCCGAAGCTCGGCAACGTAGTCCTCGGCGCCGACGGGAACCGCGGCGGGAGTCATCTGCTGGTCAACCCACGCCTGGAAGTCGTCGTCGGTCATGGCCGTGACCTGCATCCGCATGCGGGAGTGCGAGAGGCCACAGAACTCGGTGCATTGGCCGAAGTAGACGCCGGGGTCGTCGGCTTCGAGTTTCCACGGAGCCCAAAAGCCGGGGCGAGCATCACGCTTGCCGTTGAGAGCGGGGATCCAGTGGGAGTGGATCACATCGCGGCTGGAGATCACCAGCTCGATCTCCTGGCCAACGGGTATCGCCATCTGACCGGCGGTGACGATGTCGGCCTCGGGGAGCAGACGAGGATCGCCGAGCGCCTCGGCGTCGATGTCCTGGTCGAAGTAGTAGCGGTACTCCCACCACCATTGCTGACCGACAACGACGACGACGGGTTCCCAGGACTCGGTCTCGCCCGCGACCTCAACGCTGTAGGCGTTGGCTTCGGTGTCGTTCACTGCGAGATGGGTCACCACAGTGGCCACCGCTATGAGCGCCATGATGACGGCGGGAATGATGGTCCACGCGACCTCGAGGGTGTTGTTGCCGTGGATCTGCTCGGGGAAGTCGAGCTCTTCGTACCCGTCGACATGGTCACGCTTCGCCATGTAGAGAATGCCGCCACCAATGAGCACCATGACGACGCCGGCGACGGCGAGGACTGGGTCCATCAGGTTGTCAATGCTGCGTGCGACGTCGGATTGCGGCTTGAGGGTGTCGAGTTCGGCGTCGCTGGCACAGCCCGCCAGGACAAGGCTGAACAGGATGACAATCCCGCCAAGAGACCGTCGGGGCGTCGTGACTTCACTCACGGTGTGCTTCCTCATTCGCTGTGTTCTTCCGCGGAATCGTCTGGTTGGCTGGGATGGAACTCACGTTCCCCGTCGACGGCGGCCACGATGCCGCCGGCGAGCACCGCACCGGCGGTGACGAGGACCAACCCGGCGATGATGTTCTTGTTGAGCTTCGGCTTCGTTGCGTAGAGCGTGCCGATGCCGAGAATGACCACCGCGATCGCAATCGACCAGATGACGGCACCGTTCTTGGATGCGTTCAACAGGATCCGCGAAGCGGCCAAGACGATGATGCCGATGGTGGCAACGCCGGCGGCCGGGATCTCGATCGGAGCCATGATGCGGTTGCGGAGCTCACGGTTGGCGGCCGGATCGCCCGTGGCACGATCGGCCCAGGCGTCCATCGACCACTCGATCGCCACGGCGGCACAGATCACGAGGCCGACAACAAAGATGGCGGAGTGAAGAGCGAGCCCGACGACCATGGTGCCGGCGCCGAAGGCTCCGACGACCGGCCAGACGCTACCGGTGACCATCGGTGTGGACGGCAGCTGATCCACGCCGACATAGTGAGCCTGAGCCGCAGGGTCAGCGTCCCGGAAGGCGACGAGTATGAGGCCGAGCGTCCCGGCCACGGTCGAGAGACCCATGAGGACGACATAGCCGATGTGATCGCCCACACCGCCCTTCCATCCCCACGTGAGCGGGCCGACATGGCCGCCCCCGGTGGAGTAGCCGTAGACGATGGCGGCGATGAACAGCCCGACGGCGATGCCGAAATAGAGCTTGAAGCCTGTTGTGAACATCTGCTTCCTACTTCGTTACGTAGACGACGTACCAGGTGATGAAGTACATGACGCACACGGTGTTCCAGAACATCGCGGCGGCACCGACTCCATCAGCTTGGCGAGCGCCGTACTGACCGAACAGCGCTCGCAACATGGTGAGCGCCAGGAATGAAACGGCGGCGATCAAGAAGACGATGAAAGCGCCATTGAGGACAAAGAACATGAATTCGGGGGTGGAACCCACAAGTGTGAATCCGGTGTCATTGATGATGAACCAGAGCTGATTGAACACCGCAGCAGCGAACAGCCCGGTGAGGCCGAGTGCCCAGAGACCGTTTGTGCGGTCACCGGTCTTGATCGACCATTCGGCCCACTGGACCGTGAAGATCGACATGATCATGGTCCAGAAGATCCAGCCGGAGGGCCCGAGTTCAACGACACCTTCCGGGAACCACTCGGCACCGGCGAGGCTGGCGTTGGACCGCTCGACCAGGTAGATGGCGAGCAGACCGATGTAGGTCATGAACGCGGCGCCGGATGCGAGCATCGCGCCGACAAGCGCGGTGCGGGGTCGGCGCGCCGGGGCGACGGGGAGCGGGGTGGTGGTGGCGGCCATCAGGCGTCGACCTCCTCATCGGCGATGTCGAGAAGCGGGGCTTCGGACACGACCTTCGCGGGCGGCTCGTCAAAGTTGCCGACGGGCGGGGGCGAGGTCGTGGCCCACTCGAGCGTGTGACCGTTCCACGGATTGTCTCCGGGCGCATCGCCGCTGCCTCGCATGCTGGCGATGAGAGCAAGGATCACGCCGAGCGCGCCGACGGCCACCAGCACGGCGCCGATCGCCGAGACGAGAGACATGGCGTCGACAACACTGTCGTCGATGTCGGTGACCATCAAGTCGGGGGAATCGAAGAACCCGGCGACCACCTGGGGGATGCCGAGCAACAGGGCACCGGCGATGAAGTCGAGGATCACGAGGCGGCCGAGGCCGGACGGCATGAAACCGCCGCCGATCTTGGGTGCCCAGAACCAGAGTCCGGCCAGGCCGGCCGTGATCGCCGCGAGAGCAGTGAGGTTCATCAGGCCGGTATGGGCGCTGGTGCCGATGAGGTCGAATGGCTCGATGACCTTCATCGCACCGGAGACAACGGCGGCCAACAAGATGACGCCGGCTCCGAGCGCGCCGAGGAGATGGGCTGCGGGGAGGCCGACGGGCGCATCACCGGCGGCCAGCGTGGCAGCAGCGCCACCAATGACGGCGAACACCGGCAAGACGATGGCGAGACCAAAGGCGATGTAGAGGATCTCGTCGCTGGTGTTGGCGAAGTAGGGCTGCGACCAGCCACCAACTGACAGCAGGCCGAACACGCCGATGAACGCCACCATGACCCAGTGCGCAATCTGACGCGTGCCGGCGATCACGGGAACGATCGACGCAATGATTCCGAGCGCCGGGATGGCGATGGCGTAGATCTGCGGCTGATCGAGGACCCAGGCGACCTGGGCGTACATCGCATCGCTTCCTTCAGGGTTACCGAAGGTGAGCGGCCCGCCGCGGAGATCGACATACATGATGGCCAGGTTGGCGATGGCGACCGGGAGCGTGAGGAGCCAGACGGTGCAGGCGACGAGCATCGACCAGGCAAACAGGGGCACCCGCAACAGGTTCATGCCCGAAGTGCGCAATGAGATCACCGTGGTGGCGACACAGATTGCGCCGAGCAGCAGCGACACGATGACCATGCCTGTGCCGAGGAGCGTCAGGGCAATGGCGTCAGCCTCATCCTGGCTCACTCCATCAAGCGCACCCCAACCGCCCCCGGCGAGCACGGAAACAACTGTAATGCCGGCACCGAGGAGGTAGCCCCAGCCCGCGGCGAGCGCGGCACGGGGGAAAGCGATGTTGGTGGCGCCGATCTGCATGGGCACGACCACCATGGCCAAACCGATCAGCAGCGGGGCCGCGACCATGAGCACCAGGGCGAATCGGTACAGACCCCAGAGCTGGAAGTAGCTGTTGTCGCCACCGAACACGTCGACGCTGGAGGCGTCAACTTGTTCGAAGCCGATCAGGATGCCTACTACCGCAGTGCCGAGGAGCATGAGCAGGGAGGCGCGGATCCACGTGCGACCAATGCGCTTGTGGTCGCTGGTCGAGATCCAGTCGTAGAGACCCACGGCAGGGCTCGGCACAGGAGCCACTGATTGGGTTTCCGTCGCCGGCGGTGACTCGGTCATGGTCATCGTTGTAGAGGTCCTCCGACCGCATAGGTGAGCGCGCGCTCACCGTGCGGGTGCACAAATCGTACGCGTATGGCCCAGACAGCTCAGGCACACACCGGGCGTGAGCCTACAGCGCTATGGGGCGCCCGAAGGAAACCGGGCGGCAGGTTTATCAGACGCCGTTGCGGACAATCTCGTCGAGCGCCATCGCTCCGAAGAGGAGCGTGATGTAGCTGATCGAGTAGCCGAACATCCGCATTGCGGTCTTCGGGTCCGGGTTCCGTAGCACTTGCACTGCCATTGCAGTGAAGATGCCACCAAGCACGACGGCGCTGACGATATAGATCGCACCCATGTCGGCGACCGGGGCGAATACGAGGGTGAGCGCCCACAACACGAGTGTGTAGACGAGCATCCGTACCGCGACGGTGCGGATCGTCTCGACGACCGGGAGCATTGGCACGTCGGCCGCGGCGTAGTCATCGCGGTAACGAATGGCCAGTGCCCAGAAGTGTGGGGGTGTCCAGTAGAAGAGAATGGCGAACAGGACAAACGGCGCCCAGCCGAGGGAGTTCGTGACGGCGGACCAGCCGATCAACACCGGCGCAGCCCCGGCGGCGCCGCCGATGACGATGTTGCTCTTCGATCTGCGCTTCAGCCAGATCGTGTAGACGAAGACGTAGAACAAGGTGGCGGCAACGGCGAGCGCAGCCGACAAGAGGTTCACAAAGCCCCACAGCCAGACAAACGACGCGATCTCGATCCCCGTCGCGAAGACAACCGCCTCGCGAGGGGTCACCTCGCCGGTGACGAGCGGGCGCCCCTTGGTGCGCTCCATCAGCGCGTCGATGTCGCGATCGATGTACATGTTGTACGCGTTCGCACCGCCGGCGGCGAGGGTGCCGCCGACAACGGTCGCAACGATCAACCAGAGAGACGGCACGCCGTGGTCGGCAACGATCATCGTGGGGACAGTGCTGATGAGCAACAGTTCGATGATTCGAGGCTTCGTCAAAGCGACAAAGGCCAGCGCACGAGGCCGCGTTCGAACTTCCGTGGGGGCGATCACCAGATCAGGTTACGGCCGAGAGGGCGACATCAGCCAGCTGGCCGTAACGTCTCGGTATGGTCGGCAGAGAGATCTCCCCCGCGAGATATGAGCGCTACACCCGCTGGGCTCTGTGGTCCCTCACCATCATTGTTGTGAGCGGTGGCGCGGTCCGCCTCACCGGATCCGGACTCGGCTGCTCCGATTGGCCGAACTGCGAGGAAGATCAGTTCGTCGCCTCTCTCGAATATCACGCACTCATCGAGTTCGTGAACCGACTGTTCACCGGGGTGGTCACGGTTGCTGTGGTTCTGGCTGTCCTCGGCTCACTGCGTCGGATCCCTCGGCGCCCCGATCTCGTGTGGTGGTCCTGGGGTCTCGTCGCGGGGGTGGCGGCTCAGGTGATCCTGGGGGCGATCCTCGTGAAGACGGATCTGGATCCGCGATTCACGATGGGGCACTTCCTTCTCTCGATGGTGTTGTTGTGGAACGCGGTCGTGCTCATGCACAAGGCTGCCGATCCCGCACCAATCACCAGCGCGCCGCGAATTCAGCAATTGAGTTGGGCAGTCGGCATCATCGGCTCGGTGCTCCTGGTGAGCGGCACGATCGTCACCGGTTCGGGGCCGCACAGCGGCAGCGACGAAGCAGAAGCCGCCGAACGGCTTCCGTTCCTCGTCCGCGACGTCGCCCGTATCCATGCGGTGATCGCCATCACTCTGCTCATCGTGCTCGCCGTGTTGTGGTGGCACGCCGCACAGGTAGGGGTGGCTGAGCTTTCTCGCCGCTCTCAACTTGTCGGAGGCCTGCTGGTCGTGCAGGGTGCGGTCGGGTACTGGCAGTACTTCACCGGCGTGCCGGTGCTGCTCGTTGCGCTGCACATCACGCTCGCATCGTTGACCTGGATCAACATCGTGCGTCTCCAGCTCGCCACTCGGTCACTCGCCGTATGACCGCTCCCACCGCTCCCACGGCCACACCGGACGTTGACGTCGACGATTCTGTCGCCTTCGACCACCCGTGGAAGGTCCTGGTCTGGGATGATCCGGTCAACCTCATGACCTATGTGGCCTTCGTCTTCCGGAAGCTGTTCGGCTTCTCGAGGGCCAAGGCGGATCAGCTGATGATGCAGGTCCACATCGAGGGCCGCGCCGTCGTCTCGTCAGGCAACAAGGAGAAGGCCGAACTCGACGTCTTTCGCCTTCACGAACACGGCCTCTGGGCGACACTCGAGCAGGATTCATGAGCGTGTTTCGACATCGCCGCTTCCGATGGGTCGACGACGTGGTCCGGGTTGATCTCCCGGCCGACGACCAGGACCTGCTGCGCACCGTTCTCCCGCAACTGCGCGAGATGCTGATGGCGGCCGACGACCCCGCCCTTCACCGCCTCAATCCGCCGGCTCGTGCCGATGACGAGAAAGCCGAAGCTGCGTACCGGGAGATGGTCGACGACGACCTCCTCATCCAGCGTCTCGAAGCGATCGAGATCGTGGAGGAGGGAATCGATGGCGTCGATCTCGACGAATCCGGCATCACGGCATGGATGCAGAGCCTCAATGCTCTGCGGCTCGTGCTGGCCGCTCGGCTCGACATCGACATCATGGGCCACGATCCGATCGAGGATCTCGACGACGACGATCCCCGTATGCCGATCGCAGCCGTCTATGAGTGGCTCGGATTCTTGTTGGGATCCCTCGTCGATGAAGCCATGAATGGGTTCGACGACTGAGTCAACGGTCGGCGATCAGTTCGCCGGCCACCAGAAGCCACCGGCCGTGCCCGGGCCCGTGTGCACCGCTATCGATGGTCCGACCCGGTACCGCACCATGTCGACGACCAGGTCAGAGGCGGCCAACCGTTCCTCGATTCCCAGTGTGAACGGCAGGGTGGCATCGTCGGCCAGGCTGACGGCGGCTCGGATGGGCGTCCCGGCAGCAAGCATCGACCCCGCCATGTGGTCACAGAGCTCGTCAACGGTACGGCCTTCACCGGTGACGTCGAGCTGCGTCCCCACACCTCCGAGCACCATGACCGGCTCGTCGGATCCCGTAGTCAGGCCCGTCGTGTCGATGCGTCCACCGGCACGGGCGAACTCGAGCGCTTGCAGGATGAACGTCGTGGCCACGGTTGGTGCCACTGCCGTTGCCCGCGCCGCGACCGCTTCGGCGCTCGCGCCGGCTGCCAACGCCGCCGCTGCCTCCCAGACGCACGCCGAGACCCCGAACGATGCGGTGCCCGAATCGACGACGACAACGGCGGCATCCACCGTCTCCGCCGCGAGCACGGCGCTGTTGACTGTGCCAGAGACGTCGGCCCCGACGTGGATCGAGACGATCTCGGTGACCCCGCGCTCCTCGAGGGAACGGTAGACGTCGGCGATCGCGCCAGGACTCGGCTGGGAAGTCGCTATCTCCGGCAATTCGCCACCGACGATCTGGCGCCAGAAGTCATCCGCCCCGAGATCGACCCCTTCGAGGTACTCGGTGCCATCAATCGTGACCACGATCGGCACGACCGAAACGCCGAGCACTCTGGCGAGCGCGTCGGGAATCTGCGATGCGGAGTCGGTCACGATCCCGATGGTCGAGTGCTCGTTCACAGGTGCTTGGTCATCCCTCTTCGTAGGCCGCCACCTTCTCGGTCTCGGCTCGGAACCGCATTGCGATCACTGCCGAGCTGACCAGAGCGGCAATCGGCAACGCGGCTGTGGGGGTAACACCGCCGGGGTTGGGAAGCTTCCGCTTCCACCACAAGAAGCTGCATCCCACCCATGTCGCGCTGGCAACCGTGGCGACCGCGCGAGTGCGGTGACGGAACCATGGCAACGCCGCTGTGCCCACGGCGACGCCAACATCTATCGGGAGGTATGCCGGGAAGGTGGCGATCACCTGACCGAGCGATGTCGATACCCCTTTGCCGCCGGGGCGACCGGGTGGATAGCAGTGACCCATCACCGCGGCTGTCGCCGCCACGTGGGCACCGAGATCGCCCGCCAGAGCGGTGCCGAGTCGACCTGCAGCAGTCGCCTTGCTCACGTCGGCGGCCATGACGGCGGCCCCCCAACGCTTGCCCAAGACGTGCGACGCGTTCAGCGCTCCGGGGTTGCCGGTTCCCTCCGACATGAGGTCGTGTCCCGCCCCGACGTGGGAGGCAACCAGCGTGGCGTTCGGCACCGCGCCGAGCACATACCCCACACCCCCGGCCGCCATGACTCGAAGAGTCCGCATCGGTCCGCTCATGGCGCGACGGTAGTGCCTGGCACCCCGTAAACTGTTCGCTCGGTCGGATTGCCGACTGTCCTCGCCGGAGCGATTCGACGAGGAGGCCCCATTCGTCCAGCGGCCTAGGACGCCGGCCTTTCACGCCGGTAACACGGGTTCGAATCCCGTATGGGGTACGAGCGGTATACGGGTTGTGAACTGCGGTTTACTGCCCTACCGTTCCAACTTCGTTCGCTGATCTAATTCGTCAGAGCTTCGAGCGAGTGGTCCTGTAGATCAGTTTGGAGTGATCGCCACCCTGTCAAGGTGGAGGCCGCGGGTTCAAATCCCGTCAGGACCGCCAATCAACCCCTACAGGGGTTGTACCCGGTCGGGTAGCTCAGTTGGCAGAGCGACCGCCTGAAAAGCGGTAGGTCACCGGATCGACGCCGGTCCCGACCACACCTTCCAACGCCCCGACTTCGCATCGGGGCGTTGGTCGTTTTCGCCCACCCACCGCCTGAACTCGTGTACTCACGTATCTCTATGGAGTATCTCCGTACACGAGTTCAAGAACGTCAGCTACGGATAACACCTTCGCGGACGGCAGCTTCAGCAACTCCGGCGGCGACGGCAGGGGCCACACTCTTGTCGAACACCGAAGGCACCACGTAACGCGGGTCGAGATCGTCCTCGTCGACGCACGCGGCGATGGCGTCGGCGGCGGCGACCTTCATGGCTTCGGTGACCGAGTGCGCATTCACGTCGAGCGCACCACGGAAGATGCCCGGGAACGCGAGGACGTTGTTGATCTGGTTCGGGAAATCGGATCGACCGGTAGCCATCACCGCGGCGAGGCCATCGGCCTCCTCAGGTCGAATCTCAGGATCAGGATTCGCCATCGCGAATACGATCGGATCCTTCGCCATCCTTCTGACGTCAGAGGCCACGAGGAGGTTCGGGGCTGAGACGCCGAGGAAGACGTCGGCACCTTCGAGCACCTCTTGCAGCGTCCCCGCCTTTCGCTCCTCGTTGGTGTTGTTGGCGAACCATTCCTTCGCGGGATTCAGTCCGTCTCGACCCGAGTGCACCGCCCCGAGGCGATCGACACCGACAATGTGGCCTGCACCGGCGTCCCGAAGGATCTTGCCGATAGCGACACCGGCGGCACCCATGCCAGAGATCACGATCGAGATGTTGGCCAGATCCTTGTCGACGATTCTCAGCGCGTTCTTCAACGCCGCGAGTGCGACCACCGCTGTGCCGTGCTGGTCGTCGTGGAAGACGGGAATGTCGAGGGCTGCCTTCAGACGGTCCTCGATTTCGAAACAGGCGGGAGCGGCGATGTCTTCGAGGTTGATCCCGCCGAAGGTCGGCGCCATCCGGATGACGGTCTCGACGATCTCGTCAGGATCCTTCGTGTCGAGACAGATGGGGAACGCGTCAACGCCGCCGAACTCTTTGAACAACAGGGCCTTGCCCTCCATCACCGGCATGGCGGCCGCTGGGCCGATGTCGCCGAGACCGAGCACTGCCGTGCCGTCCGAGACGATGGCCACGGTGTTCTTCTTGATCGTGTACTCGTGCGCCAGCGCGGGTTCGTCGTGAATGCTCATGCAGACACGAGCGACACCAGGGGTATAGGCCATCGCCAGATCGTGGGCGTCGCCGACAGAACAGAGGGGCAGGACTTCGATCTTGCCGCCTTCGTGGAGTCGGTAGGTGCGATCCCACCAGTCGAGCACGTTGACACCGGTACACGCCCGGGCCACATCGACCAACTGACGGCCGTGCTCCTCGGAGCGCGCATGGATGTCGATCTGGCGCGCAACGGTTGGGCCCTTGGCCTCAAAGCCCGTCGCGCCGGCGATGTTCCCGCCCGCATCACCCATGGCTACCGCGAACCGGCCCAACGTGCCCGGGACATTGTCCAAGGTGATCCGCATGGAGATCGAGTAGGCGGCGGTAGGTGCGTTCTTCACGGAACGCGATCGTATCGGCCAGCGTCACCCGAGCCTTGGCGAGAACGCGGACTCCCGGTCTACGGTATTTCGTATGCCAACCCCCTCTGGACACCAGATGACTGACGAGCACAAGGCCGCACTGGCGGAGGGACGAGCCCAGGGCCGTGCGGTCCGCAGCTACCTCGAAGCCCTGGAAACCCAACGCCCGAAGCGGGGCAGGAAGCGATCACCGGAGTCGATGCGCACACGCATCGCGGCGATCACCGACGCCCTCGCCGGCGCCGACCCGATGTCGCGGTTGCAGATGGTGCAGGAGCGCATGGATCTGGAAGCGGCGCTCGCGGCGGCGGAGACCGCCGTGGATCTGAGTGCGTTGGAGGACGGGTTCGCCGGCGCCGCCGCTCAGTACAGCGAACGCAAGGGCATCAGCTATGCAGCCTGGCGCGAGGTTGGGGTGCCGGCCGCGCTCCTCACGCGAGCCGGTATCGGCCGGGGTTGACCCTCAGACGCGCATCTCCGCCACTGCGGCGGCAGCGTCCGGATGAGCGTCGACGATCGTCGCCACGCGGGCGACGACTCGGGCCACCTGCGCAACTGCCGTCCCCGCAAACTGCTGCGGGTCCGCCAGCAGCGTGTCGATGGCAGCAGCATCCAGCGGCATCCTCGGATCAGCCGCAAGTCGCTCCACGAACGAGGGACCCCGCTCGCCGTCGCGGCGATCGAGGGCAGCGGCGATGGCGTGTTCCTTCACCAACTCGTGCGCCTCTTCACGCCCAAGGCCGGCGTCCACCGCGGCGGTGAGCAGGCGAGTCGTGGCCAGGAATGGCAGGTCGCGACGAAGCTCGGCGTCCACCACTGCGGGGAAGACGCCCATCTCGTCGAAGACCGCCATCGCCGTTTGAAGCAATCCGTCTGTGGCGAGGAACGCGTCCGGCAACATGACGCGGCGAACCGCAGAACAGCTGACATCGCCTTCGTTCCACTGCCGCCCGGCGAGGCTTGATGCCATGGTGAGATGACCGTCCAGCACGGCCCGCAAGGAACCGACGCGCTCGGCGCTGCGAGCGTTCATCTTGTGCGGCATGGCCGACGAGCCGACCTGACCAGGGCGGAACCCCTCCGTGGCGAGTTCGTGGCCGGCCATGAGGCGCAGGGTCGTGGTGACGCTGGCCGGGGCGCACGCGACCTGAACCAACGCGCTCACGACATCGAGGTCGAGACTGCGGGGGTACACCTGACCGACGGAGTCGAGAACCCGGGAGAACCCGAGGTGGGATGCGACCGCGCTTTCCAGGGCATCGACTGCATCGGCGTCGCCCAGCAGATCGAGTTGGTCGAGTCGGGTTCCCACTGGGCCCTTCAGGCCGCGAAGGGGGTACCGGCGCAGGAGATCTTCGAGACGCTCGAAGGCGATCATGGCCTCTTCGGCGCCGTCGGCGAAGCGCTTCCCCATCGTGGTCGCCTGCGCCGCCACGTTGTGGGTGCGGGCGACGATCACCATCGATGCGTAGCGATCAGCAAGCCCAGCCAGGCGAGCGAGCAGCGCAACGACACGGTCTCGGATCAGCTCGAGCCCCTCCCGGATCTGGAGCTGCTCCACATTCTCGGTGACATCGCGGGAGGTCATTCCCCGATGGATGTGCTCATGACCGGCCAGCGCGCAGAACTCTTCGATCCGCGCCTTCACGTCGTGGCGGGTGATCGCCTCACGAGCCTCGATCGACCCCAGATCGACCTTGTTGACCACGGCCTCGTAGTCGGCGATGACCTGGTCGGGAATGTCGACGCCGAGATCGGCTTGGGCGCGCATCACGGCGATCCAGAGCCTGCGTTCGTGGACGATCTTGCGCTCCGGTGACCAGATCTCGTTCATCGCGTCGCTCGCGTAGCGGGCCGACAACACGTTGGGCAATATCTGTCGAGTGAATGTTTCTCTTGTCACGGTCTGACCTTCATCTTCTGAGGCGAACTCGTCAAGAACAGGGCTTCGCGTGCCGACGGGAACTCGCACGCGACTACAGGAGGCTCGACGTGTCCGACGACATCACTGGACTTTGCCGCGATCATTCGTTCGAAACTGCGACGGCCATGTGTCGCCGTTGCACTCTCGAATTCTGCGACATCTGTGTCGTGTACCCGTTCGGCCCGAAAAAGCCCTTTTGCAAAGAGTGCGCCATGGCTGCCGGCGGCGTGCGCACGCATGTCTCCCGACCGGCCCAACCGCCGAGGCTCGTGCGTAGGCGAGTCAAGGCCTTCGAAGCGTTCACAGCAGGCAGGGACACGGGGGGCGAGAGTGCCTCGCCGATCCTCGTGGACCCGGTCTTGCAGGATCCGACCCCGTCCGAGATGGATCCGGTCGCCGAGCCGGTTCCCGCGTTGAGCGGATCGGCTGCCGCCGATCTGCTGGACCAGATTCCGGATGCTCCGCATTTGCCGCCCTCGCCGCCGAGCGCCGGAGAGTCGACGGACGGCCTCGCGCCGCCCATCGACTGGAACCAACCGTTCGGCTGAGTCGGACACCGGCGGCTATGCCGCCCGGTCGAGGAACTGTTCGCGCCCAGGACCAACCCCGACGAGTCGGATCGGCACGCCGATCTGATTCTCGAGGAACGCGATGTAGTCAGCGGCGGCCGAGGGTAGATCGCCAGGTTCAGTGATCCCCGAGATGTCGGTGTTCCAACCCGGGAGCTCCTCGTAGACCGGCTTGGCATCGTGGATGACCGACTGGTGGTACGGCATGTATTCGTAGCGATCGCCACCTGACTCGTAGGCCACACAGACCTGCAGAGCATCGAGAGAATCGAGCACGTCGAGCTTGGTGAGCGCCACTTCGGTCAGACCGTTCACCCGAACCGCTTGGCGAAGCATCACTGCGTCGAACCAGCCGGTGCGACGGCGACGGCCGGTGTTGGTGCCGTACTCGTGGCCGACATTGACGAGATGCTCGCCGACATCATCAAAGAGCTCGGTAGGGAACGGGCCGGAACCAACTCGGGTCACGTAGGCCTTGGTGATGCCGATGACGCGTCCGATATGGCGAGGACCGACGCCGGCACCGACACAGGCACCACCCGCGACCGGGTTGCTCGAGGTCACGAACGGGTAGGTGCCGTGGTCGAGGTCGAGGAACATCGCCTGCGCACCCTCGAAGAGCACCCGCTTGCCCGACTCCATGGCGTCGTGCACCAAGCCGACCGTGTCGGCGATGAACGGGGCGACACGCGGCGCACATGTGCCGAGGTACTCCTCGGCGATCTCATCAGGGTCGAGGGGAAGCCGGTTGAAGACCTTGGTGAGCACCTGGTTGTGGTGTCCAAGGGCGACGTCGAGCTTCTGGCGGAAGATCTTCTCGTCGAGCAGGTCTTGGACACGAAGGCCCGTGCGCATGGCGCGATCGGCGTACGCCGGACCGATGCCGCGCTTGGTGGTACCGAGCTTGCCCGCCCCGAGATGACGTTCGTGGAGGGCATCGAGTTCTTGGTGGTACGGCATGATCAAGTGTGCGTTGCCACTCACCTTCAACCGACTGCAGTCAACCCCCTTGGCGGTGAGCTGGTCGATCTCTTTCAGCAGCACTCGCGGATCAACGACTACGCCGTTGCCGATTACCGGCACGGTGTGTTCGTAGAGCACACCACTTGGCACCAACTGCAGGGCGAATGTGACGCCATCTACAACCAGAGTGTGGCCCGCGTTGTGTCCGCCCTGGTAGCGAACAACCAGATCCATCTCACGGGCGACAAGGTCTGTGAACTTGCCCTTGCCTTCATCGCCCCACTGAGTACCGACGACTACGGTCGCGGGCACGGCGCTCTCCTCTCAAAGGAATTGCGTTACCGGGAAAGGCTAGCGGACCCCTCCGCGTGCTGCGCCGCAATTCTCGGGCGTGGTCCTGTCTTGGTCACCCGTTGCCAAAACGCGCTGATGGGGCAGAGCAGAAGCCCTACCCCTATCAGTGGTCCAGGGTGCGTTTGTCGTAAAGCTGGGAACTCAGCCGGTGAACGCCGGGGTGCCATCAACCGGATCGGCTGGGTCGGCAACCTCGACTTCGGGGAGCACCCGGGTCGGGACTGTCGTCGTCGTGGTGGTCGTCGTCGTCGCCTGCTCAGTCGTCGTCGTCGCCTGCTCAGTGGTCGTCGTCGCCTGCTCAGTGGTCGTCGTCGCCTGCTCAGTGGTCGTCGTCGCCTGCTCAGTGG
>JAJCXZ010000110.1 GCA_029263175.1 Acidimicrobiales bacterium | reverse complement strand
CGATTTTAACGGATGAAGTCGCCAGAACCTGGGCCAATTTCCAAATCATCGAAACGAAGACGGAATTATTCGATGGTTCCGCCCTGAACGATCCGAAGACTATTAATTTTGTGGCTCCGAATAGCCGGCTCTCTGCAGATGTCGTGGTGGTCGGCACCACCAATATCCAGGGCCGCAATAATATCCGCGAATTTCCCGATACCATCGGTAATATCGATCCAGGTCGTCGCAAGACGGTCCGAATCTTTTTTGACGGAATTCTTCCCGACACCAATTCCTTCAGTGTCACCGCCACGCCGGTCCAGGGAAATGGAGCGATAATCGTCCGCTTCGGTACTTTCCTTGACGACCAGTCGAATACCGCAATTACCACTATCGGTGATTCCCAAACCATGACTTTTTCGGGATCGGGCTCGCAGACTCAATCAATCGTCCTGCCAACGACGCTGGACTCGACGGTGAAAGTTGTTACGCTGTCGGTGGGGTCCGGTACGATTTTGGAACTGAACGATGTTCGTTTGACCACCGGCGCCCGAATCGCGGCCTCGAGTCAGGCTGTGCAGGTTTTACGAATCGACGCCGACACCGTCAATGCCGGTGTTAATATAAGTACCATCCAGATCGATCTCGTCCCCGGATCCGATAACGGTTTTACGACCGGAGACTTGGCCGATCTCACGGACGGTGATAGCAATAGCGCCAGCGGTTTGGAACTCTACCTCGATGATGGTGACGATCGGTTTGGCAGTGGCGATACGCGTCTGCTCCTGAAGAGCATACCGCTCTGGTCCGGTACAGGGCCGTATTCAGCTATACTGCAAATTGACGACGCCGACCAAAGTGTGACGACCACCGGCGCCAGTATCTTTGTTGCCATTCGCACCAGCGCAACCGTTGAGGATAGTGAGCGCTTTTCGATTCGTATTCCGCGAGGTGGGATTGACTATGATGCGCCTACCGGTGCGTCGCCGGTCAACGCCGAATTGACCACGACCGAAATCGTTGTTGACGCCATTCCGCCGTTTATTATCGAAGCGGACATTGCCAGTGCCAATCAGATTGAGTTTACCTTTAGCGAACTATTAAAGCTCGGTCAGGAGGACATCGGTGATTGGACCTTGACCGATGATAACGGCAATACCTTAACGACGAATCAGCTTACGATCAGCGGCAAAACCCTGACCTTCGATATTGACGCGACGACGATTGCGACGCCGGTTACATATCTGTTCGATAACACAGCGAATACGCCACAGGTCATCAGTGACCTTGCAGGTAACGCGATGTTCGATATCACCGACGAGAGGTTGACCAACGACCGTCCGGTCGTCGTTTCGGCGCGGACCCTGAGCGACAGCTCGATCGAGGTTACTTTCTCGAAGGGTATCAATGTTCCGTCGGCGTCGGTGTTAACATATAATAGCGGTACCCTCGGCTTCAGCGCGGTTGCCCTTAGTACCGCCGACGGCAATACAATGACGAAATGGGTGTGGAGTGGAGCCCCGACTGCATGGAACACCGATGCGACCGGTACCGGAACGGGGACCGGAACCGATAGCAATGGTAACGTCCAGTCAACCCTGCCGACGGTAACCTTTTCAGCCGATGCGGTCACGGATTCAGAGGGCAACGGCAATAATGCCGTGACGTTCAACGGTACCACCGACGGCGCGTCACCGGTACTATTGACCGGCCTGACGACGATTGCCGACGGTCCACCAACCAACGGTTTTCTTGATAGTATTACTTTCACATTTACCGAGCAATTGGAGAATACCCCCACGGGATCGCAATTTGTTATTACCGATGCTAACGGAACGGATAAAGCGGTGAGTAATGCGACGCCGCAAGGCCGTACCCTGATGCTGGCGTTTGATAATGCGACCGGCACGGCGGGCGGGCCGCGATATGTTTATGTCCCCGGTTCCAATCCAATACGAGATTTGTCGTCGAACAATTTGGCCGAGCCGATAAACGCCACTGTTGTCGAAACGATTCCACCGGTCATGATCGAAGCGTTTACCGGGGACGCCGACAGTGACGGGCAAATCGATGAGATCCGGGTTCGCTATTCCGAGCCGATTGCGATTCAGGTCGACGAACGGAATTATACACTTACCGATAGTTACGCAGTTGCTGACGCGCGTCGCGATTTGGCGGATACGACCGTCCTGGTACTCACGGTGACCGAAAAAACCGCACCCGATACCGGGGCGACGCCGTTGGTCACGTACAATCGCTTTATTGCACCGGTCGCCGGCACCAATCAAACCCAGGATACCGATGGAACACCGACACAGGATCTTAATGGCAACAACCAGGAATTCGGTCTGGTAGGGACAACCGACAAAGTGGGACCGGTTATTCTGACGATCCGCACAAATTTACCAAATGGCACGTATACGACCGGCCAGAATATAGATTTCGAGGTGGAATACAGTGAAGACGTCGCTTTTACGGTTGTCGATTCTACCGGAAATTCACCGGCGATTTCCTTGAACAGTGGTGCCAATGCGGTCGCTGAGCTGGAAGGTCGGGTCAGTTCGAAGGTCCTGGAATTTCGTTATACGGTCGCTGCCAACGACGCCTCCCTGGATCTGGACTACACCAGTATTTTCGCTCTCAAGACGAACGATGGGCAAATTCAGGATACGTTTATGAACGATGCCGATAATACTTTACCGGCGGCTCCGGGTGATACCGGTTCTATTAGCGCCGCCAAGGACATTGTCATCGACACCGTACCGCTAATTGTGACCGGGATTACGACCGATAAGCCCAAGGGAGTTTACGGTGCCGGAGAGGAAATTTTTCTGACGGCCACGTTTTCAAAGGCCGTGACCGTGGTCGGTCTACCGACAATTACCCCGAACAGCAATGGCGAAGCAATCTTCGATCTTGACTCGACGAATACATTTTTCGACAAAGCGACCGATGACGGCATACCAGCTGAAGTGGCGAATCAAACCAAAATCTTCAAGTATACCGTGGCTGTCGGCGACAACACACCGAATACAACCACGGAAGCACGGTTTCTGGATTTTGAAACCCTGAAGCTAAATGGCGGATCTCTGTCGGACACGGCCGGCAACGGTTTGAGTGGTGTTTCCAGCGGGGAATTGGTTCTGAGTTCCACAGTCCTCTCGGTAAGGTTAACCGGTAACGGCATCGAAATTGATTCAACACCGCCGACACTGGTAATGGATGCTTCAAAGTATTTGGACGTAAATAATACCGATGATAAACGAAACGGGAATGGACGTGTTGACCGGGCCGATATTGTCTTTAACGAAACCTTGGCAGGTTCGTTCAATGGCGACGACTGGGAAGTTTTTGTCGACGGAGATCTGGTAACCGGATTATCGGGAAGCATTGTCGGCAGCAAGGTGGTTCTGAAGTGGTCGGAGGCGTCAGCAATCAACACCGGTGGTCCCAATAGCAATCTGGTTTCGGTTAATTATATCAATAATAATGATCGAATTACCGACGAAGTCGGCAATCCGGTCGGCGGCATATCGAATCTAACCCCCGCCGACGGTGCTGGTCCCGTACCGATTGCTGTTGTTGACTGGGGGAAAATCCGGTTCAGTGATCGCGGCGTTATGGACGTCTTCTTCAGCGAAGAACTGCAGACTCCCGGCAGTTTCACGATACCGCTTGCCGCCGGTGAGATTGCGGGCTATAACAGCAACGTGTTACGCGTCACTTATACCACCGAATCGGAAGCGCCGTCCTATGAGTACAAATTTGGCGG
>JAJCXZ010000109.1 GCA_029263175.1 Acidimicrobiales bacterium | reverse complement strand
GGGAAGAGCTTCTTCTCGGTCATCACCTTCTTGCCGTTCTTGAACTCGGGGATCTCACGGGTGGGGATGATCACCTCATAGATGCGATCTTCCATGTTCATCGAAGCGGTACGAGCTTCCAGGTTCTGCTTGACCTTCTTCTCGTAACCCGACTGGGTGTGAAGAACGAACCAACGACCAGGACGGTCGTAGGGGCTGACGATGGTCTCCGCCTCTTCGCCATCTTCGGCAAGGAGTTCGTCCTCGTCAACAACCTCAGCGGCGGCGTCCTCGGCCGGTGCGGCGTCGACGGCAGCGCCGGTCCACTGGTTGGCCAGCTTGCCGGCAGCAGTAGGAGCTTCAGCGACGGCTCCTTCGAGCGCAGCAGTGTCTTCCTCGACAGCAGTGTCTTCCTCGACAGCAGTGTCTTCGACCTCGGGGGCCTCTTCGACGTCAGGGGTCTCTTCGATTGCGGTTTCGTCGCTCATGGGATCAGGTCTCGAACAGTTCAAGGATGAAGGTGGAGAACAACCAATCGGCGCCGTAGATCATGGCGCCGAGAATGACGATCGTGATCAGCACGACAATCGAGTAGTTGATGGTCTCTTCACGGGTCGGCCAGGCAACCTTGCGCAGCTCGCCTCGGACCTCGTGGAGAAACTGCATGGGGCCGACACGCTCGTGAGCGGGGCCACCGGAGTTCGGCTGCTTGCGAGCGCGGATCGGTTCGCCGTCGGCATCGATCTCGCCCTGCTTCTGCATCATGCGCTTTTGCTGTCGGTTCATCGACATGGCGTTTTCCTCGGGTGGGTTTCAGATCCGCATCGAAAAGCGGCGCTGTCAAGCAGGGGCGGAGGGACTCGAACCCCCAACCGCCGGTTTTGGAGACCGGTGCTCTACCAATTGAGCCACGCCCCTGAGAACAACGACCCAGACTAGCGGCACCGGTCGGCTAACTGGCGCGGCGGCGTGTTGCGATGGCGATCGCGCCCGCTGCGGCCGCGAGACCGCCGAGGGTCGCCACTGCGGCGGCACCACGGGGCACTCGAGACACGACTCGGCCGTCCTCGGCATCGAGCGCGATCATGATCTCGTGCTCGAGCATCGAGTCGACGGATGTCGGTTCTCCGGCCAGCGAGCGCATGGTGCGACGCAGGCGGCGGTAGCTGGCGGCCTCGGCTTGGCAACGCAGGCACTGCTCCACGTGGGTCCGGGCCTCGAAGCCCAGCAGCTCGATCTCATCGACCCCGACCAGGAGGTCGGCGACTTCGGCGCAGCTGGAGCCATCAGTGGTGAAGAATTCGGATTCAAACGGCATGAACTTCCTCTCCCGGGAGCGGGAATACCTGCTCGCGCAGACGGCGGCGAGCACGGTGGAGACGAACTTTGGCGGCACTCACGGAGATACCGAGTTCGTCGGCGATTGCTTCGTGCGACAGGTCATAGACATCGCGCAGCACGACCACCGATCGCAGCCGAGGTGGCAGGTCGGCGATCGCGGCGTCGAGCGCGCGACGAAGACCAGCGGCCTCGGCTTGAGCGGCCGGATCGGACTCCGGGCGGGAGTCGACGACGAGATCGTCGTCGGGGAGTTGCTCATGGCGATAGCGCTGACGCTTCGTGGTGTGCGTGGAGGAGCAGTTGGCAACGATGCGGTACAGCCATGTGCTGAAGCGCGCCTCACCACGGAAGCGGCCCAGGCTGCGATATGCCCGTAGGTAGGCGTCCTGCACCACGTCGCGTGCATCCTCCTCTTTGCCGGTGAGACGGAGAGCCAGACCGAACGCATCGCGATAGGTGAGGCGCACCAGCTCGTCGAACGCTCCGCGTTCGCCGGCGACGGCCCGCTCGACCAATTCGGCCATGGCGGGATCTGAGATATTGGACCCGCCAGACCGCGATGGGTTACGTGACGGATTCGTGACGATCCGAAGCGGGCGGCGCGGCATATCGGCCATCAGTGCACTCCCGGTTCGATCGACACCGGCGTTCCGGCGGAATTCATGCTGTAGCGACGGACAGATTCGAACTGTCGACCTCTCGATTATGAGTCGAGCGCTCTCACCAACTGAGCTACGTCGCCGCCTCCGGAGCGGTGGATTCCCCGCGTGAGGGACCGTTCCGACGAGCTCCCTGTCAGAATTGAACTGACGACCTTCTCCTTACCATGGAGACGCTCTACCGACTGAGCTAAGGGAGCAATTCCACGCCGGTTTCCCGATGCGAAGCGTTGGCAATGATGCCACGAGCGCCATCCGACTCCAACCCTGTTTCGCGGACAGTTGACGGAATCCTGAATCTGAGCGTTTCTTCGCCCAAAGGGACTCTGGTCCCTATGCCCCATGACCTTGGGTCTTTCGACTCAAGTCCGGGCCCCCGAAGGCCGAACTGTGTGATATGCGATTCGAGCGACTGGTCATCGAGGCCGACGAGAACACATTCTCGTTGGACTTTCATCCCCGACTCACCGTGATCTCCGGCGTGGGCCGGTTGGAGCGCGAGGGACTCATCAGCGAGCTGGTGGGTTCACTGACCTCGAGCCGCGCTGGTGTGCACGCCGAGATCATGGCGGATACGGGCAACCGGTTCGCCATCTTCCGTCCCTACGGCGCACGAGCCCGGGTGATCGACATCGATGCCTCCGCTGACGTGAGCAGCCGATTTGCGGACGAGACAGGGGCCATCGACCTCCTCTCCGTGGCCGGTCTCGACGAGCGAGCCGCCAAGCGAACGCTGCGCGTCACCTCGACCGACCTGACCACCAGCACCCATCATGACCAGATCATCCGTCGCCTGGCCGCGGTCGACGCGCCGACTCTCTGGGGTCTCGCCGAGCGGGTGCGTGCTGCTCAGGTCGAACTGGACGCTGCCGCCGCCGACAGTGGTTCTTCTCCCGAGGACGCAGCCGTTGTCGCTCGCATCGAAGAGCAGCACCAGCGCTTCGAGGACGCTCAGGCGAGCGCCGAACGGTTCCGGAGGTTGTCGTTCGTGGGAGGTGCGATGGCAGCTCTCGTGGCCGTCCCGGCCGCCATGTTCGTCAGCCAGATCGCCGCCATGGGCTTCATCGTGGTCGCCGCTGTCGTGACCGCCATCTCGTTCCTCCAGCACCAGCGGATGGTCGCTGCCCGCAAGGCCGAAACCGTGGCTCTCGCCGCGGCCGGCGCCGACTCCTACCTCGGCTTCCATCTGCAACGGGTCAACGGCCTACTCGACTCCGAGCACGCTCGAAAGCGCATGGTCGAGGCCGGGGCCGAACACGAATCGGCCATGGCGGCCTGGTTCGGACTCGCCGGCGACATCGTGCCCGAGTGGGCCTACGAGCACCGCGACGAGATCGAAGAAGCGTCACGTCGTATGAACGACGTCAGCTTCATCACCAGCAACCCGCTGACGGTGGAAGACGACGATGCGGTCGCATTGGCGCACGCCCTGATGGCACGCCTCGAGACCGTCCGCACGGCCGGACCCGACGGTGAGAGCCTCCCACTCGTCCTCGATGATTCGCTCCGCGGCATCGACCACGACCTGAAGGCTCCCCTGTTGGAGCTGCTGCTCCACGCATCCGACAGCCAGCAGATCGTGTTTCTCACCGAAGACGTCGACGTCGCCGACTGGGCACGCGTCGAGGCCATAACCGGTGACCTCACCATCCTCGAGCCGACCGCGGTCGACGAACTCGTCGCTGCGGACAGCGACTCCGGCCTGCGCATCTCATAGCGCCGCGAACCCCCAACCGGGATCGCATTTCGAGGCGCGGCTGTGACAGCCTCTCGGAATGGGATCACCGACTTCTGAGATACCGGCTTTCGAAACGCTGCGGGTTGAGCTTGAAGGACGGATCGGGCGAATCACGCTCGACCGGCCCGACAAGCTGAATCCGCTGTCGACGCTTTGCCTGGAGGAGCTGGCGCTGGCCGCCGCCTGGTTCGACGGCCAGGTCGACGTGCGCGTCGTGGTGGTCACCGGAGCCGGGCGAGCATTCTCGGCCGGTGCTGACCTCTCGGCGTTCTCCGCTGGGGCCTCTGGGATCGCCCGATCGGGGGCGGACGCAGGACGGCTGATGGCCGAGGCCATCGAAGGTATGCAGGCCGTCACGATCGCCGCGATCCACGGCCACTGTGTCGGCGGAGGTGTGGTGTTGGCCGGCGCGTGCGACTTCCGCGTGGCCGCAGAATCGACCCGCTTCTCGATTCCTGAAGTCGACTTGGGCATCCCGCTCGCCTGGGGTGGTATCCCTCGCCTCGTTCGTGAGATTGGGCCGGCCGCAACCCGTGACCTGGTGATGACCTGTCGCCCCTTCACGACAATGGAGGCGCACGTCCGCGGCTTCGTCACTCGCATGGTCGACGACGACAAACTGGTCGACGAGGTGGAGGACCTCGCCGCCACCCTGGCCGCGAAGTCGTCGCTCACGCTTCGCGCCACACTCATCGCGGTGGACGCTGCCGCGGAGGCACTGGTGTCGACCCGCTTCGCGTGGAGCGACGCCGATGTGCTCGTCAACGCGTTGGAGGACCCCGAGTCACGCGAGGTCGGGGCGGCATATCTGCGCGAACGAGGCCGCTAACCAAGGCAGACTCCCCGCCATGGCGCGAAGTCGACTGGCGGCACCCTCACTCTTCATTCTGATCGTCGCCGTCTATGTGATGCTCGGACTCGCCGATGGCGGCATCGGCACGGCGTGGCCGACCATCCGAGACGGCTTCGGACGCACCGACAGCAGCTTCGGCATGATTTCGGTCGCCCTCTCCGGCGGCTACCTCGTTGCCGGCATCGCCTCGGGCCATCTGGCCGATCGCATCGGCACGGTCCCCACGATCATCGCCGGTGTAACGGTCAGCACCGTCGGCCTCGGGCTCCTCGCCGTCTCGCCGGTCTGGTGGGTTGTGCTCGCCGGATTCGCGGCGCTTGGGCTCGGCAACGGACTCGGCGACGCCTCCGGCAACACGTGGGTCGCCCTCACCTTTGGTCCGCGCCACATGGGGATGCTCCATGCCGCTTACGGCATCGGCGCCTCGGCCGGCCCACTGATGATGAGCGTGTTCATCATCGTGTTCGACTGGTGGCGCGGCTCTTTCGCCTTGGTGGCAATGATCCAGCTGATTCTCGTCGGCCTGCTCATCCGCAACCGAAACACCGAGGCGCCACCCACGCCGACGCAGGACTTCGGATCGGTCGAGTCGCGGGTGGGTGCACCCGGCCGCGTCACGGTCCAGCTCGTGTTGTGGTTCGCCCTCTACGTCGGCGTCGAGGTTGCCACCGCTCAGTGGGCGTTCACGCTGCTGACCGAGGACCGCGGTTTGGGTGATGGGTTCGCCGCCGCCATCACCGCCGGGTACTGGATCGGCATGACGGTCGGGCGTCTCGGCTTGGCCGCACTCGGAAACCGAATCGACCCAGAACGATTGCTCTGGGAAGCGTCGCTGCTGGCCGTCGGCGCAGGTGCACTGCTGTGGATCGACCCCTTCGGCGCCGGGTTCGTCGCCGTTCCGATCATCGGACTCGCCTTCTCGGTGATGTTCCCCTTGGCGATGGGTCGCACCCCGCACTATCTCGGCAGCGAGCGAACGAGTCGGGTCGTGGGCTATCAGTTCGCCGGGTCGGCCATCGGCGCCATCACGCTGCCCGCCTTGATCGGGGTGCTCGCCGACGCCCATGGCATCAAGGTCGCCCCACCCGCCATCCTTGCAACCATGGTGGTGATGACTCTCTTGTGGGGCGCCATCCGACGCGAAGCCGAGATCAGTCCAGCGGCGTGGTGAGCAGACCGGCCTTCGAGCTGATGGCGGTGCCCCAGTGGTTGTAGACCATGTCGTTGCGATCGAGTCCGCGGGTCATCATCGCTATCGAGAGGCCCGACTCGGGATCGGCACAGATGCGCTGCCCGCTCGCCCCGTTGTGGCCGAACGCGGCAGCGCTGACGGTGTGACCGAAGCCGCGAGCAGCCTTGGTTGTCTGTTCGCCGCCGAGGATGAAGGCGTGGGTACGGGAGGCGGGGGCACCGAGCCAGTCCATGTGGTTCTGGCGGACAACAGTGAGTGCATCGGTCTTGACTTCGGGACGAAGGATCTCGCCGTCGTCGTGCATGATCGCCTGGTACCAGAGGGCAACGCCGGCCGCGCTGGCAATGCCGCCGCCACCGGGCTGACCGGCGGCGCGAATGGCCGGGTCGTTGAATGCCACGAGCGCCTCGGGCGTGACCTCGGTGACCGGCATATCGATGCCGAACTTCTCTCGGAACGCTGCAGGGTCGGGCGCAGTGCCGATGGCCACGACATCGGCGACGTCGGCTTGCTGGTCCTCCGGAATGGCCAGCCAGCGCGATGCTCCTGCCGGTTCCATGACTCGCTCCGTGACCACGTCGGCGTGATGCCGACCGGTCACCTCGGTGATCATGTCGGCGAGCACCCAGTGAGCAGATGAGGCGTGATACTCGAACGCAGTTCCCGGTGCCCAGCTCGTGCGCCAGGTTGCATACCTCTCCAGCCGCGCCGAGCGGTCGGCCCACAGTTCGTGGGGCATGGGCGCGTGTGGGAAGCCCCCGGCATGGAGGAGCACCTGCGAGAGCGTGATCTCGGCCTTGCCTTCATTCCCGAAGCTCGGGAGCACGCCGGCCACTGGCGCATCGAGGTCGATCAGGCCCTCGGCCGCGAGTTCGAGCACCGTGAGGCTCACCGTCGGCTTGACGGCCGAGTACGTGTGGAGACGTTGATCGAGCGTGACGTCGCCGAGGGCCTCGTCGACCACGAGTTCGCCTTCGAACGCCACGGCGATCTGACCACCGAGGATGTGACCGACATCCACTTCCTGGGCACATCGGGCCAGGAGGTCGACGACGCGTTGCGGGATGATCGTGCTCATGGGCGGTGGACCGTAGTTCGTTCGACCAGGTCCGGTCGAAGCGCGATGAACGAGCGGGACTCGATGCTCGACTGCCAGTCGCCCAGTCCGTATGCCATCTGATCGACGACTCGGAGTGCAATCGAAGAAATGAGATCGAGACGGCGTTCGCTCGCTCGCCAGTCGATGACGGGTCCGGCGAGCATGGCGACGAGGACGGCCGGACGAACACGCGGCCACAACATGGCCAGCGGGAGCGCTATCGGCCACCACACGCGCCCGATCGCCTGGGCCAGTCCGCGGCCGGCATGGAGATGGCCCCATCCCGCGAGCCTGACGGCCTCCTTATTGCCCGCCGACAGATGCCCGAACGTGCGGGCGAGCGCGGCAGTGGAGCCTGCGGCCACCGCGACTCCGACAACCGGCCGGCGGAGCGCGACGAGCAACCAGGCGAGAGCGCTCCAGGGAGAACAGCGAGCCGGTGCCACTGCGGAGCCGTGGCGCGTGGCAAGCGCGGGCGCCGAGGAGCCGTAGGCGATCCGTTGGCGGAGCCACGTCGTCGCCGTTGGGCGCGGGTCGTGCGTGACCTCGACGTCGGGGTCGTAGCGGATCGTGCCGCCGGCCTCGGAGAGGCGCCAGACGAGGTCGACGTCTTCGCCGTAGCGAAGATCGACATCGAAACCACCGCTGTCGCGCAAGACGGCTGTCCGCGCGATGAGCGCCGCGGTCGGCACGTATGACACGGGCCGGCGGGGCCCGACATTCGCCGGCGTGGCGCCGAGGTCGAGAGGCGAGAAGTCGGCCTCATAGCGATCGATCGGGGAGGACCCAGGTCGGCTCCGCACCCGGGGGGCGACCGCCACGACGGCAGGGTCGTCGAGGTGGCCGACCAGCCCGTCGATGAAGTCGGGACCGGGCTCCACATCGGCATCGAGAAAGGCGACGAGTTCGGTCTCGACAACGGCCAGACCATCGTTTCTTGCCCCGCCGGGTCCACCCGTCTGCTCGCGACGAATCACCGTGGCGCCCGGCGCGACGACCGGATCGGCCGACCCGTCATCAACCACTACAACCGCCACATCGGGCAGCGCATCCAGCAGCCGCCGCAACCCTCGGTGGTCGTCCTTCACCGGAATCACCACCGTGAGATCTCTAACGCACGCTGGGACTACGGCGTCGCAGCGTGAACGCTGTCCCCAGTGTGCGGTAGAGGGATGGACCAGGCCGGCATCGAGGAGGCGACGGGCGAGAGTTCGGGCTGCGGTGGTCTTGCCGACCGGGTCACCGGCGATCCAGCCGGCCACCGTCGATGCGCCCGCCGCGGAGAGGCGCATGAGCCGGAGCGGGCTGCCGCCGATCAGCAGCCTTCCGTCATCCGCTGTCCGCAGCCCCGCGTCAGCTTGGACCTGCCAGCCGGCCGGCGGCAGCGAGTCGGTCACGAGTCCTGGTCGAGTTGGGCGGAGAGACGCTTCGGGGCGATCTGTCGATACGAGTCCTCGACGAACTCGGCGATCTCGGTCCAGTCCGTGTCGTCGTCGAGCACGATGCCGATCCAGCCCTTCGAGCCGACGTACTTCGGCATGAAGAACGGATGGCCTTCGGCCAAGAGCGGTTGCTGCTCGCCCGGGGCGGCCTTCATCGTCACCACCGCGACCGGGTTGTCACCTTCGGTCTCGCCGAACGACGTGAAGATCTTGTCGCGCACGCGAAACGTCGGATGCCCCCACGTCTCCTTCTCCGAGGACTCCGGCATCGCCAGGCAGATCTCCCGGAGTCGGCTCAGGCGGTGGGCGGCGCGGGAGTTCACGGTACGGACCGTAGCGGCCGAGCGACCTACGCTGATCGGTATGCACGATCTCGTCGTCCGGAACGGAAGAATCATCGATGGCAGCGGCGCCGACGCGATCATGGGGGACGTGGCGATCGACGGCGAGACCATCGTTGCCGTCGGTGGCGATGTGGGTCCGGGCACGCGTGAGCTCGACGCCGATGGGCGGATTGTCACACCCGGTTTCGTCGATACTCATACGCACTACGACGCACAAGCCACGTGGGACCCGGACCTCACACCGTCGGGCTGGCACGGTGTCACCTCCGCGGTCATGGGCAACTGCGGGGTCGGATTCGCTCCCGCGGCTCCGGATCGGCACGACTTTCTGATCCAGCTGATGGAAGGCGTGGAGGACATTCCCGGGGCGGCGCTCACCGACGGCATCCAGTGGGGTTGGGAATCGTTCCCCGAATACCTCGACGATCTCGAGTCCCGTCGATGGGTTCTCGACCTCGGGACCCAGGTCCCTCACGGCGCGCTCCGTGCCTACGTCATGGGTGAACGGGCGCTGGGCGATGCGACCGACGACGACATCGCCCGCATGGCAGCGATGGTGCAAGAAGGCCTACAGGCCGGAGCCCTCGGATTCTCGACGTCACGCACTCCACTCCACAAGGCGGTCGACGGCGAGTTCGTGCCCGGCACGTTTGCCACCCAGGACGAGCTGCTCGGAATCGCCCGAGCAATGAAGGCGGCCGGCCACGGCATCTTTCAAGTGGCATCGCATCACGCCGACGTGCCCGAGTCGTTCGACTGGATGCGCGCCGTGGCCGAGGTCACCGGCGAGGCAGTCGTCTTCAATCTCAACCAGCCCGACTACGCCCCCGATCTCTGGCGGGAAGATCTGCGGCTGATGGAGCAGGCCCATGTGGACGGTCTCAACATCCTTGCTCAGGTCTCGGGCCGGCCGGTCGGCATCCTCGAGAGCTGGATGAGCACGGTCAACCCGTTCATGCTGTGCCCGACATGGGGCTTGATCGCCCAACTTCTCGAAGCCGAGCGCCTCGAACACCTCCGCCGCGATGAGATCCGAACGGCGCTCACCACCGAAGCGCCCACACACTGGAGCGACTTCCTCGAATCGATCACGCGGGGCTGGGACAAGCTCTATCCGTTCTCCGGCGAAGCCGACTACGAGCCCAATCCGAACGCCAGCTGCGCCGCCCTCGCAGGCGATGGCCTCACGCCGGCCGAGCTTGCGTACGACCAGCTCATGTCGGCCAACGGGCGGGGCCTGCTCTACTACCCGCTCTTCAACTACAGCAACCACAACCTGGACCATCTCTGGGAGCTGCATCAGCATCCGCACACTCGGATGGGGCTCGCCGACGCCGGCGCCCACTGCGGCACGATCGCCGACGGCGGCATGCCGACGTTCATGCTGCAGTTCTGGGCCCGAGATCGAGACCGCGGCGAGCAGCTCCCACTCGAATGGATGGTCCACCGCCAGACCCGACAGACGGCCGAGCTCTACGGGCTTCGAGACCGTGGCCTCCTCACTCCCGGCCTGCGGGGCGATCTGAACATCATCGACATCGACGGGTTGTCAGTCGAGCTGCCGTACCTGCTCGACGACTTGCCGACCGGGGCCAACCGCTTCGTCCAGCGGGCCCAGGGCTACGGCGCCACCGTTTGTCGCGGTGCCGTGACCGTGCTCGACGACCAGTTCACCGGCGAGCACCCCGGCCGCCTCATCCGCGGCCCTCAGAACCCTTAGGCGACGAGGTCGCGACGGTCGAAGAGCACCGTCGCCAGGACACCGAGGCCCGCAGACACCGCAAGAACGATGACGATGGCGACGGTGGCGAAGCCATCGACCGCCGGCTGTGAAGCGATCAGGTGGTGGTACGGCGATGCGGCCTGGAGGGGTTCGGCCCAGCTGGCAATGGTGCCAACGATCTCGGCCAGATAGCCGGCGACAAGCAGGACTGATGTCACTGCGACAGCTCGACTTCGACGGCCCGTGGCGGCGCCGATCGTCAGCGTGACCATCCCGTGCAGGAGCGCGAAGACGGCGACGGCGACGCACGCGGCGACTGCTTTCGATACCGCGAGGTCGAGGCGCACCGATGGCCCACCCACGAGTAGCGCAACAGCGACAACGGTCGTCGGCACCACGACGGTGATGATGGTCATGGCCGACACCTCCTCGATCACCCGACGGCGACGAAGCGGGGAGGCCAGAACCAGCGCGATCAGACCCCGTTCCTCGTCACCGGCGAGCAGCGAGGCGGCCGCGCCGATGGCCATGATCGACACCAGGATCGGGAGGATGGAGAAGAGTTCGGCGCTCATGAACCCGCCACCCGAGGTGATCGATACATCGCCACCGAAGAGGGCTCGGATTCCCTCGGGATACTCGGCGAGGAGATCGTCGAACGTGGTGTCGTCGCGAACGGTGGGGTAGACGGCCAGCATCATCGCGACATAGAGCGCCAGGCCGACCGACCAGCCGATCAGCCCCCGGCGCCGGACCCTGAGGGCTCGGATGAGGATGGGGAAATCACCCATCGGCGACCTCCCGGTGGGTGACGGTCTCGAGGAACATCTCCTCGAGCGACAGCGGCCGGCTGGTGAAGTCGACGACTTCGAACCGGGCGGCCGCCTTGATCAGCGCGTCGACCGAGCCCGAAATCCGAAGCTCGAGGGTCCGACCGTCGGCCACGACCTCATGGACCATGGCGAGCTGTTCGAAATCGGCACTATCAACGGGAGCGGCGAAGTCGATCCGCACCAGTCGCCCCCGACGGTCGACGAACGTGTGCACGTCGTCCTCGGCAACAAGGCGTCCCTCATCCAGGATGGCCACCCGATCGCAGATCTCCTCGACCTCGCCGAGCACATGCGACGACAGGAAGACCGTGCGGCCCCTGCTCGCAGCTTCGCGCAGGAGGCTCCACAGCTCGCGGCGGACCAGTGGGTCGAGACCAGACGCGGGCTCATCGAGGATCAGCACCTCGGGCTCGTGCAGCAGCGCCGACACGATGCCGACCTTCTGGCGATTGCCCTTCGACAGATCACCGACAGGCCGATCAAGATCCAAGTCGAGTCGGGCCGCGAGCGCGGCGACGTCGATCGAGTCATGGTCGTGCAGCGAGGCGAGCCAGGTGAGCTGCTGCGCCGCCGTCCAGCGGGCCTCGAGCGGGAGTTCGCCGGGGAGGTAGCCGACCTTGGCTCGTAGCTGCGGCCCAGCCGTGCGACTGTCGTGTCCGAGCACGGAGGCGTGGCCGGTCGTGGCGCGGATGTGGTCGAGCACGATCCGCATCGTTGTGGTCTTGCCCGACCCGTTCGGCCCGATCAAGCCAGTGACCGACCCGGCCTGCACGTCGAGGTCAAGGTCGCGCAGCCCGAAGTGGTCACCCCACTGCTTTGTCAGTCCCCGAAGCTCGATCGCGTTGGCCACAACCCCAGTGTCGTCCGCTTGGCGTGAGACGAGTAGGGACCTCGGTCAGCAACCCGAGCAGGATGGGCATGGCCAAGTAACACTGGGGCCTGTCCTCAGTGTTACTTGTCGAGAACGCGGAGCAAGGCGGCGGGGATCTCGCTTGGGCCGTCGATAGAGGCGATGCGGGCGCCGACCGACCTTGCGAACCTGACCGCATCGGCGTCGTCGTCGGCGGGGGCGAGGATGCAGAGCTCGTCAAGGCCGCGAGCGATTGGCACCGCTTCAGCGCCGGTCGTCGCTCGACAATCCGACATGAGAATCGTGACGCGGCGCTTGGCTCGTGAGCGCTCCAGCTGGGTTGCCGCGGCTCGCAGAGCGCCGGCGAGATCAGTGGTGCCTTGGCCACGGAGCCGGAGCAGGTCGTCGACCACCGCGGCCGGCGATCGGGCATCGTGCTGGCTCTTCACCGCGATCACCCGATCCGCGAAGGCGAGCACCGACCAGTCGATCGGGGCTCGATACGCGCAGGCTGCCGCAGCAACAGCGGCGGTCGCCAAACGCCGCCCGCTCATCGATCCGCTGCGATCGACCACCAAGGTCACGGCCGTGGCCGGCCGCGTCCAGTGACGCACCGACAGGTCGCCCGCATCGACGAGTTCGCCTGCCGCACGCGCCTGGATCAGACCGTCGAGGCTGCGTTCGAGGTCGAGATCTCCCTCGAAGCGATCGGCCGGAGACGAAACCATGGTGCCGATACCGCGGGCCTGACGAGGGCCGGCGCGGGCGACGTCGAGAACCAACCGCCCCGCGATCCGCGCCGCCATGGCCGCCAGCTCCTGATCGGTGGCGTTGCGCATCTCGGCCAACATCGAGAGTGCGTGATCGGGATTCTCATCGACCAAGTCGGCCAGCGCGTCCTCGTTGATCTGACCGACCTGCGGGCTGATCTCATCGAACTTCGGATCGCGAGCCAACTGCGGGCGCGGGGTCGTGCGTCGGTTGTCGTCGGCGAGCGCCTGCTGCGCGTCTTCGCCCTCCAGGACGATCGGAGCGCCACCGGAGTCGCCCCTTACGGGGCGGTCGCTTTTCCCGAGTCGTCGTCGGGTTCACGCGGTTGTTCGGTGGCGAGGACAGCATCCCAGATCTCACGGACCACGGACTCGGGCGTCTTGTCGCCGCCCTCGTGGAGCCGAATCCGACCCGAGAGCGACACGATCGCGGCGTCGAGGCCGACCTCGGAGTCGGTGGGATCGAGGCCTCGCATGGCGGCGAGTTGGTGGGCCACTTCGACCAGGTCGATGGCGCCGCGTACCGACGAGCCGACGCGGACGTCGCTGTGCGTGCGTGTGGCGCGCGTGGTCATCACCGCTCGTCGTCGCAGTAGGCGGTCGTCGGCGGTCGTGCGGCGGACCACGATGTCGGACTCGTCATCGAGCGTCTGATACTCCATCGAAATCCGGCACATACGGTCGTACACCGCGCCGGAGACCCGGGCTGTACCGATGTTGTCGAACGGGTTCATCGCCGCGACCAGCATGAAGCCGTCGGCCGCCTCGATCCGGCCGAGACGAGGCAACGTCAGCTCGCCTTCCGACATCACGGTGATGAGGAGGTTGACCGTCTCCTCCGGCACTCGGTTCAGTTCTTCGACGTACAGAAGCGAGCCGTTGCGCAGTGCCTCGACGAGCGGACCGTCGACGAACACATCGGGCGTGTAGCCGTCCTCCATCACCCGCGACGGGTCGAACTGGCCGGCGAGACGCCCGGGCGTGAGCTCGGCGTTTCCCTCGACGAACACGAAACCCGTGCCCGCGGCCCGCGCGACCTCGCGCAAGATCGTTGACTTGCCCGTGCCCGGCGGGCCCTCGAGCAGCACATGACGTTTCGCCGCAAGCGCGGCAACGAGGATCTCCAACTCACGTCGGCGGCCCACGATCGAGGCGTCGAGCGCGGCGAGAAGCGCGGGGTCGGCGAGTGCAGTCATCGGTCCAGGTTCAGTCGAAGGTGACGACGCCGCGGATGTTCTTGTTGTCAAGCATGTCCTGGTAACCCTCGTTGATCTGATCCAACGTGTAGGTGTTGGTGATCATCTCGTCGAGTTTCAGCTGACCGGCCTGATACATCGACAGCAGATGCGGAATCTCCTTGCGGGGCGACGATGACCCGAACAGGCAGCCCTTCAGTTCCTGGTTCATCATCGAGAAGAGGAACAGGTTCATCTGCACGTCCATCTGCGCGGCCGGAGCGACTGCGGTGGCGACGATGGTGCCGCCCTTGCGGGTGATGAACTGCGCTGGAGCGATGAAGTCGCCGGTGAGCGTGCCAGGGGTGAGGATCGTGCTGTCGGCCATCACGCCCTCGGTCATGGCGCCGACCATCTCCATGGCGTCCTCGATCGAGTCGGCCGAGTGGGTGGCGCCGAACTCCATGGCGCTCTCGCGCTTGAACTCCGACGGGTCGACGGCGACGACGTTCTTCGCTCCCGCGATCTTGGCACCCTGGATTGCGGCTGTGCCGAGACCACCGCAGCCCACGACGACCACGGTGTCACCCGCAGTCACATCCGCACGGTTGACGGCCGAGCCGTAGCCCGTGGCGACACCACAGCTGACGAGGGCCGCTGGACCCGCGGGGACGTCGTTGGCGATCTTGATCGCGGAGTCGACGCTGAGGACCATGTGCTCCGCGAACGTGCCGAGCTTGAGTAGCGGCGTGAGGTCATTGCCATCGGCATCGCGATGGCGATAGGTGCCATCGATCATGCCGGGTTCCATCAGCTTGGCGCCGAGATCACACAGGTTCTGCTGACCGCGGGCACACCAGGTGCACTTTCCGCACGACGGGATGAACGAGCAGGCGATGTGGTCGCCGATCTCGAACTCGGTGACACCAGGACCGAGGGCGATGACTTCACCGGCACCCTCATGGCCGCCGATGAGCGGCATCGGGGCGGGCATCGAGCCGTCGTGGGCATGCTCGTCGGAGTGGCACATGCCCGCGGCGAGTGTCTTGACGAGGATCTCGCCCGCCTTGGGCTCGTCGAGCTCGATCTCCTCGACACTCCACCGCGCACCGATCTCCCGCAGTACCGCAGCCCTGGTTTTCATCGTTCGCTCCTGCAAGTCTCGACAGTGGCGAGAATCTAGTTCGCCTCGAGATGCAGCGGGTACTCGGAGCACCGCTGCAACTAGGGCGTCGCGGTCATCCCGCCGTCGACGGGGATCACTGCTCCCGTGATGGCAGACGCGGCAGGCGAGCAGAGCCAGGCGATGGTGGCGGCGACCTCGGTCGGTTCGATCAAGCGGCCGAGCGGCTCCTGGTGACGGACGAAGTCGTCGATCGAGGCAAGACCGTAGATCTCGGCGCTCGCGTCGAGCGCTGCGGTGGCGGTCGAGCCGGGGCTGACCACATTGGCCGTGGTACCCGTGCCGGCAAGATCCGCGGCCAAGGACCGGATCAGACCGACCAGCCCGTGTTTGGCCGCGGCGTAAGGGCCCATGTGGCGCAGCCCCAGGGAGCCGGCCGCGGAAGCGACGGCGACCACCCGTCCACCATCGACGATGGACGGAACCACCGTACGGATCGCGTTGAACGTGCCGGTCAGGTTGACACCGATCGCGGCCTCCCACTCGGCATCGGTGGCGTCCCACACCGGCCCACCGCCGGTCGCGACTCCGGCGCAGGTGACGAGAGCGTTGATCGGCCCGGCGGTCGCGAGGGCCTCTCGGAGCGCGGCGTTGTCCCGCACGTCGGCGACGACACCGGTGACGGCGCCTTCGCCGGCAGTGACGACGGCGTCGAGATCCGCCCGGCTGGCCTGCTGATAGCCGACCGCTGAATCGTCGGCGCACGAGTCGACCGCGACCACACGCCAACCGTCGACCACCAGTGCCGCGACCGTCGCAGCACCTATGCCTCGTGCGGCTCCGGTGACGATGGCGACAGGTCGATTCACGTCCTCATGGTGACAGACACGCCGTCACCCCCGCAGCATCGCCACCACTTCGGCGACCCATGTCTCGAGAATCGCGACACCTTCCTCGCGGCTGGCACCGGCCGGGTCGCCAAGCACCCCGTTGGGGGATACCGCGGCTACTCCCCCATCTCGAAGCTGGGGCATCATCTCGACAATCGAGGCCGTGGACCCCGCCTCGGCCCGGTCCAACCGCACCGACTCGGGGGCGATCGCCAACATGACACTTGTCTCGGTTCGGCCCGCGTGGGCATCACCCGCGAGATTCGCGGGCGACCAAGCCCTCAGCGCCCGCCCCTCGTACGCGCAACGCTCGACTGCTGCTGTCACCGCGGCGTAGTTGCCACCGTGACCGTTGATCACCGTGATCGATGCGAACTCTGGTCCAGCGGTGCGAACGATCTCCAGGAGCATGGCGGTGACTGCATCGGCTCCCATCGACAGGGTCCCGGCGAAACCAGCATGCTCGCCAGCTGCGCTGATCGGCAGCGCCGGCGCCACAACCACATCAGCAATGCCAGCGGCGGCCCGGTCCGCCACTCCGATCGCAATTCGGGTGTCGGTATCGAGTGGGAGATGCGGCCCGTGTTGTTCGGTCGATCCGAGCGGGATGAGCAACTGCCAACGACCCGCCGCGGCCTCCCGCGTCGTCATCGCGCCAAGGTGCCGGGAAGTCCTGTCGGTCATCGCCAGAGGGTAACCCCACCGATACCGTGGCCAAATGGCGAACCCCTCCTAGTCGAGCCGAGGTGGCGAGAACCCGGCGGGGATGATCAGGTCGTCCGGGCCGAGCTCGGCAAGGCACGACTTGCCGAGCCCGAGCATCGTGGAATCGATACCCATCCGCAGCACGTCGAGCACGTTCTCCACACCGGCCTGACCATTGGCCGCCAGGCCGAAGAGATAGGCACGCCCGATCATCACGGCCTTGGCGCCGAGGGCGACGGCCTTCACCACGTCACTGCCGCGGCGGATGCCCGAGTCGAGCAACACCTCGATGTCGTCGCCGACAGCATCGGCGATCTCGGGCAGAACTCTGATCGCAGCCGGCACGGTGTCGAGATTGTTGCCGCCGTGGGTACTGACGGAGATTGCGGTAGCACCGGCGTCGCGAGCGCGACGGGCCTCGTCAGCGCGATAGATGCCCTTCACCATGAACGGCCCATCCCAGGCATCGGCGAGCCATGCGACGTCGTCCCAGGTGGGCGGAGGCGTGCCCATCCACGTGCCGTAGGCCTCGAAGAAACCGGGCACGTGATTGTCGTCGACGGCGAAGTTGGGAACCCCGAGTGTCGGGAGGTGGAACGTGCGCAACCAACTCACGAGATAGCCAGGACGACGCAGCACCTCAGGGGCGTGCTCGATCATCGTCTTGAGCCCCATGGAGTCGGGGATCGACGGCGAACCCCAGTCGCGGCTGTGGACGAACGACCAGTCGAGGGTGAGGATCAGGCCAACGGCTCCCGCAGCCTTGGCGCGCTCACACCGGGCGACCATCGAGTCACGATCACCGGCCCAGTAGATCTGGAAGAACGTCTGCGGATTCGCGGCAGCGACCTCTTCGATGGGCTTGCTGCCGAACGAGCTCAAACCCATCGGCACGCCACGAGCCGCTGAGGCGCGAGCGACGGCAACCTCCCCGTCGGGGTGCACGGCCTGCACACCGGTCGGCGAAATCAGGACCGGCATCGACGAGGGTTGCCCCATCACGGTGACGCTCATGTCGCGCTCGGCGGGCTGGCCGGCCGTGATCGGACGAAGGCCGAGTTCGCCAAAGGCATCGACGTTGTCAGCTCGTGAGATGCCGGCGTCGGTGCCGCCCATGATGGCCCCGTAGACAGACGCAGGGAGTCGCTTCCTCGCGCGTTCTTGCGCGACGGCAACCGACTCGAACCAGTCGTTACTCACGGTATGTCACCTCTCGGAGCCGAATTCAGCTCCGAGGGTAGCGGTGGCGGCGGGGGCGAACCCCCGCCGTCATCCGCCAAACAGATTCAGTCGTCGCCGTCGACCTTGTCGAGAAGATCCTGCGCCTTGTCGGCGGCCATGTCGATCTTGTCGTCGTGACCGTCGACCTTGTCCTTGGCCAAGTCGGCGGCCTTGTCGATGCCGTCTTCGATCTTGTCGGCGTTGTCCTTGGCGACCTTCTTGAACTTGCTGAAAATACCCATGATGAGACTCCTGTTTCAGGGGGGAACCGCGGGCACCCTACCGGGCCGAGGCACCACAGTGCCGGGGCCGACAAATCCCACCCCTCCCCAAATTGCTGCCGCCAACCCCCGTCTACGGTGGGAAACCGGGGGTCAGAACGGGGTGGGACCAGCGAGGCGGACTATTACGGCCGGTCATCTACACTTGAGTTCACCTCGAGTAGGAGCGGTAATGAGCCATTCGGAACTTGATCTTCGACCAGTCATCGAGCTGGACGAGACCACCCGCGGCGACTTCGTTGTCCGCGTCTACCAGCACCTGATGGGGGCCATCGCCGCCTTCGTCGCCATCGAGGCGCTCTTCTTCACCACCGGCATCGCCGAGGGCATCTACGACTTCGTTTCCGGCGGCAGTTCTCGCTGGCTGCTGATCATGGGCCTCTTCATGGTCGGCCAGTGGATGGTCGGCCAAGCCGCAATGGACATGCTCAACCCGGGGAAGCAGTACGGCGCCCTTTTCGGGATGGCGGCGCTCGAAGCGCTGATCTTCGCTCCGTTCCTCTACTACGCCTTCGAAATCGAGAGTGCCGGCACCACGGTTGCCGCGGCTGCCCTTCTCACCGCCGTGGCCTTTGCCGGCCTCACCGTTATTGCGATGATCACCCGCAAGGACCTGTCCTTCATTCGGCCGATGATCATGTTCGGCGGCGTCGCCGCCATGGTGCTGATCCTGGGCGCCATCCTGTTCGGCTTCAACCTGGGTGTCTGGTTCTCGGTTGCCATGATCGCCCTCGCTGGCGGCTCGATCCTCTATCAGACGCAGAACATCATTCGCCGGTACCCGGTGCAGGCCCACGTGGCGGCGTCACTCACCCTGTTCACCAGCGTGATGATGCTCTTCTGGTACGTCCTTCGTCTCCTGATGCAGATGCGTCGCTGAATCGCGCGGATCAGTCGAGCGAAGCCGGCTTCGTCCCCAGGGTTACCCGGGTGCGGCTGTGGTCCTTGCCGACGGCAGGCCGAGCAGCCACATTGGCCGCTGCCACGAGGTCGGCGCCGTATCCGTTGACGCATTCGGGGTCGGGGCCGTCGAGCGGGATGCCGGTGAAGAACTTGGCGGCCATGCAGCCACCCTGGCAAGCGTCGAACTGGCCGCAGGATGAACACGCGCCCGCCGATTGCGGCTCTCGCAGTTCGGCGAAGAGATCGCTCTCCTGCCAGACCTGCTGGAAGCCGCCGCCGTCGAGCACCGAACCCGCCTTGAACTCGTCGTGCAGCACAAACGGGCACGCATAGACATCGCCGAGGGGGTCGATGAGGCAGACGACTCGACCGGCACCGCACAGGTTGAGGCCCGGCAGCGGTTCGCCGAGGGCGGACAGGTGGAAGAAGGAGTCGCCGGTCAGCGTGTCGGGATGGTCGAGCAGCCAGTGGTAGAGCTCGACCTGCTGCGCATCGGTGGGATGGAGTTCGTGCCAGGAGTCGGCGCCGCGGCCAGACGGCCGGAAGCGAGTGAGCCGAAGTTGTGCGCCGTAGTGGTCGGCGAGCGCCCTGAACTCCTCGATCTGCGGGAGGTTGTGGCGGGTCATCACCACCGAGATCTTGAACTCGCCGAAGCCGGCGGCCTGGAGCTGCTCCATGGCCTCGATCGCCGTGGCGAAGGAACCCTCGCCACGCACGTGATCGTTGGTGGCGGCGTCGGCTCCGTCAATCGAGATCTGGACGTCGATGTAGTCGGATCCGGCCAGGCGCTGCGCGACCTTCGCGTCGATGCGCGAACCGTTGGTCGAGAACTTCACACCGACGTCGTGGCTGACGGCGTAGTCGACGAGATGCCAGAAGTCGGGGCGGATCGTGGGTTCGCCGCCCCCGACGTTGATGTAGAAGACCTGCATCCGCTGCAGCTCATCGATCACGGCTTCGCATTGCTCGGTCGAGAGCTCGCCGGGATCGCGACGGCCCGATGACGAGAGGCAGTGCACGCACTGGAGGTTGCAGGCGTAGGTCAGCTCCCAGGTCAGACAGATCGGCGCGTCGAGCCCTGCTTTCATCTGGTCACCAAGGCCGCTCTTCTTGACCGGCGAGAGCACAAGGCCCTCGGGGGCGGCCGTCGGCGGGATCGCCAGGTCGGTCATGCGGCCACCAGAACGTCGGATTTTGCGAGAGACGCAAGGGCCTTCTCAAAGGATGGCCAGCGCTGTTCCTCGATATCGGATGCGGCGAGCGCGGCGCGAACCGACTGATGATCGCCGAGTGACTCCACCAGGGTGACGAGCTCAGGGGCCCGCAAGAAGTTCAGCCGGCGGTTGCCGTAGTGATAGGCGAGCGCGCCGAACGGCTCGGGTCGGAGCGCAACCCGGTCATGGAGGCGATACGGGGCGTCGAGATCAAACGACACGTCTAGTAGACGCCGCACATCCCGTCGATGGAGATCTCCTCGACGAGAAGCTCATCCTCCACCAACTCCTCGGTGTCGGTCTCAGCCAGCTCGGCTTCAGGGGTGTCGATGACGTCAGTCGGCTCCATGGATCCTCCTCAGATCGGCGCCGTCAATCTAGGCGCACGTTTTGCCGGCAGCGAGTCCGCGACTCCGACGTATCTCAGTTGTCGGAGTCGAGCGCGTGAGCGCGCAGCATCGACAACGGCACGATGTCGAGCGCCCGCTCGTGGGTTGCCGCAAGGCGAACCGGAGCGGCGGCGCCGGCCACCGCCGACTCGAGCCAGCGCGAAGCGCACACACACCAACCGTCGCCAGGCTTCAGGCCCGCGAATCCCCATTCGGGTCGCGGGGTCGAAAGGTCGTTGCCGGACTCCTTCGAGAACTCCAGGAAGCGTTCGGTCACCGTGGTGCAGACGGTGTGTGAACCGAGGTCCTCGTCAGCGGTGTTGCAGCAGCCATCGCGGAAGAATCCGGTGACTGGATCGCTCCCACATTCGGCGAGTTCGCCGCCCAGGACATTTCGAGAGGCAACCGGTTCGACCATTGACGTATCCAACCACGTCTCGTCGAGAAGCGTGGCTACGGTGACGATATGTTGCTGCGCAATGCGACAGTCGCCGATGCCGAGGCGATCCGCACCATCTACAACCACGAAGTCGAAACGTCGCTCGTGACCTTCGACCTCGTCCCCCGAAGCCTTCCGGAACAGCAGGACTGGATCCGCGAACGCGAGGGCGCGCTGGGCGCAATCGTGGCCGAGCGAGAGGAGGACGGCGCGATCCTGGGCTTTGCGTCGCTGTCGCCCTACCGAAGCCGCCCCGCCTACAACACCACCGTCGAGAACAGCATCTATGTCAGCGAGTCAGCGCGCGGGCTCGGCGTGGGGAGGACGCTGCTCGAAGGTTTGCTCACGATGGCCAAGGCTCGAGGCTTCCACACCGTGCTGGCCCATATCGCGGGGGCTCACGAGGCATCCATCGCCCTGCACCACGCTGTCGGATTCGAGATAGTGGGCGTGCAGAAGGAAGTCGGACGGAAGTTCGGCAAGTGGCTCGACGTCACCGTGATGCAGCACATGCTCGGCTGAAACGAGAAAGACCCGGCGAAGGATCGCCGGGTCTTTCGTCCGTTGTGGGCCGAGAAGGATTCGAACCTTCGTAGGCGAAGCCGACGGGTTTACAGCCCGTTCCCTTTGGCCACTCGGGCACCGACCCTTGGACAGCTGAAAACTGTATCTGACTACACCCAGAGTGAGACAGGGGTTTCCGGCGAGCCGGGATTCGGTGTCAGGCGATGACGGACCGATCGTGGACCACATCGGCGATGGTCGTACCTTCCGCGGCCACGCCCGGGTCATCGCGCAGCACTCGCATACCCGCCACAACCGAGCAGTACTCGGTGATGCGGTCCATCTGCTCGTCGGTCAGCAGCGCGAACCGCAGATAGGCGACGTGGTGATCCCCTTCTCGAGCGGACCGTTTGACCGAGGTCGACACCTCTATGCGGGCCGAATTGCCGTCGGCCTGGGGCAAGCCGAACGCGAGACGGATCTTCCCCCCGACATCGAGCGGTACCGCCGACACAACATCGATGCCGAAGGGCGAGACGCCGATGACACCCATGCGTGACTCGGATGCAAAGACATCGAGCTCCTCGAAGGTGCGGAAGTTCTGGCGCACCTGACGAAGCTTGAGCGCCGAGCGGGCCTGGAGCGCCATGGCGAGCAACCAGATCGACATGCCGAGCGTGGTCAGGGTGACGAAGTCGCCGTGCGGCGGACGCAGGAGCCCAGTGCCGAAGACGAGCACGGACCCGATGAGGCCCGCCTGCAGAGCGATGAGGAAGAGCCGTCGAGCGCGGCGACCGGGAGCCGGTTCGATGAGTTCGCTTCGAAGCGGGCGCCCCGGCAGGGCACGCCACGCGACCGCGAGGTCGGTCGTGAGAAGGCGCAGATCGTTGGTGATCCAGGGCGTGAATCCGACGGTCTTCGTCGCGGCGCGGCGTAGTGCCACCGACGAACCCATCCATGCCCCCCACAACCCGGTGAGGATCAGCGGGTTTGCAACCAGGGGCAGTGACGAGGTGAACATCGTCGTGAACAGGATTCCGAACAGCACGAGGCGTTGGATCGAGCGCCCGACGTGGATGTCGGCGACGCGATAGACGCGACGGCTGAGGCGGCTCGAGTGCTCACTTCGACGCGGCGCCTCGGGATCGACCAGCACCGCGAGACGCTCGTGCAGGTCGCGGGCCCAACGGTGGAGATGACGATCGTCGCTCCACGGCGCGAGGCGCCGGGCCACAACCACCGGCACGTCGGCGATCCGCCAACCGTCGGCCTGCAAGCGAACACCGGTCGAGAGGGTGACGCCGAACCGACCGTGGGCCATGCCGCCGACGTTCTGGATCGCGGTCTTTCGCACCACCGCCATACCGGACCACCACGGGAGAACGCCACGATCGTGGAGCTTGCCGAGCATCAAGGTGTCGCGTAGACGATGCTCGCCGTAGCCGCCGAAGTCGACGGCGTGGGCGGCATTCGTGTTCTCAACCCGGCAGAGCACAACACCGACGTCGGGGTCGTCGAACGCGCCAGATGTCACCTCGAGCACGTCAGGAAGAACCACGAGATCGGCAGGGACGAGAAGGGTGTAGAGCGATGGACACCGCGAAAGCGCCGCGTCGATCAGCTCACCGAGATCGGTGTTGAACGACCCGGCAACCCGTTCGATGTTGAGTCGCTGAGCGAGCTCAGCGACATCGGGACGGCTCTCGCGGTCAACGATCATGAGCTTTCCGTAGCCCCTGGTGAGCTGCGCCGACAGGACAGCGGCACGAACCTCGCTCGCCGGTTCGTCCGTCACGATGACCACGACGTCAGCGTCAGGTGCCGTGCGCCGATCTGGTTTGCGTTCGGCAGGACGCGGGTCGCCGATCAGGGAGATCTCCATCCAGAGACGGAGCATGCCGAAGGCTTCGGCGGCCACCAGGAGGAAGAACATCACCGGGTTTGCGCCGTCGGACGTGAACGCCAACCGCCAACCGAGATAGACGAGACCGGTGACGAGAGCTGTCGCGCGGAGAAGGGCCATGGTCCACGAGTCGGCAGCAGCGGGCTTCGATTGAGGGTCCACCCGACGACCGGGCTGGGCCACCATGACCTCACTGCGGTTGTCCGTAGTACCGTCGGCGACATGCCGACCTTCGACGTTGTTTCAGAAGTAGATATGCAGGAAGTCCGCAATGCGGTCGACCAGGCCGCTCGGGAGATCGGACAGCGGTTCGATTTCAAGGGCACCGACTCGTCCGTTGAGCTCACCGAGGAAGCCATAACCATGGCCTCCAACAGCGAGGACCGCCTCCGCGCACTCCGCCAGGTCCTCGAGGAGAAGCTGGTGAAGCGAAAGGTGTCGATGAAGGTTCTCGACTACGGCAACGTCGAACCGGCCAGCGGTGCTTCCGTTCGCCAGACTGCCACGCTTCAGGCGGGTATCTCTTCGGAGAAGGCCAAGGAGCTCAACAAGTTCATCAAGGGTCTCAACCTCAAAGGGGTGCAGTCATCCACCCAGGGCGACCAGTTGCGGGTGAGTGGCAAGAAGCGCGACGACCTCCAAGCCGCCATCGCCGCGCTGAAGGAAAACGACTTCGGCCTGCCGCTCCAGTTCAACAACTTCAGGGACTGAGTAACACGGGGGACAGACCCCAGCGTCCGTTAGAGCGAACGGAGTCGGGCGACTCGCTGGTCGGTGGGGGGATGGGTGCTGAACCACTTGCTCATGCCACCGCGACCGCTGGCATCGGCTTTGAGCGGGTTGATGATGTAGCTACTGGCCTGGTTGGGGTCGACGCCGCTCGGGATCCGGTTGGCGTAGGCCTCGAGGCGCTCGAGTGCACTCGCCAGAGGTTCGCCGGTGCCGATCAGTTTGGCCGCCGACTCGTCGGCCTGGAACTCACGGCTGCGACTGACCGCGGCCTGGATCATCATCGCCGCGATCGGGGCCAGGATGGCGAACGCGATCTCACCGATCGGGTTGCGGTCGCGGCTGTTGCCACCACCGAACATCGCCCCCCACATCGCCATGCGGGCGATGAACGTGATGGCCATGCCGATGGCCGCCGCAACCGACCCGATGAGGATGTCGCGGTTGCGGATGTGAGCGAGCTCGTGCGCGAGCACACCACGCACCTGGTCCCACGTCATCGCCTCCAGCAGACCTGACGTGACGGCAACCGCTGCGTTCTTCGGGTTGCGGCCGGTGGCGAACGCGTTGGGCTGTTGGTTCGGCGACACGTAGAGCCGCGGCATGGGCATGTTGGCCCGCGCGGTGAGATCTTCCATGATCTCGTAGTACTGCGGCATCTGTTCGCGGGTGACAGGCTGGGCTTTGGCTGACTTGATGGCCAGCTTGTCGCTGAACCAGTAGGACCCGCCCACCATCACAAGGCCGATGATGAGGCCGATCACAAGTCCGCCACTACCACCCATCACGCCGCCGGCGACGATGATGAGGCCGCCCATTGCGGCAAGCAGGGTGAATGTTTTTGCGGTATTGACCATGTGTCTTCTTGTTCCTCCTGTGATGCTCAAACGTAGGGGATCGGGCCGAAATTCCGCGTCAAGCGCGAACCCGTCATCGTCGCTTGCCCAGACTTCAGTCGACTGACTAATCTTGCCGCCCATGGCCTACGAATCCGAAGTGCAGGATCTTCCCCCCGTCACCAACTGGAAGACCGACTGGGACTGGCTCGACGACCAGTGGGGCGCGAACGCGATCGACATCTGGAACGAGATCCGCAGCGAGTGTCCGGTAGCCACCACCGAGCGCTACGGCCGCTCGTTCATGCCTGTCACCATGAACGCGGTTGCCCAGGTCGCCCACGACACCGAGAACTTCTCGTCGATTTTCGTCTCGGTGGCACGTCCCGATGCACCTCGTCGCCCTGCGCCGCCCATCACCTCCGACCCGCCCGACCACCATGGCCACCGGCGCCTCCTGCTCCCGTCGTTCAGCCCGAAGAACATCAACCAATTGGAAGAAGAGATGCGGGTGTTCTGCCGCAAGCTCATCGCCGATATCGGCGACGCCAACGCAGTCGAAGCCGCCGAGCAGTACACCCAGCACATCCCCGTCCACGGAATCTGCAAGCTCACCGGGATTCCCGAGCAGGATGCCGACCTGTTCCGCGACTGGATCTATCGCAACTTCCAGCTGGCGCCACGAGACAACGACGTCCGCCTCCAGGTGATGACGGAGATGAACGCCTACATCGACAACATCCTGAAGGATCGTCTGACCACCCCTCGAGACGACATGTTGACGATGATCGCCAATGCCGAAATCGAAGGTGAGGAGGTCGACTGGGAGCTGAAGCGGGGCTATGTCGGCCTGCTCATCATCGCCGGCATCGACACCACGTGGAGTGCGATCGGCTCGGGGATCTGGCATTTCGCCCAGCACCCCGACCAGGTCGCGGCGCTTGTGGCAGCGGAAAACGACGACCTGCTCTGGCAGACCGCATCGGAAGAAGTCCTGCGCTACTACGCACCCGTCACCATGGGTCGCAAAGTCATCCAGGACACCGAGATCGCCGGGTGCCCGATGCGGGCTGGTGAACAAACCCTTGTCACGTTCCCGGCCGCGAACCATGATCCCGCGGCGTTCGACAACCCTGGAGAATTCCAGATCGACCGGGCCCGCAATCGCCACGTCGCCTTCGGCCTCGGGATCCACCGCTGCGTCGGCTCGAACCTCGCTCGGCTCGAGGTCGTCGTTGCCCTCCAGGAGTGGCTGCGAGCGTTTCCCGACTACTCACTCGACCCGACCCGCAAGACGGAGTGGGCGAACGGTCAAGTGCGCGGCCCGCGCAACATCCCGCTGCTGCTGAACCGCTGATGTCCGTCGTCGCCACGGCACCCGCCGTGAAACCTGTCGGGCGAGAGTTGGTGAAGCAGGCATTGATCGAAGCAACCGTTGAACTGATCATCGATCAAGGCACTGCTGTGTCGGTGCGAGAGATCGCGGCCCGCGCCGACGTCAACCATGGGCTCATCCACAGCTATTTCGGGAGCAAGGACGCGCTTTTCGTGGCGGCGGTCGACGAGGTCAACCGCCGGGCCAGTGCCGGCGTCGACGAGCGTGGATATCCGGCTCCGGGCTTGGCCGGCCAGCGGTCGGGCGAGTTGGCCAAGGTCATCGCCCGCATGCGGCTCGATCAGAACCTTGATCTGTTCTCCTCGCATCCCATCAGTCAGCGATGGGTCGGGGCGATCCAGGCCGATCATCCCGAGGTCGACGAGATCACCGCCAAGTCCATGGTCGCCACCGCATCGGCGCTGGCTCTTGGCTGGCCCGTGTTCGCCGACCACATCTGCGAGATCCTCGAACTCGACGATGCGCAGCGCGCCACGGTCAACGAGCGCGTCGACGCACTCGTCGCCGAGCTCGGCGGAATACCGGTCTAACGCACACTGGGGTCTGTCCCCAGCGTGCGTTAGCGGGCCTTCGACGGCTTCGACATCTTGACGCCGGCCATCCCCATCTCCGCGATTCGGCGAGGAGCGTTGTTGAGCCAGTGGTAGTAGAAGCTGCGCTTGGGGAGCCGCACATAGCGCTTGTTGCCCTCGACCGCAGCCACCGTGTGAGCGGCGATCTTGGTGGGCTTGATCCGCGGCAGTTGCTGGAGCAGCTTGAACCGTTTGAGCGCCGGTTCGAGGTACGAGCCCTTGTAGTCGGCGCGGTTCCACATCTCGCCGACAACAGGGCCGGGGGCGACGACCGTCAGACCGATTCCCGTACCCCTCAGCTCGAGCCGGAGCGACTCCGTGAAGTTGGTGAGACCGGCCTTCGTGCCGCAGTACGCGGTGAACCCGGGGAATTGCACCGTTCCCGCCATCGAACTGATCTGCACGATGTGACCCGCGCCCCGCGGCAGCATGTGGTCGAGGATGTCCCGGGTCAGCATCATCGGCGCCTCGAGATTCAACCGAGCGACAGCCCGTACGAGATCACGGTCGATGTCGGCGAATCCCTCTGCGGTCTCGAGGCCGGCGTTGTTGACCCAAACATCGACATGGCCGAGCTTGTCGATGCAGGCGTCAACGAGGCCATCGACCCCATCGGCCGCGCCGAGGTCGGCGACCAGATAGTGCCCACCCACCCGCTCCGCCACCTTGGCGAGCTTGTCTTCGCTGCGGGCAACAACGAGAACGTCCGCCCCCTTGCGAGCGAACTCGTCGGCGAAACACTCACCTATCCCCATCGAGCCACCGGTGATGACCACGTTCTTGCCGGAAAGATCCATGACTCAGGCCTCCAGGATCGTGACGGTGCCAGTGGAGCCGTCGACTTCGAGCAGCATGCCGGTCTCGATCAGTTGCGTCGCGTTCACCACCGAGATGGCGCAGGGAATGGCCAGCTCGCGGGCGACGATCACCGCGTGGCTCATCAGCGCACCGACGTTGACGACCACCGCCCCGGCCGGTAGGAAAAGCGGCGTCCACGACGGGTCCGTGAGCGGAGCGACAAGGATCTCGCCGGGTTCCAGCATTGCGCCGTCGGCAGGGTCGAGGACCACCCGAGCACGCCCTTTGGCCGTGCCGCTCGCACCGGCGTCACCCTTCAAGACATCACCGGCCTTCGCCGCGCCGGCGGCCTCGGGCAACTCAGCTTCGAGTTCTTCGAGCGTCGGCACTTCGGCCTGGCTCGAGATGAAGAAGCGAGGCTCGACCGCTTTGTAACGAGCAAACAAGGCCGCCCGTTCTTCGATCTCGGCCATCTTCGTGGCCGGATCGGCGATGTAGCCGGGAAGCTCGGTGAAGGGGTTGAGCAGGCCGACGTGAATCGGGCTGGGGTCACCGCCACGTTCCGCGGCTCGACGCACGAGCTCGCGATACACCTGCTTGAACGGAAGCATGTACCGAATCGCCCGGTCACGCGTTCCCTCCCGACCCTGCGCCCAATAGGGCGCGGCCTTGATGGCTTTGTCAAAGTTCATCTTGTCCATGAACTTCACGTGGGGCCGCACCTTCTCGATCGCGGCCCGGCGCTTCTCGTCATCGTCACCGAGGCGGGTCGACGGCGACAAGTCACGCTCGGTGCGTCGCATCGAATCGATGGCGGCGAGCGCCAGTTCGGGGTTGCTGTCCCAGGTACGGGCCGAGAACTCCCAATCGTTGGGGCCGCGATGCCCGTGTTCGGCGACGAAGCCGGCGAACTGCTCGCGAAAGCCCGCCGCGGCCTCTACACCGGCGAGCCGGTCGAGCACATCGTCCGCGCCACCGTCGAACGCCGCCATCAGCTCCGGCGTGTCGCGAACGGTCTTGGCAATCTCGTAGAGTGCGTGGGAGTACTGAGCGGAGTGAACGTCACCGGACGCGCCGATGAGGTGCGTAACAAGGCCGGGCTCACCCGCGGCAGCCGCGGCATCGGCCAAGATGCCCGAGACGATCGCGGCCAAGGCGGTGGTGATCATGTGGTTGCCGAACACCCGCCGGAAGCTCTCCGGGAACGAGTGGAGGTACACCAGTAGCTCGTCATCGGATGCGTCGAGCGGCGGCTTCTTGGCGACGGCCTCCTCGACCGCGGCGTAGCTGTCCTTGGCAGCGTCGGGGAGTTCCTTCTGTCCGAGTGCCCTCAGCACGGCGCGCAGGATCTTGAGCGACGATCCGATGCTCTTGTCGCCTTTGCGGGGGACGTATGGGGGCGGGTTGCCCTCGCCGAAGAACGCGACATCGATGGCCTCGGCTGACGAGCCCGGAGCGCGGACACCCATCATGCGGAGGTACGAGAGGTTCAGGTACGCATAGCCGCCGTAGAGGCCGATGATCGTCGGGTCCTGACGGTCGAAATCGTCCTTCTTCATGATGCCGACTTCGGCGTAGGCGGTGCGCCACGCTTGCTCGGCGGGCACGACGCCGAGGTGATAGCCGATCGATGTGAGCACCTCAGGGAAGACCTCGCCGATGTTGCCGCGTGTGTTGTGCGGCCATTTCGGGTCGATCTCGCCCTCGATGATCCATTTTGTTCCCATGTGTAGCTCCCGCGGTCGCGTGCTCCCTTCGACTCGGGGGCGCCGAGAGCTTACGATCTGCGGTCAGATGAGTACAGACGATCGACTGAGCCCAGACCCAACGCTCGACGAGTTGGCTGCCGAGGCCGAGGCATTCTTCGCCCGAGTGCCCGAGCTCCTCGGTGACGAGCCAAGCCGGCTGGCTCGTTCACACGCCTACCGCGCTGCTCTGTTCGATGCTGGGCTCGCTGGGATCAACTACCCGGTCGAGTACGGCGGTCGCGGGCTGAGCGGCGAGCACGCCGCACGATTCAGCAGTATCGCAACGCCGCGCCAGCCTCCGGAGGAAGGGACCTTCGGTATCGGCATCGGTATGGCGCTCCCGACCATCCGCGACTACGGCAGCGACGAGCTCAAGGAACGATTTCTTCGGCCGGGACTTCGGGGGGAGGAGATCTGGTGCCAGCTCTACTCCGAGCCCGGCGCCGGCAGCGACCTCGCGGGGCTGACTTGCAAAGCCGAGCGCGACGGCGACGAGTGGATCGTCACCGGCCAAAAGGTGTGGACATCGGGAGCCCAGCACAGCGATCTCGGAATCCTGCTGGCCCGCACCGATCCCGATGCTCCGAAGCACGCCGGTATCACGATGTTCGTGATCCCCATGAAGCAGCCGGCGGTTACGGTCCGACCGCTGGTGCAGATGACCGGCGAGTCCGAGTTCAACGAGGTCTTCATGGACGAGGCTCGTCTGCCCGCGGACTGGATCGTCGGCGACGTCAATGCCGGGTGGAAGCTCGGCACCGCGCTGCTGGCCCACGAACGAGCCAGCATCGGCAAGGGTCAGATGACCAAGCACGCCGAGCGTTCGAAGTCGGGACGTTTCCCGATCCCTGTCGAGGGGCTGATCGAACGTGCCGGTGAGGCGGGCCGTCGTGACGATCCAGTCGTGCGCGATTCCATCGCTCAGGCCTACATCGGCGAACGGATCATCCCGTGGCTTGCGCAGCGTCGAGCTCACCCTTCGATCGGCAAGCTGTGGCGCACACTCCAAGGTCGCCATGTCGCCCAGATCGCCCACGAACTCGGCGGGCCGAGGGCCGTGGCCTGGGAGGAAGACGATGCCGACGCCGACTACTGGCAATACCACGTGCTCAACTGCCGCGGCATGTCGCTCGGCGGCGGAACCGACGAAGTTCAGAAAAACACCCTTGGCGAGCGTGTGCTCGGCCTGCCGCGTGAGCCGGGGCCGGATCGCAACACACCCTTCCGTGATCTCTTGAAGAACTGAGGACGTGATGACCGAAGAGCCGCTGGTCAACTTGTCGATCGCCGACGGTGTTGCCACCGTCGAGCTGAACCGACCCCATCGTCGCAACGCCGTGATCCCGCCGATGCTCGACGAGTTGGCTGCCGCGCTCGACGCCGCGGGCGCCGACGAGTCCGTCTGCGCAGTGCTGCTCTGCGGTGCGGGCGGCGCGTTCTGCTCCGGGCTCGATCTGGATGCCTACAACGCGGACCCGCCGCCGCCCTGGATGTCGACCGGCGGGGAGTCTGCCTCTGCAGCCCACAACGCGCTCGCTGCTTGTCCGGTGCCGATCGTTGTCGCACTCGAGCGCTACGCCATCAACGGCGGCGCTGCCTACGCGTTGGCCGGAGACCTGATCGTGGCCGGCGAGTCGGCCTGGCTCCAGGTCGGCGAGATGATCCAGGGGCTGCCCGCGCCGATGAACCTCGCCTGGCTCAGCACGAGGTACCCGGAGTCGGTCGCAGCTCGAATCGTCTACACCGGCGAGCGCATCCCGGCGGCCGATCTCCAGGCGATGAGCGTCGTGCACCGAGTGGTGGCCGACGAAGATGTCCGGCCGACCGCCGAAGCGTTGGCGGCGCGGATCGGTGGCAGCCCAAACGGCTCGGCACGGGTGGTGAAGTCAGCCATGCGTGCGCTCTACGGCGTCGACCCCGCAGTCCAGATCGAACGCGCCCGCGACGTCACCCCGATCACCGGGAGCTTCCGCCCCACCGCCGCGCCGAAGGTCTAACGCACACTGGGGACAGACCCCAGTGTGCGTTAGGACCAGCCGCCGTCATTACTGCGTTCCGTAGGCGGCACGGATCTCCGCGGCCGTCTCGTCTTCGGGCCGAAGCGCTCGCTCCGTTTCCACCACCAGCCGTTCGATCGATCCATCGAAGGCGAACGGCGCCGCGTAGGCATCGCTGACGCCCGACGGGTTGGAACCGATCGTCATACCAATGGAGCTGATCATCACCGCGAGGTCGCCGATGAGGCCCTCCCCAACCAAGTCGTCGCCGACCCACAGCCGCGTCGCAGCAGGACCCCGCTTGATCCGTTGCTGGTCGACGCCCACCGTGATCGCCCCGGTTGGAATTCGATCGAGCGAGCGCAGGAAGGTGCGTGTCCCGAAGTTGTTGTGCTCGTAGACGAGGTGCCCGTTCTGCACATAGATCGCCAGACCGTTGTTGACGGAGCCGGTGGCGAGGATCACACCGTCGCCGGCCCGATCGATCTCGGCCCGCATCTTCCAGGACCGGGCGCCGAAGGACGGACTCGCATCAGGATCGATGCGAGAAACCGGCGGGTAGTAGACGAACCGGGAACGAGCCCGCGGCGTCCCGGGCACCGGCCGGCCGGCGAACATGGCTCGCATCTCGCCGGCATCGATCGGGAACACACCGTGCTTCTCGGCTTCAACCCAGAACAGCTCGACCAGCTCGGCGAGCTTTGCCGGTTCAGAATCGGCCCGGTCATGGCACTCGGAGTAGTCCTTGTCGAGGTGGTACAGCTCCCACTGATCGTCATCCAGTGACGTGCCGGGCGTGTGGTAAGTGACGGCCTTCCAGCCGTCGGCCCAGATCCCGCGATGGCCGAACATCTCGAAGTACTGCACCGACTTGCGGCTCGGCACTGCCTCCTGATCAGCCGCCTCGGGGGAGAACGCATAGGCCAGACTCGTGCCGTCGATCGGCATCTGCGCAATTCCTTTCACATCCGTCGGTGCGTCGCATCCGCAGATTTCGAGGACGGTCGGCACGATGTCGGTGATGTGATGGAACTGGTGACGGATCTGCCCGTTCACCGACGCGTCGATGCCGTTGGGCCACGACACGATCAGCGGATCACGGACGCCACCGCCATGGGTGTTCTGCTTGTAGCGCTTGGCCGGCGTGTTGCCGACCTGCGACCAGCCCCAGGGGTAGTTCGAGTGGCTCCGCCGGGTGCCGATGTCGTCGAGACGGTCGGCGACCATCGACATGTCCTCGGGCAGGTTGTTGAAGTAGCGGAACTCGTCGAGCACACCGGTGTCGTTGCCCTCCTGCGACGCACCGTTGTCACTCATCGCGAACACCATCGTGTCGTCGGCGATGCCCAGGCGTTCGAAGGAATCGAGCAGACGACCGATCTGGGCATCGGTGTGGTCGAGCATGGCGGCGAAGGCCTCTTGCAGCCGACAGGCGAACGCCCGCTCGGTTTCGTCGAGGTCGTCCCACGGTCGCACCCCCGGATTTCGGGGCGCCAGCTCGGTGTCGGGCGGGATGATGCCAAGCGCGATCTGCTTCTGGTGGACACGATCGCGCCAGATGTCCCACCCCTCGTCGAAGAACCCGCGGTACTTCTCGAGGTAGCTGTCAGGAGCGTGATGCGGTGCGTGGGTCGCGCCGAACGGCAGGTACAGCAAGAACGGCTTCTCGGGAACAAGCGAGTGCTTGTTGCGGACCATGGAGATGGCCTGATCGACCATGTCCTCGCTCAGGTGGTAGCCGTCCTCGGGCGATGCAGGCTGATCGATCGGATGGTTGTCGGCGCACAGATCAGGGTGGAAGTGATCGGTCTCACCCTGCATGAACCCGTAGAAGCGATCGAAGCCCTTCTGCAGAGGCCAGTTGTGGAATGGTCCCGCCGTCGACGCCTCCATGATCGGGGCCAGATGCCACTTCCCGACACAGAAGGTCGACCAGCCTCTTGGACCGAGCATCTCGGCAATCGTGGCGGCCTCCGGGGCGATGCGACCACGCATGTTGGGGAAGCCGGTGTCGAAATTCGATATCGCCCGCATGCCGACGGCGTGGTGGTTGCGCCCTGTGAGCAGGCACGCACGCGACGGCGAGCAGAGCGCGGTGGTGTGGAAGTTGGCGAATCGCAGACCGCTGTTCGCCAGGCGGTCGAAGTTCGGCGTGTCGATCGGACCGCCGAAACAGTTGAGGTGAGCAATGCCGGTGTCGTCCATGAGGATCATGACGACGTTCGGGGTGCCGGCTGCCGGCAGGGTCGGCTCCGGCCACCATGGCTCCGACTCTCCGACGGTCCGCGCGATCTTCCCCTGAAATGGCTCTGTTCCCTGCGTCATTCCCCGACAGTACGCGAAAGCCGGCAGACGGGAGAAAGTCACGCTGGGGTCTGTCCCCAGCGTGACCTACCGAAAGTCGACGTCGAAACCGCGGTCGTCGTAGTAGCCGGAGTGGACGTACATGGCAGTGAGACCCATCGCCCTGACCATGGCGGTGTTGCGGGGGTCGTCGTCGAGGGCGAGCTCGATTTCTGCTCCCGCCGCTTGCAGGAGTTCGAGCTGGCCTTGCTTCCACTGGGTTGATGGCGATCCTTGTCGAGGGCCGCGAAGGATGAGCCAGTCGTGGCGGACGTCGTTGGCCGCCAGCCACGCCACCGTCTTCTCGCGGGTGTCGTGGATCCGGGCCGTGAGGATCACGACACAGAATTCATCGCTGACGGAGCCGATCAGACGACGTCCTTGTTCGATCAGCGGGTCATCGACGCACGCATTGAAGAAGGCCATCCAGTTCTTGGCCACCGACCGATCATCGGGAACGAAGTGCTGACGATGCCCCGCATCAGCGATCACGCCGTCGAGGTCGAACACGATGGTTCGCCCGCCGATCGGGCGGCGTGTATTCGGGATCCAGTTCTGGGGGTACACCCGCTGATCGTAACTTCGTCGCAGATCAGTCCTCGTCGGAGTTCGCCGCGCCATCGCGGATGGCGGCGACCACGCCGGGGTCGGCGAGCGTGGTGGTGTCGCCGAGCTCGTGCCCGTCGGCCACATCGCGCAGCAGGCGTCGCATGATCTTTCCCGAACGAGTCTTGGGTAGGTCGGGCACCAGGAACACTGCCTTGGGGCGAGCCGTGGGGCCGAGCTTCTTGGCCACGTGTTGGCGAACCTCTTCTCCCAGTTCCTTCGACGGTTCGACCGAGCCGATGAGAATCACGTAGCCGACGATGGCCTGCCCGGTGAGGTCGTCCTTGGCGCCGACAACCGCCGCCTCCGCCACCGAAGGGTGATCGACGAGGGCCGACTCGACTTCGGAAGTGGAGATGCGGTGCCCTGACACGTTCATCACATCGTCGACACGACCGAGGATCCAGAGATAGCCGTCGGCATCGACGCGAGCACCGTCGCCCGCGAAGTATTTGCCATCGTAGGTCGACCAGTAGGTCTTCTTGTATCGGTCGGGGTCGCCCCAGATGCCACGCAACATGCCCGGCCACGGCTGAGTGAGGGTCAGATAACCGCCACCCTCGTGCACGGTGTTGCCGGCCTCGTCGACGACCTCGGCCTTCACGCCCGGGATCGTGTGACAGCCAGACCCCGGCTTGGTCGTGGTGACGCCCGGCAACGGAGTGATCATGTGCCCACCTGTCTCGGTCTGCCACCAGGTGTCAACGATCGGACAAGTCCCTCCCCCGATGTGTTCGTTGTACCAGATCCATGCCTCGGGGTTGATCGGTTCGCCAACGGTGCCGAGCACTCGAAGCGACGAGAGGTCACGGGCATCAGGCCACTCCGGGCCCCATTTCATGAACGTGCGAATGGCGGTCGGCGCGGTGTAGAGCTGGGTGACGCCGTAGCGCTCGATGATGTCCCACAGTCGGTCCTTCTTCCATCCGGCGCGATCGCCGTCGCGCTCCTCCACGCGGGGCGTGTCGGGTGTGCCCTCGTACATCACCGACGTGCAACCATTCGTGAGCGGCCCGTAGACGATGTAGCTGTGGCCGGTGACCCAGCCGATGTCGGCGGCACACCAGTAGACATCGACCTCAGGTTTGAGGTCGAACACGTACTTGTGGGTAAAGGCCACCTGAGTGAGGTAGCCGCCCGTGGTGTGCATGATGCCTTTCGGCTTCGCCGTGGTGCCCGAGGTGTAGAGGATGTAGAGCAGCTGCTCGGAGTCCATCGGCTCGGCGGGACAGTCGGCCGACGCATTGGCCATGAGGTCGTGCCACCAGTGATCCCGACCCGCGACCATCTCCGGGTTCGTGTCGCAGCGGTTGACCACGACCACGTTCTCCACCGACGGCGCCCCGGCGACAAGCGCGGCATCGACATTGGGCTTCAGCGCCGAAGGCTCGCCGCGGCGGTAGCCCGCGTCGGCGGTGATCACGAGCTTGGCTTCGGCGTCCTCGCACCGGTCGGTGATGGCGTCTGGCGAGAAGCCGCCGAAGATGACGGAATGGGCTACCCCGATGCGGGTGCAGGCGAGCATCGCGATCGGCAACTCGATCACCATCGGCATGTAGATGGCGATTCGGTCGCCCTTCTCCAGTCCGAGCCCCTTGAGGACGTTGGCGAACTTGGAGACCTCGGTCAGCAGGTCGGAGTAGGTCAGCGTGAGCTTGTCGCCGGGCTCACCTTCCCAATGGAACGCGATCTTGTCTCCCTTGCCCGCCTCCACGTGTCGATCGAGGCAGTTGTAGGACAGGTTGAGCTCACCACCGACGAACCATTTCGCATCCGGAAGACTCCATTCGAGCGTTGTGTCGAAGTCCTTTGACCACGTGAGCAGCTCACGGGCCTGGCGCGCCCAGAACGCTTCGTAGTCAGCGTCGGCCTCGTCATAGAGCGAACGGTCACCGATGTTGGCCTGGGCCACGAACTCTGCCGATGGCGGGAAGCGCCGGTCTTCGCTCTCGTAGATCTCGATATTGCCTTCGGCCATGACTGTTTCCCTCTGTCGGACGGCGGGATGCCGACAATAGCCAACACCGCCGCCGTGATGAGAGGTCAGTAGCTGATCGGGGCCATCGAGCTGTTTGGCGGATCAAGGCTCGGCATGTACACATGGCTGGCGGCGCCATGAGGCCAGCAAACCCATGTGAGCACTGGTTGGCCGACGCTGCGCATCGCGTGCGACTCGTGCGCACGATGGATGGCCGTGTCTCCGGCGCCCTTCAATGTCCACGTGTCGCCGATCTGCCATTCCACGGCCCCGCTGATGATCCCGTAGAGCTCCGGCGGCGCGTGGTGGTGGGGCGGGTAGAGGACCTGTGGCGCCTGGATGCTGAATCCGGCGATCATCTGGTCATCGATTTGCGGAGGCTGGTGGCCTCGGAACGAAGGACCGGCCAGGAGGGCGAAGCTGTAGTGGCGCTGGAACGCCTCGAGCCCGGGAGACGGGTCGAGGTTCTCGTACGCCATCAGCCACGGGAGGCGGCTCGAAGCGGCGAGGAGTGCGTGGGCGAGATCTGACCATGGTTCGGGCGCGGCCGCGACGGCCGCCGCCAGCCACTCGTCCACAACCGGCAGGGTCTGCGCACGCACGGATCGAGGGGGAGGAAGGGCCCGCAAGCGTTCTGAAAGGCCGATGAAGAGATCAGCCTGCGGCACCGACACAAGCGAGTCGTCGACCGCCGCCAACAGCTGACGGCTCAGATGCTCCAGGGCTTCGCTCACAGGTCGCACGCTAGAACAACCGGCGGAACCCGTCACGGGCTGAGAAGCTGACCAGATGTCAGACCTGTCACCCTCGAGGTTGTTCGAACCGATCCGCACTGCCCGCCTTCTGCTTCGGCCCGTTCGGCCATCCGATGCCGGCCCTCTCGTCGCCCGCCGCAACGATCCCGGAGTCGCGGCGTACCAGGACTGGCCTATGCCGTACACATCCGCAGCGGCCGAGCGATCGACCGCTGAACTTGCAGACCGAGACGGACCATCGAATGGCAGTTGGTGGGCTCTGACGGTCGCCGATGCGGACGACTCGTCAGTGCTCGGTGACCTCGCGCTCAAGCTCGAGTCGCACGGCCGCGCCGCGACAATCGGCTACACGTTCGCTCGTGAGCACTGGGGGCAGGGCTACGCAACCGAAGCATTGGAGGGTTTCCTCGATTGGCTGCTCGACGAGCTCGATGTCATGCGGGTCAGCGCCACAATCCATCCGGACAATCTCCGTTCCGCCAAGGTTCTCGAACGGTGCGGCTTCGAGTTCGAGGGTCGGATCAGGAACACGTATTGGGACGCCGGCACCTACGTCGATGATTGGAGTTATGGACTGACACCAGCGATCCGTGACGCGTGGAGCGGTCGCCCCACGCACCGGCCCGATCTGGTCGAGCTCGTCGAGCCGTATCCGGTCGGCCTCCGTCACGTGCTCGATCTCCGACCACACCAATCGCAGGATCACTTCGTGGCGCCGATCGCCGCGTCGTTGTCGCAGGTGGCGGTTCCGCCGTTCGCTGACGGCTTCGGCGCCGATCCAACCGACCCTCGGGTTGTTCCGTGGCCCCGCATCGTGCACGCCGACGGACTGCCAGTGGGGTTCGTCATGATGGAGGAGCCGACGGAGAACTCACCTGATGCGTATCTGTGGCGCCTGACTGTCGACCGGCGCCACCAGGGTCGGGGAATCGGCTGGCAGGTGCTCGAACAGGTCGCCGCGCAAGCCCGCGAGTGGGGCGCCCCATCGCTGCTCGTCTCATGGGTCCCCGGCTATGGATCGCCGGCGCCGCTGTACGAGCGATTCGGATTCGTGCCCACCGGAGAAGTCGACGACGGTGAAATCGTTGCCCGCCTTCCCCTCAGCCCTTGACCGCTCTTCCCCTTGACCCCGAGTGGGGTTGAGGTCCTACGGTCATGACATGACAAAACGGAAGCTGATCCCCGTCGCCTGCACGCTCGAGCAGCAGATTGCCACCGATCAACTCGCCGAGTGGACGGAACTGCGTGCCCAGGCGTCCGAGGTATCGCTTGTCTCCGGTGTCGCCACACTGCGGCTTCCGTACGAACTCCGCGACGCGATCGACGATCTGGTCGCTCGCGAACAGTCGTGCTGCGCGTTCCTCGACATCACCACCACCGTCGACGGCGAGAGCATTGCCGTGCGGATCGCCTCGGACGATCCGGATGCCGCTCCAATCGTTGCGATGTTCGCTGGCAAGATCTGAAACTCGTGTCTTAGAGTCCGTCGCGACTTCTCCGCGCGCTTGTGCGTCGGGAGCAGTTGGCAGACCACGGATGTGGGATGCGATGCGCAATGAGAGGACAAACGCGTGCTTCAGGAATTCAAGGACTTCATCAACAAGGGCGACATCGTTGATCTGGCGGTTGCAGTGGTCATGGCCACGGCCTTCAAGCCGATCATCGACGCATTGGTCAACGGCGTCATCATGCAGATCATTGCCGCCATCTTCGGCGAGCCGAACTTCGACTCGCTTAACTTCCTGATCAGCGACACGCCGATCTGGTACGGCCAGGTCATCACGACCACGATCAGCTTCATCTTCGTGGCCCTCGCCGTCTTCTTCGTGCTCAAGGCGTACAACGCCAGCAAGTCCGACAAGGAAGCCGACGACACCCCCGATGGCCCGTCGGAGATCGATCTCCTCACCGAGATCCGCGACAGCCTCGCCAAGGGCTGAACCACCCCGGAGTGCTTTCCGACGACTTGATCGTGCTGGGCACGGTCAAGTCGTCGGGAAACGGTGGAGGGCTAGCCGACGAATACCGTTTCGGTCGTGAAGTTCACGCCGTGGTCGACGGTCTTGTGGACCGGGCAGCGCTGGGCGATGTCAGCCAAGCGTTTCCGCTGGTCTTCGTCGAAGTCTCCCTCGATGAAGATCTCGCTGCGAACGCGGTCGACGTAGCCGGTTGAATCATCCTCACAGTCGGCGCAGTCGTCGATGTGAATCTTGTCGAGTTCGTAGCGAGCCGACACAGAATGCAGGTCCCAGCCCTTGCGTTGGCAGTACATCGAGATCGTTATCGTCGTGCACGCGCCGACCGCCGAGAGCAACAGCTCATAGGGATTGGGTCCGGTGTCGGTGCCACCGAGCGAGGCGGGCTCGTCGGCATACCAGACGTGATCGCCGGCACGAAGCTCGACGGCGAATCCGGATTTGAGGTCAGCGGTGATTGTGGCCATGACCCGCACTGTAGGGAATGCTGGGCCCATGCCGGATGCCGCACGTTACGAACGCGACGGTCAGGCCGTCACAATCGCCTACAACCGACCCGAAGCGCTGAACGCCGCGTGGACCGAGTTCCGCGAGGATGAGGAGGCGAAAGAAGGACGGGCGGCCTGGGCGGAGAGGCGCCAGTCGAAGCGGAGAACTACTTGATGCTACGTAACACTGGGGTCTGTCCCCAGTGTTACGGCCCGGTCGATGACCGGTAGGTAGACAGTCATCGTCGTCCCCCGGCCCTCGATGGAGTCGACGCCGATGTCGCCACCCCAGCCGCGGATCGTGCGGCGCGAGGCTGCCAGGCCGATGCCGTTGCCGTCTTCCTTGGTGGTGAAGTACGGCTCGAACATGCGGTTGAGAAACGCGTCGGCAATGCCACAGCCGTTGTCCGTGACCGAGATGGCCACGTAGGAGCCGGCTTCGCAACTCTCCGGGCCGTCATCGCCAATCTCGGCCAGTGACACCGACACCGCGATTTTGCCGCGGGGCTCGACCGCGTCTCGGGCATTGACCACAAGGTTGGTGACGACCCGTTCGAGACCGGATCGGTCAGCGGCAGCAAGCAGCCCGTCGACGTCGGAAGAGAAGTCGAGATCGGCAGCGTGCTCGACGAGCACCCGCAGCATGTCGGAGAGGCCCTTGATGACATCGCCGACATCCAGCGCGGCAACATGACCACGACTCGGTCGGCTCATCGCCATCAGATCTTCGGTGATGTCGCAGGCCCGATCGATCGCTTCGTTCGCGGCTGACACCCGGTCGCCTTCGTCATCTGGCAGCGCCAGCAGCCCGAGCTGGAAGCCGATCGACGCAAGCAGGTTGTGTAGATCGTGGGCGGCGCTGCCGACCACACCCGCAACGGAGCCGAGAGCGGCGCCGTCGAGCAGCATCTCATCCAGGCCGCGACGTGAGGTCACGTCTTCGAGTGTGCCCACCGCGCCGAGTTCGCCATCGGCGGACTGCGGCCGGCTCAAGGTGAGGCGCAACTCGCGGGCGTCGGGTGAGTGACGGGTGCGCAGTTCGGTGACGTAACGGCCCTGGCCGTCCCAGCGCGCAAGTTCGCTTCGCAACCGGACGACGTCCGCCGCGTCGAACAGCTGCCTCCATCCGGTGCCGAGCAGTTCTGAGGCCTCGACTTCGAAGTCGCTGCTGATGCGAGCGTTGGCGTACGTCCATTCGCCGCTGGCGTCGGCGAGGAAGATGCCGACAGGGGCCATCTCGACCAAGGCATTGAAGATTGTCTGGTTGGCTCGCTCGTTGACCTCGGCCCGGCGACGATCGGTAACGTCGCGAGCATTGAGCACGATGCCACGCACGATCGGATCGGTCCGATAATCGGTGAAGAGCGCTTCGAAAGTCAGCCACTCGCCATCACCGCGCAGCATGCGCAGATCCGTCGGGCCCTTCGTGACCCCCGGATCATCGAGTGCCTCGCTGAAGGCCTCGCCCATGCTCTCCAGATCGTCCGGGTGTAGATAGCGTGCCCAGTCGTCTTGCATGAGCGCCGCGGATCGCTGCAGCAGTGTCGCCACCGTCGGTGTGATGTACTCGATCGATCCCATCTCGTCGAGAATGGCAATCACGTCACCGGCAGACGACACGATCGAGCGGAGCCGGCGTTCACTTTGTGACAGACGCCGTTTGGCGACGACCTGGCTGGTGACGTCGCGGACCGTCGTGACGATGCCACCGACGTCGGCCCGGTTCTGCATATTCGAGACGACGGCCTCGACCCATCGCCACGAGTCATCGGCGTGGCGGGCCCGATACCGGACTCGACGGCGGGATTCGGCATCGAGTGCGAGTTCGGTATTGATTCGACGCACACGCTCGACGTCATCGGGGTGCACGAGCGACCAGTTGGGGATGCACATGAACTCGTCCTGGCTGTAGCCAAGCACTGCCCGCACTGCAGGCGACACCCACATGAGCTCGCCGTACACGTCGGTGAGTTGGTGAAATTCGCTGGCGTGGTCCAGAGCCGCGGCAGTGACCGCGGCAGGAGTAACCACCACCGGGTCGCTCCCTAATCGATCTGGTACCACCTCAGCCATCTGTCCACTTCCCGCCGGCCGCGCCCATCAGCGGCTCGGTCCGATGTCCCATCGGTCATCAGCGACCACTCTTGAACCAGCCAAGGGATTTGGGTCCCGGGGCCCACAGAGGCGATGGCCCTCGTCACGACATGGCCAAAAGTCCCGGGCCCCAGGGACCGTAGACCTTTATCGGGGACCAAAACCGCCGACTGGATCCCATCGGGATGGGTTGGGACCCACCCCGCAGAAAGAGGAACTCCCATGACAATCAAGGTTTTCCTGCTCGATGATCACGAGATGGTCCGCCGCGGACTTCGTGACATCCTCTCCAACGAGGATGACATCGAGGTCATCGGTGAGGCCGGAACGGTCGCTGATGGGGTGAAGGGCATCGTGACCACGAAGCCCGACGTCGCCCTCGTCGACATCGTGCTGCCAGACGGCAACGGGGTCGAGGTGTGCGAGGCACTCCGTACCTATGCCCCCGATGTGCGCATCCTCGTGCTGACATCGTTCTCCGACGACGACACTCTGTTCGCCGCTATCAACGCCGGTGCCGCCGGCTACGTGCTGAAGCGGGTCGGCTCAGATGAGCTCATCAGCTCGGTTCGTGGCGTGCACCAGGGTCAATCACTCGTTGATCCTCGTCTCACCGACCGCATGTTCGATCGACTTCGCTCCGGCCAATCCGATGACGAAGAACGCATCGCCGAGCTGAACGAGCGTGAGCGTCAGCTCCTCGAGCTCGTGGCCGAAGGTCTCACCAACCGACAGATCGGCGATCGTCTGCACCTGTCGGAAAAGACCGTGAAGAACTATGTGTCGACGATGCTGAAGAAGCTGAGCATGGATACCCGCACCGAAGCGGCCGTGTTCGCCACCCAGCTCGCCGGCAAGCGAAACGCCTCCACCGCCCTGCAACGCGGAGGCTGAGGCTCAGCTGCCCTCGGGTCGTCGGCGTGATTCCGGCGGCCCATAGATCTGGAAAGAGGTCCCGCCGATGGCGGGACCTCTTTCGCGTGTATTCGGATCCTTGTCCTCTGTTCGGGGTGCTTGGGTGTGTCGTTGCTTGGGGTGCGTTTGGAGACACAAAGAGCACGCGATGCGCACAGCCGCCGCGGCTACCAACTCACAGACCCCGGAATCGCGGCGCAATGGGCCGCACCAGCAACTCACCGCTACACGGCAACGACGGCCCCACTGTCCGGAGGCCGTCGTTACCGCGCCCAGATAGCCTCGGACGCTGGCCCCCGTAGCTCAGTGGATAGAGCATCGGTTTCCTAAACCGTGTGCGGCAGTTCGATTCTGCCCGGGGGCGCAGAGCAGGCAGTAAAGGCTGGGCCAGCCGCCGTCACCTCTTGGCCGCGTCCATCGCGCCCTTGAGACAGATGCCGGTGGTGATCACGGCGCCCACGACAGCGAGGTAGAAGGTGCCGTACGAGACGACGTTGGGCCACTCGGCAGTGGGCTGCAGGCCTCGTTCCGGCGCGTAGACGGCGGTCGAGTACCCGATCGTGTTGCCCCACAACAGAATGATCGCCCAGTAGTAGACCCACTTTGCCTGGCGGACGCTGAAGAAGAGCCGCGGGCTCATGACGACCATTGCCATCACGTACATGGCGTTCATGATCGGACCGGTGTGCGCGTTTCGCAGCAGCTCCGGTTCATCCGGAACCGAGATCTCGAATTTTGGCAACGGGAGTATGTGGAAGACATCGTCGGCCAGGGCGATGAGCCAGACGAATCCGCCGATGAAGCCGAGGAACACCACGATGAAGCAGTGGACGAGAAGTTTCCCGCTGATTCGAGTCGAGAAGCCCTTGTCTTCCACAACCCACGGTTCTTCGTATGTGTCTGTCGCTTGCGTCATCTCACGAAGCCTTTGTCAGCGGGCCGAACGGCACGTCGAGTCGCCCGTCGTGGGTGTTGATCAAGGGAGGCGAGTCTGGGTCCGGCCGGTTGTCGTATCCGGCGATCCATTCCGTCACCCAGTCGGGATCGGGTTCGTCTCGCGGGTCGTGGCGGGGAAGCGCCGAACGCAACGCGCCCGGCACCACCGCCGCGAAGAACTCCGCGGTCCGTCGCCAGAGACGCAGCCGGGAGCGAGGGTTCCGCCAGCGACCGTCCGCCTTCAGCATGACGACGCATCCCTTTCGGGCCAGAAGAAAGACGTGCAGCGAGCCGGTGAGAACGCCGAGTGCTCGCTGCCAGTACTTCCCGACAACGGCCTCGTACACATCGAAGGCCACCCGTTTGTGCTCGACTTCTTCGACCATGTGCCACAGAGCGAAGCTCGCCACGCGCGTATCCGAACCGGCGAACAACTTCACGCGGTCTTCGACCAACCACTTCGTGACCCCGAGTGTCATCGACTCGAAGCCGGCCGAATATGCCAGCCGAAACGCCAGTGACCGGCGCTGCTTGATCCGGTCGTAGGAGCGCTTCATCGACTCCTCGACCTCAGCCAGCTGCGGATAGCCGTTGGCCTTCATCAGCTCGTTGTAGCGGCGGTGGATCCGAAAGTGCTGACCCTCCTGACCGACGAACCCGGCAATCTGCTCGAGCACGACCGGATCGTCGATCTCGCCGGCCGCGTCGCGCAACGTGGCGATCAGGAACGGCTCCAGGTACGGCATGGTCAGCGATGCGCCGTTGATCATGTGAGACCACTCGTGATGGCCTGGGTTCCAGATCGGTTCGAGCTCATCGGGAAACTCGAACGGAATCTTTCGCACCTCGATGGGCGGAAACCGATCAGCTGAAACGTCGGTCATGAAGAGACCTCCTCGGTCAGAATAGCCCCATCCGCTGTTGCCGAACCCACCTTCCGATCCCGACAGTTCACTCGCGGCCTAACGCACACTGGGGTCTGTCCCCAGCGTGCGTTAGACGATCCCGTTCAGGTCCGGGGGACTTCTACGATCAGCAGATGCGCCTTCTTGTCCTGCTTACTACTGCGGCTCTCGTTGCCGCGAGCTGCTCGTCCTCCGATGCCGAGCCGGCCGCCGACGTCGAGGCTGACGTTTCGATCGATCCTGGCGCACTTGCGACCGGCCGGCTCTCGATCGAGGGACAATCCGTCGACTATGTGACCATCGCGCCGGACGGATTCTTGCCGGGCGATGCCGCGCCCGTACTCCTGGCGTTCCCGCCCGGCCGTCAGGACTTCGACACAACCCAACGGGTTGCATCGCAGACCTATCTCACCGAGGCGGTCGCCCGCGGCTGGGTCGTGTTCAGCCCCGCCGCACCCGAGGGTGGCACGCTGTGGTTCGACGAATCCGGCGAGCTTCTCCCCGCCGTGCTCGACTGGATCGAGACGTGGGTCTCCCCGGAGAACGGGCGATTCCACGTCGCCGGAATCAGCAACGGCGGCCTCAGCACATTCGCCCTCGCGGCACGGGTGCCCGACCGAGTGCAATCGATGCTTGTTTTCCCCGGCTTCCCCCGCACCGAAGACGAGATCGCAGCATTTCCCGATCTGCTCGACATTCCTGTCCGCATGTTCGTCGGCGGCAACGACCCCAGCTGGATCGCACCGATGGAAGCCGCCAATGAGGCGATGACCGAGCTCGGCATCGACTCGACGATAGAAATCTTCGAGGGGGAAGGCCACATCATCACAGCACTGAGCGATGGGGTACGGGTCTTCGAGGAACTCGACGCAGTTCGGTCTTTCACGCGGTAGCGCTGAGAGGTAGGGTCCCCTGCAAGCGCTTACACCGGGGGTCAGTCGTGGCAGAGGTCGTACTTGACAAGGTCAACAAGGTCTATCCGAATGGCTTCCACGCCATTCACGACCTCGACCTCGAAGTAGCGGACAAGGAGTTCCTCGTGCTCGTCGGCCCTTCGGGCTGCGGCAAGTCCACCGCGCTACGCATGGTGGCCGGCCTTGAAGAGATCTCCGGAGGTGACCTTTCCATCGGCGAACGCGTCGTGAACGAGGTCGAGCCCAAGGATCGCGACATCGCGATGGTGTTCCAGAACTACGCCCTCTATCCCCACATGACGGTGTACGACAACATCGGCTTCGCGCTGAAACTGGCCCGCATACCCAAGGGCGAGATGGACACGCGCATCCGCGAGGCCGCCCGCATCCTGGAGCTTGATGAGCACCTCGACAGCAAGCCCGGGCAACTGTCCGGTGGTCAGCGCCAGCGAGTCGCCATGGGCCGCGCCATCGTGCGCCAACCCGCGGCCGTCCTCATGGACGAGCCGCTCTCCAACCTCGATGCGAAGCTGCGCGTGCAGATGCGCGCCGAGATCGCCCGGCTTCAGAAGGAACTCGGCGTCACCACCATCTATGTCACCCACGACCAGGTCGAGGCCATGACCATGGGCGACCGAGTCGCGGTGCTGAAGGATGGATACCTGCAGCAGGTCGATTCGCCGCAAGATCTCTACGACAAGCCGATGAATGTCTTCGTGGCCGCGTTCATCGGGTCGCCCTCGATGAACCTCTACGAGGGCACGATGGCCGAGTCCGCCGACGGCACCAACCTCACGCTCGGTTCTCAGACGATCACACTTCATCCTGACCTCTTCACCAAGCGTCCCGGACTTCGCGAATACATCGGCAAGTCGGTCGTCGTCGGCATCCGACCCGAAGACATGGAAGACCCGGCCCATGCCGATCACTCGGGCGAAGGCAACCACCTCACCTCGACAGTGACCCTCGTGGAGTCACTCGGTGCTGAACTCATGGTGCACTTCCAGCTCGATGCTCGCGCCGTCGACTCCGGAGATCCCGATGCGGTCGACGACTCGCTCAGCGGCCACGCCGTTGCTCGCTTCGATCCGCGCAGTCGTATCAGGATCGGCGAAGAAATCGAGATCGCCGTCGAGACCGAACACGTGCACTTCTTCGATCAGGAGACCAGGCTGTCGATCTGGTAGGTCGACGCCGCCGCCTACCTTCGGGGTGGTCCGGTTGACGATCGCTCGATCAGCCCAGTGTGGACATGGACGTCATCGCCCTCGCGCTCACCAAGGAGGTGGCGCAGAAGGAGTCGGGCCGCCTGTGCACCGTGCTCTACGACCTGCTGTTGCATGGTGGTGAGGCCGACGAGGTCGGCCACGTCGTGGTTGTCGACACCGATGACCGACACGTCAGCAGGCGCGTCCATGTCTCGGTCCCACAACTCCCGCAGGGCGCCAAACGCCATTTCGTCCGACATCGCAAAGACAGCAGTTGGTGGTTCGGTGAGATCCATGAGGTCAGCCATGGCGCGATGTCCGCCGGCGACGGAGAATCCGCCGTCCACGATCAGGGCTTCATCGAGGGCAAGACCGGCGGCCGTCATCGCGGCAACGAACCCGGCTCGGCGTTCGATCGGCACCGAGAACTGCTGGCGACCTTCCCCGACGCCCCCGATCAGCGCAATGCGAGTGTGCCCGAGCGAGACGAGATGCATCGTGGCATCGAACGCCACTCGATGGTCGTCGACGACGACAGCCTCCATCTGAGGCACCTTCATACCGACCGCCACCACTTCGATGCGGCTCGCCGCCAGTTCCGCCGCCTCTTCGTCGGAGATGTCGATATCGACGACGATGAGCGCATCGGCTCGGCGGACGACCGGCCGGTGAAGAAGCCGATCTCCCGGATCGTCGTTGTGCACGGCGAACACCAGGAGGTCGTAACCAGCCGCGGCCAAGACCGTCTCCGCCCCGGCCATGACCTTCGAGAAATACCAGGAGTCGAGCATCGGTACAGCCATAGCGATGGTCTTGGTACGTCCACTCGCCAATGCGGAAGCGCTTGGATCAGGGCGGTAGTCCAGCTCCGCAGCTGCCGCTTCGACCCGAGCTCGTGTGGCCGGCGCGACGTTGGGAAGGTCGCGAAGCGCGCGGCTGACGGTGGCCACCGAGACCCCGGCTCGGTTGGCGACATCTTCGATGGTCGGCGGGCTGCTCATGCGCGATCCACCGATTGCCAGTCGGCAGAAACCCATCCGTCGATGAGGCGTGCCCGGTGCGTGGCCATGCCAACGGTCCACTGGCATGGGCGAGGGTGGGCTGATAGCGTCACGCCATGAGTGTAAGCGCTTACATAGCTTGCGTTCTGTTCAACCCAATGGAGGGAAACCAATGAGTAAGATTTGGAAGCTCGTAGCTGCCTTGCTGGCGCTGTCGATGCTTGCGGCCGCCTGCGGTTCAGATGATGAACCCAGCTCCGGTGACGGTGGCGACGCGCTCGCCGCTGCGCAAGACGCACAAGCCGCAGCCGAAGACGCACAGGCCGACGCTGAAGCTGCTGCCGCAGCCGCCCAGGCTGAGGCCGACGCCGCTGCTGCCGCACTCGACGATGCAGGCGCCGATGCCGGTGAAGTCCTCCCGTTCGCCGGCGAGATCATCAAGATCACCGGTTCTGAGCGTTCGCCCGAAGAGTGGGGCGCCCTGCAAGAGGTGCTCGACGCCTACGGCGAAGAGACCGGGATGTCGATCATCTTCACCGGTTCCGCTGACTGGGAGGCGGAGATCAACGTCCAGCTCGCTGCTGGCAACCCGCCCGACATCTCGTTCTTCCCGCAGCCCGGCAAGCTTGCCGACTTCGCTCGCGACGATCTCGTGCTCGCGGTCAACGACGACGTCGTCGCTGCAGTGTCACCCAACTGGTCCGACGCCGCGATGGCATTCGGCAACGTCGACGGCACCCAGTACGGCGTGCCCGCCAAGAACGACCTCAAGTCGCTCGTCTGGTACAAGCCTGCCGTGTTCGAGGCCAACGGTTACTCGATCCCCGAGACCTGGGACGAGCTGCTGGCACTCACCGACACGATGATCGCTGACGGCAACACCCCATGGTGCGTCGGCATCGAATCCGGTAACGCAACCGGCTGGACCTTCACCGACTGGGTTGAAGACCTCATGCTTCGCTTCAACGGACCGGAGGCCTACGACCAGTGGGTCGCCGGCGACCTGAAGTTCAGCGACCCGAGCGTCGTCGCCGTGTTCGACGCAATCATCGATCTGTGGGAGACCCCTGGCGCCGTGTTCGCTGGTGGTGGCTCCATCAGCAGCTCGCACTTCGCGTCTGATCCCGCCGAGGGCCTTGCCGCCGACGACTGCGCCATGGTTCGCCAGGCCTCGTTCTTCTCGGCATTCCTGCCCGAAGAGGCTGTGCCCGACGTGAACGTCTTCTACTTCCCGTCGATCGATGACAGCAAGCCGGTTCTCGGCGGTGGCATCCTTGCCGGTGCGTTCACTGACAGCCCTGCCGTCTGGGCCGTGATGGAGTACCTCGGCTCGGCCGAGTTCGCCAACGCTCGTCAAGTCGCTCAGCAGAACCTCAAGGGTGGCGAGGGTGCGCTCTCGGGCTTCAACACCGCCAACCTGAACGTCGACCGCAGCCTGTGGAACGATCTCGAGGCCTCGTTCGTCGAGATCCTGCAGAACGCTGCCGTGTTCCGCTTCGACGGTTCCGACCTGATGCCTGGCGATGTTGGTGCCGGTACCTTCTGGACCGAATCGACCGCTCTGGTCAACGGTGAGAAGGATTCGGTTGCCGCAACGGCAGCCATCGATGCAAGCTGGCCTGACAGCTAAGTCACGCTCAGCTAGTACTACGTGAGACGACGCTGGGGGATAGGCCATCGACCTATCCCCCGGCGTTGCTTCCAAAGGGGGAATGAACGGATGACTTTGGGGCGGAGCTTCGCGCCGGTCGGTGCTGCCATCATCGCGGCGGTGGTGTTCGCACTGCTGCGACCGGGCCTGACGGATGTATACGACATCGGCATCACGGGCCAACTCCACTGGGCGGCCGCCGGGTTGGTGCTCTGGGGTGTCTTCGGATTCGCCATCTCACAGCGCGACTTTTCTGCCTCGCACGTTCGCGATCGCCTGCTCAGCGGCTTTGTCGTGGTCGCTCCGATTTTCTTGACGTGGCTGATTCTCGGCAACGCGACCGATGCCGATCGTGTCGCGTCCACGCTCTGGACGGTCGTGTTGGCAGTCTCGGCGATCGGCGGCATTTGGATCAGCTTCAACTTCTTGATCGACAAGGCCAAAACTGATTGGCGCCTTTTCGCCAGCGTGCTTGCGGCAGTGATTGCCGCCGGGTTCTTCGCCATCGTTCGCGGCAACCTCGGTCTCTATGCCCTCTTCACCGACCAGGACCCGCTGGAGCTGTTCTCCGGCACCGGATTCCTCGGCCACGTCGAGTGGCCGGTCACGGGGGCCGTCATCTGGGGCGCTGCACTCGCCGGCATAACCACCCTTCCGAAAGGACCTACCCGAATTGCTGTCGGTGCGGGGGCCGGCGCGCTCACCGGCTGGCTCATCGGCGCGAACCTGAAGCCATGGGTGCGCCCGCAGCTCGAGTGGACCGAGCTGATCGTGTTCGCTCTGCTTGGCGCAGCACTCGGTGCCGCCGCGAGATGGCGGAGCCGCAACTGGATTCCCGGCATTGCCATCGGCGTTGCGCTCGGCTGGACCTGGGCAGCATTCTTCACCTCCGACTTCGGTGGTTCGGAGGCCGACGCCCGGCTCGCCGCCATCGTGCCACTCGTTCTTCTGGGCGCCCGCCTCGGCTGGGGTTCCAACCCCGACTTCTCGATGCTGGCCCGATTCGACAACCGGGCCCGCGCCGCGATCTTCCTGGGCCCGGCTCTGCTCTTCTTGACGTCGGCACTGGCCATACCGGCGATCATCACGATCATCTTGTCGTTCAAGGACCGCCGCGGCGAAGAGCTCCTCGGGTTCGACAACTACGAAACGCTGTTCCGTGACGCCGACTCCTTCGATGTGTCCAATTGGTCCAACCTCTTCACGTCACAGCTCTTCGTCATCGCCGCGCTGCTGATCGGCGCCGGCATCGTCATTGGTTTCACTTCCGGCGTTCGGCGCAACGGAGTCCAGTCGTTCGAGCGCACCGGATCCTCTGTCGCCACACTTTCGCTCGGCACACTGCTTCTTCTGTTCGCGGCGTTCTCCGTATTGCGCGGCACGTTCTTCAACAATCTGTGGTGGGTTGTCACCGTCACCACCCTGTCAACGACGCTCGGCCTCCTGATCGCGGTACTCGCCGAGCGCGCCGGCCGCCTGGAATCAGTGGCGAAGGCTCTCATCTTCATGCCGATGGCCGTGTCGTTCGTCGGCGCCTCGATCGTGTGGCGTCTTCAGTACCAAGCACGCGACCCATCGAAGGAGCAGACAGGTGTCCTCAACTTCGTTTGGGTTGAACTCGGCAAGCTGAGCCATTCGGGTTGGCCGCGCGTCCTGGCGCTCGCAGTCCTTGCCGCCCTTGCTGCCCTGATGATCTACAAAGCGATCCCGCGGGCGAGGGCCGCCGAGTCATTCGCGGTCTTTGTCGGGGGTGCGATCGTGTTCGCCTACCTCTTCTTCGAACTGGCCAACCGGAGCCTCGGCGGGTGCAA
>JAJCXZ010000108.1 GCA_029263175.1 Acidimicrobiales bacterium | reverse complement strand
AGCTTGGCCGGGTCCTGGATTTTATTTTGCGCCTTTCGGAAAATGACACCAAGCATACCCGACCGCTGGCCAAGTTCTTTGAGCGTGTCGCGGTAGTGGATTTCAAGCTCGTCGCCATCGAGCGCTATCAGCCTGTCCCATCCGAAGCCTTTCGGAATGGCGGACGGCTTGTTGAACGGTGCCCGACTCTGCTCATCGGCCATTTTCAGGAACAACAGAAATGTCAACTGCTCCACGTAATCGCCGTAAGACAGGCCGTCATCCCGCAGGATATTGCAGTAGTTCCAGAGTCTTTGGACCAATGCTGATGATGTGCTCATGATTTCCTTTTCCCTTTCAGAGCGATGGCCTCAATCCTTTCGGCGTCGTGGTCGAAGTCGAAAATCTAGTAGGCAGCACCTGGCGCCGAACGAAGCCGTTACTGACTTTTGGCGCAGCGAGACGGTTTCATAGCGGCGAAGAACCTCCACATTCACTGCGCCGTTCGGTGCCGTGTACAGGAGAAACTCGCACCGAGTCCAAGGGGCAATGCAGTCTGATGGCTCGGATCAGTTCTCCCGAGAATAATTTTCCGGATAGTAAAAGTGACATCCTGTTTCTTTTCCTTGCTGAAATACGAGTTATTCGCCTGCTCATCCGCAATTTTCAGAAAACAGTCTGCAACTGCGGGATTGCCGTAGTTCCGGAGCTTTCGGACGAGGGCGGCGTTGCTCATGGCGTTCTCAATAAAGCACAAACTGAAGGTGTTCGCGCGTTGCGGAATTCAAATTCTTCGCAAGAATATCAACGGCGGTTGATGGGGTGCCGTCGCCCTCACAGGTTTCGTGATGATCGCGACAGCGCTGGGCGTTGGTAACCGCCACCGGCAGCTTGTCAAGAAAAGACGATGAAGGCGGCTGCCCTTTGGAGTAACCAGGCCAATGCTTCTTCAACCGCCTGGCAACCGACTCACAGTCCGAAAACGACCTGGTTGTGTATTCGTCGTGAAGCAAGAGCCAGAACTCGAAGCACGGGTCCGAAACTGCAAATAGAATCCCAGCGGCTTCCTTCATTTTCATAGCCTTCGAAGCGAGCTTTTGTCGTTTGTCATGCGGTTTCTCAAGATCGAAAACCACCCACACCTCATCGTAGGCGATTTCGAAACCCTTTCTTGCACTCTTCTTCCGCGCTTTCCGAAGTTCAATCGCCTTTCTCGTGAGCGTAATGGGATCGGTTTCCTCTGGGTGCAAAATCTTTACTTCAGTGGCGTTCAGCTGAAGACGATCTCGCAGAGCCGTCAGGTAGTTCGGCTCAGTCTTTTCACCTTCCGTCACGATGAGGAAAGCCTTGCCTGAAACGGGAAATCGCGGCTTACCCCGTCGGTAAGCTGCCGGTCCCCTTGCAAACCTTCGACTCCGGCTCACAGTTTGAGGCCTTCCGGCATGAACGGAATCGCACCGTAACGCCCAGCGAGATATCCTTTGGCCAACGCTTCGTCCTTGCGAGGCTGGTAGTCAGTCAGTGGGTAAAGATGTGTCGCTCCCCCAGGAGACTTCTCGGTAAACCAAACCTGATCACGCCTCATTAGGGTGCTATCCAACAGGATGGGGTAATGCGTGGTAAAAACCACCTGCGCTCCATTTGGATTGCTTTTTGCTACACAGCAGCAGCTTCAGAAGTTCCTTGACCAAGACTGGATGGAGACTTGTTTCAATCTCGTCCACGAAGACCGTATATCCATTATCGAGGATGTCCGTCCAAGGTCCAATTAACCAAAAGAACCGCCGCGTTCCCGCAGACTCCTCCCCATCGAAATCCAATGCGACCGGCGCAATTCCTTCAGCCGTGTGGGTCAGATTGATTTCGACAAGTTTTCTTGGCTCCATGGGACCGTCTTTTTCCAGGCGAGCCAGAATTGCCGGGGAAAATTTTTGTTTCAGTTCTTCGACGCTGACCTCGGTTTCCTGGATCTGCGCGTCGGCAACACCGATGTCCGCACTTCTGAGTAGTCTAAGAATGCGATCATGATGGGTGATTTTCGCCATCAATTCTGTGGTGAAGCGAGGGTGCAGCATAGCATCCGCGCTCAAGTTGATGAACCGAACACTATTCTTGAACCAGTTGAAGACCTGCGTCAGTTGCGCCTGATTGAATTGTGGGCCGACAGAAAGAAACAGGGAGTTCTCTCGCGTCTTGTCCTCTAAACTCTTGTCATGCTTGAACGCTGTCGAAGGTCTTGCCCATGCATAGGCATTCTTCCCTTCGTTGAACGTGCGATGATACCACCTCTGTGGCGCCCCCTTCGGATAAGCGACCAAATACTCCTCGACAACTCGCTTTGGCGTTACTGCGAATCCAAACACGAATCGAACATTCTCAGCTACAAAAGTAATTTCGAATTCAGATGGTTTAGAGCCCGAATCCCGGTCGAGTTTGAATGGTGTCGCGCCCGTGGGATCTCCGGGTTGCAATTTTGTGGCTGAACCCTCTACGAATCCCGTAACGAATCTCATTGCCTCGATGACATTCGATTTTCCAGACGCATTTGCTCCGTAAATCGCGGCTCCCTTCAAAAACCGGACGCCTGAAAGCCCCGGCAACTGGCGATCGATCACGCAAGAGGCCAGTTCTTTGTCCGCGTTTCCAGCGACAAGGCTGAACGTCTGCTCCTCGCGAATGGACCGGAAATTTGTAACTTTGAGTTCTATCAACATGAGATGAATATGTTTGTTATGAAACAATAAAACAAGGCGTTATTTGTGGATAAATCGCAAAAAGAAGGCTAGAATTTGACAAAATGCACCTAGATTTATCCATTGAATGCTTGCTGGAGGATCGACTGGCGAAGGCGGGTGGCGCGCTGGAGATTGGAGGACACAACCGCTTCCAACTTCTCTACTACGCTAAATCGCCGCTCCACTTCCGCCACGATCCGCGTCTGCTCGGCAGGCGGGGGAATCGGAACTGGAAGCCCTTTGAGTTTGGTCATGTTGATGGATGCGAGGTTGGTCGTTTGCTTGCCCTCGTCGAAAAAGAATTTCTGCCCAAACGTGTTTCCATACCATGAAACCAACTTTGGATGCAAGTCGGCGACATGTAGGCGAGCACGAAAGACGTGGTTCTGGTGGATGCACTCACGAAGTTCGCCATTCCAAACCCACCCGCGCCCGAGCTTGTCCCGGTCACCGCCTTCGTTAAAAAGTACGTCCCCCGGCTTCAACGCGAGTTTCTGAATCTCATCCTCAGTCGTGACGATTTCTTTTACTTCAGTCAGATCGATGTAACCACGCTGAACATTCGCCACGCGCAAGTATGGAACTGAACGAGCTGGCAAGCTGTGCTTACGATTCTGATCCTTCGTGATTCCACCTTTGATGTCTGCGAGCGCGCCGAGGGTCGCCAACGTCCATCCTTCGGGTAGCGGGCCGAGCTTTGCGCTGTCAGGCGCCGCGGGTTCTTTGTATTTGCCACGGCCTTGCCAATTTTGGCGGCGTTCTTTGAGAATGCGGGAGAGGAGGGCTTCGCCGGTTTCGAATTCCGCTTTGCATTTTTCGGTTTTGGCGAGTTCGGCTTCAGTGGGGACGAGGCGGCCTTCGCAGGCGGCTTTGAGGACGGCGGCGCGGTAGCGTTTGAGGTTGGCCTGCACCCGTCGCAACGCCGCCACCCCTGCCTCCAGCCGCGTGAATTGCTTCTCAATCTCCGCCACAATCCGCCGCTGTTCGGAAACAGGTGGAACGGGCAAAGGAATCGTCGCAAGGTTTTTGCGAGAAATCCGTTTCCGAGTTGAGCCGGACTGCAAGCCGGAGATCGCGGACCGGAAAGGATGTGCGTTCACGAAACAAGCGAGCCAACGATGGTCGAACTCGCTGTCGCCAGAGCGGACTATCGCCACATCCACGACGGTAACGGACGGCCGCGAATCGCCGGGGAAAATGCATGCTCGACCAAGTGGGTCAGGCATTCGAGCGATGAGCACGTCTCCGCGCATGAGAAAGGTGCATCGCAACTCGGCAGCTTTAGCCCTGGTCATGAACCTATCTGACCTATCGCGGTAAACGCCATCCCCAATGTCCGCCAACTGGATCAGCCGCACATCGCCATTCGGATCTTGGTCTTTACTCTCGACCCAATCCCCGTCGACGAAGATACCTGCTTTGCCAGAGAGATCCGCAATGGTTGCCCACGCCCAACCTGTAGGCAGTTGATAATTCCCAAGCTCACTCATGCCGCGAGCACCTCATTGAGTTCGTCGAGCATTTTCGACAGTTGCTCGCCAAAAAGTTGATGTGCTTTGCCGAGGCCACCGCGCTGGCTAAACGGAGCGTATTCGAAGTCGTCCGGCTCAATGCTCAGGCTGGTGGCGATGTGGTCGCGTATGAGGTTGAGCCAAGCCAATTGCTCCGGTGTGAAGGCAGCGCCGGCCTTGGCCTTATCCATCAGCCACTCGTCGAACCGCTCGGATACAGAGTCGGCGAAGGGCGCGAGCACGGGTTGTTGTTCCAGCGCAAAGCGGACAAGCGCGACGAGGTCGGCAAAGCGTCCGGCTCGCGAGCGGCCCTTCACCTTGCCGGGCACCGTAACGGCGAAGGCGTCCCAGAGGCGATCCTCGGTCCACGTGGCGTGGTTGTCGCGCAATTTCTTCTCCAATTCCTTGAGCATGGACTCGGTAAGGCGTTGTTTGAATGGGCGGCTGTACAGAATCTGGAGGGCGTCGATCTGCGCTTTGTTCTCCGTGAGGTAATCGCGAAAATCCTGGACGAGGCCGGCAGCCCTCGCCTTGGCGGCTTCATCGAATCCCTGGCTCACGACTTCGTCCGGCGTGTAGATGTCGAGGGCTTGTTCGGTTTCCTGCTTCAGCGTTTCGAGGGTCTCGCGGAGCGCGGGTTTGTCGAAGGGGGCGCACGCTTCGGTGATCAGTTGCCGGCGGGTGGCTTCCATTTCCTCGGGCGCGACTTCTTCAGGTGATGCGCCGGGCTTACCGGTGGCGCGTTCGGCGATGGCGTCGGGGTCGAAGGCACGAAGCAAAGCGCCTGCCAGTGTGGCCGGCGTGTGACCGTCCGAGGCGGCGACGATTTGCTCCCGTTGAGCGGGTTCGAGTTCGCGGTCGAGCCGGGCGAGGCGCGCAGCCAGGGTAGTGAGCGTGTCTTCATCGCGGCCACCGGGAAAGATGACGCGCTGGAGCAGCTTCTTGAGCGGCACGGTGGGCTTACGGTCGAGCGGACGGGATTCGGTCTTGTCGCTCTCGCACACGCCCACAGCGTCGACGATGACGAAACGGGTCTTGGCGCGGGCGTCTTCGCCGGAGACGGATTGCAGATCGGTGGACGACAGAACGCGGGTGCCGCGGCCTTTCATCTGCTCGAAATAGACACGGCTGCGGACGTCGCGGAGGAACATGAGGACTTCGAGCGCCTTGATGTCGGTGCCCGTAGCGATCATGTCCACGGTCACGGCGACGCGGAGCGTGGGCGAGAGGCAGAACTCGCGGATGAGTTCTTTGGTCTTGGCGGGCTTGCCAGTGACGGGGTGTTTGGCCTGATAGGTAATCTTCTTGCAGAAGTCGTTGCCCTTGCCAAAGACCTCGCGGCAGAGGTGGACGATGTCCTCAGCGTGGGAATCGTCCTTGGCAAAGATGAGCGTCTTCGGCAGGAGTACACGTCCGGGGAACAGCTCGCTCTGCACGACATCGCGATAGGTGCGCAGGATGGTGCGAATCTGGTCGGGCACGACGACGGAGCGGTCGAGGTCGGTGGGGGTGTAATCGAGATCGTCGGCGAGCACTTCTTGCCGGGCCTTGCGCGAGGCTTTGCTGCGGTGGTCGATGAGGAAGCCCTTATCCACCTTGCCGCCCGACTCGGTGACCCTGGTTTTGATGCGATAGACGTCGTAGCCGACGTTCACGCCATCGGTGACGGCGCGCTCGTGGTTGTATTCGGTGACCCGGTTCTGGTGGAAGTAGGCGATGGTCTGCGGCGCCGGCGTGGCCGTGAGGCCGATCAGCGACGCGTCGAAGTATTCGAGTACCTGCCGCCAGAGATTGTAAATGGAGCGGTGGCACTCGTCAGTGACGATAAAATCGAACTTCTCAATGGGGACGATTGGATTGTAGGCGACATCGCGCGTCCGTGTGCTGCCGAGGGCGGCCGCGAGTTCTGCACCGGAGAGATCATCCGCACTCTCGTCCATTTCCTCCCCACGCAAGATCGAGTAGAGTCGTTGGATGGTGCAGATGGTGACGCGGCAAACGTCGTCAATATTCGGCGACGTAAGGTGCTGGACGTTGTACAGCTCGGTAAAAAGGCGATTCGTGTCAGGCGTCCGGTACCGGTGAAACTCGTCGCGGGCCTGCTCGCCGAGATTGGCGCGGTCCACAAGGAACAGGATGCGGCGGGCCTTGGCGTATTTGATGAGGCGATAGCTAAAGGCACAGGCAGTGAAGGTCTTTCCCGCGCCGGTGGCCATATGGATAAGCGAACGCGGACGATCCTCGGCGAAAGATTGCTCCAGGCCGGTGATGGCTTCGATCTGGCAATCGCGCATACGGTTGGTGGCAAGGGGACTCGAAGAAGGCATCTGGGCAAGCCGATGGCGCAACGTGTCCGGCTCGGCCGCCCACCCGGCCAAGGTCTCCGGGCGATGAAAGGCGAAAACGCGGCGAGAACGAGGAGCGGGATCGCGTTCATCGCGGAAGAATGTTTCGATGCCTGTGGTTTCGTAGAGGAACGGGAGGGTACCGGTGAGTCCGTCGGAAAGAAAATCCGGGAGGCTCGTGCCGTAGCGCGCGGACTGCGCCGCGACGGTCGATAGCGTGGTGCCTTCTTTCTTCGCTTCGATCACACCGAGTGCCTTGCGGTCCACGAGCAGTACGTAGTCGCAGGGGCCGGTCGTGAGCGGAACTTCTCGCAGGGCAATACCGCGCCCGACGGAAAAATCCACCGCCTTATAGTCCTGCACGGCCCATCCGCTATCGACGAGTTGTGCGTCGATCTGTCGTCGAGCGAGTTGCTCTGGGGTTAGTTCAGTCATCGAAAGTTTCGTGTTACGTTCAATCCCACAAATGGGTT
>JAJCXZ010000107.1 GCA_029263175.1 Acidimicrobiales bacterium | reverse complement strand
GATAACGTCCCGAAGGGCCGACCTGGGTGACGTATTCACCAGGGTGAATCACGTTAGAGCGACTCAAATAAACGCCAAATTTTGACAATAAATCATGGATTTTAACGTAAATAATCAATTCATGACAGCATTAAACGGGAGCCCCTCTAACGTGATTCTTTGAATACGTTATTTGCGTCGGCTCGAGGGGCCTACGAACCCTTTTCGAACACGGTCTAGCTCAATGTCACTCAATTAAACGTTTTGGAGTAAGTCGGGATTGCCGCTTCGCTCCCACCGTTTCAGGTGGGCTCTCTCATCTTCCTTAGGCAAGATTCGGGTGCCAGCCCCGACCAAATTTAGCGTGAAAGACAGTCGCGGCTGGCAGTCGCAACCTACTTGGGGCTCCGGCTCAATCCTTAATTGAGTGACATTGCGGTCTGGCTATTCAGAGTATCACGCGCTGAAGCTTACTGAATACTTTCGCCTGTAACGTGATCACGTTCGTGAAACGTTATCGTGATCGCAGTCCGCTGCGACGTAATCTTTTTGCGGATCTCGATTTCAAGTCACTACATAGACGCTCAATTTCTACGATGGCAGAAGGGAGTTTCTCCGATTAAGATTACGATTAGGATTAGGTAATTACGGTTGATTTGGGACCGGGAGAAAGATCCGCACAAAAAGTCTTGCCGTTGAACGTAACCCGGCCGCGATCATAAACGAAAAAAAGTGGTATGCCGGTTGGCATACCACTTTTTGAAGAAATTAAAACCCTGGGGTTATCGCCTACGTTCGGCGTATCCCGGACAGTGACACTCATGCACTAAGTGTCGGACTGATCCCAGTTCCCTGGAATTTGCGTACACGAGATGCTGCTGCCACACCCAACACCACAATCAAACCGATTATCCCCCATTCCGACAATGTCGGGACTGTTTCTGGGGGGACGACTACCTGAACAACTTCTTCCCCGGCGGGTGTATTGATGTCATTGTTGTCTAAGGTAACTGCGGTCTGTGCCAGTGCTCTGCCATCCAGCACGGCGCCGTTTAGCATTTCAATGTTAGTTTGAGCCAAGATGATTCCCTTCATCTGAACCGTAGTTCCAAGAAACACGGTATCGGCGACCTGCCAGAAGACGTTTTTGGCCAGGGCACCACCGGCCAGAGTAACAATGGCACCGCTGTTTACGGTAAGTTTTCCCGCTATCTGGAAAATCCAGACATCCGTTGAGCTCCCCGTAAGGGTGAAACCCGGAGAGTTTATGAGAACATCGCCACCCCATTTGTGGAGGCCGGCAGGGCGACTCTGGTTGGTAAGGTCTCCGCCGTTAAACTCAGTAGAGTCTGGAAGCGTTCGTCCGGCGGCGTTAGTGTAAGCGGTTTCCATATCGCTTATAGCCGTGGTCATAAGCGTCGGAGTCGGAGGGGCATAGGTGGCAGCCAAAACTTGGCCATCCACTAAAAATGACGTCGCAAATTGATTCGAGGAATCCAAGATTAATGCAAAACCTGTCATAAATGATGCAGCGGCTGGACTAATGCCTATATTCCCAAGTATGTTGGTGCCTCCAGTGGTCGTGATTGCTGTTTTTCCCAGAATCACGAAATCGCCGGCGGATCCCAGGTTAACTGGCGCCTCCGGGAATCCCGCCATCACAGGATGTATAAAGAACACGCTTGACACCAGGAAAATGGCCATGAGAATCAGATTCGTTCGCTTCATTCCCAATGGGCGACGTGGGTCGAGGGTATTTATCGTACCTGTTATCAATTCTTGTGAGGGTGTATCTTCTATTCTATTTTTCATTTTCTAATTCCTTATTCTGTATGATTGATTTACTTTTCCGAAACTGTTCAGCCGATGATATTGCGGTAGTCTTCCGTTAATGGTTAGAATTTTATTATTGAAAAACACCTTTTCATTTTCTAATTCCTTGTTCTGATTGACGGTTAGAATTTTAGTATTAATAATACAGTATAGGTTAAGGATGAACCGCCAACAATGGGGTAAACACCCACCCCCGCCATGGCTGACGCTCGGAAACCATGGGTTTTTGGTGTAATTTAAGGGTCATGCGGAATGCGCCCAACTTAACGATGTTCGGAGATTCTCCTTCGCGGACCAGGGATGTTTTGTGTTTTAGCAATCTTATTCTGAATTGAGGGTTAGAATTTTAGTACTCGGAATACAGCATAGCTCACGGATGAACCGCCGACAATGGGGTAAACACCTACCTCGTCTATGGCTGACGCTCGGACGCTGTGGGTTTTCGGTGTAATTTATCCAGTAAGCCACGGGTTCTGCCGCGGAGTCTTTAAGAGGCACTGCCGCGTCCAGCGAGAACCAACGGCGGTGATTCGTAATCGTACGCCACCGTTGTCCCATAAACCTTAAAACTATGGGATGGTCCATCCTTGTCGAAATCGCTATCGAAAACGGTTTAGGTGATTCCTGATTGCAAATTGACGTGAAAAGTAGGTCGCTCGAGGACGTGAATCCCACAGAAGTGGGATAACGTCCCGAAGGGCCGACCTGGGTGACGTATTCAGCAGGGTGAATCACGTTAGAGCGACTCAAATAAACGCCAAATTTTGACAATATATAATGGATTTTAACGCAAATCATCAATTTACAACAGCAATACTGGAGCCCCTCTAACGTGATTCTTCGAATACGTCACTTGCGTCGGCTCCAGGGGCCTACGAGTCCTTTTCGAACGGAGTCTATCTATTAGCCCTCGAAACCTATGGCATCAGAGCCGGTCCATGAACCTCAATCTTACGTGTGGGGGACAGTCGGCCCATAGACAGGCGGGCGGTATTACTGTATAGTAGGGGATAGAGGATCAGAAATGGAATTACCAAAGTGAACGCCACCTTAGGAAAACTGTCGGAGCGGTACTCCGCAGCTCTCGGAGCACACTTGGCCGAGGGCTCGGAAACGAGTTCGGCGCTCGCGGCCGAACTGGGACGCGAGGCCCTGCGGCTGGATCTGGCGGCCTCGGACCTGGCCCTGATCCATGAAGAGGCGCTGACGGCCCTGATGTCATCGGAGCAGATGCCGGGAGACGGCGGTGGGACGATCCGCCAGGCGGGGATCTTCTTCCGCCAGACACTTGCTCCGCTGGCGGAAGCCTCCACCGCCGCTGAACTGAACGCCATGAAGAAGCGGCTACAACGAGAAACCGCGAAGCGCAAGGCTGCGGAAAGAACTCTCAAGGAAGAACGAGGACAATATGGAAAGCTGTTGGCGGACTCGAAAATCATGCATAACCAGTTGCGGCAGCTTTCCCACAAGATCCTGCTGGCGCAGGAGGATGAACGAAAAAGGATCAGTCGCGAGTTGCACGACGAAATCAGCCAGATACTGACGGGCATCAACGTTAGACTGGCCGCGCTGAAGATAGAGTCCGCGGTTAATGTCGAAAATATCGGTCAGAAGATTGCCGATGCGCAGCATCTGGTCGAGAAGTCCGTGGCCATCGTGCATCGCTACGCCCGCGAATTGCGCCCGGCAATGTTGGATGACCTCGGGCTGATTCCCGCGCTCACCTCCTATCTGAAGGACGTACGGAAACGTACGGGACTCCAGATTCATTTGACGGCATCGAAGGCCGCGACGATTGAAGCGGTGAACGGTATCAAACGGACCGTGCTCTATCGCGCTGCCCAGGAAGCGCTCACGAATGTCGACAGGCATG
>JAJCXZ010000106.1 GCA_029263175.1 Acidimicrobiales bacterium | reverse complement strand
AGCTTCGCCGGGATGGCCGACGACACCGCCGCCACCGCGGCAAGCAACAACCCACTGTTGTCGACCCTCGTCACCGCAGTCATGGCCGCCGACCTGGTCGACACCCTCAACAGCGACGGACCGTTCACCATCTTCGCCCCGGTCAACGATGCCTTCGCCGCTCTGCCGCCCGAAGACCTCGATGCCGTGCTTGCCGACGTCGAGTTGCTCACCAGCGTTCTCACCTTGCATGTGATCGCCGGCGAGCAGCTCAGCTCGGGCGATCTGATCGACGCTGGTAGCAAGGTCACCGTCAACGGCGGCGAGCTCACCTTCGGTGCCGATGATGGCCTCGTGACTGTCAACGGCGTGGCCACCGCGCTCTGCCAGGACGTGCCGACCGCGAACGCCACCGTCCACATCATCGACACGGTCCTGCTCCCCTGATCAACACCTGACTCGGCCGGTGGGGTTGTCCATCCCCTACCCCACCGGCCTCATCATCCCAGGAGGGGAAACGGCGAAGCGGGCAGGCCAGCCCTCCAGGGGCCTGCCCGCTTCTCTTGTTTTTGTGCCGCCGCGGACCGGTGTCTGGTCAATGTCCCCAGGTCGAGGCCAAGCGCCTACCATCGCCCGATGGTTGCGCTCACCGATCTTGGTCTCAGTCCTGACGTCACGCGAGCGGCGGTGGTACACGTCGACGATCTCGGTATGTGCCACGACGCCAACGAGGGCGGCTTCGAGGCAATCGTGAACGGACCGGCCACGTGCGGCAGCATCATGGTGCCGTGTCCATGGTTCGCCGATGCCGCTGCTCGGGCTCGTGATCTGCCCGACGTCGACCTTGGGGTGCACCTCACGCTGACTGCCGAGTACGACCGGTTTCGCTGGGGCCCGGTGCTGGGCGCTACCGCAGTGCCGTCGTTGGTGGACGACGAGGGCTATCTGCCCCGCACGGTCGAGGAGATCGTCGCCGCTGCTGATCTCGACGAGGTCGACTCCGAGTTACGGGCTCAGATCGATCGAGCACTGGCGGCGGGAGTCGACGTGACCCATCTCGACTCGCACATGGGCACGATGTTCCACCGCGGGTTCTTCGACATCTACCTGCAGCTGGCCCGCGACTACCGGTTGCCGTTGTTCATCTTCCGGTACGGGCCATCGGCACAGGTCGACCAGCTCGAGGCCGACGGCTGGCCGATCTTCGATTCATTCGATTCCGAGTCGCTCGACTTCGCACCGGGTGAGGGCGCGGCGCACAACGCGGCTCGCCTGGCCGGGCTTCCTGCCGGTCTGAGCTACTTGATCTGCCATGCCTCTCGCGGTGGTGAAGAACTGCGCGCGATCACCGACTCGGCCCACGCCCGCGAGTTCGAACGCACGTACTACGGCGGGGCGGCTGGAGCGGAGGCGATCGCCGCCGAGAGCATCGCCGCCGTCGGGATGCGGCCACTGCGAGATCTACTGCGGTCGGCCTGACGACCCGAACCGTCAGTCGATCACCGCTTGGAGCTCGCGCACGATCACCGGAATGACCGTGGTTTCGGTGTGAGTGCGGAACAAGTGCTCTGCCGGGTTCTGGTCCGTGCGCTGCCACAGGTCCCAAGTGATCGTGGCGGTGATGTGACTGTCGACCGCGCTCTGACTCGAACCGTTCGACGTATAGACATAGGTGCAGCTGCTCGACTGGTTCGCGGGGCCGGCCGGATTCCACAGCGTGGTGGCACCGCTTGCTGTGCCGCAGGTGATCACGTCGCCAATGGCCGTCGTGAATGTGACATCGCGGAACTCGGGCCGCACGCTCGCCCAGACCGGACCGGCCGCCGCTGACACCTCCGGGTAGTCGAGTTGGCTGGTGACGGCGAGCCATGTCGGCACGCCGACGATCTGGTCGCCGGCTGGCGAAAGGGCCGGCACGGGCACAGCAAACGTGATCGAGTCGGCGGCGAAGTTCGCCACCTCGGCGGTGGACACAACCGGACCCGTGATGATGCCGGGCGTGTAGATCACGAACTGCGGGTACCCCGCGAGCATCACGTCGTCTGCGAAGCACCGAAGCTCGTACGCCCATCCTTCATGCGGGACGACCGGCCCCGGATCCTCGATCTCATGGAAGCTGCCGCCCTGGACGTCCCACCACGAGCACGTGACAACACGCCCGGACCGAGGACCGCCACCGGTCGTGATCGTGAGATCGTCGCGGTGACCGGCAGTGACCGTCAGCGTCGAGTCCACCACAGTGGTCTCGGTGCCAGCAGGCGTCTCCTCGTCACCGATCGTGGCAGCACTCGAGGGGCTGGCGAGTCCGATCAAGGCGAGGCCTGCTAGAAGGCAGAATCGCATGATTCGACACCCCCCAACTCTTGGATCTTCATCGTGCGAGTGACTCGCCAAGCCGAGTCGACTAGCTCCACAACTGCCTGGTACCAGAGGTAGATCACGTCATCGTTCAGAACAGCGCCCGAGTCGAGGTCGTAGAGAATTCCGTCGTCTCGGAGACAAACATCAACTACAGCCTTCTCAGAATCAACGGTCGAGATCTCAAGCCGGCGCGCTCGAGGCTCAGAGGAGCCCGGGCGGCTACCGGTGCCCGCTTCCAGGTTCTGAGCCGCGCGCTCCCTGAGGCCGACAAGCTTCTCTCCAGCAGCCACTTCGGCCCAGCCGGGATACTCAGGATCGGGAGGGTTGTTGCCCTCGGTCAAGACATCCCAGTACCGCTGGATAACGGCAAGGATCTGCTCCTCGTCCGTCAGCTCAGCGACGGTCGTCGCCAAGGTGGTCTCCGGAGCAGCGGTAGTCGTAGTCGGCGGCTCGGTGGGGGTCACGGTCGTCGATGTGACTGCCGTCGTGGGAGGCGCGGCCGCGCCGTCACTCCCACCACATCCTGTAGCGAATATGAGCACACAGAGTGCTCCGCCGGCCGCCTGACGCATCACAGGAGAGGAAACTACACGAAAGTCCTCATCCTGCCAACTGCCGAAAGTCACCCGTTCGCCGCAGGATCTGATCCGCGGCGACGCGTCACCTAACCTCATGCGCCACATGACCACCGAACAGTCCTCTCTCACTCGTGCCCTCGGCGGCCTTGCCCTGCGCAGCATCGGCCCTGCCTTCATGGGCGGTCGAATCGCCGATCTTGCCGTGCATCCGCATCGGCCCTCCACGTGGTATCTCGCCGTCGGTTCCGGCGGCGTCTGGAAGACCACGAACGCCGGCACAACATGGACGCCGATCTTCGACCAACAGCGGTCGTACTCGATCGGCTGCATCGCGCTCGATCCGTCGCGGCCCGAGACTGTGTGGGTCGGCACCGGCGAGGCGGTGAGTGGCCGCCATGTCGCATGGGGCGACGGCGTCTACCGCAGCCTCGACGGTGGTGTTACCTGGGAACACATGGGCCTCGAGCGCTCCGAGCACATCGCGGCCATCCTGATCGACCCTCGCGACGGCAACACCGTCCACGTCGCAGCCGAGGGACCATTGTGGTCATCGGGCGGCGAGCGAGGACTCTTCCGCACCACAGACGGCGGTGCCACATGGGAGGCCACGCTCACAGTCGACGAAGACACCGGTGTCACGTCGGCCGTCTTCGCTCCCGACGATCCCGACACGATCCATGCCGCCACCTACCAGCGCCGGCGCAATGTCCGGGCGTTCATGGGCGGCGGACCCGGCTCCGGCATTCACACATCCAGCGACGGGGGCGACACCTGGACCCGAGCCACCGAGGGGATCCCCTCCGGCAACCTCGGCAAGATCGGCCTCGCCGTCACGGCGGCCGACCCGACCCTCGTCTACGCCACCATCGAAGCGCCCGACGACGGACCGGAGAAGAAGAACCGCGGCTTCTACCGCTCCACCAACCGGGGCCGTACTTGGGAGCGCCGCAACGAGTACATCTCGGGCGGCACCGGCCCGCACTACTACCAGGAGCTGTTCGCTTCGCCGGTCGACGCGGAGAAGGTGTACCAGGTCGACGTCTTCCTGCATGTCACCGCCGACGGCGGCAAGACGTTCAATCCGGCCGAGACCGGGAAGAACAAGCACTCCGACAACCACCTCGTCTGGATTGACCCTGTGGACCCGGAGCACCTGCTCGTCGGGTGCGACGCGGGGCTCTACGAGACGTTCGATGACTGCGTGACGTTTCGCCACATGTCGAATCTGCCGATCTCGCAGTTCTATCGAGTGGCGGTCGACGACGGCGTGCCGTTCACCAACATCCTCGGTGGGGCCCAGGACCTCGGCACCATCCGCGGCCCGACGCGCACGAGCCATACCGATGGTGTCCGAAACCAGGACTGGTGGGTGCCGCTCGGCGCCGACGGCTACCGGGTCGCGTTCGACCCCCACGATCGCGACATCAGCTATTTCGAGTGGCAGGTCGGAAATGTGATGCGCCATGACCAGCGCACCATGGAGCTGACCGAAATCCAGCCGCAGGCCGCGGCGGGCGATCCGCCCGAGCGGTTCAACTGGGACACGCCGATCGTCATGAGCCCGCATCAGCCCGGGCGCATCTATGTCGCGTCCCAGCGGGTGTGGCGCAGCGACGACCGGGGCGACGCATGGACCCCGATCAGCGACGACCTCACCACCGGTGCCAACCGCTACGAGCTACCGACCGGTGGTCGCGTCTGGAGCGTCGACGACCTCTATGACCACATGGCGATGTCGTTCTACGCCACCATTTCCGACCTGGCCGAGTCTCCGGTCGCCGAAGGTGTCTTGTACGTCGGCACCGACGATGGGCGGGTTCAGATCTCCGAGGACGGGGGTGGCTCGTGGCGAGCGAGCGGCGAGCTGCCCGGGCTGCCGACGGAGGCGTTCGTCAACGATGTGGAGGCATGCCTGCACCGCGCCGACGCAGCATTCGTGGCCGCCGACGACCACAAGAACGGTGACTACTCGCCGTACCTCTATGAGACCGAGGATCGGGGTCGGACCTGGCGTTCGATCCGCGGCGACCTTCCCGACGGAGTGATCGTCTGGCAGGTCGAGCAGGACCATGTCGACCCCGATCTATTGTTCGTCGGTGCCGAGAATGGCCTCTACGTGTCGCTCGACCACGGCGAGCACTGGCATCTGCTGGGCAAGGGCCCAGCCGGCGACGGCGGTGAGGGTGCATCGGTGCCGACGATCGCCATGCGCGACCTCGCCATCCAGCGACGAGACGACGACCTGGCGGTGGCGAGCTTCGGCCGAGGCTTCTACGTCCTCGACGACTACAGCGCATTGCGGGGTCTGTCCGAGGACGCGTTGGAAGCGCCGGCGACGATGTTCGCTATCCGTCGGGCGTGGCGCTATGTGCCGCACCTGGTCATGCAGGCCAAGGGCCAGCCCACGCTCGGCTCGACTGCCTGGCGGTCCGACAATCCCGACTTTGGGGCGACGATCACCTACCACCTCGCCCACGACATCAGCACCGCCAAGGCCGCTCGGCGCGACGCCGAGAAGGAAGCCGATGGCGCCGGCGAGAACGTCGACTTCCCCGGCTGGGATCGACTATGGGAGGAGCATCTCGAAACTGAACCGGTCGTACTGCTCGTGGTGCGAGACGATTCCGGTTCGGTGGTGCGGACCATCCCGGCGCCGCATACCGGAGGGCTGCATCGGGTGACGTGGGACCTCCGCGGTCCCGCGCCGGATCCGGTGAAGCTCGACAAACCCGCTTTCGTCGAGCCATGGGTGGAGGATCCACAGGGCCCGTTGGTCGCGGCCGGGTGTTATGCGGTGGAGCTCGTATCCGTCGGGCGTGATGGCACGGCCGAGGTACTGGCCGGACCCGAACCCGTGGACGTGGTCGACACGCCGGCCGTGGCCAACGGCTCGCATCCAGACGACGGGTTCGCACAAGCAGTTGCCGATCTCCGCCGTCGGGTCGCCGGCGCCGCCAAGGAGATCGACGCAGCCCGTGAGCGGCTCCGGCATCTCCGCGTCGCCATCGCTGGGGCCACCGGCGCCGACCCCGATCTGTTCGGGCAGCTCGACGATGTCCACCGTCAGATCGAGGCCATCGCCGCACGCCTGACCGGCGACCCCGTTCGCGCCAAACTCCACGACCCGGCCGAACCGTCGATCCAGGAACTTGTCGACCGGGTGGGCCATTTCCATTGGTCCACCACCCGTCCACCGACCGCCACCCAGAGCGAGAGCGTGGACCGAGCGGCGTCCGAGTTTGCGCCCCTACGCAACGAACTGACCGCCACGCTCGATGACCTGGCCGCGGTGACCAGAGCGATCGACGACGCCGGCGGCACCTGGACACCCCGCTAGAACGCCAACCGTGGCCGTTGCCCTCACCCACAGCGACGGGTACCTTCGGAGCGCATGACCAGTGGCGTGTGTCCGGGGCGGTGGAGTCCCTCACGGCTCGTGAGGTGGCACACGTTCGCGCTCGTCGCCATGGTCGCATCGCTGGTGATCAGCGTGGACGCGGCCGGGGCGCAGGACACCGGCGGGCCCATCGGGCCGAGCTCTGAGCCGGCCTCCCAGGAGGAGCTCGACTTCTACGCCGGGTTGGTGACGTGCCCCGCAGTCGGCGGCTACGAAGTCGTCGAGCAGCAGCCGTCTGTCGGCGGCGAGACCGCAACGGTTCGCTGTACCTATGACAGCGGTGGCGTGACCATCACGCTCACATGGAACAAACCCGATACAGCGTTGCCCAGCAATTGCACAACCGCTCCCACGTTCGAGCAGGACGACCGCATCGTGCTTTTTGCCGGTGTCGAGGGTTACTCAATTCGCGCGGAAGCGGACTACGCGCCGGACCCCTATGACGACCACCGAACCGAGTGGCAGGCAGCAGTCGAGTCGCTCGCGATGCAGGTCGCACCGGTGGCGGTCGACCGGTGTCCACCTCCGGGCATGACGTGCAGCGACCCGCTGCCGAACCTCGAGATCCAGTTCGACGACCCGAGCATCAGACCCGAGAGTTACACCGGCGTCTGGGAGGCCCGATGCTGGTGGGGCGGCGCTGTGGACGGCGACGATCTGTGGTCGGAGCTACTCATGACGGTGCAGTGGGCCGCCGAAGGCATGGGCGACCCCCTCCTCACCACCGTCTGCAGCTACGAGGACAGCTTCGATTTCGGTATCGGATTCGTCGACGGCCCCGACAATCTCGCCGTCGGCGCTCGCTTCGACTACCGCCAGGCCGACCGTAAGTTCGACGTGGAGGTGGCTCGAGCCGAGGCGATCCGGCTGATGGCGCTGGTGGCGCCCCAGGCGCAGAGCTGCGAGGGGGTGCCGTTCATCCCGCGCAGCACCGACTTTCAGGACGTGCCGCCGTATCTCGCGGCCGCCCTCGACCCGGCACTGTCGGTCGGCGTGATCGACATCAACGTCGACGGCTCCGGCATCGCGCCGGCGGCCGCGCCCGCTGGCAGTGCGGCCCCCACGCTCGATGCGGTCGCCGAGGACACGGGCTCCGGTAGTGGCGCATCCAGCGATGGCCCGTTGTGGGCGAAGCTGATCACACCGGTGCTACTGGCGTTTTCGCTGGTGATGCTGCTCATCACCTTGTTGCTGGCGCGGCGAGAGAACCGAATCCGGCCGACGATGGAGGCCCTGCGTCTCGCCATCATGGCGATCGTCGCTGCCGTTTCCGTCGTCGTGTTCAACACGGCGACACCCCTGTGGGCAATCGCGCTCGCCCTGGTGGTCGGTGCCGGTCTCGGCCTGTCGCAGGGTCGCAACCTGGTTCTGCGCATGGGTGAGAAGGGCCCGATGGGCAAGCGCTCGACGCTGGCGGTTCTGGCGTTCGGTGTCGGCTTGATCGTCACCCAGATCGCGGGTCTACTCAACCGCAGCGGCGCCATCACCTTCGGGATCGCGCTCACCGCCCTGTCTGCTGCGGTCACCATCGGCCTGATCGTGGGACGGCGGCCCCAGCTCGCCGAACTCCGGGCCGGCACGCTTGCCGTGGTCGTCGGGGCCATCCTGCTCGGTCCCCTCGTCGTACCGCTGACCCAGGCGTACGCCCAAGACGAGGAGCAGATCGCCGATCCGGTCAGGGACCTGATCGTATGGGAGGACCTGGGCATTGTCGGCGGTGTCGGCATCAACGACAACAAGCCACTCGTTCCCATCGATGTGACCGAGGGCTTCATCGCCGCGCCGATCGATCTCGACACGACCACGTCGTGGACATCCATCGTCGGCGACCGGACCAGCACCTACGACCTGACCGAGAGCTACACCTTCGGCGACCTCATCGAGGGTCAAGGATTCCCGGTGGGCTATGCGGTCACCGGCACCATCGAGCGAGACATTGCGGGCACGGTCACGGTGCAGACCGTCGACATGGTCGGCGAGCTGGCACCGATCTCGCTGCTCACCACACCATCGCCGTTCGGTCAGTCACGGCTTGCCGGGCTCGACGGCTGCATTCGACCGCTGACCGAGTCGGTGGGCAGCGGCGCGTGGACCAAGGTCTTGATCGACGGCGAGCAGAGCAATGTCGCCCCGAGCCAGCCGCTCGCCGACGTGGTGGTCGACTGCGACATCGACGGGTTCACGATCGACGAGGCGCTCGCCGCCGCTCCCCCACCGCCGGAGGCGCCGGCGGGGTCATGTGCGCCATATCAGAACGTGGTCGCCGGTATGGACGACGGCAGCTGGCAGCCCGGCGACGTAGACGCCGACACGATCACCAAGCTCTACATCGACCCCCACTCCACCAACTGCACATCGGGGATGGTCTACGGCAGCGATGCCCGCGGCGCCACCCGGATGGAGGTCAACTACGACCTTGCGTCGTCTGACGCGGCGACGTATGTGAACCAACAGTGGAACGCACGCGACGGGATGACAACACGGTTCCAGCCCCACGAGATTCCCGAGGCCGATCGCTGCGACGTTGATGCGAACGGTGTCTCGGTCAACCGGGCCGACCAGGAACAGTGCACCTCGATCAGCAACTACGACCTCGCCGATGGCCAGATCTTCATCTTCACCGACACGGCGACGGCGGACGGACCCAACGTGTCGATCCGCGGCGTGTTCAGCTGGGGGTCGATCAGGGCCCGGTGCCATCACTGCGATCCGAGCGACCCGCGGATCCCGGCGCTGATCGAATCGTGGCGCCGGCAGGGCCCGAATTGGTCAGGCCCCACCGAACTGCTCGGGGAGGTTGGCCTGCCCGAGCCGGATCCGGTCCCCACCACGGCGGCCGCACCGACCGAGGCCGACCTGTTGGAGGATCAGGCCGAAGCGCTCGGCGTGGATGCCGACACCATCGATCTGTTCGTACCCGAGGGTGCCGATGACGAGACCCGAGCCGCGGCGATCGCCGCACTCGTCGGGGCCATGGGTGCGGCGGGATTGCTGGCGGCCGGATTGGCTGACGCGGGAATGTCGGCCCAGGAACTGGCCGATGCGTTCCGCAACGGCGGACTACGCGGCCTGGCCGACGCGCTGCGCGAAGAGGCCGATGCCGAGGCCGCAGTGACAGTGATGGACGAGCGCGGTCAGCCGATGTTGCCCGGCGAGGACGGGCTCTACGACTGGGGCGGAAGACGCGTGCCGCGCTCCGAACTCGAAGAACTCATCGCCGATCAGCGCGATGCGAACAGGGACCGCGATCGGCGGGCGCAATCGATCATCGACGAGGGCAAGAGCGACGAGGCCGCGGCTGAGCGCTTCGCCGGCCTCGCGGGCCGAAGCCAGGTCGAGCACGACGCGCTGATGCAGGAGATCCGTGACGGCTGGCAACGGGTCGAGGATCTCGGCCGGGCCCAGGACCGCTACGACGAGATCGCGGCGCGCATCGACGCTTTGGACCTCGGGCAAGCTGCCCGCGATCAGACCTATTGGGACAACCCCGTCAACTGGGTGGCGGAGGTGGCGTCCACGTTCAACGATCGCATCTGGGACGACATCGTCGCTCTGACCCGGCTCGATGACGAGAACGCCGTCCTCCTCATGGGTGAGGGCATCTATGAGACCACCCGCACCATCGGCATCGCGCTGCGCGGCGCCCTCGATGCCGTGGCGGAGGCAGCGAGTCATCCAGACGCGGGCACAATTCTGTGGGACACGATGCGGGACACGGCCTACGACGTGTTCATCGGTTCGGTAACCGGAGACCCGGAGACGTATGACCATTTCGTGCAGGCCGCCGACACGATCGCCACGGTCGGCGCGTTGGCGCGAGACAACGCCGGCGCGATCGTGCAGGCGCTCACCGGGATCGACCAGCTCATTGCGTCGATGGATCCAGATCTGCCGCTGCATGATCGGATGCAGCACTTTGCCGCCTTCGCGGCAGAGGCTCTCATGTTCGGCTCGGGCTACGTGGACGAAGGTGTCGACGCGCTACGCGCCGTCGACGCAGCCGCGGACGCACGGCGAGCGACCGAAGCCGCGGCCGACGCAAGACGGGCTGCCGATGCTGCGGCCGACGCACGGCGGGCTGCCGATGCGGCCGCCGACGCCGAACGTGTAGCCCAAGCCGCCGAAGATGCGCGTCGAGCGGCAGATGCAGCCGGAGATACCCGCCGGGCGGCCGAAGCCGCCGAGGACGCGCGCCGGGCAACGGATGCTGCCGCCAATGCTCGTCGGTTGGCCGAGGCGACCGAAGCGCGCCGGGTAGCCGACCTCGCCGCGGACGCAGGGCGCGTGGCCGACGATCTCGCGCCGCCGCCACCCGGCTGGGTGGACAATCTGCCGGAAGGCGCGGCGATCGAACGCAACGTCATGCACGAGGTCGGCTACAGCCAGGCCCAGGTCGACGAACTCGCCGCCATCGCCAACAAGTACGACATCCAGATCGGTTCACGGTCGACCAATCCGGATTCGATGCACTGGATTCGCGACGGTAAGGCGGTGCCGAAGCCGGTGAACATCAAGTCGAAGACCATCAACAACCTCGACACCTACATCGGTGCCAACCGGGCCGACGAGGGGCTGGTGGGCTATTTCCGCCCGACCGAGCCCAACATGCGCAACGTACCCACCGAGCTGCAGTCGGCGGTGCAGCAACGCTATGCCCAGCGCTTGGAGGAGTACTACAAGCTGCGCGGCGACGTCGACGGCATGGTGCTACGGGGCGAGGTCGTGGAACGCAACGGCATGCTGTTCCAGGTCGGCGAAAGCGGCAGAGAGATCCCGTACGCAGGTGATATCGACCTCGTGTATCTCCGCAATCCCGATGGCACCCATCTCTCCGGCGAGAAGTTCCTCGAGGTGATGGAGGACCTGAAGAAGAGCGGCGCCGGCATTGAGCATGGCCCCGAGACCGACGTCATCAACTACCTCACCAGGGGGCACACACCCGGCTCGCCGGAATGGCATGAGGCATATCAGAAGGCGATCAAGCTCCACGAGTCGCTGGAGGACGCCCATTTGTCGGGGGCGGAGATGATCCTTCAGATCGGCAGCGATGGCGTCCTGCGCCGAGGCCCTCGCCTCGACGAGCTACCGAGGTTGAGCCAATCATGAACGCTGCTGCCGATCGGTTCGTCGCAATCGAGATCGACCGCACCCTGGCCCAGGGCATGGGTCTGCCGGCTCGCCGTCTCGTCGTCTCCTCGTCCGCTGCGGGTCGTGTCGTGGATGACGAGGGCAAGGTCGATCTGGCCGCGCTGGCCGATGAGGCCGATGCGGTGCTTGCGGCCGAGACGCGGCGCGAAGCCGTGTATCACCAGGCGCCGACGCTCGCCCGCGTGGCGCTGTTCGCGTCGCGCATCGCTGATCGCGAGGGCCGATTCGACGAGGCGTTACGGCTGGCCACGATGGCCACGGCGTGGGCACCTCAGGATCTCGAGTGTGTGGCCGCCCGCTCGATCGCCCAGGCCCGCGTCGAGCGTCACGATGATGCACTGGTCGGGTACATGGAAGTGCTCGAAGGCGACAGCCACGGCGTTGCCACCGGCCTGCGAGTGCTCGCCGTGCGGAGCGCGATAGAGGCAGAACGACCGCTTCTGGCGCGCCGACTCGCCGAGCCGCTGCGTGGCACGTGGGAGCGCGAGCCAGAAGCACTGACCCGCCTCCTGGCGAGAGTTGACTCGGCCGAGTAGGTCAGCCCCGCCGTGGGCAGATGACCCGACGGCGCTTGCCTGTACGTTTGGGCGAAACCGATGATGAAGGATTCGCCGTGAACGACGAAGACGTGACAGAGCTGCTCGACGAATTGCGGGCCACGATCGCCCAGAGCGAGGGGTTGGGCGACGACGACCGCGACCGCCTGGCCACACTGATCGGCCGCATCGAATCCGAGGTCGATGAGGACGAGGACGACGACCCCAACCTGCTCGACCACGTCTCCGACGCCATCGGCCGCTTCGAAACCGAGCACGTCGATCTCGTCGCCACCATCAACCGCATCGCCAACGCTCTCAGCGCCGGCGGGATCTGAGTCCCCTTGGCTTTCTTCCCTTACCGCCTGGACCGCCGCTACCGGATGCTGCTGGCGCCGTTCGGCGTGGGAAACGACGACGGGGTGACCGTCACCGCCGACACGTTCACCGCCACATTCGGACGCAAGAAGTTGGAGACGCCGCTCGCCAACGTCACCGAGTGTCACGCGACGCGCGACTATCAGTGGTTCAAGGCCGTCGGAATGCGATTGTCGTTCGTGGATGACGGGCTCACGTTCGGCACGGCCACCCACGGTGGCGTGTGCGTGCATTTCGCCGAGCGGGTACCGAAAGTGATCGGTTTCCGCGATCATTCGGCCCTCACCGTGACCGTCGATGATCTCGACGGACTGGTCGAGGCGGTCAACTCGCGGATCGACGGCTGAGCCATAGTCATGGGCTCGGTTCCCGAGTGGCTCGACCCGTTGATCGAGACGATCAACGCAGCCAAGGGCTCGGAAGCTCTGGCCGCCATCTTCGAGCGTCTGCGGGTCGACTACGGACCGGAGGAAGCCGGCCGTCGCTGGTGGGCGGCGTTCGGAGCGAGCGACGCCAGCGCAACCTGAACCCGACCGCCTTCTGCCGCGCTGCGCCAACGCTCCCGTTCAGCCGCCGACGAGGGGATCGATGCCCCGTTCGGTGCGGTCGAACAAGAGGATGGTGGTGATCCGATCGATCGGTTCGTTCGGCGCAAAGGTGGTCGCCGTCGTTCCTGAAACGAGGCCTTCGCCGAAGGCCCAGCGCAACGAAGCGGCGTAGAAAGCACCCGGATCAACATCCTCGAATGGCAACTCGGCGTCGCTCGTCGGCTCGCCCAGGGCTCGCCACAGGATGGTGACGAACGCCGCACGAGTGATCGAGTCGTCGGGGCTCATGGTGCTCGGCGTGGTGCCTCCCATGACACCTTCAGTTGTGGCCCAAGCGACCGGCTTGGCATAGAACGCACCGGGGTCCACGTCGTCAAAGACGACGGGGGTGTCGGTAGCGGCGGGCTCGCACATGTAGCGCCACAGCACAGTCACGGCCGCACCGCGGGTCATGGGCTGCGTCGGGTTGAACGCGGTGCCGGGACTGACGAGGCCGACGGCGGTGGCCCAATCGATCGCAGCCCGGGTCACGTCGTTGAGTCCGGCGAGATCTTCGAATGGAGTAGCGGGGATCTCGGCCGGGGCGTCGTTGCATTCCGTCGGCCTCGCCGCCACGGTCAAGACAACAACATCACCAGCGCGGAGTTCCGCTCCCGCGGCCGGTTCGATCGAGATGACCTGCCCGACGCCGGCATCGTAGGCCTCGACTGTCACAGCTTCGACCGAGAGCCCAAGGGCTTCGAGTGCTGCCGTCGCGTCTGCCTGCGACGTGCCTGCGACAGGCGGCACGACGACGGTCGGAATTGTGGTCGGGGCGGCGGTTGTTGGTGCACCCGTGGTCGGTGGCGTAGTGGTTGGTGCCGCGGTGGTCGGTGGCGAGGTTGTTGTCGGGACGACGGTGGTCGAATCGGAGGGTAGAGCCGTGTCGGTGGGCGCCTCGTCATCGGTCACGAAGAGGAAGTAGCCGGCTGCAGCGCCACCCGCGACCAGCAGCAGGAGCACCAGGAGCATCGGGGCTCGCCTACGACGTGACCCTGTCTCCGGTGTGGACGCCGTCTCCGGTGTGGAGGCCGGCTCCGCCGGTGGTGTTTCCGCGGCCCGCCGGCGGATGTGAGCGGCCAGGGCGAGGAAGTCTTCACGTCCGGACCACATCGGTGTGAGATCTTCGAGCAAGGGCAGGGCATCAGCGGACCGGCCCGCTTCGTCCAGCGCTCGAGCATGGGTCAGCCAGAACGCCGGCGACATCCGCCCCTCGCCTCGCGCCTTCGCGACCACCATGTCGCCGTGGACGATGGCGGCATCGTGGCGACCCTGGCCGTGCAGGGCGTGGGAGAGCAGCATTCGAAGTGGTTCGTCGTCGGGCCGATACGACAGTCCGGTGGTGGCGTGGAGCTCGGCCCGCGCGAAGTCATGAGCGGCGAGGGCGTCTCCCGCGGCGAAGAACGAGGTTTTGGCGATACCGGCCCCGAGGACGGGCACCATCTCCGGCGCCTCGCCGCAGACGTAATGGAGTTCGTCGGCGAGGGCGCCGAGGTCCATCCGACCGTCGCCCGTGATCGCGGCAAGCTGTTCCTGGCGCACGGGAACCGAGTCCGGCAACGCAAGCGCGGCCGCCACCTGCGGTGATGGGTCGAGCACGACCCAGCTCACGGCAGGCCTCGCTGTAGATCGATGATGGCCTGCGGTCGCAACTTCTCCATCGACTCGAGGTAGCCGCCCATGCGTTGTGCCGCATCGGTGGGCGTCATCCCCAGCTCGGCCAGCATCTGCATCTCGACATCGACGGGCGCCATGCCCACCGTCTTGGAGTCGTTCATGAAGGCCATCGCCCGCTGCAGGTCGTCGGGAAGCGCGTTGAGTTCGAAGTCGGGTGCCAGCGTGCCCAGCTGTTTTGCTTCCTCGACCTGGGCGGCGAGCGCCGCATGCCGGTTCACCACCTGATTGCCGTTCTGTTTCACCAGCTGGCGAGTTGCCTCGAAGTGTTCGTCCTCAGCCCTTGCCGCCCATGCCGCGGCAGCTGCGTCGTCGCCCGCTTCGGCTGCGGCCGCCGCCTTCTCGCTGGACTCCGCCGCCCGTGCCTGCCAGTGATCGTGCTTGTATGCGGACGCTTGACCGACCTGTTGAACGTCACCGATCTCCTTGCCGGGTGCACCAATGACCGTCTCGACGTTCTTGTACGACTCGGGATGGACGTCGTCGGTGATCGCCTGGTCCATCCGGGTCGCGAACGCGTCGGCGTCGGGCTCGATGCCCAGCGAACGAGCCATGTCGTCGCCGCCGGACGCTTCGTAGAAGGCCTGGTTGTAGACGGATTCGACCTGGCCGCTGGGCACGGCCCTCTCGACTCCATCCGCGCCCGTTACATAGACCGTGAAGTCACGGTCGGCCCCGACCGACACGATGTCGGGGTTGGCGTTCGTGGGCTCGAAGAGTCGTATCGAGTTTCCGTCCGCGTCGATGACGTGGGTGATCCGACCGTTGGGGTCGAGCACCTCGTTCAAGGGCGGCGTGAGCTCGGGAACACCGTCGGGGCGGGTCTTGGGGTCGAGCAGCCAATCGATGACCTTGTCGTCGGTCTCGTTGTAGATCCCGCGCATCTCGTTGTTGAACGCGACCTGGAGTTCTTCGCTGACGCGGCCGTTGTCCTTCATTTCCATCAGCGCCTGCTTGTTGCCTTGCACTCGCAGGGCCGCTTCACGACGGGCGAGATCGTCGGCGGGCAGCTTCTTGAAATCGGCGACCGCCTCCGCGCCTTCCTTCTGAACCTGGTCCCATGCCTCACGCCGAGCCGCGACAGTGGCCTCGTTGTATTTGCTCGGGTTGAGCGTCTCGGCCACCCGCTGCGACTCGACGAGCTCGTCGGCCCTGCTCGCCAAGAGAGACGCCTCCGCTGCCTCGGTGGCCTTCTCGGCATCGCGGGCCGCCTGGACTGCGTCGGACGCCCGGTCCATGTCGCGTGATGTATCGAGCAAATCGGTGGTGCGTTCGACATTGCGAGCGGCCTGGACGGCGTCGGTTGCCCGTTCGGTTTTGCGAGCCGCGTCGAGCGCGTCGACGGCGTGGCGCGCATCGTCGGTGGCCCCGGCGAGTCGGCCCAGCTCCATGGCTTCGTCGGCGAGCCCAAAGCCGGCAACGGTGCCGAAGATGTCGGCGAGAGCGAAGCCCATGTGCCCGAGGCGCTGACCCAGCGTCTTGTCGGGGTCCATCGAGTCCTTGAGGTCACCAATCGGCGTGATCATCTCGAAGAACGCGCCCTTGTCGTTCCAGGCCATCTGGCCGAGGGCACCGCCGACGCGGGCCACGGTCTTGACCGGTGCCAGCGCACTCTCGAATCCGTCGCCGTAGGCGCCGCCGGACATCATGCCGAGCACGTCGTAGATGGTCTCGAGTCCGGTTTCGGCGAGGACCTGGAGGTCGTAGTTGTCGGGATCGGCGATGGCCGCCGCCACCGCATCGAGTGCTTGGCGGGTGGCCCATGCCGCGTCGCGGATCTCGCCGGGGAGCGCATCGACTTCACGGACGATTCCGTCGAACGCGTCGTCGATGACTTCCTGCCAGCCTTCGTCGGCTATCGCAGCCTGTTGCGCTTCGGCTGCCTCCAAACGCTCCAGGGCTTCTTCTCGGGCCTGAACGAGCTGGGTCCAGTAGTCGATGGCTGCTCGGTCGGCTCGAATGTCTGCCAGTTCGGCGGCGTCGGCGGCCGCCCCTTGAGCCCGACTCCGGTCCATGGCATCGGCGGTGTCGCGGAGGAACCCTCCTTGCTCGCGGGCGCGCAGCTCTGCCGTGAATCGGTCGGCGTCGGCCCAACTGTCGAACACCTGGGCCCGCCCCGCGGCCTGGTCCCAGATACGAATACCGCCGTCGGGCACCGGCTCATCTTCGGGGGGCGAGCTCGAGAGGCGGTCGAGATCACCATGCCGGACTGCGTCGGCTACGTCGGCCAACGACAGGCCCGCCTCCGCCATGGAAACCGCGGTCAGGCCCGCCGCACCCAGCAGTGCTGCTATGGCTGCAGCTGTCGCGGCCCGGGTTGCATCGTCGGCGTCGTCGCCGGCGACTTGATCAACCAATACGTCGGTCGCAGCTTGTTCGGCCGCCGTGTCATCGGCGTCACCGGGAGCATCGGAGGTGCCATCACCGGCGTCGTCCGGGTCGTCGCCGCCGTCGTCTGATCCGTCACCCTCGGATTCGTCGCCGACAATGATCTCGCCCTCGTCCTCGGCTTCGGTGGGGGTGACCCTGGTCGCCATGTTGAAGATGCGGCCCGCATCAGAGACAGCCCAGCTGAACGTGCGGGCGTCCGGCACCGTCCAGTCGCCGGTTGACTCGGCGTCGCCGGGGGGCGGTGTCCACGAGAACCGGAACGGCGGATCGTCGATGGCAGGGTTGATGCCCTGCCAGAAGGCTTCGTAGAACGAGAGATCGAGTCGGGCTTCGAACTCGCTGTTGCCGTCGCCGTCGGTTTCGCTGAGGTCGGCGACGGTGAGATCGCTGCCGGTGATCGGGGCAAGACCATCGGCGATGGTCTGGAGTCCGGCTTCGTCGGCCCATGTCTGGCTGGCATCGATCTCGCTGCCCTGGTCGGTGACCTGCCAGCCGGCGCGGCTGAGAGCAGCGACGAGAGCGTCGGCATCGGCGCTGCTTGTGGTCGGCTTCGCCACCGATATGAATGCCGTGCCAGTGGTTGGGGTCTCGGCGACGAGATCGAGGGCGAAGCCCGCAGCCGGGCAGTTGCCATCGTCGGCATTCACCTCGAGAGACACCCAGCCGTCGCGCCGGGTGAGGTTCCACGTCACGGTGTCGCCGGATTGGCTGTCGGCGTTGGTCGAGGTGATCGCGCCCGGAGCGGTCACCCGCCAGACGAGCGAGTCACCCTCCTCGACCCCGGAGCTGTCGAGCAGAACCTCGATGTCGTAGATCAGGTGGCCGTCTTCCACGCTGAGGCAGTTGACCCGTAGGAACTCGGCTTCTTCGTTGAATGAGGCGTAGAGATACGCGAGCTCGACCGGCGAGTCGACGGGAATCCCGGTGGTGCACCACGTTTCGCTGCCGCGCTGACTCAGGTTGGCGTAGGACGCACTGAACTCGCCGCCGGCCTCGGTCTCGCAGTCGATCGACTCGCCCTCGTCCGGGTCGATCTCCGCTCCCAGCGCGAACTGGAAGATGGACGACCCGTCCTCTTCGAAGAAATGGTCGATCTCGACTTTGCAACCGGACAGCAGGAGGAGGACGCCCAGCACAACGGCCACCTTGAGGAGGCGCTTCACTGAACGGCCTCAGCTTGGGCCTCAGCCTTGGCGGCTCGCACCCTCGGTTGGCGGCCGACCAGGAGACCGACCGCGACCGCAACCGACAGCACGGTCATGGCAACGCCGACCTGGATCGCCCCGGTGCGCTTGAGGTAGCCGGCGACCTGCGTGACCGCAAGACCGGCGATGAACGCGAATACGGCGACGGTGGTCCGTCGGGCGTACAACCCCTTGTCGGTCGAACGAACGGTGAGGTTCCGGCCTTGGAGTGTGCCGATCACGATGCCGCCGCCGAGTGCAGCCCCGAGGGCCCAGGTCGGGGTGGTGATGTCTATGGCGAAGGTCATCACTGCCGCGACCGCGCCCATGATGACGATGCGGGCGACGTCGAACCTGGGCTTGAGGCGGCTCTCGCGGCCGACCAGGACGATGCTCAAAATGATGCCCAATACCGACACCACGAGCATCGCGATGGTGAGGTACCTCAGCACCGAACGCCCGCACGCATTACCAATTCAAGTCGCCTCACCAAAACAGTGTTCCACAGCGCGGATACGACGGGCTTCGTTTGCGCCTAGCCCGGCGACCAGCACCCGTTTCCTTCGACGTCAGCCAACGTGGGTCCATCTGGTTCGCCGATACGGGCAACGAGCTCGATGCGGAGTTGTGTGACTTCGACGCCATCTATGGCCGCGCCGCTCACCGTCACCTGGAGAGTCGACGCGTCGAGCCACGCACCCGTGGCTTCGACATCGGGCACCTGTCCGAAGTTCGCATCGAGGATCGTGGCGGCAAGGATGCCCTCGTTGCTGAAACCTACATCCACAGTGAACGCTTCCTCGTTGAGCGGGACATTGAACTCGTCGTGGTTCACCACGAAGCGCGGGTTGTACCAGCGGGTGGAGGGAAGCGTCGATACGGTCTCGCCGTCGCCCGCCACACCCATGGTGAAGATGTGGGAGCCGAGGGCGTAGCCGGTGTAGGTGATCTCACCGGCAAGGCGAGCCTGAGCCACGACGTCGCCCGCGGCCGCCGCAATGGCCTCGGTATCGGGACTGGGCGGAGAATCTCCAGCGACATTGCAGGCGGCCTGCTGAACGGTCGTGGACGTGGGCCCAGTGGCCGGTGGAGCGGTCACGGTTGGTGTCGTGTCGGTCGAGCCAGCTTCTTCGGCCGAAGTGCTGTCGGTTGGCTCGGTGCCTGTGGGATCTGTGCTCGTGGGCGGCTCGCCGGAATCGCCTCCGCGGGTAGCCACAACCAGTATGAGAATGATGAGGGCGATGATCGTGGCGATCCAGATCCACGGCGGCCGGCTGGTGGGCGGCGTGACGAACGGGCCCTCGTCCGGGTCGGGTGGCTTCGGAGGCTTGGTCTCGGTCTGATCGAACGAGTCGACCGTGTCGACCTCACTGACTGATGTCACGTCGGGAGGACGGGTGACAGACTTGAGTTCACCTGCGCTCGCCGGGTCGACGTCAGAGGCCCAGACGGTCGGATGCCTCGGCAACAGCCGCGGTGAATCGAGTGGTGACCCGTCCTCGAGCCAAAGGCGGTCGTCCAGGGTGCGGTCCGGGGTGGCGAGGCGAAGCGGCGCGCTGGGTGTGTCGTACAGTGCGGTCGCCGCGACCGCTTCGGGGTAGCTGGGGACCTTGCGACCCGAGGGATCCTGAGCGATATAGGCCTCGACCCATTGGTCCAGGTCGCCGTCTGCGAGATCGCCACAGAACCGTGAGAGATCGTCGCGTGGGACGACGGCGTACACACGACGCCGGCCGGCGATGGCAAAGACGGCGAGGTCCCACGAAAGGGTCACGACTTCGGCGGTGAACGACGGGCGGGTGACGGTCTGCATCGCCGCCGCATACGGATTCGGTGCCGGCTTGCGGTGCGAGCGAACGATGGCGAGCTTCTTGCCTCGTTCCATGGGAAGGGGTCGACTCCCGGCGACCACATCGTCGACGGCGTCGAACTCGAACGGCTCGGTGGTGCGGGCAAGCGAGGGCCGGACGGCTTTCCAGACATGCTGCAGATGTTCGCCCGCCTCCACTGGGCCATCCGAGGGGCGACGAAGCAACGTGGCACGGCCACCGCGGTAGAGGTCACCACCCATCGAGTTCCGTTGGACGTAGTAGCCGGGCCGCCGATTCGCCGTCTCCCACCGGGGCTCGAGACGGCTCGGCAGCAGGGTCTCCTCGGCGTCCCCATCGAGGATCTCGACGCAGAACAGCACGATCGCCACACACATGGCGACGAGCGAACGAAGCTCCTTGCCCGACACATAGTCGAGACCGAACTCGATTCGCCCATAGCGCGGTCGAATGAGCAGGCCGAACGAACGCTCGTCCTCGGCGAGCAGCATCACGGCCGGTGCGAAGTGGGCGGTGATCATCTCGCAGATGCGCTTCGCGTAAAGATCGGGGCACGACACCGAGACATGGGTCGAGGCGCCCACAAGCCCGATATGGCGCGGCATCGACTTGCGCAGCGCGGAGCCGGCCACGCCGCACGCATGCACGACCTCGTCGAGAAAGCCCGGCTCGATCGGGATCGGGGCAGTCGCGTATTCGGCTTCTGCGTCATCGGCGGTGATCATGTGACCGTTTGTCAACCGGTGCGCCAACGGGTCGTACGGATCGATCCGCCGTCCCGGCAGTTCGATGTGATCGATCAGTCGTCGAAAGTCAACCCGGTGTTGGCGATACCGCAGGTAGAACTCGTGCTCGACGCCGACAAGAGGCGCGCCCGGATGGGCCACCGGTCTCGTCTACTCCATGCCGCAGTGCGGGCACGGGTTCGCGTCGCCTCGTGGCTCACCACAGATACCGCAAGGATCTGCGTCCGGGGCGGGGCCACCACCACCCTCTTCACCGGGATCCCAGACCTCTTCGTCGGTCCCTGAGCCGCTTCCGTTTCCCTTTTCAGCCATTGTTCTCTCCTTGTACGCCGCTAGGCGGTGTCCTCATCACGTGACTGTGGTGCCACAGCGCGGGCAGGGCGATGCTGCGCCGCGGGCCTCGCCACAGATGATGCATGGTTCGTCGGGAGCTATGGCTGTGCCACCGCCCGTCCCCTCATCGAGATTGTCCATCCCGGTGCCGCCTGAATCCACGGCGCCTTCACCATTGCCTTTCTCGGCCATTTCGTCCCCCCATCGGTGGTGCTGTCCCCCAGCATCACGACAGTACCCGTCGCGTCCTTGCCACGCCCTGGGAACCTGCGACTTCGGGCCGATCGGATCAGTGTCGACGCGACCCGTAAGGTCGCGTAGCCGAGAGACGTGGAGACGAGGTGAGGCCATGACCCCGGATGAGGAGCCGGTGCCGTGGCACCGGCGTCTGCTGGGGACACCGATCGGTCTGCTCGTTGTCGGCCTGGTGCTGATCTGGGCCGTCGAGATCGTCGACACGGTCGCGCTCGGCGACCGGCTTCAGCGCAACGGCATCCACCCCCGCGAGGCCGACGGACTCGACGGGATCCTGTGGGCGCCGTTCCTACATTCCGATTTCGGTCACGTGGCATCCAACTCGGTGCCTCTCCTCGCTCTCGGCGGCCTCGTCAGCATCCGCGGCATGCGGTACTGGGCCCGTGTCACCGTGGTCACCGTCGTGGTGGGCGGGGGCCTCACCTGGCTGACGGCCGGTGGCAGCAACCACATAGGGGCGAGCGGGGTCGTCTTCGGCTATCTCGGCGCCATTCTCGGTGCGGCAGCTTTCGAACGCCGGCCCCGCGCCCTCGCACCGGCGTTTCTCGCCCTCGGCTTCTACAGCGGAATGATCGCGGGCCTCGTCCCGCAGGAGTTCATCTCGTGGGAGGGCCATCTGTTCGGCCTGATCGCCGGTGTCGCGGCGGCCCGCTGGATGGCCGAACCTCGCCGGCCGAAAGAGACGTCGTTCGACAACGTGCAACCGTGGGAACTCGACGAACCCTGGCTCGACTGACACGACGTTGGCCGACCTCGTCAACCGTTGAAGGTCGAGCGGGTAGTTTCCGGTGATGGATATCCGCCTCGCTACAGCCGACGATGTGCCCGCGATGGCCGATCTGGCCGCTGGTCTCCAAGGGCGACCGGAGCGCTACATCGCGTACCTGTCCTTCGAGGCGCCGAGTATCGCCACCGAGATCGCCGAGATCGAAGACTGGGAGGCGGTGTCGGCGGTGGCGATGGTTGGCGAGGAAATGGTCGGCTGGCTTGTCGGAGAGCTCGACCTCGAGATCGGACGGGTCTGGTGGCTGGGCCCATACGTTTCGGCACCGAACTGGGAGGTGGTGGCCGACGCTTTGCTCCTCCACGCCGAGGCGAGGCTTCCGGCCGAGATCAACCAGCAGGAGATGGCCGTCGAAGCCGCGTTCGTGGACCTGTCGACGTGGAGCGAGCGATACGGATTCCATGCCGACCCCGGTTCGGTGGCGGTCGCTCTGGAGGGCGCTGTCGGGGGATCTCCCGTCGCCACCCGCCCGGTCGGCCCCAGCGACGGCGAAACGGTCGGCGCGCTGCACGACCGACTGTTCCCCGACACCCACTACACCGGTCGCCAGATCGTCGAGAGCACCGATCCCCGCCACATTCGCTTGGCGGCTGAGATCGACGGGGCCGTCGTGGGCTACGTGGCGCTCGAACATCACGCCGACGACTCGGGCTACGTCGACTTCCTCGGGGTCGACGAAGCGCATCGCGGTGCGGGGATCGGCGGCGGCCTGGTCGCCGCCGGAGCGTCACTGCTCCGCGAGCGCGGCTGTGGGCGCATCCATCTCACGGTGCGCGAGGACAATGCGCCGGCCCGCGCGCTGTACGCCCGCCTCGGGTTCGTCGAGGAACTCCACCTGCTCCCACTGCGCAAGGGATTCACGCTTCCCTGACCGCGCAACGGTCGGGGTTGCGGTCGGTGGCGGCCACTGCGCCCCTCAGATTCGCGTCCTAGAGTCCGGTGATGGCTGACGGAGGAGCACAGATGCGGTGGATATGGCCGACTGCCCGATTGGTCCTCGCGGTCTTGCTCCTCGCGGGTGCCTTTGTCGTCGTCATCAATCCCACGAATCTTTGGGGCGTCGCGGGTGGAATCGTCGTTGGCGGCGTCTTGATCCTCTTGTTCTCGTTCGGCTGGGTCAAGGTCGCTCTGGGCTTCGGAGGGGTCGTCCTTCTGGTCGCCCTGGTCTCGTTCCTCGGAGTCTCAATCAGCGATGACTTTGCCCCAATGGAGTCCGAGCCGGCCGAGTTCGTGCTGGAAGCGACCCTCATTGAGCGTGGCGAGACGCGCCACTGGGAGCTGAAGACTGTTGTGACACTCGAGACCTCAAGCATCGATCGCGTCCTCGCTCAGGCCGAAGACGGCCCGACCGGGCAATTCAAGGAACTCGGCGGCGAGGCGCGGGCAGACGCAATGGCGACTCTGGGTCGGGTCCTCGAGAGTGAAGGCTTCACCTTGTCCCGCGATCGAGGGTCGTCGGTGGTAGCGGAGCACTCTGAATCGCAGGCCGTCGACCCGTTGGGATACCCGCCTGACGACCGCCTTTCCGCAGTATCGGTACTCGCAGTCGAGCAGCCATTCATAGGCAGCCTGCTCGTCGAGCCCAACTCCAAGTCCTTCATCAGGATCACCACCGACTGCAATGCGTTCGTCGATGTCAGCCCCGAGGGAAAGAGCAGCTGCGTGGACGGCGTGGAAGTACGCGAGGTTTCTCTCGACCAAGGCGGATCCATCGAGCGGGTCTCCGTTCGGGGACGCGTTGCTCACCCCGTCCTGCGCTACAAGGCGATCGGATTCATCGTTGGGCTGTCATTCAACGAAGTCGTGGGTTGGCTCCTCGGAGCCCTCGTGGCAGGAGTCGCGGCGTTTCAGGCGGATCGCATGAAAGCCTGGGTAGGTCGAGTGTGGGACGGCGAGGACACGTCGGGGGACGACAAAGACGACAAAGACGAAGACCAAAACGAGAAGGACGGGTAGGCAGCGACAAACCTGAACCCTCTCCCGGCGACGGGGCACTCCCGCTGACCCGGCGTCACCTACGGTGCAGTGATGGACTCGAACTTCGCCGTCGAGATCGTCGGCTACGTCGCCTCCGGCCTCATCATCTTCTCGATCCTCCAGAAGTCGATCCTTCGGCTCCGGGTGGTCGGGCTCGCCGGTGCGGGCGTCTTCCTCGTCTATTCGATCAGCATCGGGGCCTACCCGATCGCCGTCCTGAATGTCATCGCAGCCGGTATCCACATGTTGTATCTGCGCAAGCTGATCACGCGCCAGGATGAGGTGTTCCGGATTCTTCATGTGTTCCCCGACTCGCGCTACCTCCTTGATTTTCTCGACTTCCATCGCCACGAGATCCAGGGCCACTTCCAACCCGACTTCGTCTACGAACCCGACGCCACCCAGGTCACGGCCTTCGTCCTGCGCGACATGGTCCCCGCCGGTCTGTTCATCGGCCGGCAATGCGCCGACGGCACGTTCCAGGTCCACCTCGACTTCGTCATCCCTCAGTACCGAGATTTCAAGATCGGCAGGTTCGTCTACTCGCACGACTCGGAGCTGTTGTCAGGGATCGATCCCTCGACGGTGTGGGCCGAGGCGTCCAACCAGGACCACGCGAAGTACCTGACCCGCATGGGATTCACCGAGTGCCCCTCAACCCCGGGCCGCCACGAGATCCAGCTGCGGGTGCCTGTCTCGTAGGACAGGTCGCGCCGGCGACTGACTGAACGTCAGGCCAGAGTGAGCGGGACGACGGTGGCCATTGCTGCGAAGTCGCGGTCGTGGGCGAGCAGCTGACATCCGGATCGAATGGCGATCGCCGTGATCATGCAGTCGAGCAGCCCCCTCGGTGTGATGCCCTTGGAACGGCATGCCCGGTAGATCCGCGCCGCGCCCTCAAAGTCGGCCACCGGATCGGCCGACACCCATGCGTATGAGGTGAGCAGTTGCCGGAGCTGCGCCGCATCTGACTCGCGGCGCGCGCCCGCAAGCACTTCCATCAGCACCGGTTCGGTTGTCGCGAGCTCGCCGCCACCCTCGCTGATCAGGTCGGCGATGCGCCGGTCCGCACTCGACCCGGTGCCGCGGTCGAACTCGACCCACGCTGAGGTGTCGACGAGGATCACGGCGATGGGTCGGCCGGGATCTCATCGACCAGACGGGCCCCTTGGAGCGAGAGTGCCTCCTCGATCGTCAATGGGCGGCCGGCCAAGTGCCGAAGAGCGAGAGCGACCGCTTCGGTCTTCGTACGCACGCCGTATCGCCGCATCACGATGTCGAGCACCTGATCGTCAATGTCGATGTTCGTCCGGGCCATAGCATGATCGTACACCTTCCGTACACTTCTAACACCTATATGGTGTGTGAACCACGAAAAGCAGGTGAATGGCCTGCCTGTGTTGCGCTACTGGCCGTGGTCGAACATGAACGCCACCCCATCACCGAGGCGCCGCACCTCGGGGCGAGACCAGGTCACGTGGTCGATGATGCAGTCATGCTGGTCGAAGAGGACCAGGCTGCCACCGGCGTTGCTCAGTCTGATCTTGCCTCGGTCGGGCCCCTTGAGGCGTAGCGATTCCCCGGCGTTGATGCTGTGCTGCAACACCACTTCCCGGCCTTGGCCGTCCACGAGCCGCCACTTGCGCAGGCTCGTCTTGCGGTTGCCCCGGTTGTGCAGGGAGATCCATTCGCCTCGGTGCTCGTTCCCCTCAGGGTTGATCATTGCCGAGTTGATGATGATGCGGCGCTGGGCCAGCGGCTCGACTTCGCAGCGCCGATCGCCGGCATCGCCGATGAGATCTTCGCCGGTGTTGACGGGAATGCGCTCGGGAACCGTGTGCACGTTGACGGCTTCGTTGCGCAGCTCGTTGTCGAAGAAGAAGAGAGGATTGCGTTCGAAGAGCTCCTCCCCGAAGTGGATGCCGGTCAGGTTCTGGAGCTCGGTGATGGTGATCTGGTAGGGACGGTGCGTCTTGACGGTCGCCGCCCCCAACTTGTCGCGCAGCACCTGATCGTCCTGGAAGATGGCGAAGGTGAGGACACCGAGCGGTTCGTCGTCGACGGCGTGCGTGTTGCGGAAACAGATCACCTTGAAGAACCCGGACGGCACCCGAGCACTGTTCTGGTCGGAGAGGATGACGTGGCGGTCGAGATCGCCGAAGATCGGCCCGGTGAAGACGGCGAGGCGACCGTTCGCGGCGTGCTGGAAGTCACGCACGATGTTCAGCTCGAGTTCCTTCCACTCGTCGCGGTTCAGGTTCTCGTGCTGCAGAGAGGAGTTGGCGTAGACGAACGTCTCCTTGCCGGCCTTGTCGGACTCGGCGTTGGTGTCGCCCCACATGTTGTTGAAGCGCATGACCATGTGGCCGCGGTCGTAGGGATTGGGGACCGTCTCACCGATCGAGTTCTTGCGATCCTTGTAGTACTCGTTGCCGAGCTGATGCTCCTCACCGATTACCTTGTCCTTCTTCCACGAGCGCTTGCCCTCATCGGGCGGCTTGGGCCGGAACTTGGACTGGTCGATGTTGTAGGCGGAGTAGATCAGCTGCCGGGTGTGCTCGTTCATGACGAGGGTGAAGTGGGTGTGATCCGAAAACCTACCGTCCCGCAGTCCTGGCTTTCGCAGCACTGATTGGCCGAGGCTGCGGTTGAACGTCGGCAGCGGAATCCTGATCCCGTCGCCGATGAACTCCGGTTCATAACCGTTCTGCATGTCGTCCTCCCCGCCGGGTGGATGCATCGTAGATCGGGGTGGAGTTGGGCTGCTCGGGCTCTGCAGGGCTCACATCCTCAGCGGAGTCATCTACGGCTCCATCGCCGACTTCAACACCGACCTCGTCTTCGGCCTGTTCGTGCAGCAGCGGGTCGATCGGTGACTACACGGGGACCTTTGACGGTGAGCGCGCCGTATTCGGTGGTACAAGAACCGATCCGGGCGGGTCCTGCCCGACCGGCGGGAGTCGGGTGTCGGCCAGCCGAGGCTGAGGGCCCTCGAACTGGCGCTCGGGTCAAGAACGTCTCCGTCAGACCGATAGGCGAAATGCAGCACCATCTGGTCTCGGGCGAGGAACCCCAACTTCTGGGAGGAAGCCATGACGGAGACAATTCTAGGACGCGGCGGGATCGTGATTCTGTCCCTGGCGTTCGGTCTGTCATCGGCTTGCGCCGCCTCTCCTGCCAACGACCAACCATCAGAGGGGGCTGTCGTCTCGCCGCAGGCGGATGTCGCTCTCCCGGAGAGTGACGTTGCACCGGCGGAGCGGGAAGTCGCCCCGACAGCGGGGGATGTGCACTCCTCAGATGGGTACGCCACCCTGCGGATCCCGGAGGGTGCGCTGCCAGAGGGCAGAGACCTGGATGACCTGAGCGTGGTTCCCCTCGAAACAATCGGCGCGGAGACGCTGGCCTCCTATGCGCTCGAACCGGCCGGGCTGATCTTTCTCGAGCCCGTCGATCTCTCCATCAACTTCCCGATGCCGGCCGCGGATCACGCGCTCACCGTCCGCTTGACCTCCGAGGATGGCGAGTTCGAGTTCCTCGAGCCTTCAGAATTGAATGTCGATGAGACCGGAGAATCCCTCACCGCCGTGGTTCCCATCCCGCACTTCAGCAGGGTCGACATCGACCAGTCGGGCTTCTGGGAAACCCGTATCGAGGTGCCGGACAAGATCATCAGGGGTGTGCCGTTCGATCTGAAACTCACCGTCACCCGCACGAAAGACCTGCTCGAAGACAACCACCCCCCGGTCAGGTCTCGCATTCGATTCGTGGGCGAAGACTGGGATCTGCAAGGAACGCTCTACGGCAAGAACCCGCCAGGATGGGGAGTCGGTGCCACACCGGCGGAAGTCAGAGCGCCCGATGAACTGACGGCCATCAACGGCGACAGCATCTCTTTCACACGTGAGTTCACGTGCGAATCGGACCGGGCCTACATTCGCTACAGCGGCGAAGCCTTCTTCGAGGCGGAGACCTTTTTCGAAGACTACGAAGACCTCAAGAAGACCTGGGACAGGTACTCGATCAGCCTGTCCTCGGTGACCCTGATCTGGTGTGATCGTCCCCCCGAACCCGCCACCACCGGCGAGCAGACCGTCGACGCGGACGTCGAGCCGCTCGACGACCCCGGCGGGCACGCCCCGTTCATTCGAATGCCGATGACGGTGCCGTTGCGGGTCAATGCCGGCGGCACCTTCATACTCACGGGGCCCCAACCGTGGGTGGACGTCCAAGGCGTCCAGCTCCCCGATGGCAACATCTCCGCCGATGGGATGGGAACGGTCGCCGGATTCCCGGACATTCGAGCGCGTTTCGAGGGCACGCTCGTGGACGGCAGCCTGGCTGGCGTGTACAGCCTGGGCGGCGATGGAGGGCTCCCGGGTGGGGAGGCGATCACGTTCACGGTCGAGGGGGCGGCCATTGCGGCCCCGCCGCCGGAGATCGTGGACGAGACCCCTCAGGACTTCTTCGACCAGTATTCACACGCGATGCAGACAGCTGATCCCGGGTTCCTTCTCGACCGACTGCATCCGGTGGTACTCGACATGTACGGGGCTCCGGCCTGTCAGAGCCGCGTGGAGAGCCTCCTCGAGCCGACGCTGCGGGCCGAGGTCAGGGGCGTGGATGGCCCGATGCCATGGCTGTTCGAGCGCGATGGGCAAGTCCATGAGATTCGACGGACCTTCGACGTCGACGTGACGATCACGGTGGGCGGCGAGCCTTCCGAGCGCCAGACCCACTTGGAGCAAATCGACGGGCTGCAGCGATGGTTCACCGATTGTGGCGACCCTTTGCCGTGAGCTCGGTGTTCTGCGCTTCAAGAGCTTGGAGGCGTGCGCTGACCAGGTCTCCGAGGCTGACGATGCCGCACAGCTCGCTGTTCGAATCCACGATCGGAATGTGGCGGAAGCGACCGTCGGTCATGATGCGCATCGTCGCTTCCAGGTCGTCGTCGAGCTGACAGGTCAGGACGTTCCTCGTCATCAGGTCCTCGACCTTGACCCGCAACGTTCCCTCCTGTTCACGAGCGAGGTGGCGGACGACATCTCGTTCGGAGATGATCCCGAGGATGCTCTTGTTGTCGTGCGAGACAACGATCGCACCGATGGAGTGCTCCTTGAGGAGGTCGACCACGTCGGCGATGGTCTCGCTGGGCTCGACCGTCACGACGGTGCGACCGCTCGAACCCGCCACGTCTTTGACTCGCATGGTTGCTTCCCTCCGCGTCGTGTCGCCGGTCAGGTTAGGGGCCGGGCGCAGAGGAGGCCAGCGGCGACGCTGCGGGTGGCAGTCTCACCGCACGCCACGCAGTGGTGATGGCCACTCGCATTGGTGTTGGCCCCGTGACCGACAGAGTGGCTATCCCAGCCAACTCTTTCGAACGGCGCCGAGATGGTGAGCGCACTCGCCCTGCTGCAGCATCGCAACTGTCGCATCTTGCCCATCGACACCCGTTATCCCGACCTTGGATCCGCCCACGCCCTCGACGTGGCGACCCATGAGTTGATGGCCACAACGGACGACGTCGCCGCCGTTTTGGCGGCGCTGGAATCGGACTGGAACGCCGAAGAGATCGTCCGGTCAGGGGAAACCTTGTACCAGGTCTGAAGCGGCTGCTTGACAGAACTCGCGCTCGCGACTGAATGATCGTCATCTCATCGCTGTCCAAGGTAGGTTTCGGCCATGCCAGGTTTCAGAGAAGAGTTGCTCATCGACAGCCCGTCCACGACGGTCTTTGACCTGCTCGCGGACGCCCGCAACGAGGTGCAGTGGAACGAAGGTGTCTCACAGGCGGAGTTGGTGACCGATGAGCCGATCGGCGAAGGCACGCAGTTCGTCGTTACGGACAAACGCGGCGAGCACGAGGTCGAGATCACGGTGTTCGACCGACCCGAACGCCTCGAGTTCGTCCTGACGAGCAAGCAGATGGACGTCGCCATCAGGTTCAGCTTCACCGAGTCGGACGGAACGACGACAGCGGTTGGACACTTCGACGCCCGACCCAAGGGCTTCATGAAGGCTCTCCTCCCGTTGCTCATCCCGTTCATCAAGCGGGATGTTGCGAAGCAGCACGTCAACTTCAAGACGCTCTGCGAAGCTCGACCGAGCTGACCTGACGCCGGCGCGCGTGCCGGGCCGTAGGTCCCTACCGCCGGGGAGAACACGCCCAGAGCCTGGACGTATGGGAATCAAACCGCACAGCACACCTGAGGAGCGTGCCGCGAAACGAGTGGAGGCTGCCTATTTCATCGGCGACGACGGAACGGACAGTCCGCGCTACCAGAGGTACCTCGCCGAGGAACGTGCCCGCGCCGAGCAGGACGCAGATACCTGAGGCAGATGTGCTGGTACCCCGCCGGGATCACCGGCAGCGAAGCGCGGGCCCGGATCAGCGTGGTGGGCGCAGCATCAATGCGGGCGTGGTGGCGACATACCGTTGAAATTCGTCATCGTCGCCCCACTTCTTCTGGGCTCGACGCTCCAGCATCGGGATGCCGCTGATGCGTGTCAGCAGCAGGTACACGAACAGCGGCGACACCAGCACGACCCACCGCCACCCGTCGAGAATGGGCAGTGCGGTGATGAGAATGCCGACCCAGAGGGTGATCTCACCGAAATAGTTCGGGTGACGCGACCATGCCCACAGGCCCGTGGTGATGAAGCGATCGCGGTTGGTCGGGTCGGCACGGAATATCGACTTCTGTCGATCGGCCATGACCTCGATCGAGAATCCGATCAGCCAGACGATGATGCCGACGGCAGCGAACCCATCGAACGACTCGCGCCTTTCGCTGGTGATGACGGCAAGCGCACACGCCAGCGTCAAGAAGACCCAAAGGCCCTGCAGCACCCAGGTCATGAGAAAGCGCGGCGCATCGGTCTTGATAGCGTCGAACCGCCCATCACGACCGTCGCGTCTGATGCGGGCGAACAGGAACGTCCCGAGACGCACAGCCCACACGACGACGAGTCCGCCCACGATCAGCGCTCGCGCATCGACGTCATCGCTGAGCAGGAGCGCGGCGATGATCACGGTGAGATACGTCGCGCTGCCTGTCGCGTCGAAGAACCGCTCGGTCTGACGGAGGATCGCAGGAACGAACGCAACGATGTTGATCGCATAGGCAATGACCCCAGCGAGGGCAAACACGGAGATCGCACCAACCTGTGTGCTTCCCTGGCTGCCCGCGAACGCGACCGCGACGCCGATAGCCAATGCCGCGACGATGCCAATTGCCGACGTGCGCTGTGGGTTCTTGTCAGCCATGGCTGCACCGTAGGCGGCCGCGGCCACGGTCGAAGTCGCCGCACGAGATCACCGGGCCACCTCTTCTGACGGCGATCGGAGCGACTCGGCGGCGTCGACGATGCCGTCCAAAAGGCGCGGGAAGACGAAATGGTGAAACGGCGCTACCGCATACCAGTACAGCCGCCCCCAAAGACCACGAGGGACAAATGTCGCCGTCTGTCGAATCCGGCACCGCGGCCCGGCTTCGGATTGTGGCGCCGGCTCGACGTGCCACTCGAGCGAGGCCACACCGGGGAGCCGCATCTCCGCACGCAGACGAAGCAGTTTGCTCGGTTCGATCGCCTCGACCCGCCAGAAATCGACCGGATCGCCGACGTTCAGTTCGGTCGGGCTGCGGCGACCACGGCGCATGCCCGGACCACCGATGATTTTGTCCACGGATCCGCGGATCGACCAAAGCAGATCGCTGCCATACCAACCCTGTTCGCCACCGATCCGACACAGCGTCTCGTGCGCATCGCTTTCCGACGCGTTGACGAAGCGCTCGCGTTCGTCGCGAAGCACGGCTCCTCCAGACCAATCGGGGTCGGTGGGGAGAGTCCCGGCCAGCGCAACGCTCTGCGCACCGGTCCAGCGGGTGGACACCTCGTGGTCCAGAGTCCGGTCCAACGCCCGTCGGACCGCGACCGCATACGGAACCCGTTCAAACGGGCACAGGTCGACGATCGCCGAGTCGTTCACGATCACCTCGTTCACGAGACTGCTGACCAAGGGTCGAGCCAGCGATCGCGGCAACGGAGTGACCAACCCAACCCAGTGCGACGACAACCGCGGGGTGAGAACGGGAACCGGGATGATGACCCGCTTTCGCAGCCCTGCCTCTTCTGCGTAGATCGCCATCATCTCGCGATACGAAAGCACCTCGGGCCCGCCGATCTCGAGCACTCGGTCAGCCGTCTCATCCACGTCCAGCACCTCAACGAGGTACCGAATCACGTCACGAATCCCGATGGGCTGGCAGCGGGTGTCGACCCACCGAGGGGTCACCATCATCGGCAGCACCTCGACGAGATACCGCAGCATTTCGAAGCTGGCACTCCCTGCGCCGATTATCACCGCAGCCCGCAGCTCCGTGACCGGAACTGGTCCGCTGGCAAGTACACGGCCGACATTGTGGCGACTCTCCAGGTGCGGCGAGAGTTCATCGCCGCCGCCGTCTCCCAGGCCGCCGAGATACACGATCCGGTTTACCCCGGCGGTCGCGGCTGCGTCGCGCATGTTGGCCGCGCCCAGCGCCTCACGCTCGGCCCACTGCTCGCCCTCGCCAATGCTGTGGACGAGGTAGTAGACGACATCGATGCCATCCACAGCATGAGCGAGATCTCCCTCGACGTCACCCTCGACGACCTCGACCCGGGACCGCCACGGCGACCGATCGAGCTTCTGGGGAGTGCGGGCCAGGCAACGGACCTGATAGCCGGCATCCAAGAGTTGTCCGACGAGTCGACCGCCGACGTAGCCGGAGGCGCCGGCCACGAGAACGTGGCCACGATTTTCCAAACGGTGCTTCACGACCTATCTACGTTCGCCAGCGTCGTTCAGATGCATGCGGGTCGCCACGAGACTGAGAAGCGCATCCATTCCACGATGCTGGCCGTAGAACGACTGAGCGACGACGCGGGAAGGAATGGCGACAATGCAGGATGCCCCCGGCGTCGTGTGGTTTCGACGAGATCTGCGCCTGGCCGACAACCCGGCGTGGGACGCAGCCACAGCCGCGCACCGCTCAGTCGTCGCCTGCTTCGTGTGGGAGCCGGCGCTGCTCGATGCCGCCTCTGCTCACCGGCGCAACCAACTCTTCGCTCACCTTCGGGCGCTCGACTCGACGTTGCGTTCGTTGGGTGGCGCGCTCGTCGTCCGCAACGGGCCCGCGGCCGCGGCGATTCCGGCGCTCGTCGAGTCGTGTGGTGCGAGCGCCGTCTACCTCAATACCGATGCGTCGCCCTTCAGCCGGGCGCGAGACATCGCCGTCCATGCGGCCACTGAGGTGCCCATGCACCGCTTCTGGGGCACCGTGGCGCACGAGCCCGGCGCGGTACTCACCCAGCGGGGCACGTTGTCACAGGTCTTCACGCCGTTCTTTCGGGGATGGCAAACCACCCCTCGAACCCCATGGCCAGATGGCGGGAACGGCCGGCCCGTCGAGCTTTCGACGGACGACATCCCAAAGCCCAGCGAACCCCCGCGCCAGGCGGGCGGCGAGAAGGCGGCATGGGAGCGGGCGCGGCGATGGCTCGAAGACGTCGATCGCTACGCCGATGACCGAGACCGTCCCGACCTTCACGGCACTTCGCACCTGTCCGCGGACCTCAAGTTCGGCACGATCTCGCCGCGGACACTCATCGACGTGGTCGGCGAGTCGTCCACGGGCCGCACCGCGTTCGTCCGTCAGGTCGCCTGGCGCGACTGGTGGGCCCACATGCTCGCCGAACGGCCGGATCTCGCCCCCTCTCCGGTACGCCCGGAGTATTCGGCCATGACGTGGATCGACGATCGCCAGGGTTTCGACGCGTGGTGCCGCGGGCAGACGGGCTACCCGATCGTGGATGCCGGCATGCGTCAGCTCGTGGCTGAAGGCTGGATCCATGGCCGGGTGCGGATGCTCTGCGCCAGCTTCCTCGTCAAGGACTTGCTCATCGATTGGCGAAAGGGAGAACAGTTCTTTCGTCACCACCTGATCGATGCTGATCTCGCCCAGAACGCGGGAAACTGGCAATGGGTGGCAGGGACGGGCCCCGACGCGGCTCCCTACTTTCGAATCTTCAACCCAACCACGCAGAGCATGAAGTTCGACCCGCACGGCGACTACATCCGTCTTTGGGTGCCCGAACTCGCCAGTCTTGCGGCACCTGTCATCCACGACCCGTGGAAAGGCGGCGGCCCAGCGCATGGGGTGAAGTACCCAGCGCCGATCGTCGACCACGCCGCCGCTCGACTGCACACGTTGGCCGCCTACAAGACGGCACGCTCAAGCCTTCCAGCTCAGGGTGCGTCGTAGGAACTCGTCGAAGAGTGGCACGGTGAATGCGGTGTCCCCGTGGGCAGGGCTGTAGATCACTCCCTTGGCGATCAGGCCCGAGCGTCGGGGCGCGACGGACTCGACTCTGACGCCGAGCTCCGTGGCAATGTCACCTGATCGGTGCGGTCCCGGGCCCAGCTCTGCCATCGCTCGGAGGTAGTCCTTCTCTTTTGGCGTGAGGCGATCGAGCCTGACAAGGAACAAGTTGTCGTCGAGCGTTGCGATCAACTCATGGATCTTATGCGGTAGGCACATGAGCTCTACCAATTCGACGCATCGCGGAGGTCGTCTCGCGACCTCCTAGAGCAGGAACTGGATGGCCCGGAGAATCTCGAAATAGTCGCTCGTCTCCAGCCGCACCGTGTGAGCATCAACGAGGGCGACCCCGGGGTAAAACGACTTCTCGTAGGCCACGGGATGGTGCTTGTACTGCAGTTCGAACTCGAACCGGTCGGGGAGATCGATGACCGCGGGAGCGTTGTCTCGTTCGAGCGCCGCCTGCATGCCCGATCGGACGGACTCGATGGCCAGGTCGGGGTGAACCGAATGCTGAGACGGACCCTCTCCCCTCTTCGTGGCGAAGGTGGCGGTCGCCGGATGCGACGAAGCGATGTCATCGCACAAGGTCTGGTCACCCGACACGAACACCACCGGCACACCAACCAGCGCCGCAGCAAAGGCATGCAGATGAAACTCGCTCACGAGCCGTCCATTGATCGACATGGTGTGGACCCGGCCCGACAACGTGTGTGACAACGGGTTGCCGCCATCGCCGGCTTTCGCGTGATACCCGATGAACGCAGCTGCGTCGTAGCTCTCGTCAAGACCTTGAACCATTGAAAATGGGTGACCGCTCCAGCCCGAGATCAACTCCGCGGGGCGAGGCAATGAGGCGGCGATGAGATTTCGGCCGGTCCCGTGGGCGTCCTTGACGGTGATGGCCGTCGCGCCGGCATCGAGCGCGCCCTGGCAGGCAGCGGCCGCTTCGGCGATCATCTGTTGCTGAAAGCGGGCATAGTCAGGATGGGAGTGGTTGGCCTCATCCCAATGGCTGATACCGGCCACACCTTCAATGTCGACGCTGAGAAAGACACGCATCGTGCCTGTGTAGCACGCCGATCGGGTTGGCTCCTTCAGCCGCTGCCGCCGGCCGGGTCCTGCCCTCCGAACTCACCGCCGCCCTCGCTCGCGGCGCTGACGATCTCGTGCCGCAGCGGATCCAGCGCCGCGAGTACCTCGGCTGCCCGCTCGGGCTCAACCCCGAGGTCCGTGAGGATCTCGTCGAGGTGCCCGATAAATCGGTCGAAGTCGGTGTCGGTGATCGGGAGGTGGGCGTGGGCGGCCCGCATGTCACGCCCCTCGTAGGCGTCGGGTCCTCCGAGCGCTGCCGTCAGGAACATCCGCTGATGCATCTCGAGCCTGTCAAGGTTGCGCTGCTCGAAGAAGCCTGCGATCACGGGATCGGCCTGGAGCTTTGCGTAGAAGACTGCGACCGCCTCGCCGACGACCGACTCGCCGCCGAGTGCCTCGTACATGGACATGTCGATCCTCCGATCGCTGCCACCATGGTAGAAGAACGGCTACACGGGTGCCGGAAGAGCCACCGCCGAGGTCAGCCGTCGGGTCAACTGGTGAACGATCCAGTGGCGCAGCAATTCGAGGGGACCTCGATCAGACGAAGGGGTTCACGATGTCGACGCCTCGGATCTCGGAACCGGCAGTGAAGTCTTCGGTGAGAAGGGTGCGGCACCCTCCCACCCGCGCAGCTTCGACGATGAGGGCGTCCCAGTAGCTGAGCTGGTGGGATTGCGTGGTGTCGATCGCGGCGAGCGCGAGGTCGCGGTCGAGGGGGATGACCGGGAATCTCGACAGTCGCTCGACCGCTTCGCGAGCGACGGGCATCGCAACGGGGGTCTCGAGCTTGCGGGTGATCGTGACGTAGAACTCGCCGAGCACCTGGGTACTGACCACCGGCCGGCGCTTGGTGTCGGCGATCACCGCTCGCGCCTGCTCCTGCTTGACGGGATCGCGGCCGTCGTAGGCGTAGACGACGATGTTGGTGTCGATGAAGGCCCTATCGGTCATGGAGTTCGTCTCGAGTCCACGATCGCCCGCCCGCACCACTCGTGCCGGCGTGCTCGGCGGCGTGATCCAGGAAGTCGGACCGGATGTCGTCGAGCTCGGACCCCACGTAGGTCTCCAGGAACTCGCGGATCAGGGCGTTGACCGAGGTGTCATTGCCGATCGCCCGGCTCCGGGCCCGACGAAGCAGGTCGTCGTCGATGGTGACCGTCAGATTGGCCATTTGATCAGTGTAACACGGATTCCGTGTAACACGGATCACTCTCAAACCTCACCGTTGGAGCGATCGAGTCGCCGGCCGATCGATGCGTGTCCGGTGCAGTACCACTTCAGACCGGGAACAATCTGAAAGAAGTCGCCCGGTTCGGCATCGCGCCCGTTGCGAACCTCCCACATACCGACCATCCCCGCCGCGAGGTGCGAGCGATGTACCGGAACCAACTCGAGGTCGAGGAGCCGACGAGTCTCAGCCCGAACCTCGCCGAAGTCGACAACGTCGTCGATGAGCGCCGCGATCACGTGACGTTGGAGATCCGCAGGCATGTCGACGACAACGAAGTCGGCGTGTCCCCAGCTCTCGTTGACACCGATCGTGTAGCTCCACAGGGTCGGGTCGTCGAAGCTGTCGCCCACCTGCTGGATGAAGAATCCGTTGACCTGGATGCTGAGATCGAGCTGCCGCTCGATCTCTTCGAAACTGAAGCCATCGCACACCATGCACATGGCACTTCCTCTCGTTCGTCGTTGCGAAAGGCAGCGCGAGCTGCGATGAGAGGAAGTGAATTCACCCTACGGAAGGGGTGAGACAGTCAGCCGCGAGCGCCGCGCAAACCTCCTGCATGCGCTGGTCAACCTTCCCCGCACCGCCAGAACATGGGGGCACAACCAAGACCGGACTTCTTCTCAACCAAAGAACGAGCCAGAGTCCCCTGGGCGTCCGGCCGCCGCAGGTGCACGCTCGCCATATTCACGATGTCGTGATATCGTGATGTCATGCCCAAGCAGACCACCGTCCGACTCCCCGATGAACTCGCCGACGAAGCCGAAGCCGTTGCCCGGGTGAAGGGCACGAGCGTGAACCAACTCATCATCGATTCCCTGAGCGCGGAGATCGAACGAGTTCGAGCCGACGACGAGTTCACGTCGCGGGCCAAGCGACTCATCGAACGCGACAAGGAGCTCCTCGAACGCCTGGCCAAGTGACCCGGTACATCGACCTCGCGGAGTATCTGTGGCTCTCCGAACAGGTCACCGGTGTATCCGCCGAGGTGCTCGCGAAGTCTGGCCGGATCGACCTTGCTGACTCCGCGCTGCACGCGCCCATGGCCGGCTTCGGCGACGAGGATTTCTATCCTGACATCGCCGACAAGGCTGCCGTGCTCTGCTGGCGGCTGGCCCGCAACCATCCGCTGCCCGACGGCAACAAGCGCGCTGCCTGGGCCGCGCTCGTGATGTTCATCGACCTCAACGACGGCCACTGGGACCCCGATCCCCCAGACGTCGACGACGCCGAGCAGACCATGCTCGCGGTTGCTGCAGGCGAAATCGACGAGACTGCGCTCGCCGGCTGGCTACGGCAGCGGGTCGCCTTCGATTGAGCCCGCCCGAGACTGGATGAGCTGTTCTCTGCGAAAGAACGAGACGGCAGCTGGAAAGCAGAGCCATCAGCTCATGCTGAACCTCTGCCCCTCCGGCTCGCGCCGTTGCCAGGTTCTTTGGGGCGGAGTGCGGTAGGCGACAATGTCGTCGCTGTCCGCACGGTACGCGCCTAGCTCAGGGCGGTGTCGGCCGCTTCCATCGCAACCGCGTCGGAGACTGCGGAAGCCTTCCAGTTTCTGCTCTTCATTCGCGACAAGAACGCATCGGGCACCATGATCCCGTGGCGACGCACGATGTGGGCGAGCTCGGCCGGCCACACCCACTCGCCGTCGGTTTGGATGGCGTCGGTGCCGACCGACTCGCCCAGCGCGAACGGGTCCTCGATGAGCTGGGGTGACCATGACACGACTCGCCCGCTCTCGAGGTACGCCGAGACCTCAGATTGCCAGCGGTACGGCGGGTTCATGAGCGGCGCCAACTCAGGACCCTCGCCGCGGAACTCTTCGAAGAAACCGAATTTCTTCATCGTGACCTCATGGTGCGGACCAGTTGCCTTGTTGATCGATCTTGCCGACAAGCGTGCCGGTCTCATCGAATTCGAGCCAGCCCGCCTCCGGTGGCGGCGGAGCATAGCCACGCGGCGCGTTGGGGGCGTTTGGATCCGGCGGCTTGCGATTGCCGTGGAACCGGAAGCTGCCATCGGGATTGATGGAGACCGCGTGGGTGGGTGCCAGCACGCGAGTCTTGAGTCGGCGAGCCAGGTCGGCCGCGGCCCCCGATGACGCGGAGAAGCACGAGATCAGCCGAACCGCGATCCCCGGTTTCCAATCACTGGCCTCAACAATGGTGGCGACCCGATTGACGGATATCGGCGTGCCCGCGTCGGAGACAAACGGCGTGTCGGCACCGGGTCGGGTGCCGTGGATGTAGACGTCCTTGCGGCTGGTGTTCGGCACCAGCTTGGTGGCATCGACTTGGCGGCCCGTCGCTGGACTCCCGATGGTGTCGAGCGTGCCCGCGGGATTGAAGTAACCGGGTCCGCTGCCCGTGGGCTGGTTCCACCCCGAACTGAAGGTGTCGGGCGGCCGCGTGGATGGGCCGGTGGGTACCTCGTCGGCGAGATCCCCGAGGGAATCGGTCGCGGCCCGTTTGGCTCCCGATCCGCCGACCACGTCGCCGAGTCCGCGAGCATCGAAGCCCGAGGCCACGGTGAGCCAGCCGGCGAACTCCACGCCAGCCAGCACCTGCTGATCCCATGTGGCTTCCTGGCCCATGATCGTGTCGCCCGAGCCAAGCGTGTACGCAGAGCCAGCGATGGTTGCGCCGACCACGGTCTGGTACAGCGCCGAACCGACCTGGTAGGCGTTGTCGGAGATGCCCTTGGCCTTGTAGTTGTGGGCGTTTTCCTGGCCTCGGTGGGAAATGCCTTGTTCGGTCGTAAACGCCTCTCGAAGGTCGACGTAGAAGTCGCCGATGTTGGACGCGTATCCCTCGATATAGGCCAGCTTCGTGCCCTGGAGGGCATCGTCTCGTTCGTTCCACTTCTCCGCTTTGGCCGCCCATTCGAGCCCTCGCTTGGCGTTGGCGCGAGCAAGCTCCGCCTCCGGCCCTTCCTGGCCTTCGGTGTCGGCCAGGACCTTGGTCCAGACGTTCTTCCAATGGGCGATGACCAGCATGCAGCGGCCGATGCCTTGTTCGATCCACGAGTCGTAGGCGATGAATTCCGTCGAGCTGCCGCCAAACGAAATGGTGACGGTCTCACCGTTCGTAAACCACAAGCCTTCGAATCCGCCGACTGACCACTCGTGCCCGAACACGGTGACCGTGCCCTCGCCCTCGGCGCCCTTGGCGAGCGTGATTGGTTGGCTCACGTAGACGGCCGGTCCATCGGGCGCTTTCGCGTGCTGACGATCGTCCCAGGCCAGGGTCAGCGTTTCGTTGTCCCAGGATTCCGCCGAGAGTTCGATGTCGATCTCGTCGTCGGGCCGCTCATCGCCATCGCGCGGGATCTCGACCACGACGCGGAACGTCTGATACTGGTTCACCGAGTCGGTGCCGCCGTTGGAGATAATCCTGACCTTCGGCTTTGGCTTCTCGTCCTCCTCCTTGTTCTTGGAGCGCAGCCAGAGCCCGGCCCCGCCGGCCGCGGCGGTGCCGATCACGATCGGCAGGATCGGTAGACCGCCGGAGTCGCCGCCGTCGCCGGTCGACGAACCACCTGAGCCGCCGGATTCGCCGTCGTCGCCGGTCGACGAACCATCTGTGTCGTCGGAGTCGCTCGAATCGTCGTTGGAGGTCCCGAGGCCACCGGAGCTGTCATCGTCGCCGTCGTCGGGCGGGCCGTCGCCCGGGACGAGTTCGCCGCTCAATTCGTCGTAAAGGCCCGAGCCCTCGTCGTCGAGCGCGGCGGCGGCGAAGACCGTGACGCTGGAACCCTCGGGGACATCGATCCCCGCCGCGGAGATACACGCCGTGCCGCCATCTTCGGACCACTCGAGCTGGACGTCGGCGTCGGCAATCTGGCCGGTGCCGTCCCAGCTGCCCGTATTGAGCCCGCCGTCCTCGTTCTTGGCCACCCGCAACGAGTACGACGTGTCGTCCGGTGTGCCGACCTGAATGCTGATGTCCCACCGGGAGACCGCTCGATCGAAGAGATCTCGGCCGTCGCCAACCATCTCGATCTTGAACGTCGATCGGCCGTCGTCACCGACCCCGGCGTAGCTGAACCGATGGATGTCGACCCCGCCGTGAGCGGATGATTCAGCCGATCCCGCCTCGCCGCCCGTGTAGGCGTCGATCAGGTCGAGTGGGTTGTCAGTGATTTCATCGCTCGACCCGATGTCGCCGCCGCCCGCGGTGTACGGGATGACTGGTGGTGGGGGCGGGCTATCGGACTCTTGTTCTACGGACTGGTAGCAACCGTTGGCGTCGCAGATTGTGGCAGTGGTGACGCCGGCCGATGTGGGGATAACCGTGAATCGGGCCTCGCCTGACCCATCGGTGACTGCGTCGAGCACCTCAAGTTCGCCATCACCATGGGTAACTTCGAGATAGACCTCCCGACCCGATACCGGTGAACCGCTTTCGGTGAAGCAGGCAGCCACCTCGAATGGGGTTGCGGAGGAGACCAGCCGGTCGGAACCCGTGTCACAGCTCTGGTCCGCTGAGAACACGATGCCGAGATCGACCTCGACGTCCTGAGCCGCCGCCGGTGACGACGCGCCCACCATCGAGAGCACCAGCACCGTGGCCGCGAGAGCCGACCGTTTGCGTCCACGGCCTGCTGCGAATTGGGTGCGTGGTCTCATAACATCCAAACTGAGAGCAAAATGACGCTACCAGCCAGCCATGAGACGCGCCGCTCGAAGTGCCGTGGGCGAACGTGGCACTCGACGCGGCGAAGCCTGCCGAGCCACTCTCGGCCCACGAGACGTTCACGACTCCGGCACGTGTGCATGGTGGCGTTCGCCGCCAACGTTCTGGCCGACTGCCCGGGCGTCGCGACCCGCGAGTACGACGAGTGCGGATGACAAGAGGACGGCTTCTCAACGTGAGAAGGCGCCGGCCCTATCCGCTGAGGGCCATCCTCAGTTCAGCTCCGCTCGACAGCAGCTTCGAGTGCACGCTCGAGCGACTCGGCGACATCGAGCTCACGTGACCAGTGCCGCAGGTAGTCGAGATCGACGTCTTGGGCGGCGAGCACCGAAACCACATCATCAAACTGACGATCAGAGCCCGACCGTGACCGCCACTCGAGTTTCGCAAGAACAGTGTCCTCAGCGGTTGCCACAAAGAGCGGGATGTCACCGATCAGCGCACGCTCCCGGCGTTGGAACTCCTCCAGGCTGAAAGGACGGTCCTTGCGGACAATGAGATCGACCTTCCAGCCGGTGTCGGTGTCGATCACATTGCACATGCCGCGGCGGCGAACGGCGCCCTCCGCGTCGTCGACGTAGAACCGAGGGCGAACAAGGCTGGCGATGAATCGGTTCATCGCTTCTGGGGTCGGGTCGATGACCATGTCGATGTCGCGAGTCATCCTGGGCTCGCCGTGGTATGTGCTGGCCATCGAGCCAGCCAACATGTGAGGGATCTCGGCCTCGTCCAGCCAGGCAACGATCGTGCCTAGGAACTCGAGCTGCACCGAGCCACTCGATCTGCCACCTGATCGCCATGAAGTAGGCGGATCCACTCTTCCGCGATCTGTGAGTCGGTCAGCTCAGGCTTGCGCGCTCGAATCCCAGCGATCGCGATGAGTTTCGCTTCCTCGGCCATCTCCGCAGCGAGCGTCACTCGTTCGGCCCCGGTCATGGTCGCAAAGACGGCCGCCAGCCGACGCTGAACATGAGGCGGGGTGTCGGTGACGGCCATTGGTCAACTGTAGACGGCGGCTATGACACTCGGTGCTGTGCCGGACGAGGTGAGCGATTGATTCCCTGCGTAAGAACGAGTCGGCCTTCTAAGCGAGCCGCCGCGCCAGGCATACCGGTACCGGTATACTGAGTCCATGGCGTCCGAAACGTACTCTCGTCACCTGATTCGCATGGCACGTCGCCGCGCCTCGCTCACCCAACAGGAACTCGCCAGACGCGCCGCTACCAGCCAGGCGGCCATCTCCGCCTACGAGTCCGGCCGGCGCTCCCCGTCTGTGGACACCCTCAGCCGGATCCTCTCCGCCGCCGGGTTCGAGGTGCGTATGCGCCTTGCCGAACCCGATACACACGAAGCCTCCCGGGTCCTCGCGGAATCTCTGTTGCCGTCCGAACAGGTCGACGCCCACAAGGAAAATGAACGACGGCGAGTGGCAGGCCACTCCGAACGTGGCTGAACTCGATCCGGGAGCGATCGTCGCGGTCCTCAACCGACACGCCGTTCGATATGTCGTCATCGGTGGAATCGCCGCTCAGATCCACGACCTGCCGATCCCGGCAACTGTCGGCATCGACCTGACGCCGGCGCGAGATCACGAGAACCTTGAGCGACTCGCCGCCGCGTTCGACGAACTGGAGGCCGGCCTGTACACCGCCGACGAGGGTGGCACGTTCTTCTCTCGTCACCCGATCGAGAACTGGGCGCAGTACGACACGCTCCATCTCATGACGATCCACGGCCCACTCGACCTCGTCTTCGCTCCCGACGGTGCTAGCGGCGGCTACGACGATCTCGTCGACAACTCCGTCGAACTCTCGATTGACGGACAACCGGTGCTCGTTATCTCAACGGCCACCTGGGAGGCCCTCAAACAGGCGTCGGGTCGAGCGAAGGACCTCGCGCACCTCGACCTCTACTTCGAACGGAAGAACGACACCTGAGCTCGCTCGCAACTGAGCGACAACGCTGGTCATCCTTGCACCACCAGAACATGGGGACACAACCAAGGCCGGACTGCTTCCCTGCGAAGGACCGAGTAGGTGACTACGGGTCGATCTCGACGCCGATCAGTTCGACCACACCGTCGGCTACTTCCACGCCATAGACGGCTACGCCCGAGACGAGGGCGCCTGCGCCGATGTAGACCCGCGCCGATCTGAGGCCTTCGATGACTTCGGGTAACTCGTCGAACCCGAGCGCGAATGCGTCGACGATCTCGGGAAGGTCGATGACCAGGAAATCCGTCGCAGAGGGTTCGCCGTTGGGCCCCCGATCCGGCCCGAACTGGAGATCGAGCATCTCGAAGAACGTCTGCGACACGCGGATCGCTCTGCGTCGCCCCGCCGGGCTCACCAGCTACGTCTGCTCGACATCGAGCAGTCCCCGCTCCTCCAGTAGTTTGCGGGCGGTCTTCTCAACCCGAGCCCGAAACTCCGGGGCGAGCTGATCCAGCGATTGGAGCTGTCGTTCACGGATAGCTCGAGCGCGTTCGTCGGGGGTCATCCGCTCCAACTCGGCGGCGCTGAGCTTCGGCAACTGCTCCATTGCGCCACCGTAACAGTCACCTATGACACCCAGGGTGCCAGTCGATCTAGCCTCGCGGCCCGGGACCGGTTCTCGACCTAAGAACGAGTCCATAGGCCGTCGCGATCGACCTCGATCACCCTGCGCCCGCTTTACGCAGCTGTTGCGCTCGGCCGTCAGGTGCTGTTGAATTACATCGTTGGAATTCCGACGGTGCGGCTGAAGGTCTGGGAGCCTCTCGATGACAGATGCGTCAACTGCGAAGCGTGAGCCATCTGATCTTGAGCTTGCCTTCGCGAAGTTGGATCAGGATGCGAATGAAGTCTCGGACGCGGACGTCACGCTCGAGCGCATCGTAGAGCTGATTCGCGCGGACCGCGAAGCGAATCATTAGTTCGTGCGGGTCGTTCTAGACGCCTCAGTCCTTGCGGAGTGCGTCAGGCCAGAAGGGACAGCGGCACGACGATGGCTCCTGGATCTTCTTGACGGCGACGACGCTCACATTGTCCACGGGCTCACTGTGCTTGAGGTGAGCTCAGCGATCCGCGGCCTGGTTCTGAGGAACGAGGCGTCCGCTGACTGGGCCGAACACATGCACAGATCACTTTCAGCTCTTCCGGTCGTTCGCGAGTCCGTCACACATCCGATGCTCGTCAGGATCTGGGAGCTCCACAACAACCTCACGCCCTACGACGCGGCATACGTTGCCCTAACAGAACGCCTGCAAGCCGAATACGGCGGTCAGTGCGTCCTCGCGACCGCCGACGCAAGGCTGGCCAACAGCTCAGCTGTTGTATGCCCCACCGAGCTGCTCATCTACTGACAGCGAACGTACTCACACGGCACACGCCGCCAAGGGGCGCCGAAGATAGATCGACCTCACGAGCCCCTCGGGCGATGCGACTTCTTCTCCGACGAAGAACGAGTCGGTTGAGCAGTGGCTGCGAACCCGCTCCGGGGCCAGGACATCCCCTGGATATTCAGCTCACGGCTGCCGACAGATCGGGTCGAGAGTGCGACTATTGGGTGGCGGAAGAATGCCATCGATGCTGAATCGTCAGCTGTCAACTCGGCCGAAGTCCCACCTTGTTGGATGGCAGCTCACTCCTCGCGACAATCTGGTGAACCGCGGCCATGCCATGCAATGATCTCTAGGTTCCAACCGGAGGTGACAATGAAGGAGCATGAGAGGCGCAGCTTTGGCGTCCTTTTCCTCCCTCTCGCATGGCTCGCAGCCATGGGTGGGGAGATCCGATCGCATACGGGCTACGGCAGCGAGTCAGAGCCAGATGGGCTCCCCCTCTCGAAGGCCGAACTCAAGGAAGTGGAGGAGGCCAAAGCAGAGGCGGCAAAGCGGAAGGTGGCGGCGGAGTCCGAGACAGCTGCGGCAGTCGAGGCCACGGACGGTGGTGGCTACCTGTAGTACCTCATGGCGGTCCGTTCCGTGCCGATTGGGCCAAAAGGCCCACTCGTCGCCGGAGGACCCGCATGTCATCAACCCCCTCAGAAGGGGCGACTCCAAGTTCGCCACAAGGGGCGATTCGCCCAGCAACGGACTACCTCCTCGAGTTCTCAGACGATTTTGTCCATCTCGAACTCCTCCCTTTGGGCATCGCCACCTTCGCCTCTACGCTTCTCCTGATGAGCGGAGCGCCTTCGGAGGTTCCCTCGGCCGCCAGGCTTCTTGAGACTGCTCAGGCGGCCACTACCGGAAGCATGATCATCTGGTTTGTTTCACTGGTGATCGCAGCTGTACTGCTTCGCCGCATCACGGCGATCATGTTCTCGATAACGACAGGCAACTTCTCAGTCCTTCCTTTCACGGAGCGGATCAATGTCGGGCCTCTGGGTAGGGAGGTGCGCGGCGCGAAGGTCGATCTGCTCGCAATGATCAAGGAAGACAAGCTCCTGCCGGAGACGGTCGCCGCTACTGATCCCATGGTCCGAGACCAATTGGCCGCTAGCCGTCTCTCCTACGAACGAGAGGCACGGATGACTGCCTTTGGCTTGCTAACTGCCGCCGTATTTATGGCCGCCACTTCGGCCCATGGGTGGTGGGTTGCACTCTCGCTCGCTCCCATGCTGTGGTCTCTGATGAGCTACCTGAATGCGGTCCGCGGATTGCGCGCTGACCGACTGCTTCGCAGAGCAGTCGTGGCTCAACAGATGACCTGACAGCAGAGCTGCGAGAGGCAACCGCAATCGAGGCAAGCTCACCTCGTATGTGGTGCGGGTTTTAGTTCGCAGCGGCGGATTCGCCAGCCGCTCGCCAGCGCCGTTCTAGGTCGGCCAGCGACAGCAGGTCGATTCCTGTGGATGCGGCTATGGCCCCAACGGGGGCGGGGATCGCAGCGAACTTGGTCTGACCGGCTTCTGCTGCGGTGACCTGCTCGACTGGCAGATCGAGGTTGGCAGCGAAGTCTGCGATTGCGAGCCGTCTCGACCCCCGGGCCGCGATTGCCACTGCGCCGGCGACTGGGTGCAGTGCACCATCGGCTCTGAGACGACGAGCGAGGTGCTCGGTCAGAGCGGTGCGGTCGACGGCCGTCATGCGACCCTCCTGTCGTCGCCGTTTGGCTGGAACCAGCCGTGGTCACGTAGTTCGATGAACCGATCATCGGTCTGGACCAGCTGCCAGACCTTGGCTCCGTGGCGCTTGCAGATCTGGCGGACCGTGGCCGGCTTGCGGCCGAATCGCAGACCGACGGTGTCGGCCGGTGATGGGTCGCCGAACCCCTGCTGTAGCCGATACTCCCAGTAGATGTCCTGTTGCTCTTCGGTGCCAACGGAGCGGATCGCCTCGTCGAGCAACCTCACTCGGTCGTGGCGGCTGATGAGCACGGACAAGTCGTCGCCTGCCAGGTCGGCCACCACGGCACCGCCGTAGGGGCCGGCCTCGCATTCGAGGTCCTCATCGCTGCTGAGATCGTCGAACTCGACTGTGCGGTGGCCGATCGCCAGGCCGACGCGAGCGTTGATCGCGGCGAACGCCCAGTTCCACGGCTTCGCTCCGCCCGGCTTCCAACCGGAGGCACGCCCGTAGATGACGTCGCATGCGTCGAGCATCAGTGCCTCGAGCTCGTCGGGGTTGCGGGCGATGTCGAGACGCCCGGTCCGCTCGACGATCCGCCGCACGACGGTGCGCACAATGGGGCCGTATTCGTCAACGAACGCCCACAGGCACGCGAGGTCGCCGGCAGCCATGCCAGCCATCAGCTGTTCAAGAGGGTCGTCAGTGGTCATCTCATCTCCTTTGTCGGGGAAGTGCGTGACATCCGCCGATGTCCGCACGACCACTATGACAAGGGGGTGTGACAGTCTCGGGAGTGGCCGTCACGACGAGGCTGTACTCAGCCACGGGCGACGAAGGATGAACGAGATGCCAAAGCAGAAGGTGCCCGCTGACGATGTGGCGACGATGGCCCGGGAGATCACACTCGGGGTCAAGCCCGAGAACTCGCGCATCGAGATGACGCCCGATCACCAAGAAGTCTGGGACCGGCTCACATCGGAGATCGCCGACATCAAACGGCGCGGTGGCATCGTCGAGATCCCCGAGTAGCAAACCGATTCAGTCTTCGGCGCGACTCTGGGCGACCTGGTGCGTTGTACCCCATGGCAGGGTGACGAAAGGACTCTCGGGATGGACCGTCAGATGCGCAAGGCCTTGTTCAGCCGAGGCCGCTATGACTGGGAGACCCATGAGATCACCCGGCAGCGAAACGCCCGCCAGATCGCGGAGCTGCCGACGCCGGAGTTCCCCGCCACCGGCACGAAACGGATCGGGATGCTGATCGCTGAGGCGCGACGTCAGCGGGACCAGGCGCTGGTCACCGGTTCCGCCGGTCTGCGCACCGAAACGCCGGCCGACAACATCATTCCGACGACCGCCCCGGTCGTCCGCCAGCAGCAACCGGCCCACATCCGCTGAGGCGATCTCGATCGTGGACCACTCCCCGGAGCGGTTCATCATACGTTCGAGCGGAGATCAGCGAATCGTCGCGATCTCGTCCGCGTTGACCCGCTTCTCGTCGATAGTCGCGGCTCACCCTCGGCAGGGCGAACGAGGCCTACTCAACCCCTGTCTGGGCGGGAGGCAACTCCTCGGAGGCGAGCCGGGCCGCCAGCGCGCTGGAGTCCATGAAGTCAGAAGGATCGGCGCGGTCGTTGTCATCGAGCACGATGCCAAGGTTGGCGAGTTCGTCGCGAAGTTGCCCCGCGCTCGGTGGCGAGTCCGCGTCGTGCCGCATCCATTTCCAGATCGACCCGTCATCCATGAACATCCGGATGGTCTCTGGGTCGTGGCGGCGGTTGTAGAAGTGGCGGCCCACCCAACCGGGCGAGGTACCGAGTAGCTCTGCGAGGGCGTGAATGCTCGTCCATTCGGCATCGCGGAGTGAGCCGAGCGCCTTGTAGCCACGTGACCAGTCTCGGAATGCCGTGGAGTTCCGCGTGCGCACGGACTTCTGCCAGTCGTTTGGCCGCGAGACGATGTTGAAGACCGGCGCAGGCAGCGAAGCGCCGATCTGCACGACGGCTATCTCGACTCCGAAGAAGTGAACCTCGCCGTCAGTGTGTTCGTTGAGCCAGTCCAGCGCGGCGCGATGCTCGCTCGCCAGAGCCGGCAGAACCCACACGATCGCATAGGCGCCGACACCGGCCGCGTACGTCAAGCACTGGCCAAGATGGGTGTGATCGGAGCGCTCGAGTTGGTTCTCGATCGCGACGATCCGACCGTCGTCGAGTTGCGCGAGCAGATCGAGGCAGAATGATCCGACGCGATGCTCCTGTTCCAGAAGCGTGAGACCTCCGATCCCGAGAGCTTCCGCCAGGAGTTCGAGGTTCCCTGCCAACCAGGGTGTGAAGTCCGTCGCCTCGTTGGCCCAGATCGTCCGCAGATTCACGGGGCTGAGAGCACCGAGTTCGGGTTGGTCGTTCATGAGGTCGCCTCTCGATCTGCGCCCGACCTTACAGACCATCCTGGGTGCTCACCGGGCGTGATCAACCGTCGCAGAACCTGGCGCGATACTTGGGGGAGCGTGGCTGCGAGTCGAGCCCGCTAGAGCCGCCCTTCTGCGTGCGGCAGACAGACCATGCACGGGAAGTTCCCGTTGTTGATCGCGGATGCGAGCGCAACCTTCACGACTTCCGCTGGATCGCCGCCTCGGCTAGCGACGAGTCGCTGACCCGACTGGAGAGCCGGACAGTCGGCTCGCGCATGGAAGGCAGCACCGCTTCCCTTGGTCATCACGACGGTCCTGGGAAGCTGTCGAGGCTTGCAGAGTGTGCACCAGCCCAGTTCGTGGAGTTCGCAAGGAGCGCCCTCCCCCCAGCTCGTATCGACTAGGTGAGCGGGAGCTGGTTGCTTCCTTGGTGTCCCAATCGCCCCGACTGGCTTTGGCTTGTCCGGCTTTGCGGGGCCCCCGTCATCAGCTGGTCTTGGAGGAGTCGATGGCCGGAAATGGTCCCACCACCACGCCTCCGCCTTCTCTGTCCAGAAGAGAAGGTCAGTGCCGTCGAGCTTGGACAACACGTCGAGGTTCGGGGCAAGCAGGCGGTCCGAGTCGATGGCAAGCACGAGCAGACATGACGTCCGGGTCATGACGGTGTAGGCCGTTTCGAGCCGCTCGGTTTCGTGATCAAGTCGGCCGGCACCGGACCAGACGACCATCCCGCGTTCGAGCCCCTTGATCTTCTTCACCGTTGTGCTGACGGCGTCATCGAGCAGCTTCGCCAACAAGGGATCGGGTTCGGCAATCGTGATGTAGCGCGAGCCAGCTTCCGCGTCGAGGAATCCGCTGTATGCCGCGCGGATGTCCTCGATCTGGACGGCGAGCTCATTGGTGCTGCCGAGAACCACGATCGGCCGTGTCCCGATTACTGCCGCCTTTCGTGATGACGGAACGGAGACGTCTTCAGCCGACAGGTTGTTGGCTTCCCGCTCGGCGATCGCTGCCTCGGCGAGGTTTCCGACCGCTCGAGCGATCGGCACGGGCAAACGGTGGGAGCCGTTCAGGCGTACGACTGAAGCACTTCCCCACCGCCCAGTCGGGTGCGATGGGCGACGATACGACATCCCGACGAACAGCGCCTGTGCCTCGTCGCCGGTATAGAAGACAGTCCCGGATCGATCCCAGAATGCGAGGGCACTCTCGACATCGGCCGGCGCGAAGTCCTGCACCTCGTCGATAAAGACGTCGGTGAAATCGGCGTCGAGCTTGTCGCTGCGACCCGCACGGAGCATCTCGACCCGACGGCCGGTGAAGTTCGTCGGTCCGAGCTTCTCGTATGCGAGCCAAACCGCTCGGCGATGCGGTTCCTGAAGCGGCAGGCCACGCCCCTCCCGAACGACGGTGCGGTAGTCCTCCCAACGGATCGCGCCAAGTCCGTAGATGACACGTCGATACTCGGCGAGGAGGAACGCTGGCGTCATCCGATCGAGAATCGAGACCTCAGATGAGCGCCGCAGCTCCTCCAGGACGGTGGCGGCCTCCTTGAGCCAGGCAGAGTCGCTCTTCGCCGATTCCTTGTAGCCGAACAGTTTGGTCGGGGCCTTGTCCCAGTTGAGGAACCGAACCGTGTCCCGTCCGGTGCCGACGTCCTTGTAGGTGATGTCGGCATCGCCACCGGTCCGCGTGTAGTTGGCTATGCCGTCATTTGCGAGACGATCTGTCAACCAGCGGTCGAGCTGAGTGATCATGCCCTTGTTGAAACTCGTGACAAGGATCGAACGAGAAGCCCCGGGCCTCGGGCGTTTGATGAGGCGCATGAGGCGCTCGATGAGCACGATGCTCTTCCCGCTTCCGGCCGCACCGGCGACGAACAAATGACGATCGAGGGGCGCGTCGACCGCGAGTTGTTGTTCATCGGTGAGGTGAACCCACGGCCGCTCATCGACCAGCGTGCCTTGCTGGCCGATCGGTCGACGAGCTTCTCGAACGTGTGGCTTGTCGCCGCTGAATTCCACCGCCTTCTTCACCAGGTTGCTGCTGACACCGAACGATCGGTACAGCTCCCGGCGGACCTCAGTCGCGTGGGGCATCTTGCCCGTCCAAAGGGGTGTCGCCCGGCGGGTGAGGCCTTCCCACGCGTGGGTCGCTTCCAGCGAATCGATCGCTGAGACTGCGACCTTCTTCTTGTTACTGACGACGGTGAAGACCACACCTTCTGCCTGGCAGTTGTCCACTACGCGATGGAGGGCTTTGGCCATCTCCTCCTCTCGTTGCTTGTCGGTGTGATCGAGCAGAAAGCTCGCCAGGAGCCACGTCGGGTTGCCTCGATCGAGGGTCGCATTTGGCCACGAGTGAGAGACCACTTCCCGCGTGACCGTCCCGAAGGAATCGATCTCCTCATGGAGGGCAGCCCATAGGCAGTCGGCGGTCTCCGACATGAACGGACTGCTCTCGACCTCGTGGACCGTTGCGTGGGGCGGCTCATCCTGCTCGGAAACGGCGGCAGCAACGAGCGCCGCTGCCCATGCCACGGCTCCCGTTCCAGCACCAAGATCGACGATGTCGAACTCGGCGATTCCCCGGTCGCGGACGAGGCGAAAGATCCGTTCCAGCTGCGATACCAGCGGGTTGACTCGACGTGCGTGGTACCACAGCGCATACGAGGGACCGATCGTGGGCCTGTCGTAGTTGGCGTCTTCGCCCTGACTCAGCTTGAGCAGCTCCTGGAGGCTTGCTTGCCACTCATACGAGGACCACTCACCGAGGTCAGCGACTCTTTGGTGCACACCGGAAGCGATGGCGCGGTCGACGGGCTCAGCCCATTCGCCTACTCGTTCGAGGATCGCGGATCGGTTCGGGTAGGTCATTCGGGAGCGAAGCCCTCCCGTCCTTCTTTCAGGCCCGGGAGCTGGCTTCGAAGGACCGCCACCGCTGCTCGATAGCGCTCCGCCGTCCAGTCCATCTCCCGCTCTAGCTGAAGCGCCGCGTCGCGGGTACCAGCGATGAACTTGCCCCGGTCTGCGTGGAAGGGCTGGACTACGAAGTCGCGGACGCCGGTGGAATGCAGCTCGGTGGCGAATGACTCTGGATCTTCCAGGGGAAGCAGCGGCGTCATGGTGATCGCAGTGGGAAGCCCGGCGGCGGCAACCTCGGTGATCGCGGCAAGCCGCTTCTGGTTGGTCGGGCAATGCGGTTCGAACGCCCTCTGGACCCTGTCGCTGTCGGTGGTGACGGTCATGTTCACTCGTGCTGCACCGAATCGACCCAACACGTCGATGTCGCGCGCAACGATCGGGCTTCTCGTCTGGACCACTAGGCGGACTCCTCGTGGCGCAAGCTCCTCCAGCAGCGAGCGCACCAGCCCGAGACGCCGCTCGATCGGCTGGTATGGATCGGTAACGCTGCTCATGTAGACGGTCTTGCCGCGTAGATCGCTCCGCATCCGTCGAAGAACGTCGAGGGCGTTCTCCTTTACCTCGACCCATCGGCCCCAGGTGTCGCGCCGCTCCTCGGATCGGGCGAAGAATGCGGCATAGCAGTAGGTGCAGCCGTAGCTACACCCGGAATACGGATTCAGTGTGTAGTCGTAGTCCGACATGAAGCCCGATGCCCGAGTGAGGATCGAGCGTGTTGGGACAGCCGTGAGTGTGGCGTGTCCGAGCGTCAGGGGGTAGTCCGGTGGCGGATCGCTCGAGGCGAAAAGGTCGAGCTGATCCTCGGCCACAGCTAGCCGTTCGGCTCCCGGCCGGCACACAGCTCCTGGAGATAGCCGGCCACGACTTCCGCACGAGCATCGAGAAAACGCTCGTAGGACCCGTGCACATCCGCATCTGACGCCTTGGCGAACTCGTCCCATGGGATCAGGTGAGACTCCAGCCGTCGTCGGATCTCGTCTTCCCCAAGCGACGAGGCCTCTACGCGCTCGCGCAGATAGACGAGTGGGGCCTTCGCACTGATCCGACGGTTTGTTCGCCAGGTGATCAGCGAACAGTTGAGTGCGCGGTATATCTGCTGGCGAGAAGCCTCTGTGTTCTGTTGAAGGTACGCGTCAGGGAACAGGTGGTGATACTCACGACTTCCCATGTTTGCAGCCGTCGCCTTGGCCCCGTCGGCAAGATCGAAGGCACCCCGTCGAAGGGAGGCGCAGAGAATCGCTCGCGCGAGCGTCTCGCGGTTCTTTGGCCATTGCGCCTGTTTCAGCTCGTCCGGGCCTGGAAGCGCGTGGAATTGCTCGTCGAAGATCGGTGCGGTCCTGGCGCTCGCTGTCAGCTCCCCTCGAAGCCCTCGGTAGTCCTGGAGCGCTCGGTTGGCTGCCGCTGCCTCGTAGCGGTTTGTGCTGAAGGCTCTCCACAGATACGAGCGAAGCAAGCCGATTGCGTTGCCGCGCTCATCGCCGCCGGGTGGGACGTGGCCTACCAACGCGCCAAGTATTGGGAGTACGGCGACGGTGGGCAGACGGTCGCCGTCAAACACTCCTTCGCCTTCGAGAATCTCGATTGCGAACGCCGCGCCGCTGACGAGTTCGTCGAACGAGTCGTTGAGATGGGCGAGGTCGAGCCTGTGGTACGACGCCTGGTTAGGCGGCCTGTCCTCTCGAAGTGCCGCCATGTCGAGGAGGAGGTTCTCGGCGCTGCGGTAGTCGTTGAGGCGTGGGACGGCGGCCTGAAGCTCCTCTACCTGGTCATGGAGCGACTCCCCGGTAGCTGCCTCGTACTGAGCTACGACGATGTCGTATGAGGTCAACCGAACCGAACTTGTGTTCATGTTGATGAAGACGTCAAGGGCAGTTTCTCGAGGAGTGCCGGTCGGAAGACTCAGGAACGGGATGTTGAATGCGGCGACGGTCGACCGGTAGCCGAGAATCGCCTGGTCTATCTCCCGGGTTGGCCCACCGTTGGCTGCTTCATCCACCCAGGCATTGGCTTCGTCCTGCGGGGCATCAGGTGAGCACAACCGCAGTGGGATCAGGTTCCGCGCCCAACACTCGGCCGGCTGGTCGAGCCAGAGGGGGTACCTGGTTCCGTTCTTCCAGCGCGTCGGCTCGGCGCGCACGATCGGGCGACTCGTGCCGGCCTCTTCGTCCAACTCTTCGCCGATGAGGTAGACCCGATCTGGGTAGTTGTCATGGCATGCCCGCCAGAGGGCAGTCAACCGCTGCTGCCCGTCGAGCAAGTGCTCGGTCACCCGCTCAGTCGGCTCGGGGGCGCCGACCAGGGCCCGTGCAAGGAACGGTTGCTCATCGCCAATCTCGAGGATCAGCGCTGCTCCGGTTGGAAGCCCCCGAAGCACGCTTTCGAGCAAGGCCGTGATCTGGGCGTGGCCCCAGGCCTCATGGCGTTGGAAGCGGGGAAGCAGGATCTGCCCCGTCCTGATTGCGTTGAACCAGTCTGCGACTGGTCGGTTTCTTGCTTCCATTGTGCTCCGTTGCCCTTTGCCCGGTACTTCGGCTACAGCGGGTCGCCGTATGTCTCGTCGTAGATCTCCTGCAGGCTTCGCCCGCGGTATGTCCAGTGGCTGGTTGGCGCGACGTAATAGTCGACGCCGAGCAAATCACGAGTGATTCTTGAGAGCCCACCTTCGGTGTCGGCGTGTCGGACGGTTCGAGCGTCGACGACAACAACCGTTTTCGTCTCGTCTCGTTTGTAGACGAGTTCCTCGCCAGTCTCGATGCCCATCTCTGTGAAGTTGAGTGGGGGTCGCCGGCTACGGAAGCGCTCGCTCGCACTACGTTCCTCCGGCTCGATCGCGGTAGCGAGTTCGTTGCGGACGTAGGTCGTCGCATCTTCAGCTTTGAGGAGCCGCAGGAGCCCAATGACCTGGTCCGGTTCGATCTGGAAGAACTCGCGTTTCGGGTTGACCCGACGGTCGCGGAAGGCGTTGTGGAGCTCCCGTTCCACCAGCGACCCATCAACGACCTGTCCTGCGTATTCGAGTTCGAAGGGCAACGGCACACCCGTCGTGTAGAGCTGTGCGGCCCGGGTCGTCGGATCGTCGGCGTCAGTCAGCCCGATCTTCACCAGGCCCGGCATGGCCGGATTCGTGAGCACGTAGACGTAGCTGAGCTCACTCATGCCCCACCTCCAGGCCATCGCTGGGCGATGAACTTCTGCTTCTCGTCTTCATCCTTGAACTCGTGCGTGGCGTTGTTGATCCGCACGTAGGTGACGGTCTTCGTTACGTTCGGGCCGTTCTCCTGCACCTTCACCGTTGCCTCGACGGGGAAGCCGCTCGGCTTGACGTGCATCCGACACACAGCCTCGCCGCCCCACTCAACGATCTCCGTGTAGACGTTGGTGATCGCCGCGGGCCCCATCGACGAGCGCATCAGGTTGTTCACGTGCAGAAGGAACAGGTCAGCGTCGTCCTTGCCATCCTTGCGGAGAGTGGCGAAGTCGTTCTCAAGACCGACAACGCCACCATCGTCAGTCACACCGATCAGCAGCGTCCCACCGTCGTAGGAATTGAGGAACGCCGCCACGGTCTTGAGTGTCATCGCCTCCATCAACCGGAACTTCTTGCCATCGGCATTCGTCCGCAGCGACGCTTTGTATTCGAGCCATGACGTCTCGCCGCCGAGCAGTTCGCCCAGCGGACAATGCTGCTGGTGGGCAACCTTTGCTTTCGTCTGCAGCAGCGGCATGTACGCACCAAGGACGTCGCCTGCAAAGTCTTGGTTGTCCAGGAAGTTCTTGGTGATGTCGGTGGCCACGCCCATCTGGTCAATCACCGCATCCTGGAACCCATCGGCCATGGCGATCCGGAAGTTCTCCGGACTATTGGCCATCGCGGCCTGTTGCACCTCGGGACGATCCGCCATCTTCTCGACGAGCGCATCGAAGAACACTCGATCGGCTGGGTCGAAGCTGGTCCCGTACCGTTCGTTGAGACGCTTGATGATCTCAGACAGAAGCTCGGCGTCGGGGACGCCAGGCCGCCCAAGCACCTCCCCCCGCCCGGAGAGCTCGCCCTCGTCTTCGGGAAGCGAAATGGATCCCTCGCCAGTGAGTCGGGTGGCGAGGTGCGTCAGCTCAACTTCGTCGCCGATCGGCGGCAACTCCTCACCAGGCGCACGGATGAACCGAGCGAGCGCCCGGCAGAACACGTAGTCGCGTTCGAGCTTGGCGTCGCCGAACGGCACGATCTGCGAGAGGTAGCTGTAGGCACTCACGAAGTCCTTCAGCGCATCACGGAATCGACCTTGCTCCTCCTCATCGAGGGCCTCCCAGAATCGGGCCTTCGCACCCTCGAGTAGTCCGTAGATCCGATCCGACGCGGTCGGATCTTCAAGCAGCACGGAGACGAACGCCTCGGTCTCCTCGATCCGGAGGACGTCGTACTCCATCATCCGGTGATAGGCGTCGTACATCAGATTGGGGTCGGTGGGCGGTGCCTCGGTGCGGACGTACCACGGGGCGAATGCGTTGCGGATGTCCTCGGCGCTGTTCCGGAAGTCGAACACGAACGTCGAGTCCTTCTTCGGGTGCGAGCGGTTCAGGCGCGAGAGTGTCTGGACGGCGGCGAGGCCCGAGAGCGGCTTGTCGACGTACATCGTGTGGAGCTTCGGCTGGTCGAAGCCGGTCTGGTACTTCTCAGCGACGACAAGGATCTGGAACTCGTCGGTGTCGAACTTGGACGGCGTCTGTGATTCAGGGAAGCCGTTGATCGACGTCTCGGTGTAGTCGATGCCGTTGTCGGTGAGCGTGCCGGAGAAGGCGACGAGCACGCCAACGTCGTTGATGCCGTTCTCTGCGCAGTAGTGCCGCAGCGCCAATCCGTACCGCAGCGCGTGTAGCCGCGAGGCCGTGACCACCATCGCCTTGGCCTCGCCCCCCACCAAGTTCGAGACCTTGTCCCGGAAGTGGTTGACGATGATGTCGGCCTTCTGCGCCAGGTTGTGTTCATGGAGGCTGACGAACTTGGCGATCGCCGCCTTGGCCCGACCAGGGTCGTACTCGGGGTCGTCTTCGACGGCCTTCTCGATGTTCCAGTACGTCTCGTAGGTTGTGTAGTTGGCGAGGACGTCGTGGATGTACCCCTCCTGAATGGCCTGCCGCATCGAGTACAGGTGGAAGGGTACGTAGGTGGGCTTGTCATCGTCGCCGGCGACCTTGGTGCCGAACATCTCGAGCGTGCGTGCCTTTGGCGTCGCTGTGAAGGCAAAGAAACTGATGTTCTTCTGTGGCCCGCGAGCATTGACCTGCTTCTCCAGCTCATCCTGTACTGGGTCCGCCACCTCGTCGGCCGACCCGAGATCCTCGAGCTCCTCGGCCGCGAGCGTCTCTTCGTCCGACTGGGCTCGCAGCACGATCCGTACGTCCTTGGCCGTCTCCCCTGACTGTGACGAGTGGGCTTCGTCGGCGATCACGGCGTAGCGCCGGTCGGGCAACGACGAGATCTTCTCGAGTGCGAACGGAAACTTCTGGATCGTGGTGATGATGATCCGAGCCTGCTCGCCTTCGAGGGCTTCGGCGAGCTGGGCGGAGTTCTCGTCGATCTTCTGGACAACGCCGGCGACCTTCTCGAACTGGCCAACGGTTTCTTGCATCTGCCGATCGAGCACTTGACGGTCGGTGATCACGATGACCTTGTCGAAGACCTTGGTGTCGGCGGTGTCGTGGAGAGTGGAGAGCCTGTGAGCGAGCCAGGCGATGGTGTTCGACTTACCCGAGCCCGCGGAGTGTTGGACGAGATAGTTGTGGCCGGCGCCGTTGGTGCGGGCGTGGTCGGCGATCTGGAGCACGGCGTCCCACTGGTGGAAGCGGGGGAAGATGACGGCGCCTTCGCTCTTCTTGCCCTTGGGGGTGGGTTCCACGTGGACAAAGCGGCTGAGGATGTCGAGCAGGGCATTGCGTTCCCAGAGCTGTTCCCACAGGTACGAGGTGCGGTGGCCGGTGGGGTTGTCGGGGTTGCCGGCGCCGTTGTCGCGGCCGAGGTTGTAGTGGAACCAGCGGGTCTTCTTGCCGGTGAGCCGAGTGGTCATCCAGGCGACCTCGGTGTCGACCGCGAAGTGAGCGACGGCTCGTTTGCCGAGGGTGGTGTTGGCCGAGTCGCGGTCGGTTTCGTACTGGGTCTTGGCGTGCTCAGCAGTCTGGCCGGTGAGGTGGGTCTTGAGCTCGGCGGTGACGACGGGAATGCCGTTGGCGAGCAGGCACAGGTCGAGCGTCTTGTTGCCCGCGGTCTCGTACGGGAGCTGACGGGTGACGGTAAGCCGGTTGGCTTCGTAGCGCTCCAGCGTCTCATCGTTGAGCGAGGTCGACGGCTTGAAGTAGGCGAGCCGGATGTTGACGCCGAGGTCATCGACGCCCTGGCGAAGGACTTCGATCGTGCCCCGATCGTCGATCACCTTCGCCACGCGATTGGCGAACTGCCGCTGCGCCTCGTTCGGGTCACCGCCGTACCGGCTGATCAGCTCCGCCCATTCATCGGCCTGAGTCGCACCGATGAACGTGAACAGCTCGGCTGTGTCGAGGCCACGGGCAGGGTCGAAGTCAGGAGGGCCTTCCTGCGCGGTGCCAACCTTTGCAGCGACGTAGCCGCTGCCGGCGGCCAGCGCGTCGCAGATCTGCGTCTCGAAGTCGAACTCCTTCGGTCCAGCCATCATGCAGCTCCTGGAACACTGAACTCGCCAGTGACAGCGGCGGTGATAAGGGCCTGACGTTTCTCCGCGAGCAGAGCTACCTGCGTGCTCACTGCTTCTTTCGACCGATTCGACGCAACACGGCGCTCCTCGAACCGAGCGGCGATCGACCGTTGGACAAAGAGTTCCGGCAGCGGCAGAACGACCTCTTTCGCTATCTCAAGGTTGATTCGCGACCGGGTAGTGCCGCGACCTGCCTTTCCAACTGCATCACGGCCAAGGGGTGACGAGAGAACAACTGCAAGGAACTCCGGGATGGCTACGCGCTGGTCGACCGCAGCGCAGTAGCAGTCAGCCTTCACAATCGCCTTTCCCAGGTCGGGGGCAACAACTGCGCGCCCGACGTGGTTGCGGCTGTCGCCAAGTCCTGCGATCAATAGGTCACCCCTGGTGACCCGGTGCCTGCGAAGCTCGGTCCCGTATGAGTGCGATACGTATGCCTCGTCGTGACCGCGGAACTCTGCAAACCCGATGTTGCCCAAACGAACAACCCGAGTCTCGGGCTCGGTGACGTAGTGAGCTGACGTCAACGCGCTACCAAACGGACCGTCGACGATCGACGCCAATGCTCTGCGCAGGGGCACGAATCGCCTGCAGCCGGCAACCTCGCGAACAACGTCAGCCCACAGCCTCTCTTCGAGGAGGTGGATGAGTTGTTGCTTCTTGGCGATGAGGGCGTCGATGCGGGCGGTCTCGGCGTCCAGGTAGTCCGCAATCGCCCGTTGTTCGTGGCGATCCGGCACTGAGACCTCAATGTCGCCAAGGTCATCCCAGTTGATTCGCGGCGTCCGAACGGAACCCGTGTCGGTCGAACCGATGCCCCGGAGGCGCGCAACCATCTCGGCGACGAACCATGGTGACCTGAACAGGTGATGCAGGTACGCAGCCTCGACCTCGGACCCCGGCATCAGGACGATGTAGTCAGGACTGACAATCCCATCGCAGGGGGCCTTGCCCACTGCACCCTGAAATGCGCGCATCCGGTTGAGCACGATGTCTCCGCGACGGACCAACTTGTACCCGGCCAGGTCAACGGCACGCGGTAGGTCCTGGGTCTCGTGCAGGCGAGGTACTACCCCCCGGTGAATGGAGACTGACAGCAGATCCTCGGGGGATCCATGGTCGCCGCACCTTCTGTCCGTTGGCGATAGCAGATAGCGGAGCCGTGTCATCTAGGGGCCTCTTGGGTGCCGGTCACGGCTGCCGTAACAGCTGCGCGCCGACGCTCAATCAGTAGGTCGACCTGGATTTCGAGTGCCTGGATCATCCGGCGGCGTCGAAGCCGCTCCGCGTCTAGGCGCTCGACTATCACCCGTTGATCGCTGCTGGTGGGCACGTGAACGACCAGTTCCGCGAGGTCTTGGAGCCCGAGCTGAGTCTTCGTGCCGCCGTATTGACCGCCGAGAAGCTGGTCCTGAGACCGCGGAGCAAAGAGTGAGTAGGTAAGCCATCGAGGCTCGATTCGGTCTGGGCGAAGAATCGCCACGTGCTGGCTGACAAACCCGGCGTCCGTCGCGGAGTCGACCGCTGCTACCCAGCCGGTGTTGGCGCCAGTAATCCCAATAAGAGAGTCACCCGAGGCGGTCGCAGAGCGTCTGGCCTCAGCGGCGTTCGGGGGTACGACTCTTGCCAACTCTGTGCGGTCAATCTCGATCGAGTCGCGGGTCAGGTTCCCTGACCTTATGAACGGCTGCCCGGTGTCACCCACCCGCTCTGCCCATCCCCTCGGTCCGCTCGTGCGTAGTGACGTTAAGTGCCTAACGCGGACCCGGTGACCGGTGGACGTTGCGTGATCGACAAGGGCCCGCCAGCGCTCTTCGAGGAGGTGGATGAGTTGTCGCTTCTTGGCGATGAGGGCGTCGATGCGGGCGGTCTCGGCGTCTAGGTAGTCCGCAATCGCCCGCTGCTCCGCCACTGTAGGGACTGCAACCGGCGCAGACTCAAGGTCGCCCGATGAAAGCTCGACGAAGGTCGAACCTTGCCCAAGCGAGTTCAGGAGTTCGGTCATCGACGAAAGCTGGTACCGAAAGAAGCGGACATCGCACTCGAAACTCGGAACCAAACCCCGACAACCCTGGTTGAAAGCAGTTTCGCATGTTGTCTGACCGACGTAGCCGATTGGAGCGCGCGTCGAGACGACGAGACTTCCCGAGGGCACTGAACGGCTGCCCTGCTCGAGTCCGGCATGCGTCAAGGTCCTGTCAGTAGCCCCGATCAACCCGCCGTCACTGCGCGCGAGGTCGACCGGTGTCGCCCATTGGACATCGCCTGCCCAGTTGGCCTCGTCGGCTGTCGGTGTGCCTCCGTTGACGACCCGAAACACCCGTTGTAGTGGCACAGTGACGATGTTCACGAGGTCACCTCGGCCAGCAGCCCCTGGATCTCCGACTCCAGCTGGCGGATCTCGGCATCGATCTCAGCCAGGGGACGAGGCGGCGTGTAGACGTAGAAGTGGCGGGTGAGGGGGATCTCGTAGCCGATCTTGGTCTTGTCGTGGGCGACCCAGGCATCGGGGACATAGGGGTGGACCTCGGCTTCGACGTAGTCCTCGACCGCGTCGACGTAGGTATCAGTGGCCAGGCGCTCGGTCGGGTCGGGTTCGTAGCGGACGGACCCCGACGGCAGCGGCACGCTCTCGTTGTCGCGCAGGTCGCTGTCGGGCTCGGCGTGACCCTTCCTGTCAGTGACGATGTCGGCCTTTGGGTCGCGGAACGCGAAGACATCTACGATGGTGTTCTCGATCGGCTTGCCCTTCACCCCGGCCCGCTTCATCGACGCCTGGACCTCGCAGCGGATGTCGCCGTCGGACGGGTAGGCAACACCGATCGCCGGCTCGAGGTCGGCAAGCAAGGCAGCTTGCTCGGCCTCGTCGAGATTGGCGAACTTCTTGTCGGCCTTGAGGGCTCCGATGCCTTCGGCGGTGATCTCCCAGCGCAGACGCAGGGGTCGTTCGATGGTGATGCGAAGGAAGCCGAACGCTTCGTTGGGGAAGATCTTGCAGCCGACCCGTCTCGACTCGTCAGCAGGTTCGGCGATGCGTTCCTCGAAGTCGCCATAGGTGCGGACGATCTCGTCGATGTCGGACCGACCGATCTCTTTGCGCTTCTCGCCCAGGCTCTTGCGCATCTTCACGAACATGTCGCGGGCGTCGATGAGCTGCACCTTGCCCTTGCGCTCCGGGCTCTTGCGGTTGGTGATGATCCAGAAGTACGTCGAGATGCCGGTGTTGTAGAAGAGCTGATCGGGCAGGGCGACGACGGCTTCGAGCCAGTCGTTCTCGATGATCCACCGCCGGATTTCCGACTCGCCGCTACCGGCCGCACCGGTGAACAGCGGGCTGCCGTTGAACACAATCGCCAGACGACTGCCACCGTCCTCGGGGCGCTTCATCTTCGAGATCATGTGCTGCAAGAACAAGAAGCTGCCGTCGTTGATACGGGGCAGACCCGCACCGAAACGACCGGCGAAACCCTTCGTCTCGTGCTCGGTCGTGACCTCGTCCTTCACTTTCTTCCACTCCACCCCAAACGGCGGGTTGGCGAGCAGGTAGTCGAACGAGGCGCCGTCGTGACCGTCCTCGGAGAACGAGTTGCCGAACACGATGTTCTCGGCGTTCTGGCCCTTCAGCATCATGTCGGACCGGCATGTCGCGTATGTCTCGGGGTTGAGCTCCTGGCCGAACACCTCGAGCTTCGCCTGCGGGTTGAGCTGACGCAGATGATCCTCCGCCACGCTCAACATGCCACCGGTGCCGCACGCAGGGTCGAACATCGTTTTCACGATCCCCGGCTTGGCCAACAGCTCGTCGTCATCGATGAACAGCAGGTTCACCATCAGCCGGATCACCTCGCGAGGTGTGAAGTGCTCACCTGCCGTCTCGTTGGACAGTTCCGAGAAGCGGCGGATCAGCTCCTCGTACAGGTAGCCCATCTCGAGGTTGGAGACCGTGTCGGGGTGCAGGTCGATGTCGGCGAACTTGCTGACGACGAGGTACAGGAGATTTGCCTTGTCGAGCCGGGCGATCTGCGTTTCGAGATCGAAGTGCTCGAGGATGTCGCGAATCTGTGGGCTGAACGCAGCGATGTACGCCCGCAGGTTTGCGGCGATGTGATCGGTGTCATCCAGCAGCTTCGAGATGTCGTACTTCGACGTGTTCCAGAGATGCTGCGTGTCGGTCAGCCGGTCGAGGACCGGGCCGTGATTGTCGATTCCGGCTGCCTTGGTCGACTCGTACTTGGCGAGCATGTCGGCCTTGACCGGATCGATCACGCAGTCGATACGTCGTAGCACCGTGAACGGCAGGATGACCCGCCCGTATTCCGACTGCTTGTAGTCGCCCCGGAGTAGATCGGCGACCGACCAGATGAAAGCCGCGTGATTCTTGATCGTCTCGTCACTCATAGTGCAGTCAGTACAGCACGGCTGTGACGGCCCGGCGGGCTCGGAAGGAGTGATGCCAGGCGCCTCATCCCTGCAGCTCGCGCAGTAGCGCCTCCGCTGGCGGGTTGACAGCCACCGGGCGATCGACATTGTTGAGCCGGAGTAGCGCAACGTTTCGACGCTGAGCCCACTCGAGGGACTCGGGATCGTAGGGAACCCCAAGGCGGACGACGATTGCTGCCCGCCGTCCCTTCGCAGTCTCGTGTGCCTCGACGATGTGTCGCGGGAGGATTGTGTCCTCAGCCAATCGACACTCGACGTAGATGAGAGTGCCGGCCAAGACCAGCACCTCTTCTGAGCCTCCGACCGCGATGTCGCCGAACGAACCCCGGATGCCCTGGTGCAAGCGTCGCCAGAGCTGAGGTACAACACGTTCCGCCGACGTGTCTGCCGTCTTCTTTGGCTTGCGGCGCCCACTACTCGTGACCACCTTTCGATCTGGCCGTTTGCGATCCGCCGGGGCCTTTGCGGTGGGCCGCGTTCGCTTCTGCGCGCTTCGCTTCGTCACCGGTGGTTTCGAGTCACGCTCCGGTTCCACCGGTGTCGCCACAACGGGGGCCGCCTCCCGCGCCGGTGGTGGTGTTTCCGGCTCGGGAGTCGGCTCCTCCTTTGGGGTGGCCCTGTCAGCTCGCCGCTTCGCCTCCACGGCGTTTCGATCCATCGCCTCGAGCACGTCGAACAGCGCGGCCATCGATCGATCGGGATCCCGGTAGAACGCTGCGCCGCGCAGCCGATGGAAGCGCCATCCGAGTCGTTCGAGCGTCCGCTGTCGAGCCATGTCATCGGCCCAGCGTTCGGGTCCGTGCCAGCGTTCGCCATCGCATTCGACGGCGAGCCGGGCCAGACGTGACTTCGTTCGCACAACGAAGTCGATACGCAACGCCCCCACCCGATACTGCGGCTCAACGTCGTAGCCCGCCGCCAGGAGCCGTTCGGCCACCACTCGCTCAAAGGGCGACTCGGTCCGGTCGAGGATTGGCGTTGGATCGGGCTTCCCGAGCGATGGGTCTGCGTAGTAGTCGATCAGTTTCCGACGGATGTCTTGCTGCCCTAGGTCGGCAGCTTCGATCGAGCGAACGAGCCAGACCTGGTCGCGGGCGCGGCTCGCCGCAACATTGATCCGCTGGATGTCGGAGTTCCTGGTGAACGAGCCGCCCTTCTCTTGGGCGCTCGCAACCATCGACAGGATCATCACGTCTCGCTCATCACCCTGGAAGTGATAGGCGTCTCCGCACCGGATACGCCGTCGTTCGAACTCGATCTCGCCGAGCACAGACTGGAGACGTTCGCTGATCTCCTTGGCTTGCTCATCTCCAATCAGCGAGATGACACCCATCGAACGACCGGCATACGCCGGGTCCTCGACCAGACTCTTGACGAGGTCAACGATGCGATCGACCTCCGGCGGGTTGACCTTGCCGTCGCGGAATCCTTCACGCAGCAGGATCGACCGAACCGGGCGCCACGCCGCGTCCTCGCGGTTCTCCCGAAGCGGAAGGATCTCCCCGCGGTAGCACTCCTGGTTGGAGAACCCGATGATCTCCGGCAAGCAGCGGAAGTGCTCCTTGAGCATCACGCTGCCGGTGAATACGGCATTGGCCACGTCATAGAGGCTCGAGCCGGGGGAGAAGATCGACGCATTGACCAGGTGCCCGTCGAGGTGCTTCGCTTTCAGATCCAGCAATGGCTGAAGCTTGGTGATCAGGACTGGGGAAATCTGCTTGTCGTCGCCGACCACAACCAGCTTGTCGGCGAGAGCCGCCAGAGCCAGCGCCGAGAGATCGCTTTGCGAGCTCTCATCCGTGATCACGACATCGAATCGCTCATGTATCAGCGGATCGAACGAGTCGACAGCCGTAGGTACAGGCATTACCCAGACAGGGACGGCCCCCTGTGCCCGAGCGAGCGCGCCGCGAGCCTCCCGCAGGCGGACGGGGGCGTACTGTCCCGTGCCCTTCCCCACCTTTCGCATTGCGACCGCATACTCGCCGAGTGCTGACTTCTGAGCAGGCGTGACGCGCTGGATCAGCTTCAGCCAAGCGCTCAAGGCAACGACAGATTCAACAGCTCGATGCTCGTCGTCCTGGGCTTGTTCAATCTCGCCCTGGAGGAGGGCGGGATCGTCGATTGCCAGCAGTTGTTGATGCCACGTTTCTGCTGCCCGCCATTGCCAGGCCGCAGCCTCGAGGCCGATCGGCCATGGACTGCCGCCATCGTGAACTCGTAGTTCGCTGGCCCATTGCGGAGCAGCCCGGCCGAGACGGTCGAGTAGCTCGCTAGCCACGTTCGCCTCGGTTGCCAGAGTTCGTAGCCGATCGGCCTCGATGCGAGCCGCATCCCAAGCCTCAGCATCACGACTCTCCATTGCCCGCGCCAGTTCTCCCCAGAGCGGGCTTGCGTTGGGCTCCCTGCTGCCGGCCAGCAGTTCACCCAGACGCGTATCTAGGCCCTCGCTCAGTTCTGCCTCTTCAAAGCGAAGCAACGATCGCGTCAGAGTCTCGACTGAGTGAGCGAGGGATTCAGGGTCAGCAACGGCGCCGACTGGCAAGCCGTATGACGACGAGATCTCTAGAGCCTTGGCCCGGCCGCTCATCTCCCAATCGATCAACGCCGCCAGGCTTGCCAGCTCATGCTGCACCGCTGACTCCACCGGCTCCGCTTCGAAGGGCACGGTTGGTGCCCCGATCTGGCCGGCGATGTCGTTCCAGGTTCGAAGCAGTCGAGCCCGCCGTTCCGTCACGTCGAGCCAGCGGAGAACCAGCTTGAGGTCGGCGACGCGCGGTTCCGCCGCATTCAGCGGATTGCCATCAACCACACACTGCTCAACGATCTTCCTCAAGCCGCGCTGAAGCGGGCCAAGTGTCCGCCCCAGTTCACGACGCTCGAGTGCCTGCTCCAGGGCGTCGACCAGCTCCGGCTGTGGCATCGCGTCGGGGGTCTGTACCCGTCGACCAAGTAGGTCGTTGGCTGCCAGTCGGATATCCGACACCTCGGCCTTGAGCGACTCCGATCGAGCCTGCCAGGTGTCAGCAAAGGACCGGCCTGCACCAAAGTCCTTGCGGAACTCGTGATGCCATGGCTCCTGGAGCTTGGCGAACGTGGCTGCACACTCCGCGAGCTGGTCGCAGTCGCCGCGAATCTCTTCTTGTGAGCGACCTTCAAGCAGCTCAAGGCCGCCAAGTTCGGATCCCACACCGGCCAGGATCTCGCGTAGCTCGATGAGTCGATCCCAATCGACCTGAAGCTCTTCGCCGATTCTGTCTTCAACCGGCAGCGTGAGTACGGCGGCCGATCTGTCCTCGGCACGGATCCGTTGAAGCGCCTGATGAAGCTGCCGGAACTCCTCACCGGATAGCGGTGGTGCTACCTCCCCGATCTGATCAGGGATGAAGGCGAGGGTCTCCTCGTTCGACCGCAGCCAGTCCCCGAGCGAACGCGGATCTCTCGGCTCGCCATCAATCGGGTGGGTCCGGGCATCTGCCTCGTGCACATCACGGAGGCGGCTGCTGAGTTCGGCCACCCGCTCCCGGGTCTCGCGGAGCCGGCGCCGCGCATCGTCGAGATCGCGGCTTTGCCGAGCCTCGTCCAGCCCCAGACCCTGCTGGATCGCGTCGATCGAATCTCGAAGCTCCGTTCGCTTCCCGGTGCCATAGAGGTTGGTAACACAAAGAGGTTGAATCTCATCCGGGAGCTGGCTTCGCAACACCGACAGGGCTTGTGCCTTCTGGCTGGTGACGAGAACCCGTTTCCCATGAGCGACGAGGTGACAGATGAGGTTCGCGATCGTGTGCGTCTTGCCTGTCCCCGGCGGGCCTTGAACGGTGACGCCCGGGTTCAGCGCAAGCTTGCGCGCAATCTGCCTTTGCTCTTCATTGCTGGGTTTGGGAAAGAGCAGCTCCTGGTCGAGTCGAGTCCGCTCCTCCTCATCCCAGGGATCCGGGAGCTGATGCGCATCCTCAGCAACGAGCGCGCCAAGAGCCGGCGAGACGGTGCCGCTCTCGATGGCAGCGATGACCTGCTCAAAGAACCGTTGGTATCGAGCGGTCCGACGACGAACGCCAACAACCCACGTGTCGCTGAGTTGAGGCTTCGACGTCGGAGCCGGTGGTGCTGAGCGATCAAGAATCTCGCCATCCAGGCCAAAGGAATTGATGAATGGGCGGTAGAGCTGGTCGAGCCGATCGTCATCGAGGGGGCCAACCGGAGCAGCCGAGAAGTCCTCCGCCAGGCGACTGCGGAGATCCACATCCCCGGCGCGAAGGCCATGCAAGTAGTGCAACTCGAGCTCGGCATCGCGCGTGGGGATTACCGATAGCCGGCCAGTGTGGTCGTCGAACTCGATGGCGCCAACACGCACAGCAATCGGATGTCGGATCGCCTCACCATCGGCTGCCCAAGTGAAGAGCCCGTTGCCAAGCACAAGCTCGAGTCGGTCTTGTTCCTTTTCGAGCTCGATCCTCGTGTTGAAGAGCTCGTGGTAGAGGCCGCGCGCTCGGCGAGCAGGGCCAGCAACCCTCGCCCATGGCCGCCACTGCGCCAGCATCCAATCGTTGAAGCTCTGCTCGACGCGGTATCGCTCCACCTCTTCGAGTTCGTCGAGAGCCATCGAGCCCAGGCTTGGCTCGCGGTACGGGTCGTTTGTTGCTCCGACCAGCGAGTGCTCGAACTCTCGCGGGGCGGCGGGAGGGTCGGGGGGCTCATCGACCCTGTCCACGGTGAGCCATGCGTCTCCGGCGAAGACACGTACAGCGTCGTGCTCTGGCAGCGACGAGGGATACAAACGCAGGTGCCCCTCGGACTCAATGTCACGGCGAAGCGGTCGGAGCGCCTGATCCGACTCCTTCAGGTACTGCATCAGCCGACGGGCGCGATCGTTCAGCTCGGCCTGAAAGTCCAGTTCTGAGTCGGCGGTCACCATGTCACTCCTCGGGTACTGCCTCGCCGTGACTCCACTATGCCGTCACCTCTTCGAAGCAGCCTGAGGCACTCGCCAACACCTCGGCAGGTTCACCATCGTGAAGGACAATCAAACGATCGCGAGCGCGGGTCATCGCCACGAACAGCTGGCTGACTGCGAGCCCATGGCGATCCGCGTACTCCTCTTCGGATTCACCTGGCCGCCTGGGAGACGGGAATGAGGATTCGGACACACCTGCAGCAAACATGATCTTGAACTCGAGGCCCTTCGCACGAAAGAAGGTGCCGACCTTGACGCGGTCGTTGGGTACTCCCTCGAACTTGTCCAATCCCTCAGTAGCGAAGCCCGCTTGCTCCAGAGCCCTCCTGACGTCCTTGGCCAGCCGGTTACTAGCGGCTGAAACCCCAATATCACCGGGACGCACGGCATCGATATCGACAAGATGGCGGATATGGCGCGCAATCCATGTGCACTGTCCAGCCTCGCTGCCGCCATCGACCAACAGTGGCGCAAGACCGTCCCGAAGTGTCGGTGCCATCTCTGCTGCACGATCGAGGTCATCGTCGAAGTCGAACACCGACTCGCCGGCGCACGCTGCTGCGGTTGAAGCGATAGCCGCGGTGTTTCGGTAGTTCAGTCTCAGCACGGCGGATCGGCCACGCACATCCATTCCGGCGGCCCGAAGCCCGAATCCCCCTGGGTAGATGCGCTGTGCACCGTCGCCGACAAGGAGGAGTTGACCCTCGCCGGCAACGTTCGGGAGCACAGCAGCTACCAGCTTCAATGCGGCGAGGGTGAGGTCTTGCGACTCATCGACGATCGCCGCTCGGAATCGGGGCTGCTCCGTGTTGGAGACTTCTAAGGCGCGGAGCACGACGTCGGGGAAGTCCATGACCTCCGACTCACGAAGTCGGCGGTCCAGTGCTTCGCGAAGAAGCCAGGCTTGCTCGCGCATTACTGGCGAGAAGCGCGTCCGCCGGCCCTTGCGTTCGATGCGCAGATACTCATCGACCGAAGCTAAGCCTCGTCCCTTGATAACCGAGTTGATCTCCTCGCGCAGGTAGCGACGAGACAGACCGGACTCTTTCAACGGAGAACCTGCGACCACCACCTCGGCGCAGGCTGCCTCGAAGGCATCGTCAACCAGCCGGGGATCAAGCACCACTCGTTCGCCGGCTTCACGACAGACCTGATGAGCGAGCTTGTCAACGTTTGTGAAAACGACGCGGCCCGCCGAGGTTCCCGGGAGCCGGCCAAAGAGGTTTTCGAAGACGGGCGGAAGATTGTTGATGAATGTCGTGAAGAGAACAGGAAGGTCGCCGTCTCGGTGATGTCGTGCCAGTCGCGCAGCCCGATGCAGCGCCACGACGGTCTTGCCTGTCCCGGCTGAGCCTCTGATTCGTGCAACGCCCGTGTACTCACGCTGGATCAGCTCACGCTGGGATGGGTGGAGGAACACCATCCAGTCTTCGATCGGCGCCTCCGCAAGCGCGACCAGCTCATCAGCAGAAAGGAAGTCCGACAGGCCGCCGAACGCGCCCCTTTCAAGGATTGCGCCACGGAGGTCGACGTCTGTCTCCTCATCGGTCTCCTGCTCGTGCGCGTACTGCTCGGGCGTTAGCTCGGAAAGCCGAAGCACAAGATCAAGGGTTGACTCTGGAATGTCGGGCCAACCGTCAAGGAGGTCATCCACTGCGACCGACCGGAGGCGACCGATCGCCTCCTCGCTCAAGCCAACGGCCTGAAGCTCAGGCGTCGACCAGTGGTCAAGCGCCCCAACTACATCAGCGGGTTCGGTGGGAACCGCTCGACCTGGCCTCAGCGGCTTGCCATCGAGATCGACAGCGCCGTCCACGATTGGGACGAGCCCTGGAGCATCCGCCTGAGGGACGACAAACCGGCTCGTTCCGGCCAAGTCATAGATCGCATCGTGATGCCCGGCGCGCAGCATCACCGCCACGTCGCCATCGACGGCCATCAGAATCCGAAGTTCGCGAGATGCCCGGATCGTGCAGAGCCGCTGGCGGCCAGCCAGCTGCTGAAGGCGCTCGAAGTTCAGGCCGGGATGGTCGGGATTGTCCTGGTACTGAGCGACAGCTTTCAGCGAACGATGTGCCTCGATCGGCTCCAGTTCGAGCAAGGAGTCGTTGAACCGCCGATCTAGAACCACCTGTGGACCACCACCCGCCATGCTGGCGAAGGTAGCCGACTGGACCTACTGCCGCCCAGAGCCGAACGACCTACGCGGGCGATCGCAACACGACCGCCCGAGTTCGGCTGGCCTGGGTCCCCCGGTCGAGAGCCAGTTGGCCTCGGGGGCGCTGATCTAGCGTGAAGCAGATGCACACGGAACGGGCATTCCGCTCAGCCCTACCTGCGAATGAAGTTGAGGGGCCTATCCATTGCTCTGAAGTGCCTCTCGAATGTCATCCTGAATCACATCAATAGACGCTCGGGTGAATCGCGCACCGCGAATCTTCTCTTGGTCGAGTTGGTCTCGAATTCGCCGCTGGACAACACGCTCGGGCTGGCCAGCCATTGATTCGCGAATGCTTTGCGCCTCTTCGAACAGTTCGGCGGGGGCAGCATTTATGAGGCTCGCGTCCGTCATAAGCGGAAGTCTTCGCTCCCCCAAGTGTTGAAGCTGGCGGCGCGCCGGCGCCACCGTCACATAGTGACTGAGAAAATCGAAACTGAGACAGGGAGAGTGCAGTTCGGGCATGCCGATGCGCGCAGCGACGTCTCTTGCTGCACCTGGTGCAAGCCCGTCGGCTGTCAACCACCAGGCCGTATACCCGAAAGGTCCCGCAACAGTCTCGGAGACTCTCCGCTGCAGCACCCCGACGAAACACTCGACATCATGTTTGACGAGGCGATCGATCACATCCGGATCAGTGTTCTTTCGCCGACTCGTCTGACCCTCATGCCAATAGGCGTGCGAATGCCACCGGAGCTTCTCATCGGCGGCATCGAGCTCGTGCAGAAGGCCTCGTCGACCAATGCCATGATCGATTCTGAAGTATTCGACCAGGTCTTCGAAGGGCCGGCGCTTCCCCTTGAACGTCTCGATCCAATCTGGGTAGCTACGAATCTCTCGCCCGCTCCAGATGTAGGCGGCGAGAATGAATGGAGTGCGAGAGCGCCACGTTGCTGGTGATCGCCACGCTCGCAGGGAGTTGTCGATATGTACGTTCACCTCTTCGAGCACGCCGTCCGTCACGAAGAGCCTGGCGTCCGCGTCCGAGACAGCTGACAGCAGCGCCTGATAGGAGCGATCCCCGGGCTCAAGGAGCGTTTCTGCCAGCAATGGGAGTACGGCGGAGGTGTCAAGCCAGATCTCCCCGCGGCTGAAAAGCTTGGACACGGCAGACTGTACATTCGGTGTCTCGCGCAGGAAGGCCATCAGCGTGTACGCCTCGCTGACTGTTCGTAGGTATGCCTGAACCGCTTCGCTCCCGGACACGAGTAGCCGTTCGAGACTCAGAGAGATCAGCGGTACCAAGCTGCCCCGAAGCGACGTGGTGTCAGCGTGCTCAGCGAGGTCGCTCTGCGCGATCTCCTCCAGTTCAGCGGTCGCGAACAGGATTGATTGGCCTGTGCGGAGAGACTCGACAAAATGCTCGCCTCGTTCAAACAAGAAGATCTCAAGAACCCGCCGCAGCCGTTCGACGATCTGCCCTGCGTCGACCATGGCAAGGTCGAGGCCGAGAGGTTCGGCGTTAAAGGCGACGTGATCACCCAGCTCCGCTACGAACGCGTCATCAAGCAGCTGAATCTCAGCGATACCCTCTGCGAGTCGAAGACGCTCCTCGTGGGTAAGGCAATACTCATCCTCCTTTTGCCAGTGACGCACGTAGGTGCGGTCGAGGCGGTGGAGCGCGTTGTCCACGTATTCCCTAACGGTGCTGGACTCGTGGCCAGGAACCACCATTTCTACGTACTGGTAGATGGCGTCGCGATGAATTCGGCGGTCCCCATCAGTCCCTCGTAGGGCAGCTCGAACGAGAGCGTCGAAGGAGAGCTTGGTGAGCTGCCTGTCCATCGCGTCGTCCTTTCGCTGGAGCAACAGATATGTGAGCGCTGCCTGACTCTCTTCGCTGTTGAGTAGTGGGTCCCCTCGCCCAACCAATGGTGCTAGCTCTGGATCCGTGCCCAGTACCCGGTCGGCGAACTGAGCTGCCGCCTTCGAGGTTGCAGCGGAGCTCTCCTCCCGCTCGAGGAACCATGACTGATCGCGGATATCGAGGAATAGCGAGTACTGTCGGCGCAGGTCATCGCGGAGTCCGTCTGCGTCCGCGCCGATCATCGACGGCGACGTATAGATGATGCCAGAAACCGCAGAGTTCGTATCAGACAGGCGGCGGCGGGTCGCCCCGATCTTTGCACGCCAGTCAGCTGCGGTGGAGTACTGCGCAACGACGGTCTCGTCTTCGGACGGGAACCAGAGAGCAGCGTCTCGCCCCCCGTCGCCGCTCGGCGCCGCCATCGTCCGGAGGCTCGGGTATCTGTCAGAAAGGAACACCGAGGACACGTGCTCAAATACTTGCCAATGCGTCCCGTCACAGTGTTGAAGAGCAAGTTTGAATCGGGACGACACGGCGCCTCCTTGCGTGTTGGACCTAGTCGAACGTAGCAGTGGGGGATCGTTCTGGGTGGCCTGCTCGAGCGGCGTCGCCACCCAGGACCAATACGGGTCGTTGGGCATAGCTGCCAGAGCTGTACAGCCAGCTGCTCAATCGTGGTTGGCCTACGGCTTGCTTCACAAGAAGCCGACTGCGATGGCATCCATCATCTTGGGTGGCGTGGTCGGCAGGTAGGTAGCGACCAGGGGGAACGCGCCGCAACGGCTTGACCCCCCGGCGAGCAGGAACAACCGTCGACAGAGCTCGACGTTCCCGCTGCAAGCGCGCGAAAGCACCGCCAGGTCTAGTGAGATTCCAAGGGTCTAACCGTCGAAGGGGAGTCTCAGCCGCGCTGCGCGCTCACGCACCGCGACTCGTTCTGAGGAGAAGAACGGCTCGCCTTCGGCGTGGGGCAGCAGCATCTCGGTGGAATCCGAGTGCCGAGCGGCGTCCGCTCTGCCAGCAGCTCGTCGGCTCGCAGCGCTGAGCAGTTGGGGTTCGCACACATTGATGATTCACCCGGGCCATCCGGTGCCTGTCGCGGGACGGTTCGACTCAAACGATGCTTCGAGGCTCGATGCCACGGAAAGACCGGTTCGCTGGGTTCAGGCCGCGATGGCTCCTGGGTGGAAGTGATAACTACCGCTACAAGAGATTTAGCGGAAGGTAAAACTACCAAGATAACAACTTGCCCGGTAGACTTCCCTACAGACTACAGATCAGGAGATCTGCCGTGGCCCGCCGCTCGACATCTCGACAACTCGAACAAAGCCAACGTGCCCGCGCCGGCATGACCCGCGCCATCGCTCCGCTTGTCGGCGCTGCCATCCCCCGGCCCAACAAGGGTTGGATCGCGGCGACCCGCGAGGCTCTCGGCATGAGCCGTCAACAGATGGCGGATCGAATGGGGGTGTCTCTTCGGCGAATCCCCCAGATCGAAGAAGGCGAGCAGCGCCAGGCGATCAAGCTCGACACGCTGCGTCGCGCTGCCGAAGCACTCGACTGCGAGCTCGTCTACGCGATCGTGCCCCGAGGTTCGTACGACGAGACGATCGAACGACAAGCGGCGGCTCGCTCGACCCACCGTGTAGCTCGAGCCGCCCACACCATGCGGCTCGAGAACCAGGAACCGGAGCCTGAGGTGGTCGCTCGGCTCGTCGAGGAGTACACCGCCGAACTCCTCGAGTCAGGAGAGCTGTGGGACCCTTGACCGACGGCGGCGACGCCGCCAACACGCCGATCAGCGAAGCCGACGCCAGGGGGCTCATCCCCTCATGGGTCGCGACGCGCGCCGACCTCAACGAGGTCGAGGCGACGAACGTCTCCCGCGGCTACGGCTGGATCTTCACCAACCGCTTCTCCATCGCCAAGATCACCGACATCGTCTTTGTTCAAGAGCTGCACAGACAAATGTTCGGCGACGTGTGGGAGTGGGCCGGAGCATTTCGCACGTCCGACCTCAACATCGGGATCCGCTGGTTCGAGATCACCGAAGCCGTGAAGCAACTCGTCGACAACTTCGCGGTTCGATTTGAAACGCCTGACCACACCGACGCCGAGTGTGTGGACTTCCACCACCAGATGGTTCGAATCCATCCGTTCATCAACGGCAACGGCCGCCATGCCAGGGCCATCGCCGATGCTGCTGCTGTAGCGCTCGGCCAGATGCCGTTCTCCTGGGGTAGCGATTCGATCGTGACAGCGGAGGCCACGCGCACGGCCTACATCGCGGCCCTGCGTCAAGCCGACCAAGGCGACCTTGCGCCGTTGAACGACTTCGCTCGGTCGTAGATCGCATGAGACCCGTGCGATACCGACAGAGCAGGGGACCCCGGTCACCGTTCAACCTGGGCGCAGGATCGTCGTTCCCGGTTTCCCGCGCTGTTGGATACCGCTCTCTCACACCAAAGGCGGCGCGTTCTGGATCTCGTTGCCGGTCAAGGCGACCCGTCCTCATGAAGGACAGATCACTGGCCGTGCCTTGTCGGGAATGTGTCAGAAGGGGACGGCCCGGACGGGTGCCGTTCGGCCTCGGCCTGTCACACCCCGGCAGTAGCTTCGGGTTGCTTCCCCCATGCCTGTCTCACCCCAAGGGGAATGCCCATGCCCGCCGACGAATCCATCCGTATCCGTCTCCACCAACGCCTCGTGGAGCTGCTTGACCCCGAGTTGGCTGATGCCATGATGGAGTCCATGCCGCCAACACCTTGGGACCAGCTCGCGACCAAGACCGATCTCGCTGCCATCGACCTTCGCTTCGATCGGCTCGACGCCACGATCACCGCGCAAGGTGAACGACTCGACGCCACGATCGCCGCGCAAGGTGAACGACTCGACGCCACGATCGCCGCGCAGGGTGAGCGACTCGATGCCATGTACGCCGCGCGAGGTGAACGGTTCGAGGCAAAGTTGGATCGTGTCGAGAGTCGCCTCGCGGTGCGCTACATGGAAACGACTCGGATGATCGTGTTCGCCATGATGACCCTGTTCGTCGGTACCGTCGCCGCGATGGTTGCCATGGTCGGCTGAGATCACGCCACAACCCCGCTGGGTCCGCCGGACATCCCCATCGAGCCAGACTCGTTCTCGTGAAGAGAGCGGTTCGGTGGTAGTTGCTGATCTGCTGGGAGAGTTGTGTGCTAACATGAGCACATGCGTTTGCACATAGCGTTGGATGATGATCTCGTAGATGAGCTCGATCGAAGGGCAGGCAATCGCCGCAGGAGTGCGTTCATTGCCGAACTGATTCGTCGCGGCCTCGACGACGAGCGCCGGTGGGACGACATTGAGTCAGCGCTCGGGCAACTCGACGAAGACCACGACTGGGATGTCGATCCTTCCCAGTGGGTTCGCGACCAACGGGTGGGAGATACCCGCAGGACGGGCTGACGGTGGCGCGCCTCCTGCTCGACTCGACAGTGTTGATCGATGCACTGCGAGGCCGACCCGCGGCCGACCGCCTGGCCGGACTTCGACGCACGGGTGTCGAGCCCTGGGTCTGCGCGATCTCGGTGGAGGAGATCTGGCGCGGCATCCGCGGGAGCGAGGAGCCCGTCGCCC
>JAJCXZ010000105.1 GCA_029263175.1 Acidimicrobiales bacterium | reverse complement strand
GTGAGGATGGCATTACCAATCCTTTGCGACAATGGATATGACGTTGTTGTGGCCATGGCGCCACCGCCTTTCTGATAGATCACGGTCGTGATACACAATGCCGCAGCCAATGCAAACAGCGGAAGCTTTTCGGTGACCATGCGAATGAATTTTTGGAAGAATCCAGAAAAGTCACGACTGTTGTATCGAACTTGTTGAGCGCTGTTTTTCGAGTCGTTAACTAAATCGTACCGATTTAACGGCCAATAATCGAGCAGAAGAAGGACACACGGCAGGGTAACCAGCATTGGCTTGGACATCAGTCCCAAGGCATAGGCAGACGCCATGGCTATGTATTTGAATACATTCGGCTTTTCGACGTAGAAAACATAAAACAATAGTGTTATCAACATGAAAAACGTACTGAGGACGTCTTTTCGTTCGGCTACCCATGCTACCGACTCGACATGCAGCGGGTGGACGCCGAACAAGGCTGCAACGAATAACGACTTACCGGTGTCGTCTGTCATTTTTATCAAAACTGTGAATAATAGCAGGACATTTAGAATATGCAGAATGAGGTTAGTAAGGTGATGCCCGACCGGATTCAATTGGTACAGTGAACAGTCGATCATGTGAGAAAGCCAGGTCACGGGGTGCCAATTGCTGCGGTATTGGTTGGCGAACGCCCAAACGATATTGTCCCGAGAGAGTCCCTTCTTAACGGATTCGTTGTCGTAGACGTAGACGTTGTCGTCGAAGTTCACAAAGTCACACCGTACGACGCCGGCAAACGCAATGGACACCAAAATCACCAATACAGCACCAATAAACAGGTGATTGCGCAGTCTTAACGTATTCGTTGAACCGACGGTGATGGACGACTCGGCGAGTGACGACGGAGTCGCGAGTATCGCATCCGAGTTGCGTTTCTCGGGTTTGGATTTTTTTCTTGCTTTCCTTGCCAATCTTTGATTCCTTTTACCGGTTAGTTTGCTTCTGTATTTGTTCGAGCTTAATGCGGGCGTCGTTAAAGTCTGGCGTAATCGCGAGCGCTTTCCGGAATTGCTTCATGGCGTCGCTGAATTTTCTTTGTGCGAGGTATACGTTTCCAAGATTATAATGGGCTTTAGAGTATTTCGATTGCAATGAGATGGCTTTCAGGTAGCTTTCTTCCGCTTCCTTAAACTTCTCCTGTTTTTCCAGTACCATTCCGATATTGAGGTGACCCGTAGCGTATTTCGGGCTTAACTCGAGGGCTTTCGAATAGTGAACGTAAGCATCGTCCATTTTGCCCTGCATATAGTAGATTGCACCGAGGCCGTTATGGGCGTCTGTGTAATTTGGGTTAATTTCCAGGGTTTTGTTGAATCGCTCGATGGCTTCTTCATACCTTTTACTCTGAAAAAGCGAATATCCCAGGTTATAATGGGCTTCGATCTTCAGTGGACTCGAATCGAGGGCAACTTCATAGTGTTTAATGGCTTCATCTTTTTTCCCCAGATTGAATAAAGCGATACCCAGGTTCGAATGTGCGTTGGCGTAATTTGGTTTATATTTAATGGCTTCCTGGCCGTGATATGCTGCCTTATCGAAGTTCGCAAGCCTGATATATACTGAACTGAGATTGCTGTGAGCTTCAGCAAAGGCAGGATTTAGCTCGACGGCCTTATTAAGATGTTTCAGACCCTCTTCGGTGTCACCACGGTTGGCCAGCATGTTGCCGAAATTGTTATTCGGCCGGGCCAAATTCGGCGATTTACTGATGCAATCCTGCCAGAATACGAATTCAGATCGCCAAACCTCATTGCGCGTATTGGTCCAATATAGACACAGGGCAACAACCATGAGAGGTGGGATCCAAATCCATAGTTTTCGATAGTCCGAAAAGAACCGATAATATAGCACGGTCGCCAACGTAAAAAATCCGACTGATGGCAGATATAGCCGGTGTTCGAAGGCCAAATCGATCCCTACAAAAGATGATTCGATCGCCAAGTGGATAAACAGCCATAGTATGAAGAACGAGAGATATCGATAGTTTTTCGCTAAACGAAAAGCGAGCACAGCCAATACTATCAAGACTATCAATGACAACATCGTCGCGGGTGGCTGAAACATGCCTCGTGACGGTATAAAATGATGTTCGATGTTGAATCGACTGGCATGAGGATATAATAACAGGGAACAGTAGAATACGTTGATCCGAAACTCTGTTAGCACCCGTTCGACCGGGGTGAAATCGAAACCGTATCGTGAATAACCGGCCAGTATTTTATCTGCAGGGTTCGGTCCCAGGAGGTTGTAGGCGACGGGTATAAGCAGGACGGCAACGATAACCATGTACTTGATGGATCTTATTAGCCATTGCCTATCGAGTGCCCGGAAAAAATACCATTCGATTATAAATACCGTTGCCGGAAAAACCGCCGCAATCTCCTTGCAGCCCAATGCGGAAAACCAGGCGACAAGTGAAAAAATGTAACATGGCCATCGAATGAGCGCTTTCGAGGATATTCTTCCGGTGAGAAACAGAAATAACGCCAGCAGGTAGAATAAAACAGATAAACTATTCACCCGCTGGACAATATAGGTTACCGACTGGACCTGTATGGGATGTACCAGCCAGATCAGAGCCGAAAGAAACGGTAGAACAAACGCGACCTTTATCGAGCGCGATTTTTCGAAAAGTCGTTTTGACGAATCAGAGGTATGGGCTAAGCGGATGTATGAACAGCAACCGAGCAATTTATATAGAATTCCATAAACGAGAAACGCAGAAATTATGTGAATAACGATATTGGTCGCTCGAAAATAACGCCGGTCATACCGCGTGAAATAGTAGTTCAATGCAAAAGTGAACTTTGCTATTCTCCTGCTTTTCAGCCTCCTGAACGTTCTGGAAACAGTCGGATAATCCAATGTCGAAAGCCTGACTCGCTTATTTTTCGGGATA
>JAJCXZ010000104.1 GCA_029263175.1 Acidimicrobiales bacterium | reverse complement strand
TGTCTCGCCCGCCGCAAGCGTCTCGACGGCATCGAGGATCTTGACGTAGCCGGTGCATCGGCAGAGGTGGGCTCCGAGGTGACGAGCCGCATCGTCGCGCGTGGTCTCCTTGTCGCGCCCGAGCAGCGCAACGGTGCGCATGACGATTCCGGGGGTGCAGAACCCGCATTGGAGCGCGCCATGGACGGCGAACGCAGCGGCGAGGCGCTCGCGTTCGGCAGTATCGATGCCCTCGAGAGTCGTGATCATCTTGCCCTCGACCTTCTCCATCGATGTCTGACACGAGATGCGTGCCTTGCCGTCGATGAGCACCGTGCAGCAGCCGCACTGACCACTCGGCGAGCAGCCGTCCTTGGGTGACGTGATGCGCAGTTCGTCGCGCAGCGCGGCGAGAAGATGCTCGTGGTGATCGCCGACCGTGCGGGTCGTGCCGTTGACGGTGAACTCAGCCATGAGACTCCTCGGAGGGCCTGATGGCGCCCTTTTGGGTGGTGATGCGGGTATAGACCTCAGGCCGCCGGTATCGGTCGAATTGAAAAAGCGTTTGTGTGTAGTTGGCGCACACCGCCAGGTCGATGTCGACCCACGTGAGTTCGTCGCCTTCGGTGCGCACGTCGGCCACGATCTGGCCTGTCGGGGCGATGATGCAGCTCTCGGCGAGCGAGTCGACGCCCTCCTCGAGCCCGCCCTTGGCCACGCCGACCACGTAGCAGCCGTTCTGGTAGGCGCCGGACTGCATGACGAGCCGGTTGTGGAACCCCTGCAGCGGGTTCTGGCTGGGGTCGGGGGCGTAGTGCTTGGGGGTGTTGTAGCCGATGAGGATCAGCTCGGCACCGCCCAGCGCCAGGCAGCGGTAGGTCTCCGGCCAGCGGCGGTCGTTGCATGTGGCCATGCCGACCACGCCGCCGAACGCTTCGAAGGTCGGGAAGTCGTGGCCCGGTTCGAAGTAGCGCCGCTCGAGGTGCTGGAACTCACGCCAGGGCTCATACTCGCGATGGCCGGGAAGATGGACCTTGTGGTACTTGCCGACAACGGAACCGTCGCGCTCCACCAGTATCTGGGTGTTGTAGCGGTGGCCGTCGGGCGTCAGTTCGGCGTAGCCGAGAGCGAACCCGATGCCGAGGATTTTGGCGCGATCGAAGAGACGTTGGGTGTCCGGACCTGGCATCTCGGTCTCGTAGAACGAGTCGAGGTTGAGGTCGTCTTCACCCTCCACATACCAGCGAGGGAAGAAGGTGGTGAGCGTGAGCTCGGGGTAAACGACGAGCTCGACCCTGTTGCGCCCAGCCTCTTCCAACAGAAACAGCATGCGGTTGACGACGCTGGCGCGTGACTCGTGACGAGCAATCGGCCCCATCTGGGCCGCGGCGATGCGCAGCGGACGGCTGACAGGAGTCTCGTGCGCGCCGGTGGCGGCGGCGTCGGGGTCGTGGGCAGAGGTTTCCGAGGCGGTGGGTGATGTGGTCATGAGCGGGCAAGCTCCAGCATCACATGAAGTAGGACATTGGCGCCCGCCTCGAGGTCGGAGGGTGCGGTGTATTCGGCGGGATTGTGCGAGATGCCATTGACGCTCGGCACGAAGACCATGCCGGTCGGGCACACACGCGAGAGCATCTGGGCGTCGTGGCCGGCCCCGGACGGCATGCGTTTCACGCTGAGTCCCTGAGTGGCAGCAGTGTCCGCGACGAGGTCGATGACCCGGTCGTCGAAGATCACCGGCTCGAACCGGGCGAGTGTCCGGGTCGCGATGGTGACCCCTTCGGCCTCTGCCGCAGCACGGAGGAATTCATCGACTCGTCGTTCGGCTTCCAGGAGGACGTCGTTGTCCATGTGGCGGATGTCGATGGTGAACGTGGCGCTGGCCGGCACCACATTGATGAGGTTGGGTTTCAGCTCGATCCGGCCGACGGTGCCGACCTGCGGGTGGCCGAGTTCCAACACGAGCTCACGCACGAACGCGGCGGTCTGGAACGCAACCAAGCCAGGGTCCTTGCGCATCGCCATTGGTGTCGTGCCGGCGTGGTTGGACTCGCCGGTCACCTCGACCTCGGTCCAGCTGATGCCCTGGACCCCTGTGACAGCACCAATGGTGATGTTTTCGACTTCGAGGACTGGGCCCTGCTCGATATGCAGCTCCACGTACGCGTGTGGTGGCGCGGCGGGAAGCGGCGAGGGGCCGAGGTAGCCGATTCGCTCGAGCTCATGGCCGAGAATCGCACCGTCGATTCCCTCGATCCCGTGGGCCTCCTCGACTGACATGGCGCCGATGAAGACGAGGCTGCCCAACATGTCAGGAGCGAAGCGGGCACCTTCCTCGTCGGTGAAGAAGCCGACCGCAAGCGGACGGGGTGGCGTGATGCCGGCGGTGCGGAGGGTCTCGATGACCTCGAGCCCCGCGAGCACGCCGAGGTTTCCGTCGTAGCGCCCGCCGGTGCGAACCGTGTCGATGTGGCTGCCACACATGACCGGTGCGCCGTTGCTTGCGCCGGTCGTGACGCCGACCACGTTGCCGATCGCATCGATGGTGACCTCGAGGTCCAGGTCGCGCATCCAGCCGACAACCAGGTCGCGGCCGGCCTTGTCCTCGTCGGTCAGGGCAAGGCGACTGCACCCCTCTGTACCGTCGATTGCGCCGATCTCCGCAAGCGCGGCGAGGCGGTCGACCAGGCGATCGATATCGATCCGCAGATCGCCAGCCTGCAGATTCTCTGCCGTCACATTTGTCATCGTCCGAGCAATTTAACAAACTGTCAAGCAATGCAGGAAGCCGATAGGCCAACATCTCCAAGCGACGAGACCCACAGCGTGCGCGCGGAGTTCCTCATCGAGCCATTTGTGGAGGGTTCTCCGGGTCCCCATGTGAAGGCGGCATTGGAGGCGTGCCGAGTCGCGGGCTTCGAGCCGGAGGTCGGCGCATTCGCCACCACGATTGACGGATCGTTCGAGGAGGTGAGCGAAGCAGTTGATCGTCTGGTGCGTGCCGCTTACGAGAATGGCGCCTCCGCGGTCCAAGTCCGCATCGGCGAGCCGGCGGCAGCCTCCCGCTTCAGCAACCTGCACGACGCTCTCGAACGGATGGTTGGATCGGTCGAGGACGAGTTCGGTGCGCCGCTCGCCGATCTCAGCCGCGAGGACAAGCAGGCCGCAGTACGGCTGCTCGACGATCGGGGCGCCTTCCTTCTCCGCAAGGCCGTCGAGGCGGTCGGCGAGATGATGGGTGTCAGCCGGATTACGATCTACAACTACCTCAATGCCATCGATAGAAGTGCCATCGAGAGGGTCGCCGAATGACTGATCTCTTGATTCGCAATGCGGCACTGGTCGCCACTGTCGATGTCGACCGTCGAGAGTTGTCCGGCGGGTGGGTCGCAATCACCGGCGGGTTGGTGTCGGGCGTCGGCTCCTCCGTTGATCCCGAGCCCGCTGCTGATCGCGCAATCGATGCTGACGGCTGCCTCGTCACCCCCGGCCTCGTCAACACGCATCATCACCTTTACCAGAACCTGACCCGCGCCTACACGCCGATGACATCTGCGCCGCTCTTCGGCTGGCTGCAGACCTTGTATCCGCTCTGGACCGCAGCGATCGACGAGGAATCGGAGTTCCTGGCTGCCTGGGTTGGCCTGGCCGAACTGGCCCTGAGCGGCTGCACCACGTCGTCTGACCATCACTACCTCCATCCGCCTCGGGCCGGTGATCTTCTCGGTGCCGAGATCGCCGCCGCCGCCGACATCGGAATGCGGTTTCATCCGACGTATGGCTCGATGAGTTTGTCGGTGAAGGATGGTGGGCTTCCGCCGGACGATGCGGTACGAGACGAGGACGACATCCTCGCCGAGTCGGAACGCCACGTGGCGCGTCATCACGATTCGAGCCACGACTCGATGGTGCAGATCGCGTTGGCGCCGTGCTCGCCGTTCTCGGTGTCCACCGACCTGATGATCCGCAGTGCGGAGTTGGCCGAGCGGCTCGGTGTTCGCCTCCACACCCACCTTGCGGAGAACAGCGAAGACGACGAGTTCGCCATCGCCAGCTTCGGAATGCGCCCGGTGGACTACTACGAGCACTGCGGCTGGATGACCGATCGCACGTGGGGTGCGCACGTGGTCATGCCCAACCCGGAGGAGGTCGGTCGCCTTGGTTCGGCCGGGGTGGGCATCGCTCACTGCCCGAGCTCCAACATGATTCTGGCGTCGGGCATTGCGCCGGTTGTCGACATGCATCACGCCGGTTGCCACGTCGGCCTCGGCTGCGACGGTTCTTCATCGGCTGACTCCGCGTCGCTGTGGCAGGAGGCTCGACTGTCGATGCTCGCGGGCAAGCTCAAGTCCGGTGCCGACAAGATGACGGCTCGGCTTGCCCTCGAGATCGCCACCCGTGGCGGGGCCGGTTGTCTCGGCCGAGTCGGCGAGATCGGCGAGCTGTCGGTCGGTGCCGTCGGCGATGTCGCGGTGTGGAAGATGGACGGCCCGATCTTTGCCGGCGTCCTCGACGACCCCATCGAGGGTTGGCTGCGCTGCGGCCCGACGTCAGCCTGGCACACGATCGTGGCCGGTCGCCCCGTCGTGGAGAACGGGTTGCTCGTCTCCCCCAAGCTCGACGAGATGCTGGCCGATCACCGAATCGCCGCTCGCCGCTTCCAGCCCGCGTAGGTGCAGCACACCTCGGAGCAAACGCTGCAACTTCCCGGAGAGACCGGTCGTTCTCTACGATCGGGTCATGAGCGTGTTGTATGAACGGTTTCGGGTTCCGGTCACTGGTGGCGAGATCACGTGTGGTCGGTGGGGGGCGGGGGAGACGATCGTCGTGGCGTCGCACGGGATCACCGCGAATCACCTGTCGTGGCAGCGTGTCGCCGAGTTGGTCGTCGAGCGCAGCGACGACACGGTGTCCGTGGTCGCCGTCGATCACCGTGGTCGGGCCGGATCGGCCGATACGCCAGGACCGTTCGGTCTCCAGGCCCACGCCGATGACCTGGCTGCCATCCTCGATCATCTCGGCGTGGCCACGGCCACGCTCGCCGGTCACTCGCTCGGAGGGTTCATCATCGCCAACGCAGCTGAGCGCCATCCCGACCGGGTGCAGCGGCTCGTGCTCGTCGACGGCGGCGTGCCCTTCCCGAGTGCCGGTCCACCCCCGGATCCGACCACCGTTGATGTCGAGGCCATCGTGCAGGCTGTTATCGGCCCGGCCCTCGATCGGCTCGACATGCGTTGGCCGCACGAGGATGGTTACGTCGACTTCTTTCGCGCCCACCCTGCCTTCCAAGCGCCGAACGAGTGGACCCCAGGCGTCGAGGACTACGTGCGCTACGACGCTGTCACCACCGCCGACGGTGAAACCCGCTCGTCGGTCAACAAGGAAGCGGTACTCGTCGACGGTGGTGCGGCGATCGTCGACCCGGAGGCCGCGGCGGCGATTGAACGGGTCTCGGTGCCGACCACTTGGGTCTGGTGCCCGCGAGGTCTTCTCGATCAGACCCCCGGTCTGTTCCCACCCGACTACGTCGCGCAGCGGGCCGGCGAGCTCGCTCACGTCACAGCCGTCCTTGCCGAGAACACGAACCACTACACGATCGTGACCGCCGACGTCGGTGCAGGCGTAGTGGCAGACGCCATTCTCGCCCGCTGACCGAACCTGTTCGGGTCGACCGGCCCGAGCACGCGTGGGACACTCCTGAGGTGTTGATCTTGCTGCGTCATGGACGCACTCCCAGCAACGAGCAGGATCGTCTGCAGGGCCAGCACGACGCGCCCCTCGATGAGGTCGGTCGCAACCAGGCGGCGGCGGCGGGGGACTACATCCGCTCACGATGGAAGATCGATGAGGTGGTCACCAGCTCGTTGATTCGCACTCGAGAAACGGCGGAGTTCGCCGGCTTCGGCAGCGATCCGGTGATCGACGATCGCTGGCGCGAGATCGACTTCGGTCGCTATGACCGACGCCGAATCGGTGAGGTGATTCAGGAACTGGCGGCGGCATGGTCCGCCGACATCCACTTCGAGCCAACCGGTGGCGAGTCGATGGTGAAACTCCACGAGCGAGTTGCGTCAGCCTGCGGCGAGCTCGAAGAGCGGGCCCGCGGCCGCAACATCTTGGTGGTGAGTCACGCCACCCCGATCAAGGCGGCGGCGGTGTGGGCCATGGGCGGGACGCCATCGATGATTCTCAACCTCTCGCTCAACATCGGCACCGTGAGCGTGATCGGGCACTACCACGGCATGTTGGTGTTGAAGGAGTTCAATCGCCGGGTGCTCGGCTGAGTCAGCTCTGCGCGTCGCCCCACGTGTCTCGCACCGTGGTGTAAACGCCTTGGTCCCACGAGTACTCGATGGTGTTGCCGTCGGGATCGCGCAGCATGCAGATGTAGCCGATCGGCGCCGGCATCATCGTGGGCGGCATGGTCAAGTAGCCGCCTTCGCGGCCCCGTTCGGCCATTGCGTCGACATCGTCCTTTGCCGTCATCTCGATGCCAAGATGGGCGAACGGGCCGAGGACCGCGTTGGGTGCCGCGGCGAACGGGTCGTGGCCTTCCAAGAACTGGGCGACGACGAGAATGAAGGGGTGCTCGACCATGTCGTCCATCCCGAGCCATGCGCCGAAGCCATCAGCATCTTCACGGCGGTCGAGCAGCGTCATCGGTGTGTACTCGGTGTACCAATCGATGCTGGCGTCGATGTCTTTGACCCGGAGGGCGAGGTGGGTCCAGCGCGCCCTTGCAGGGCCGACTTCGTGGGCGGGATCAGTCATCGGGCTCCCTCGCTCGGTGAGTGGTCGGGTAGGGCCGACGCTAACACGGTCAGACGGTCAGACCATCAGTCGGCCTCTGGGCAGGCTAGGGTTGGGCAATTGGTCCGACCATAGGACCACCAGGGGGACCCAGTGCTGGAGAATCAAGTGGTGGAAGCCGCTGTTGGCGATGCGAACGGTCTGGAGTTCGAACCGATCTCGCGTGAGACGGTCAGTTCGCAGATCCGGGCTCAGCTTCTGCGCAGGATCACCACCGGTGAGCTACGACCCGGAGCACGAATGCCGTCGGAGCGTGATTTGGCCGAGCAGTTCCGGGTGGCTCGCACGTCGGTCCGCGAGGCAATGCAGGGCCTGCTTTCGCTCGGCGTGGTCGAACGGCGCGGCAATCGATCGTTCGTGGCTGAGCACCTTCCCGAGGTGGTTGTCAACCGGCCCGATGATCGCAAGGGTTTTGTCACCCAACTCTTCGAGACACGCCGCGTGCTCGAGGTGCCGATCTTCGCGTTGGCGGCAGTGCGAGCCGACGATGTCACCCGAGCGCGAGTCTCCGATCTCGCCGATCAGTTTCACGGCGATCTCGACATCGCCGATTTCCGTCGCCTCGACCGCGAGTTCCACACCACGGTGGCCGCCGCATGTGGCAACCCGCTCCTGATCGAGCTCTACGGCAAGGTTCTCGACGAGCTGTTTCGCTCTCAGGAGTTCGACGATCTGCTCAGCGACGAGAAGAATCGTGCCGAGGTTCGTCGCATCGTTGCGGATTCCGGTGCTGCCCATGAAGCGATTGCGCTCGCCTTCGCAGTCGGCGACATCGAGGAGATGGAACGTTGCACCCGCGAACACGTCAGCGCCGTAGCGCAGGCCATGGTCGACGACCTTGTGTGAGTCGAGCTCGCGATGAGGTCGACGACCTTGTGTGAGTCAGTTCATGCCCAGTGTGCGCAGCGTCGCGGCGGCGGCGTCGTCGACTTGGAGCATGAACGCGGCGCTGTCCCAGTAGTCGGTGCGTGATGTGATGAGACCGTCGTGTACGGCGAGTCGTTGTGCTCCTCGGACCTCGAATGGAGCGTTGCCTTGGAAGCGGCCGGTCATGGTGTAGAAGACGGCGACCCGTTCGCCGTCGGCCACCAGTGACTCGATCTCGTAGTGGAGTGCCGGCATCGAGTCGAGGAAGTCAGACAGGCGACTTCGGTATTCGTCTCGACCGACACATCCCGTGCCGAGCGCGGCCGTGTGCTCGTTGACGAAGTCTTCGGAGACGTGACCGGCGATGTCGGCGGGATCGCGGCTGTCGAATGCGGCGAAGTAGGAACGAGCGATTTCGGCCGGGCTTGACGAGCGATCGATCATGGACTCACTGTTACACGGCCGACGTGGTTGCGACCGCGTCGACCGAATTCGAATCGCAAGGAGCCGTCGTGAAGTTCATCCAGGCTGAGAAGCTTCGCAGCCACTGGTACCCCGTAGCCGAGGACGCCGATGTCGATTCGGAGCCCGTGAAGGTCACGCTGCTCGGTGCTGACTATGTCGTGTGGCGGTCGCCTGACGGGTCCGTTGTCGCTGCTCCTGATCGCTGTCCACATCGTGAGGCTCCGCTGTCGATCGGCTGGGTCGAGGGCGGTAATCTGGTGTGCGCCTACCACGGTTGGACCTTCGGCGATGAGGGTCGATGTGTCGAGGTGCCGTCGTCGGGACCCGGAGCAACGGTGCCGCCGGCTGCTCATCTGCGGTGTGTGCATGCTGAGGTCCGGTACGGATTGGTCTGGCTTTGCCCCGGCACGCCGTCGGCATCGATTCCGGGCGTTCCCCATGATGGCGATCCGGCGTTTCGACGCATCAACACGGGGGTCGACGTGTGGCAGGCGTCGGCGACGCGTATGGTCGACAATTTTTTGGACATCAGCCACTTCCCGTGGGTTCACAGCGGCACGTTCGGCGACGGTCTCGAGCGCACGGTCCCCAAGATCGAGCTCGAACAACTCGACGACGACTTCTACGGCTACGCCTATGAGGTCGAGGCGAACAACCCTGATGAGGCCAATCTCATCAGCGGATCCGAGGAACCCACGGTGCATCGGTGGATGACCACCGGCTATGCCCTGCCGTTGATCGTCCGCAGCACGATCCGGTATGCGGATGGACTCGAGCACATCTTGCTGCTGTGCAGCACGCCGATCGACGATGTCACCAGCTACTTCACGTTTGTGGTGTGGCGCAACGATGATCACTCGCTGGATGCCGAGGAGACCATCGCCTTCGATCGGGCGATCGGGGCCGAGGACAAGGCGATGCTGCAGCGGGTGCCGGGGTCTCTCCAGCTTGGTCAGACCGACATGGTGAGCGTGCAGTCGGACCGACCGTCGGTCGACTGGCGGCGGAACTTCCTGGCTTTGGTCGAGACGTAGCCCCGAGGCGTAGCCGGCGAATCGCAACTGGATTGCTGGGCTCGTCAGTCTCCGGCTATGGTCTGACCATCAGTCCATACTGGCAGCACTGGTCAGAACAGTTCGACCGGTCAGAAGACCGATCAGAAGAGAGGTCGCGATGGCAATTCGTGGGATGAATCACGCTGTGCTCTACGTGCGTGATGCCGCTCGGCATCAGCGGTTCTACGAAGAGGTGCTCGGCTTCGTGACCATGATCGACGGTCCTGGTCCCTACGTCTTCATGCGGGCCCCAGCGTCGGAAAACCACCACGACATCGCCTTCTTCACCATTGGTGAGCAGGCGGCGCCGTCGCAGGCGGGCGCCGGCACGGTTGGTCTGTACCACATCGCCTGGGAGGTCGGCACGCTGACCGAGCTCGACGACATGCGGGCCCGCCTCGAAGCGGCGGGCGCGCTGATCGGCGCATCCGATCATGGGAACAACAAGTCGCTCTACGCAAAGGACCCCGACGGAATCGAGTTCGAGGTGATGTGGCTGACCCCGCCGGAGCACTGGGGGAGCTCGGCGAACGAAGCAATCGTCGAGCCGCTCGACATCGCGGCCGACAAGGCTCACTTCGCGGCGCTGGGTGTCACGGTCTGATGAACCTGGAGAATCAGTTCTGCCACTTCTACGACGAGGACGCATTCAAGGCGACCGATCGGGAGGGTTTTCGCCGTCGAGTCATCACCGGCGACAAGCTCCAGCTGTGCTTTTGGCGCATCAGCGGCGGGGCCGAGGGTTCGTTTCTGCACAAGCACGATGAGCACGAACAGATGGGAATCATCGCCCGTGGAAAACTCGACTTCCGGATCGGTGACGAGGACGATGAGCGCCGCCAGGTCTTGGAGGAGAACGACCTCTACCTCGCGCCGCTCAGCGTGTGGCACGGCGACAGCCTGTTCATCGGCGATGACGAGTACGACGAGTGCTGGATCCTTGATGTGTTCGCCCCGCCCCGTGACGACCTGAGGAACGGTTGAACATGGCTGACTGGAGACTGGCCGTCGACATCGGTGGCACCTTCACCGACGTGGTCCTGCTCGATGCATCATCGGGAAGGGTCGTCGTCGACAAGACGCTCACCACCCCTTCGGCCCCCCTCGACGGTGTCCGCGCCGGTGTGACTCAGCTCCTGGCAAAGGCCGGAGTCTCCCCGAGCGACATCACCGCGCCGATCGTCCATGCGACCACGCTCATCACCAACGCGTTGATCGAGGGCAAGACGGGCCGTGCCGGACTCGTCACCACCAAGGGATTCGGCGACACGCTGCTCATCCGTGACGAACACCGTTACGACATGTACGACCTCCAGATCGAGTTCCCGGCGCCGCCGATCGCGCGGGACCTCACTTTCGAACTCGACGAACGAACGGGTGCCGAGGGTGTGGTGCTCACGTCGCCGAGCCGGGCCGATCTCGAGCGCCTGACCGCCGAACTGGCTGCCGCTGACGTCGAATCGGTGGCCGTTTGCCTGCTCAACTCGTATGTGAACGCTGACAACGAACGGATTGTCGCCGATCACCTGCGCAGTGAGCTGGGTGTGCCGGTGTGCATCTCGGCCGAGATCTCACCGCAGATTCGCGAATACCCGCGAATGGTCACCACGGCGTGCAACGCAGCCACGATGCCGGTCATCGGTCCCTACCTGGAGGAGCTGCAGAAGTGGCTTGCCGCAGAGGGCTTCGGTGGGTCGGTGCTGATGATGCTGTCCAATGGCGGTGTCGTGTCGGCCGACGACGCAGCCCGAGGTCCGATTCGACTGGTGGAGTCCGGCCCCGCGGCAGGAGCGCTCGCCGGAAGCTGGTTTGCCCGCCGCCTGGGGGTCGATCGCCTGTTGTGCTTCGACATGGGGGGCACAACCGCCAAGGCATGCCTGATCGAGCATGGCGAGCCCGAACTCACGAACACCTTCGAAGTGGCGCGGGCCTACCGGTTCAAGAAGGGCAGTGGGTATCCCGTATCCGTGCCGTCGGTCGATCTCGTCGAGATCGGCGCCGGAGGCGGCAGCCTGTCATGGGTCGACCAGTTCGGACTGTTGAAGGTCGGTCCCGAGTCCGCGGGCGCCGACCCGGGTCCGGCCAGCTACGGCCGCGGCGGCACCACGCCGGCCGTTACCGACACTGATGTCGTGCTCGGCCTCCTCGACCCGGCCGCCTTCCTCGGTGGCGACATGCCCCTCGATGCGGGTCTCGCGGAGACCGCGATCGCGTCGGTGGCCGATGCGCTCGGGTTGTCCACCATCGACACCGCGGCCGGCATCCACGAGGTGGTCAACCAGAACATGGCTGCCGCCGCCCGTATGCACGCCGTCGAGATGGGTGTTGACCTCCGTGGCATCACCCTGATCGCGTTCGGCGGAGCCGGCCCGGTCCACGCATGTGGCGTCGCCGACCTACTCGAATCCGATCGAGTGATCTTCCCGGTCAATGCCAGCGTGCTGTCCGCCTTCGGCACCCTCGTGTCTCCGGTGCGGATCGACCTGGCCCGTTCGTTGCCCCGCTTGATCGACGAGATCGACGCCGCAGAGCGCGACACGTTGCTCGACGCGCTTCGCGACGAAGGACGCCGAGTGCTTTCCGCGGCCGGCGCGGCCGACGCTGATGTGGTCTTCCGCTATGGCGTCGATGCTCGCTACGCGGGGCAAGGCAACGAGATCACGGTTTGGGTCGGTGAGGGAGCGTCCTGGCCCGCCACCCCGGAGCAGGTACACGAGGCGTTCGAAACCGAGTACCGCCGCATCTATGGCCTGGCTATCCCGGACGTGTTGGTCGAGGCCGTGACATGGCGCCTGAGCGCCTCGGCCCCGGCCTCCACGGTCGAACCCGATGCCACCCTCCCGGCGAGCTCCGATGCCACGCCGACATCGCATCGACCCATGGTGTTCGGGCGGGGTCAAGCCGCGATCGACACACCCGTGTATCAACGCACGGCCCTCGGCGCCGGCGCTCGTTTCGCCGGGCCTGCGGTGGTCGAGGAGCGAGAGACAACCACCGTGATCCGGCCCGGATGGACCGTCGAGGTCGCAATTGATGGCTCGCTCATCGCCGACAGGAGTGCGAAATGACGGTCACCGAGCACAGGCCTCACTTCGATCCCGTTGAGCTCGAGATCCTCTGGCAGTCACTGATTTCGACTGTCAACGAGCAGGCACGCGCGCTCCAGCGGGCGGCCTTCTCGCCGATCGTTCGTGAGGCCGGCGATCTCGCCAATGCCGTCTTTGATCGCCGGGGTCGAATGGTGGCTCAGGCCGTCACCGGCACGCCCGGGCACATCAACTCCCTTGCCATCGGCGCGGCCAGCATGCTGGAGGAATATCCCCTCGACTCCCTCGAGCCCGGCGACATCCTCATCACCAATGATCCGTACAAGACCGCCGGACAGTTGCTCGATGTCACGGTTCTGGTTCCTGCGTGGCGCAACGGGAAAGCCATCGCATTCTTCGGGTCCACCATTCACCACACCGACGTGGGCGGCTACGGCATCGGCGCCGGCGGCCGCGACGTGTTCGAAGAGGGGCTTTGGATCCCTATCTGCAAGCTGATGAAGGCAGGAGCGCGCAACGAGGACGTCTGGAAGTTCATCCTCAGCAATGTGCGGCAACCGGATCACATGGCCGGCGATCTCCACGCCCAGATGGCTTCCGGCGAGGTCGGCGCCCAGCGCCTCGCCACATTGTGTGACACGCACGGGCTCGACGACATCGAAGCGTTGGCCGACGAAATCATCACCCGGTCCGAGGAAGCCACCCGCGACTCGATCCGAGCTCTCCCGGCCGGCACCTATTCGAGTGACGCCGTGCTCGATCTCGCCGATGGCAGTCGCATCGACATCGTCTGCGCGATCACCGTCGATGCGGATGCGGGCGAGATCATGGTCGACTACGAGGGCACGTCCGAGGCCAGCCCGTGGGGCATCAACGTGGTCAAGAACTACACCCACGCCTACACGACGTTCACGGTTCGATCGGTCCTCAACCCCGACATCCCGAACAACCACGGCAGCCTCACCCCGATCAAGATGGAGGCCCCCGAGGGTTCGATCGTGAATGCGGTGTCGCCCCAGCCGGGGACAGCCCGACATGTCGTCGGCATGTTCTTGCCGAACGCCCTGCTCAAGGCTCTCGCTCAGATCAAACCTGATCAGGCCATGGCCGAGGGTTCCGGAGCGGTATGGACCATGCAGGTCAACGGCAACCATCCCGACGGAAGTCCGTTCATCACCGCGATGTTCACCTACGCAGGAGGTGTCGGTGCCCGCGCCACGAAGCCCGGCCTCGACGCCTGCTCGTATCCAACCGGCGTTTCGGCAGTGCCGATCGAAGTGGTCGAGGCGTCGGCCCCGATCCGGTTCCGAGAGAAGTCGCTGCGCGAGGGCTCCGGTGGTCACGGCGCACAACGAGGCGGCCGCGGCCAGACCATCGAGTTCACCGTCGACACGGAGAAGGCGTGGCAGCTCAATGCCGTCACGAGCCGATTGTCGGATGGCCCCAAGGGTGTTTTCGGCGGCGAGTCGGGCGCCACCGGTGGTTTCTCGGTGAACGGCGAACCGGTGCGCACCCAAGCGCGAATCAGTCTCGAAGGTCACGACGTTGTGCGCCTCGAGCTGCCCGGCGGTGGCGGCTACGGAGCACCCGAACGGTGAGTACCGAGGCCCGCACCGCCACGTTCGCCCACATGTGGGCCGAGGCTGTTGCCGCGCGTGATCACCAGGCCTTTCTCCTCTTCGAAGGTCCCGATGGCCATGTCGCCGAGTGGACGTATGCGTCGTTCGACGCGCAGGTCTCGAGGGTCGCCGCGTACCTCGTCGACCACGGTGTCAGCTCCGGCTCGTCGGTGCATCTGGCCCTCACCAACTCTCCGACCTTCGTGGCGGTTTGGTTGGCGGCCAACCGGCTCGGTGCGTGGATAGTGCCCTCCGACCCGATGGGCAAAACCCCTGAGCTCGCTGACCACATCCAACGCACGAATCCGACCATCGGCTTCTGTGCGGTTGGTCGAGCCGCCGTCTATCGCGCCGCTGCCCCTGACGACATGCAGATCGTCGAGGTGGACGAGGGCGACGTCGGGATGATGGGCTTCGGCAACGTCGAGTTCGCCGATTGGCCACACACGGCACCGGGCGACCGCGCCGCCGTGATGTTCACCAGCGGCACCACGGGCCGACCAAAGGGTGTCGACATCACCCAGGCCAACTATGTGTTCGCCGGCGTCACGATGGCGAACGCAGCGGCGCTCACGCCTGAGGATCGCCACATCGTGGTGCTCCCGCTGTTTCACGCCAACGCCCAGTACTACTCGTTTGCGTCGGCCATCTCAGCGGGGGCAAGTGTCGCGCTCATGCACACCTTCTCCGCCAGCGGGTTCCTTCCCCAGTGCGCTCGCCACCAGGCCACGGTGGCCAGTCTGTTCGCGGCACCGATGCGGATGATTCTCGCCCGCGGCGAGAAGACCGAAGGAGTGACGTTGCGGCACTGTTGGTTTGCCCAGAACATTGCCGATGACCAGTACGCGACCCTCGTTGACTGGTTCGGTTGTCGCCCCCGCCAGCTCTACGGGATGACCGAGACCATTCCTGCGGTGCTCACCGATGCAGCCGACTGCCCCCGCCCTGACTCGATGGGTTTTGTCACCAGCGGCTGCCAGGTCGAGCTCCATGATCCTCATGGTGAGCGCACGCCCACCGGTGATGTCGGCGAGATCGTCGTGGGCGGTGAACCAGGGGTGGCGCTGTTCGCGGGCTATCTCGCGGACCCCGCCACCACCGATGCCAGCTTCCGTAGCGGCTGGTTCCGCACCGGCGACCGGGCGTCCTGTGACGACGACGGGCGCTTCTTCTTCGACGGCCGGCGCACCGATGTCTTGAAGGTGGCCGGCGAAAACGTCTCAACGGTGGAGGTCGAGTCAGTTCTCAGTGCACACCCGGGCGTGCTCGAGGCGTCCGTGGTCGGTGCGGTCGACGATGTCCGTGACGAAGTGCCCGTCGCGTTCGTCGTAGCCGGCGATCCCGTGTGCCCGCCCACCGTCGACGAGTTGCTCGACTGGTGTCGAGAACGCCTCGCCAAAGCGAAAGTGCCGCGTGACATCACGTTTCTCGACGAGCTGCCACGCACAAGCGTGGGAAAGATCCGCAAATTCATTCTGAAGGAGGCCGTGTCATGACCGGATCCACTGGTCTGTTCACCGAGGAGATGCTGGCGAGTTTCGAGTCGTCGATCACGAATGTGGCTCACGCGGAGACCTTGCCGCCCGAGCTCTACACCGAAGCTGCCTTTCTCGATTTCGAACGCGAAGCCATCTTCATGAAGGAGTGGCTGGCCGTCGGCCGCGCCGAGCAGATCCCGGAGAACGGCGACTGGTTCACGATCGACCTGATGGGTGAACCGGTTGTCGTGCTGCGCAGCAAGGAAGGCGACATCCGCGCCATGTCCGCGGTCTGTCAACACCGGGCGATGCAGCTGTGTGATGGCACGGGCAACGACTCCACCTTCAAGTGCCCGTATCACCATTGGATCTACGGCCAGGACGGACGCCTCCTCGGTGCACCAGCGATGGACAAGACGGCCGATTTCGACAAGAGCGACTACGGCCTGTCGACGCTGCAGGTCGAGCTGTGGCAGGGGTTCATCTTCGTCAATTTCGACGCGTCAGCGGAGCCCCTCACCCCAACCCTCGATCGCTACAACCCGTACCTCACGAACTACGACCTCGAGAACGCGGTCTGCCCGAGCACGTTCACCCTCGAAGGCATGCCGTGGAACTGGAAGGTGATGTTCGAGAACTTCAACGACGGCTATCACGCCACCAAGCTCCACCAGTTCGTGCAGGACTTCTGCCCGTCGGAAATGTCGGCCTTCCCGGTGCCATGGAACGACGACTCCAATGTCGTGTTCCGCACCGCGGGCTACACCCACATCGACGGTGGCTTCAACGCCACCCATCGGGCGATCATGCCGGTGTACCCCGATCTCACAGACGAAGAACGCACCCGCTCGACCTTTGCGCTGATCCCACCGATGTTGTGTCTCGGCACGGGGGCCGACCAGTGCTTCTACTTCATTGTCCGCCCGACGGGTCCTGAGACCATCGACGTCGAGATCGGCTACATCTTCCACCCGTCGGCGCTCGATGATCCTCTCTTCGAAGAGAAGTTGATCCTGTCCGACACCGGCGTGCAGGTGTTCGTGCGTCAAGATCAAGAAGTCACCGAGAAGGTGCAGAACGGTCTGCGGTCGCGTTTCGCGCCGCGCGGTCGCTATTCGTGGCAAGAGGAAAGCCACGTGCAGTTCAATCGTTGGCTCGTGCAGCGCTACCGCGCTGCGTGGCCAGGAGGCAGCCAAACGGCTGCTTTGAAGGTCGTGGGGGAATGAGCTCCCGCGAAATACGTGCCACGAGGTCGCCGCGAGCGATCATGGGGCCGAACCCAGGAGGGGAACCACAATGAATCCACGGTCCAAGAAACTTCAGTGGCTCATGGCCATTTTGCTGGCGTTCAGCCTTGTGGCTGCTGCGTGCGGCGATGACGACGACGGCGGCTCAACAGTCGCCGATGACAGCACTGACGATGACAGTGCGACCGACGACAGTGCCACTGATGACAGTGCTGACGACAGTACGACCGACGACGGTGCGACCGACGACGGTACGACCGACGACAGTGCCGACGACAGCGATACCGGGGAGGACGCTGATCCGCCCGAGACCAACGCGCTCGTCGAGGCCTTCGATGCCAACGGCGACGGCACGGTCACGATCGGCGTGGCTGCGGCCGGGCCCCGTGACGACAACGGCTACTACCAGTCGTTGGTCGACTTCGCCGAGACCTTCTCGGCCGAGAACGGATTCGCCGCCCCCATCGTGAGCGACAACATCGGTGCGGAGGAGGCCGCTCAGGCCATGTCCGATCTCGCGCAGCAAGGCATCGACATCATGTTCGTCGGCGCCAGCGAGATCGCCGAACCGCTTCCCGATCTCACCGAGGCGTTCCCCGACATCTTCTGGTACTGCAACTGCGGCGCCGGCTTCGCGGAGCTGCCCGGTCTGGCCCAGGCCACTGACTGGGGTGCAGCCATCCACTACACCGCGGGTGTGGCGATGGGGCAGGTCATGGTCGAGCAGGGAAGCACCCAGTCGGTGTTCCTGGGCTGCTGCGATCTGAACTTCGAGCAGGAGGCCTACAACGCCACGGTCGCCGGAATGCAGGCGGTCGATGCGTCGCTGACGATGGAGTACGTCTCCACTGGTGACTTCCCGTTCGACTTCGACAACTCGGCGAACGCCACAGCGGCGCTCACCAACGCGCAGGCCAATGGCGCCACCCTCGCCTATGCCTACCTCGGCGGTGCCCTCGAACCGGTCGGACAACTCGCGTCCGACGAAGGTCTGGCCGTGTTCGCGGCCGGTCCCGCCGACATCTGCGAACGCGACGACGGGATCAACTGGACCGGCGGCATCGTCTTCGACGGTGGTCTCTACGCCGAGCGGGCGATTCGCCTGATCATCGATGGAGATCTCACCGAGGGTTCCACCTACCAGTTCCCGAACGAGGCCGGTCTCAACGGTGCGTTGCTGTGTGATCCGTCGGCTGACGCCGCGGCGGCCCTGGCCGATGCATTCGGTCTTCTGGCCAGCTTCGACGATGACCTGATGGGGATGCTCGGTGGTATCTCCGGTGAGGCCTACGCCGGCGGGTGACCGCTTCGTCTCCCGATGAGTCGGGGGTGGGTTGCGCGGCGGAACCCACCCCGGCCGGCGAACACCGCGGCAATTAGAAGTCCGTCGGCGCAGTCACGG
>JAJCXZ010000103.1 GCA_029263175.1 Acidimicrobiales bacterium | reverse complement strand
GGCGATCGTCAGTCCCAAACCGAATCCTCCCGCCTTCCGGGTAGCGCTGCCGTCAACCTGCCGGAATATTTGAAATATATTTTTCTGCTCTTCTTTGGTCATCCCCCGGCCGGTATCTGCAACAGTAACAACGATACCCCTGGTGCCGCTCGTGCCCCGACTATCATCGCCGGTCGAATCACAGGTCAGCTTTCGCGCGGTGACCCTGATTGTTCCTTTATCGGTGAACTTGATAGCGTTATCGACAAGATTAGTCAGTATCTGTTTCAACTTCATTTTATCTGAATAGATCATTATATCCAGTTGAGGAAGTTCTGAAACGATTTCCAAATCTTTGGTTTCGGCGAGCGTACGGGTAGAGGCGATGACATCTGAGATAAGTGAACCGACCCCAAATTCCGACCAGAAAACTTCCGTCCCACCGGCCTCGACCATTGAAATTTCGAGGAGGCTGTCTATTAGCTCCAAGAGATGGTCTGCATTTCTTTTAACGGTATGGAGGTTCTTAAGCTGGCGCTCGGGCAACAGATGTCCCCCCTTCTTGATTACCCTCGTCGTAAAACCAATGATCGCGTTCATCGGCGTACGCAGTTCGTGGGACATCATGGCAAGAAAGTCGGACTTAAGTCGATCAGACTCCTCGGCCCGATCTCTGGCCTCAATCAGATTCTCGGTCTGGCGCTGCAGCATTTCGTCCTGCTGCCTGCGCTCGGTGATATCCCAGCTCACACCGATCATCGTCAGCGCGGTTCCGTCCGCCGAGCGCCTTACCAGTGCATGGGCCTGAATGAAGCGGACCCGGCCATCCGGCCAAACCACGCGAAACTGCGTATGAAAATCTTGACGGCCGCTAACGGCATCGGTGAGTTCGGTGACCACTCGATCACGGTCCTCGCTATGAACCCCCATCTCCCAGACTTCGACAACACCACCAAAATCTTCTTCCTTGATGCCGTACAAGATGAACATCTGATGATCCCAGATAAGGCGCTTTGTCCGTAAATCGTATTCCCAAATTCCGATTCCGGCCGATTGCGTCGCCAGGCTTAATCGCTCCGCGAGTAACCGAATCTTTTCCTCGACTTGTTTTCGTTCACGAATATCAACTACCGATGCGAGTACGAAGGATTCGTCCTCGATTGTCAATGGATTCAGACCGATTTCGACAGGAATCTCCGAGCCTTCGCGATGCAATGCATACAGATCCCGCCCTGCCCCCATCACCCGTTCGCTTGGAGCCGCAAAAAAACCAGTGCGCAGGCGCGGATGAATATCGCGGTATCGATCCGGAATCAGGATTTCGACCGCCTGATTCATCAACTCCATTCGCGAATAACCGAACAGTTTCTCAACTTTTGAATTTATCAGCGTTATCTTGCCGTCACTGTTGATCATGACCAGGGCAATCGGAGACGCTTCGATCACCCGCTGTAATCGGACTCGGGCATGCTTTTCCCGATCGACCGCGATGTTCTGAATTTGAGCATTTTTTCGCAATTTGAGATGGGTCACGGCGATCCGGCTCAAGGCTTCCAACATATTCTTCTGGTCGGGACTCAACTCGCGCGGCAATCGGTCGATGACACAAAGCGTCCCCAGCCCGTGTCCTTCCGGTGTGATCAACGGTGCACCGGCATAGAAGCGGATGCCGGGTTCACCGGTGACCAGCGGATTATCGACGAAACGCTCGTCCAGATGCGTATCATTAACGACAAACGTGTCGGACTGAAGGATGGCGTGTGCACAGAAAGCGACATCTCGCGGTGTCTCGGTAGCGTCAAGTCCAACTCCGGCCTTGAACCACTGACGCTGATCATCGACGATTGAAACCAAAGCGATCGGCGTCTGACAGATATTCGCGGCAAGCTTGGCCAGGCCATCGAACAATTCATGGTCCGACTGGTTGAAAACGTCATAGACTCGAAGCGATTCGAGACGTTGTGATTCGGTCGGTGGCAGAGGCGCTTTCATTTTTATCTGTGAACTGACAGGAATACCTAATGTAATTATTGAGAGAATTGCCAAGGACTTTTCAGAAAATCCGTGCGGTTGTAAAGTCTATGTCAAAAGCGGCGACTGGATCCACTCTGCCGCATATTCTACACAGTCGTCGGATGCTTTACAATTATCTGATCACCTGACACGGACACTCTGATGTACTTCAAATGTGGGAAGTTGAGGCGAGGAAAATGGGAATGATTCTCTCCGAAATCGGACAAAAAATTACTGGAAGTTATACGCATTTCCGATCAGCAAGGTCTTTCCTGACGTTGTTCGAAAAGGGTTCAGGTGATTCCTGATTACAAATTGACGTGAAAAGTAGGTCGCTCGAGGACGTGAATCCCACGGAAGTGGGATAACGTCCCGAAGGGCCGACCTGGGTGACGTATTCACCAGAGTGAATCACGTTAGAGCGACTCAAACAGACGTCAAATTTTGACAATAAATCATGGATTTTAACGTAATTCATCAATTCATGACAGCAATAATGCGAGCCCCTCTCGGCTCGAGGGGCCTACTAACCCT
>JAJCXZ010000102.1 GCA_029263175.1 Acidimicrobiales bacterium | reverse complement strand
CGCCAGGGTTTCCCCCGGTGAGCAGCACGGTCGGGCCCTCCCCGTTGTTGATGACGGAGATTGGGATCATGATCGCTCCGTAGGCCGAGTCGTCGCGGCTGTGGGGGAGATGCAGGTGCCCGTGAAGCACTCCCTGCCGGTCGTATGGAATGGTCGAAGTGATCGACGAATCTGCGAGCATGCGAAACCGTAGCGTCATGGCTTCCGGCAGGCGGAGATCGCACGTACCATGCATCACGTACGCTCGGTCGCCAATCGGAGGATCATGACCAGTCCCGCATCACCCGTCGACACCGCGGACCCGTTCACGGCTCCCTTTGGCTCGCTCTTCGGCGACAAGATCACCATCGCTCGGATGGAAGCCGGGGAGGGCTACCGCTACAGCGGGTCCGCCGAGCCGATGGAGAACCTCTCGCTCCACCCCGCGACCCATGCTCTGCACTACGGAAGCTCGTGCTTCGAGGGCCTGAAGGCCTTCCGGCAAAACGATGGGTCACTGGCGATCTTTCGGCTCGAGGATCACGCGTTACGCCTGACGAAGACCGTCGCCCAGCTGTACATGGCCGTCCCCGACATCGAGCTCGTCAAGACGATGATCATCGACGCGGCCGAGGCCAACGCCTCCCACACTCCCGACGCGCCGGGTTCGCTCTACCTCCGTCCGACGCTCCTCGGGACGCAGGTCAACATCGGGGCAGCCGCCACACCGAGCAACTCGGCCCTGTTCTATGTCTTCGCCTCACCGGTCGGTGACTACTTCGCCGGGGGAGTGCGGCCGCTCACCATCTATGTCGAGACCGAAACGCCGCGCACCACGCCCCAGTTCGGCCGGGCCAAGGCCGGCGCCAACTATGCGATGGCGCTCGGTCCGACCCTCGACGCGAAGGCCACTCATGGAGCGGATCAGGTGTTGTTCGCCTCCGGGGGCGATGTCACCGAAACCGGCGCCGCCAACTTCTTCCTCGTCGACAACGATCGGGTGGTCACCCGCGAACTCGACGACTCCTTCCTCCACGGTGTGACCCGCTCGTCGGTGCTGGCGCTCGCTGCCGATCTCGGTTACCAGGTCGAGGAGCGCCACATCTCACTCGATGAGCTGCGCGCCTGGGCAGGCAGAGGCGAGGCGTTCCTGTCCGGCACGGCAGCAATCATCGCCCCCGTCGGCACGCTCAGGCTCGAGGGCGACACAGTCGCATTCGGAGACGGTCAACCCGGCCCGAACACCCTGAAGCTTCGTCAGGCGCTCACCGACATCCAGATCGGTGCCGCCCCCGACCCCCACAACTGGTTGACCCCAATCGAGGGTTGACGCAAAGGTTCTGAACTCGTGCAACGTCGTCCTCCTATGAGGGACGACGTTGCACGAGTTCAACAACCAGACGATCGCTCAGAAGGCTGGGAACACCGGCTCATCGCTGGACCGCTCGGCACGAGCGAGGGCATACAGCACATTCCAGTCACCGTGGAGCAGGCGGGCGACTCCGACAGAGATGTCGATGACGATCGCGGCGCCGGCAGGATCGGTTTCAGGACGGGTTTCACCGGTGCTCACCGCAAGATCGTCAAGGTGGAGAAGCACCTCGATCATGCGGGTGCGGCAGAAATCGTCGAGGGTTAGAAAGCGATCGCCCAGCGCCGCCACCAGTCGGTCCTGCGGCTCGTCGGACAACCTCACCTCGAGGTCAATGACGAGCTGGGCGCACTTCGCGGCTATCGCGGCGTGACCGACAGCAGACTCTCGAGCGGAGACGTCCATGATCTGCTCGTGAATCGGTGATGTGACAGCAGCGTGGAAATACGTGATCGGCGTGAGGAGCACATCCGTCGGCTGGGCAGCCACCGGAGTCCGGTCGAGATACGCGACAGTTGATCCGGCCGCCCGCACCAGATGGGCCGCCAAGGCACCGACGCTCATCCCCTCGAGCGCGGAGGGCTGCGCCCACTGCTCGGCTACAGCTGGTCGGGCCATCAGCTCGGCTGAAGCCGCCACGGCCTCGACCACGAGCGCTCGAATCTGACCGGAGTCGACGATTGAACCTGCAAGAGTCGACATTGCGGCTCTTCTTTCTTCGGAGGTTGTTCAGAAGGCCGTTCGGATGGCCCAGAGGTCGGGGAACGCCGGACGGAACAATGTGGTTGCGAGGTAGGCAGCGCCATCGGAGCCGCCAGTGCCCATCTTCGTGCCGATCGTGCGCTTCACCATCATCACATGGCGATAGCGCCACTCCTGCAAGCCCTCATCCAGATCGGTGAGCGTCTCGCAAAGACCCGCAAAACCCTCGTCGCTGTAGCGCTCGACTATCACGGCTTGCATTGCCTCGTTCTCGACGACGGGCTGGCGGACATCTCTGTGGAGGACGTCGGCGGGCACGGTTGCACCCTGCCGAGACATCACACCCACAAACGCATCCCACACGGTCGGGGTCTCGTAACGGTGGGAGAGGCGCTCGCCCTCCTCTCCGCTGAACCAGTCGATCTGGATTCGGTCCTTGATGCCGAGGACGAACTCGAGCTCACGAAACTGAGCGGACTGGAACCCGCTGGCATTGGCCAGGAAAGATCTGAAACTCGCAAACTCCGCCGGCGTCATCGTCTCGAGAACGTCGAGCTGGCCGACCAGGGTCTTGAGAATCTTGAGCACTCGCTTCAGGTGGTTCTGGGCGGCGCTGATCCGATCGTGGTTGAGCTGATCGATGATGAAGTCGACTTCGTGGAGGATCTGTTTGAACCACAACTCGTAGACCTGATGGATGATGATGAAGAGCGTCTCGTCATGCTCGGGCTTGCCCGTTTCGGCGTCATGGGACACACACCGCTGCAGCGTCAACAGCTCGGGCACCATCAGGTAGTTGCCATAGGTGAATTCGTCGTCGTTTTCGAAAGGAAGGCTCATGAGAGTGAAAGGGCTTTGGGGTCGGCGAGTGGGTCATTGTCAGGGAGCAGAGGCAGATTCGTGACGAGCGCATCGACGTCGATGGATGGATCGGCGATGGCGGCGCCGATGATCTCGGCCTGTTCGGCTGCTCGTGCACGGGCTTCGGCATAGGGCATCGTCGAGAACATCACCATGTTGTAGCGAGGGCTCAGATGGCGGGGATGCCGCTGTTGGAGTTCGAGCGCCAACGTTCGCTTGGCGAGATAGTCGGGATCGACCACGCCGGCCCGCATCTCGATGTAGTTGCTGATCGCCATATCGGCGATTGCGTCGGTGTTGGGCTTGCGTTCAGCCTCGTAACGTTGAAACGCCACGGCGAGATCGTCGGGTGAGTCGCGTAGATGACGATCGAGTGCTCGCACGGACTCCATCGCGGCGTTCATCCCCTGCCCGTGGAAGGGCACAACACCATGCGCGGCGTCGCCCATCAGCACGGCGCGATCTTGGTAGCTCCATCCCGAGGCCCTGATCGTGGCCAGCTTGCCGGTGGGGTTCTCGAGGAACTGGTCGATCAGATCCGGAACGAGCGCCCCGAACTCGGCGAACTCCTGGTCGAAGAACGATTGGATCCCATAACCGGTTTGCAGCGCATCGAACGTCTCGGTTGGGGCGAAAAGCGTGACCGTGAAGTCGCCGGTGGGGTTCGCCAACGCGATGAGCATGAACTCGCCTCGCGGCCAGATGTGCAAGGCGTTGGGGTCGAGGCAGTGACTGCCGTCGGCTCCCGGTGGCAGGGTCAGTTCCTTGTAGTCGTGCCCGAGCGCTTCCGCCGCGAACGAGCAAGCGCCTGTGGCGACGATCGACTCGCGAACGGGGGAGTTGGCACCGTCGGCGCCGAAGATCACGCCGAACGGAGCGGTGCTCCCGTCGTGGAAGTGCAACACAGATTCCATGAAATCGACCGAGTCGAGTCGCTTCTCGAACTCGAGTGTGACGCGACCCGTGGCCTCGGCGGCATCGAGGAGAATGGCGTTCAGGTCGGTACGGGAAACCGAGTGGATCACCTCGTGTTCGAGAATTCCGTACGGCTGAAGCTCTGGGGTCGTATCGCCGACCGCATGCACCATGCGCCCGCGCATCGGAATGGTGATCTCGTCCACCCGCGCGATAACACCCACATCGACCAGCGGCACGATGCCACGGGTGGCGAGCGCAAGGTTGATCGAGCGGCCGGCGCCGATGTCCGCTCGCCGAAGGTCGGCGCGACTCTCATAAACGGTGACGTCGTAGCCCTGGCGCGCAAGATAGATGGCGAGAAGCGATCCGGCCGGCCCCGCTCCGGCAATCGCAATCGGTCCGTTCATCGCACGACCACATCGAGAATGTCGACAAACCGATCGATGTCGTCGAATGAGTTGTAGAGCGGTACCGCAGCGACCCGAATGACATCGGGGTGGCGCCAGTCGCACAGGACGCGGGCGTTCTCCAACTCTTCGAAAACCCGCCGTCCGTCATCCTTGGTGACACGGAGCGCCAACTGGCAACCGCGCTCGGCGAGCGCCCTGGGCGTGATGCTCTGAACGCGGTCGCCAAGCGACTCCTCGAGCCGCCGGTCGAAGTACCCGATCTGCTGCTCGGTCTTCTGGCGAAGCGGGCCCATCCCTCCGGCCTTCTCGAAGATGTCGAGCGAGGCCCTCAGCGAGGCCATCAACAGAATCGGAGCGTTCGACAATTGCCAGGACTCAACGGTCGGGATGGCATCGAACTCGGTGGCCATCTCGAACCGGCTCGCCTTGTTGGTGCCCCACCAGCCGTGGAACTTCGGGAGGCTCTGGTCGCTCACGTGGCGGTGATGAACGAATGCGCCTGCCACGCCGCCAGGGCCGCTGTTCAGGTACTTGTAGGTGCACCAGGCCGCGAAGTCGACATCCCAGTCGTGAAGACTCAGCTCGAGGTTGCCGATCGCGTGGGCGAGGTCGAATCCAACCAGCGCCCCCACTGCATGACCCGCACTCGTGATCTGGGCCATCGGCAGGACCTGGCCGGTGTAGTACTGGACACCGGGCAGCAACACGAGAGCGAGCTCGTCGCCGTGGTCGGAGATCGCAGCGAGGATGTCGTCGGGGCGTAGCAGTTCCTCACCCTCTCGAGGCTCGAGCAGAATCATCGACCCTTGGGGGTCGAAGCCGCGCTGGCGGATCTGTGATTCGACCGCGAAGTGGTCGGACGGAAAGGCGTGGCCCTCGATCAGGATCTTGTGACGCGTAGACGTGGGCCGGTAGAAGCTGACCATGAGCAGGTGGAGATTGACGGTCAGCGAGTTCATTGCCACCACTTCGTCGGCCAGCGCCCCGGTGAGCGCCGCCAACTGGTTCGTCAGTAGCTCGTGGTAGTCCTTCCAGGCCAGATCGCCGGTGAAATGGCCTTCTACGCCGAGCGTTGCCCACCGATCGAACTCGGCGTTGACGTAGTCCCTCGCTGCCTTGGGTAGTGCGCCGAGTGAGTTGCCGACGAGATAGATCCCGTCGGGCAACTCGAATTCGTCTCGCAATGCTGCCAGCGGATCGGCGTCGTCGAGTTCGGCGGCGGTCGGGTGTTCAGTCACTGAGGTCTCCTGTTTGCTGAACACCGGCGGCCACGGTTGCCGTCAATGTCTCGAGTTGTTCGACGAGCGTGGTGAGATCGCCGGCACCGATGAGGGCTTCTGCCTCCAACGTCTTGGCCTCGATCTCAAGGGCTTTGGTCAGCTCTGCGCCTGTGGCGGTGATCGACACGAAGCGTTGCCGTTTGTCTTCGGTTCCCTGGATCCGCGTGACGAGGCCGCGTGCCTCGAGTCGGCTCACGGCATGCGTCACCGTCGGTTGCGGGCTGAGTGCGGCGGCAGCCAACTCAACGACGCTGAGCTCTCCGAGCTCTCGGAGCACCGCCAGTACGCGCCATTCGGACCGGGCAACATCGTGCTTGTTGAGCACGGCGTAGAACGGAGCGGACAGGGTCTGGTCTGCCTGCCGGAGGAGGTAAGGCAGGTAGCTGCGCAAGAAGCTTCCGTCCGGTGGCGCCATTCGGCGAAAGTACATTCATACGAATGTGAAGTCAACCTGCTTCAGCTTCCGCAGCGGCCTGGCTGTCGTTATGGTCAATCCATGACCGGCAACAACGGAATCCACCACCTCGCCATAGCCACGAAGGACATCAAGACGCAGATCGAGTTCTTCAACGACGTTCTCGGGTGCGAACTCGTGGCCCTGTACTGGATGCACGGCGTGGAAGGGGCCTGGCATGGCTTCCTGAAGATGAACGACGCCTGCTATGTCGCGTTTGTCGAGACCCCCGACATCGCCGGCATCGAACGCACTATCGGCGTGACGCATGCCGGCAGCGCAGGCACGCCGTGTGCGGGTGGCGCCATGCAACATGTGGCTTTCAACGTCGACACGCTCGACGACCTACTGGCGATGCGTGACCGGATCCGCTCGCGGGGCGTCACCGTGATCGGACCGCTTGATCACGGAATGTGTCACTCCATCTACTTCGCTGGTCCCGAGGACATGAGTCTCGAGGTTGCCACATCGACCGAGCCCATCGACGGCCGAGCGTGGATCGACCCGGAGGTTGTCGGCCTGGCGGGCATCTCGGCCGAGGAACTCGAGCGCTACCGCAGCCCTGCGGCGTTTGTGCCCGGCGCCACTCCCATCCCGCAGCCGGAGCTTGACGCCACCAAGCCCTACGCGCGGGGCATGCCGGTCGAGCAATACAGGAAGACGATCGCCATCGCCGATGACGTCTTCACCGCTCGATTCAGCGAGAACATCCCGCCCGTGCTCGTCGAGGAACATCCCGGATAGTCCTGGATATCCCATATCCGGCAAGAAGGAGCCAGGGAACCGAGAGTCGACATCATCTCCCGTTGGAAGGAACTCACATGACCCACCGCATCGTCGCCCGAATCGGCCTCGCCTATCTGGCTGTCAATGCCCTTCTGCTCGGAATGTGGGCGGTGATAGCCCCCCGCTCGTTCTACGACGACTTCCCTGGCCTCGGGCGAGCATGGATCTCGGTCGACGGCCCGTTCAACGAGCACCTGGTGCGCGATGTCGGGGCGCTGAACCTTGCCTTGGCGGTCCTGCTGATCACAGCCTTCGTCAGGCTTTCCAAAGAGTTGGTCACCATCGCTGCAGTTTCTGCACTTGCATGGGGCATTCCCCACTTCGTGTACCACGCGTTCAACACCGACCCGCTCAGCACCGGCGACAACATCCTCAGCCTGGGTGGCCTGGCGCTGGCCGTGTGTTACCCGGTCGGATTGCTCTATCTGGCACCACGGCTCGATCAAGCCTGATCACCAACACGCGCCAGCGCGTCCACCAGATCCGAATACGTCTCGAACCCGAGCGGTTCAGTGATCTCCTCGTGCCAGACCACTGCGAGCATCTCCAGACTCTCGGGGCTCAGCGCCGTGCTCGACGATCCGGTGGTCACCTTTGCCGCGTCGCTTCCCGCGGGCATGACGCCACGGTCGATCATCATCTGATCGTTGAACCGGTCACCGTGTTCGAGCATGAAGTCACGAGACGTCGATCGAAGCGTGGTGGCGAGAAGATCGTCATCCAGGGCGATGTCGATGAAGTCGGCCACCCGGTGAATGGCCCTCGCCGGATCCTGAAGCATCCGGTCGTAGGTGAGGATCAGCGTGTCATTCTCTCCTGCTCTCGGGAACCAGGAACGGAGATGGGTGAAGTAGTTCCGGTCGGCCAGGAAGATCTGCTGAACGAAATCGTCGACGGCAACGGCGTCGCGCTCGAACATCATCCCATCGAGGAACCGGAATTGGGACACAGCTGCGTCGCCGGGTTCTCGGAGTACGACGATGTAGCGGCCACCTTCCGGGACGCTGCCCCACGCAGCGTGAGTCTTGAATGCCCTCGGATTGGCCCTTTGCTCCGCAGCCAGGTCGAGCTTGAGGAGCGAGTTCACCTCGATGAACGGGATCATCCGCGAGATGTCGTCGAAGTCCATGTCGCCGCCGGTGCGGAGCGTGTGCACCGTCTGCTGCATCCACGTCGTGCCACATTTGGCGTAGGGAGCAATCACCACGTCGCTCGGCCGGAGGACGACCGAGTCACGATGGTCATCCGTCTGGTCAGGGCGCTCGGCGCGTCGTTTGCGGTATTCAGCGACAGAACGGAGCTGTTTCGGAGGGGTCTTGGGGTCGTCGCTGCTGTCGTTTGACATAGGAGGCGCTACTGAAGCCCATACGCGGCATCGCCGTCAACTGGGAGAGCCGGCCCGACTGAGCTTGCCCAACGGGGAGTGGTCCACCAAGCTGCGCTCATGTCCTTCTCCACAGAGATCGCCCAGGACGGAGCGGTCCTCACCGGTCCGCCCCGTCAGCCGACGCAGATGCTTGCCGAGCAGAAGAACGCCGGGGCGGCCAGCGTGCACGACGAAGGTGTCGCGGCGAAGCTCGGGCTTGCCGGTGCACCGATTGAAGGACCGACGCACTTCAGCCAGCTCGACCCGTTGGCCGTTGAGCTTTGGGGCAGCCGATGGTTCGAGACCGGGTGTATCAGCTCGCACTTCCGAACCATGGTGGTGGAAGGCGAATCCGTCATAGCCTCGCTCACTGATCTCGGCAGTGGTCGAGCGGAGGTCGCGGCGGTCAAGGACGACGGAACCCCGGTACTCGTAGGGACGGCTTCCGTGGATCCGGCTGCGCCCACCGCGCTCCAGCTCCGACTGGCGGAGATGCAGCAGAAGGATCCCGGAGAGCTCCACATAATCGACCGGCTGAGTGTCGGCGATGAGGTGGTTCACGAATCCCAATCCATCGGCATGAACACCACCAACGGCGACGGGTATCCCTTCTCGCTGCGCCAGAAGCTCGATCAGATCACCGAGCCGAACCCGTGGTACAAGTCCGACGACAATCCGTGGCGACGGGCAATCGTCCCCTTCGAGATGTACAGCGTGTTGACGAACAAGAGCCTCGGGATGCCTGGCATCCGCCGCCCGGCAAATGGCTTGTTCATCGATCTCGAGGTTCGGGCGGTCGCTGGCCCGCTGTTCGTCGGGCAGGTGTACACCGTGGAGAAGGAGCTGGTCTGTGTGGGGCAGAGCAGGCGCGTCGAGTCGTATTGGACCGAGTCGCGGGTGTTCGACGCGGACACCGGTCGTCACGTGGCCACAGTCCTTCTGCACCAGGGCGTCTTCAAGGCGAGCTTCCCCGACTACCCGGGTCTCTGAAGCGGTGGGTTACGACATCGAGCACTCCGGGAAGGTCCTGCGCCGCAGCGACTGATGTCAACCTTTCATCGCAATCAACACACCGATGATCCGGACGCGGTCCCAGTGCGCGACGCGGCCACCGTACTCATCATCAGGGATGCGCCGGACCTCGAAGTCCTGATGGTGCAACGTGCAAACCGTCTCGCGTTTGCCGCCAACGCCTGGGTGTACCCGGGAGGTCGGGTCGATCGCGCCGATGCATCCAACGCGGCTCGGGTGGGCGTCAACCTCAGCGACGTGGATGCATCAGCCATGCTCGACATCGAGGCCGGTGGTCTCGCATGGTGGTTCGCCGCGGTGCGAGAGACCGTCGAGGAAGTCGGGATGCTCTTGGGCACGCCAACGGTTGCCGCTGAGCTGCTCGCGGAGTTGCGTGTCACTCTCGACGAGCATGGAGGCAACGGATTCTGTTCGCTCCTGGAGCGACATCAGATCGTGTTGGATCTGTCGGGCCTCCACGAAGTCGCCCGTTTCGTGACGCCGGTTGGTCCGCCCCGGCGGTTCGACACACGCTTCTTCCTCGCCCGGGCACCAAGCGAGCAGGAGGCCCAGCACGATGCGAGCGAAATCGTGGCCACCCAATGGATCAAACCTGCCGATGCGATGACGGCATGGCGAGCCGGGGAGCTTGAACTGATGGCAGTCACACATCGCATGCTCGCCTGTCTCGACCGGTTCGAGACTGCGGATGCAGCGCTGGCGCGCGCAGCAGGACGTCCGGCGGCGGCCCGTCTGCGCGTGAACGATCCCGATGGGGAGTACCACGTCTACATGCCTGGAGATCCGGAGTACGACACGGCCGAGATCGAGGTGGAGCACGGCTCGATTCGTCTCTACTGACCGTCGAGTGTGATTGAGTACTGCGTATGGCATTTCCTCTCGCGGAGACTTGGTTCGAGCGATGCACGATCGACGACGACATCACGTTGCTGTGGGAGCCACACGTCATCGAGCTGATGCGATGCAACATCTGGCACGTCCGAGGCCGCGATCGGGATCTGATCGTGGACACCGGAATGGGTGTGGCCAGTCTTTCCACCGAGATGGCTGACCTCGTCGACAAGCCGGTGCTCGCGGTGGCGACGCATGGGCACGACGACCACGTTGGGTCTCACCACGAATTCGACTCCGTGCTGGCGCATCCCGCCGAGGCCGCGCAACTCGAGGGCCCGCTGCTCAGCTCACTGGACATCGTCGAGGCGTGGGGCAACGAAACGATCGAGAGTCTGACTCGTGCTGGCTATGAGATCTCCGACTCGATGTTCGTCAGAGCGCTGCCCGTCGGTGTCGAGCTCGAGACGTTTGCCCAGAAGCCGACCCGCGTGACGAGGCTCATCGATGAGGGCGACATCGTCGACCTGGGTGACCGCCAGTTCGAAGTACTGCACCTTCCCGGCCACTCGCCGGGTTCGATCGGTTTGTGGGAAGCGGCCACCGGCACGCTGTTCTCGGGCGACGCGATCTATGACGGGCCGCTGCTCGACGAGCTGTATCACTCAGACATCGATGCCTATTGCGTAACGATGAAGCGGCTACTCGACCTGCCCGTCACGGTGGTGCACGGAGGTCACGATCCGAGCTTCGGACGCGACCGCATGCGCGAGATTGCGCTGACGTATCTGGAGCATCGAGCACCCTGACGAGAACGCGAAGCTCGGCTGGTTTCTGAACTCGTGCAACGTCATCCTCCGTCTCGTGACGAGCGTGCACGGGTTCAAGAACCTTTCGGCCAGAACGGACTACGGTCACGGCATCGGTCTGGAACAGCCTTCGGTCAGCGATGCATACGCGCCCCGGGAGATCGCGCAGCGTGTGCAGGCAATCGGAGTCGCCAAAGCACGGCTCGATCACACGACCATGTTTGTATTGGCGGTGCTCGCGGGAGCGTTCATCTCGCTCGGGGCGATCTTCTTCATCGTTGTCGTCACTGACCCGCCGGACAGCTACGGACTGACGAGGCTGGTCGGCGGTCTGTCGTTCAGTCTTGGGCTGATTCTGGTTGTCGTTGCCGGCGCCGAACTGTTCACGGGCAACAACCTGGTGGCCATGGCTTGGGCATCGAAGCTGATCGCCACCCGCGAACTCATCCGAGGCTGGGTAATCGTCTACATCGGAAACGCCGTCGGGGCACTTGGCACGGTCGGACTCGTTTGGGCCGCCGATATCGACGCGTTGGCAAATGAAGAGGTCGGGAGAACTGCGCTGAGCATCGCCCATTCCAAGGCTGATTTGGGTGTCATCCAGGCGTTCGCGCTCGGGATCTTGTGCAACGCGTTGGTTTGCCTCGCCGTTTGGCTTGCTTTCGCCGGACGCAGTGTTGCTGACAAGGTCATCGCCATCGTCTTTCCGATCACCGCCTTCGTCGCGATCGGTTCGGAACACTCGATCGCCAACATGTTCTTCATGCCATACGGGATCGTGCTGGACGGCTTCGACGACTCCTCGCTCATCAGCGGAGCAGCGACCAACCTGGTCGCAGTTACCGCCGGCAACATGATCGGCGGCTCCTTGTTCGTCGCCGGCATCTACTGGTTGGCGTACCTACGGAGTGATCGCATCGACTAGCTCCTGAACTCGTGCACGCTCGTCACGAGAGGAAGGATGACGGTGCACGAGTTCAAAGATCCGGGCAGGACCTTGGGCTCTTGCCGGGGGTGCCGAGAGGGCCGACGATGTGGCTGATGCCTCTCTCGACGATCGATGACGCCGTTGCCCGGGTCGGTACTTCTGACACACTCGCCGTTCCACTCGGGCCGGGCATACCGGGCGCGTTCCTCCACGCGCTGGGGGAGCGGGCGGATTTCGAGGATCTCGAGATCCTCGGGGCGCTTCTCAACGACCTCTACGCCGTTTTCACGCTCCCCGGTGTTCGCTACCGATGCGGGTTCTTCGGTCCCGCCGAGCGGTTCCTACGCGACGCAGGGTCCGACATCCAATATGTGCCTGCGGACTTCAGACGCTTCGCTCCGATCATCGAGGCGATTCGCCCTCGTGTCATGGCCGTCGCCACGTCACCCCCGATGCTGAGGGCTGGATGAGCCTCTCGCTGCACGCGGGAGCCACCGTCGAGGAGATCAATCGCTGCGCGGCGGCCGGTGATCGAATCCTCATCGCGGAGTACAGCACGGCGTACCCGACGACCCTCGGAATAGGAATGGAGTATCCCCATCGAATTCACGTCGACGATGCAGACGTCGTCTACGAGAGCGACCGAACACCAGTCCTGATCGACGATCCGCCGCCCGATGAGGTCGACCGTGCGATTGCCGAGCACGCCATGACTTTCGTGAGCGATGGTTGCACCCTGCAGACCGGGATCGGCAGTATCCCCAGTGTCATCGCGGCATTGGTCGCGGACGGCCCCGGCGGCGACTACGGCATCCACTCCGAGATGTTCACAACTGGGCTCATGCGGTTGCACCAAGCCGGCAAGATCACGAACCAGAAGGGCCACTTCGACGGCTACTCGATCACCACATTCGCGGCAGGCACCGCCGAGTTGTACGAGTGGCTCGACGGCAACACGGACGTTCGCTTCCTGCCGGTCGACGTGGTCAACTCGCCGGAAGTCATTGCCGGGAATCGGCGTATGGTCACCATCAACGGTGCCCTCGCCCTCGACCTCGCGGGCCAGGTCGTGGCCGACACGATCGACGGTCGACAGTTCTCGGGCTTGGGAGGACACGAGGATTTTGTTTCGGGCCCAGGGCTACGGCTTGAGGACCGGTCCCTGCTCTGCCTGCGCTCGACGGCAACCAGCAACGGTGAGACCCGTTCTCGAATCGTCGCTCAGCATCTCCCAGGCGCAGTGATCAGCACGCCGAGGCATCAGGTCGATGTCGTCATCACCGAACATGGCATCGCGGAGTTGGAGGGAAGGACCATCCGGGAGAGGGCTCGAGCCCTTGCGTCCATCGCCGCCCCGGAGTTTCGCGACGCGCTCGTCGATGCCGCGGAGACCATCCCTCGGGTTTGACCCGTCGCGCTGGAAAGGCATTTGAACTCGTGCACTCTCGTCACGACAACGAGGACGACGTTGCACGAGTTCAGGAGCTGAGGGGCTGGGGATCGATTGTGGCTGCGGGGTGGACCGGCGTCGCAAGTTCGGAGGCCGGCTTGGGGCTACCGAAGAGGTAGCCCTGCAGTTCGTCGGATCCCATGCTGCTGAGCACGGAGGCCTGCAGGTGGGTTTCTATGCCTTCGGCGATGACGGTCGCACCGAGTAGGTGACCGGTATCGATGATGAGCTGCACGAGTGAAGCCGCCGACTCGTCGTTGGTGAAGCTGCGGTCGATCTTGATGATGTCGACGGGCAGGGTTTTCAGGTGGGCGAGCGACGTGTAGCCGGTGCCGAAGTCGTCGATGGCGATTCGGATACCGCGCTGGCGGAGTTCCTGCAACTTGTGTGCAGTGCTTGACAGATCCCCGAGCGTCGCTGTCTCTGTGATCTCGACGATGATCCGGGCGGGATCGATGCCGTACTCATCGAGCGGACCGATGACACTGTTGACGAAGTCGGGCAGGGCGAGACTGCGCCCGGAGATGTTGACGCTGATCGCCACGTCGGCGTGTTGCCGATCCGCGTCCCACGACACGATCTGTCGGGCGATGTTTCGCACGACCCAGCGATCGATCGAGGTGATGAGGTCGGTTCGCTCGGCGAACGGGACGAAGCTGTCAGGCGCCGCGAGTCCGAACTCAGGTCGATTCCAGCGGATCAATGCCTCGAAGCTCCGGATCGCTTCTGTTCCGGACTCGACGATGGGTTGGTAGTAGAGGACGAATTCGTCGTCCATGAGTCCATAGTGAATGGCCTGTTCGAGGGCGGCCCGCTCCAAACGCTGAGCCTTGAGCGCGTCGTCGCATATCTCGATCCGGTCTCGGCCGAGATCTTTCGCTTGATAGACAGCGAGATCGGCGTCGCGGAGGAGGTCTTCCGGGTTGTCGGCGTCCTCGGCGGCCAGGGCGATGCCGATACTGACGCCGATTGTCACCTCGGTGTCCACAATGGGGATCGGCGCGATGAGGGCACGGTGGATCCGTTGGGCCAGCACGATCGCCTCTCGCTGATCGTTGACCGGCTCGGCGATCACCAAGAACTCGTCGCCACCGAGGCGGCCGACGTGATCGGTGTCGCGGACCGAGTCGGTGAGTCGGCGTGCCGTTGTGCGGAGAACGGTGTCTCCGGCGTGATGACCGTGGTGATCGTTGACCTCTTTGAAGCCGTCGAGATCGATGAACAACACGGCAATGGAGCGATCGCTGTGAGCGGTCCGAAGTAGTCCGTCCTCGAGTTTGCCGAGCGATGCATTTCGGTTGGACAACTGAGTGAGGCCGTCGTGCGTCGCCTCATGCGTCATCCGCTGACGCAGTTCTTCGCGCTCTTGGAGCGACTCAGCCAGTGTTCGGACGGCGGACTGTAGTGATGCGCCGAGGTTGCCCGGGCTCGGTTCTTGCAGGGACAGATGATCGAGATCGCCCTCGGCAAGCGCAAGAGCTTGCCGGGCTGCGAGTTCGAGGTGGGTGCTCGCCTCGTTGATGGCGCGCGCCGCGGCGCGGACCTCGATGGGCCCGGAGGCAACGACAAGATGTGGGGTCGAAATGCCCGCCGAGAGCTCGCGGGCCGCGACCCCGAGACGCTGAACCGGTCGGGCGATGGCCCGGGTGGCGGCGACGGCGACGAGAATCGACACGACCGCCAATCCAATCAGCGAGGCGAGCGCCTGCTGAAGTCGCCCTTGAGCGTCAGCTGCGGCGAGATCGCCGGCGGCGGCTGCGCCCTGCCCGGCGGCGTCCACGAGATTGAGGTAGAGGTTGTTGGTGTCAGACCATGCTTCGAAGGTGGCTGCCACGCCCTGAAGATCGTCGAAGACCCTCATCAGATCAGCATCGGCACCGGCGCCGGCGAGGCTGTCCTGCACGAGAAGCGTGACGGCGCGGTCGAACGCGGCGGCGTCAGCTGACGCAGCTATGGCGTCGGTGGCTGTTCTCACTGCAGAATCGGCGGGGGCGATGCGATCGAGCTCGGCGAGCGCCTGGTCCCGGATTGTGGCTTGTCCGACCAGGGCTGAGATCTCGACACTGCGGTCGGCGCCGTTCGAGAACTGGGCACCGAAGTAGTAGTTGGTCTCGGCTGCAACGGCGCGCCGCGCGATCGTGGCGGCTTCGAGGACTCGAAGACTGTGCGCGAGCCTCCCGTCGTCGCCGACTCCCCCTGATTGGTCCAGAACCTGGTCGAGCAATGCGTCGGCGTGCTGGCCGATATCATCCACCAGCTCGCTGTAGCGGGCTCCGCCTTCCAGCAGGGTGACATCGTCAGCGGCACGGATCTCGTCGAGGTCGACTCGCACCTCGTCCAGTCCTTCGGCGTCGACGAGATCGTCGACTCGTGCGGCCGCGCCGATCAGTTCGTCGGCGACGTCGATGCCGGTGAGGGCGATCACCAAATCGGACGGCAGGCCGAGCTCGGCGATGCCGGCGGCGGCCAGATACCAGTTTCGTTCGTCCAACAGCTGGGTGCGTAGCTCCGACAGCGCAATCACACGTTGTCCGGCAGTGTTCACGTCCGCAACCTGTGCTCGCTCGTTGCGTGCGCCGACGACCTCGTTGGTCGCGAACCAGCCGGCTCCCGTCAGAGGGATCACCGCAATGGCGACGAGAACGATCCAGAGCCGGTACCCGGACTTTTGGCCGCGGCCAAAGGTTGTGGTCACCCCCTACAGGTCGGTCCGGCCCCCCCGGATGTAAGAGAATGAGAGTTCAGGCGCTCAGGCTCCAGACCTCGGGATAGAGGTCAGTGCCGATCGGATCGCCCGGCTTCAGTCCGACTTCGGTCATGACGTCGGAGTGATCCGGGTCCATCCCGCATTCTCTGAATCTGACCCGTACGTCGTCGCCCAACCACTTCGTGTTGAAGACCTTGAGGCCACGATCATGAGGGAGGTTGCCCGAGCCACCATGCACGGCGCGACCGTTGAAGCACATGACATCCCCAGGATCCATCTCCCAACTCAGGATCTCAAAGCGGTCTCGGTTGCCCTCGATGTCGGGAATCGGCACGGTGTCATCGCCGAACGCCACATTGTCTCGGGCATCGCCGGTCAGGGCCCCGAAGTTCGGCTGACGGAAGTGCTGGTCCCACAGGTGTGAACCCCGGACGACCTCGAGGGCGCTGGCCTTTGCGACCGGGACAAGGGGCATCCACGAGGAGACGGTCTGGAACCCGTCGACAGACCACACCGGCTCGTCTTGATGAAATGGCGTGCGGAACTGGGTACCGGGGGCCCGGGCAAACATGGCGTCGAAGAAGAAGTTGGCCCGCGATGACTGCATCAGCCGTCCCGCGATCTCGCCGAGCGGCGACTCGAAGACGAAGGCGGCATACTCTGGGCGGGTTCTCCAGACCTGGCTGTCGTAGCGCGATTCACGGCCCTGTTCGTCTCGGTTCCACAGCCGCCCCCGCGGGGTGGGGTCGGCGAGCGTGTGCTCAACACCGACCAGGAGCCGGTCGATCCACTCCTGGGGGACAACACCGCGGAGGCAGACAACTCCATCGTTCGCAAACGTTTGAATGTGCTCTGCAGCGACGTCGACGACCGTCATGGCCGAAACTGTGGCCGCTCGTGGCCGTCGGGGCAAGGACTTCTTACCCTTGACATCGATATGCATGTATGCAACATATATATGTTATGGATATAGCGATGAACTGGCATGGCCACGACCGGACCGTTGATGTGGATGATCTCGTGCGCGAGGTCGACGACGTCGCCAAGGGTAGAGCGGTTGCCGTTGCCCTCACGGACCTGGACCGATTCGGACATCTCAACGAGACGCAGGGGAGCGCTGCCGGCGACAAGGTCCTCCAGGTGTGGGTCGACACGCTCACCGCCTCGCTGCCGAAGGACGCGATAATCGGCAGGCTCGGGGGTGATGAGTTCGGCATCGCGCTGCCCGGGGCGTCCGCCGAGAACGCCTTGATTCTCCTGGACGAGGTGCGTTCACACCTCGCCGAGCACCCGGTGGACGGTTGGGTCATCGGCGCGACATTCGGGGTAGCGGCCCGGCCACCGCATGCGATCGAGACCGAGGACCTGTTTCGCTGCGCCAGCGAGGCGCTGGCGAGGGGGAAGCGAGAAGGGGGAGGTCGGGTGGCGATCTACATCGAGGAGAAGATGATTCTCAAGAGCAACTACTACTCGAGAGGATCGCTCGATCGACTGTCGAAGCTCGCCGGCCGAGAGAACCGTACGGAGGCGTCTCTGCTCAGGGAGGCGCTCGATGACCTCTTCCAGAAAACTCGCTGAGCTGCCGGGGTCAGGCCGGCTCGACCATGACGAACGCCGCGAGCAAGATGGCCAGGAGTCCTGCAACCGAGGCGACGGCCATGAGCATCGCAAACCCCTGACTCACATAGATCGCCGAAGCCAGCAGGGTGATGACGGCACGGACCACCGTCGAGATGCTGATGGCGCGACCGACCATCTCCGCTCGGGCACCGGGATCCAGCTCCGAGACGAGTGGGATGGCCGAGACGATCCCGTACTCGAACCCGAGGAACGCGACGACGAGGATCAGCAGACCCAGCCAGAGAGGCGGCGTGCTGTATGCCGCGAGCACCATCAGTGCACCCGTCATCAGGACCGCACCACCGAGCATCGAGCGCCGTTTCCCGAGGCGGTCGGTCATGCGCGAAGAGCCGGTTGTCGCGACGACCTCGACCGCTCCCACCGCGATGATCGCCAGGCCGATCTCGGCGGTATCGAGCCCGTAGGTGTCCTCGAGCCAGAGCCCGTGGCCGAGGAAGAGGAACTGGGCCGCCGCGGTCATGGCGCCGTTCGTGGCCAGCGCCGCTACTGCCGTCTTCGTCATGTGTGGCTTTCGAGCCTCATGGTGCGTCCTCTGTGCTCGGCGTGGCTCCTGGGCCCGAACTCGCAGTGCGGACACCATGGCGAGTACACCCAGCAGGCCGAACGGAGCCCACCAGGCAACTCCATCGATGAGGAGCCCGGCGAGCGGAAGGCCGATGAGGGCAGCGCCGCCCCATGTCAGTTCGATCAAGCCCGTGGCTCGTCCTCGGCGCTCGTAGGCCACCACGTTGCCGATCCAGGAACCCATGGCGACCTGATGGGCGGTGCGGCCGAATCCGAAGATCAGCATTCCGACGATCAACCCCCCGGCCCCGAGGGTGGCCACGAGTAGGCCGACCGCGGCGACGATGCCGGCGTAGCTCATGACCGTGAGCGGACCGAGCCGATCGCTGGCCTTCCCAGTGAGGGGCGCAGAGAGAGCGGTGAGCTCGCGGGCGCTGAGAGCGGTGCTCATCGACTCGACAGAGAGACCCGCGCCGCGGGCGAAGGCGGGGAGGAACGTATACGTCATCCGCATGCCGACATTGATGGCGAAGCGCATGCCGATGACGGCGGGCAGAACCCGGCGGACCTCAGGGCGAAAGCTCGACTCGGCCACCGACGACGTCCTCCGTTACGGCGCGACTACGTCGCTGTAGTGACGAGCGGCGACGTCGGGATGAGAACGGAGGCGGACCTTCAGGTTGTTCTCACCGAAGAGTCGGTGGATCGGGTCGCCCTTCAGGTCGACATCATCGGGACGGGCCTTGCCGGCGATCTCTTCTGGAAGGTTGAGCGGCGCAAAAGTCGACTCGAAGGCCGGATTGAAGAAGAGGGCGATCGATACCCGGTCCTCGTTGCCGCGGGGGCTGATGACGCGATGAGGGGTCGCCGTGAAATAGCCGTTCGTGGCGGCCTGCATCATGGCGCCGAGGTTCATGACGTACGCGCCGGGCAGCGGCTCGATCGGGACCATCTCATCGTTGATCCGAACCTCGAGGCCCGCAACGTCACTTTGCAGGATGAAGGTGAGCAGCCCGGAGTCGTGATGCAGTCCGACGCCTTGCTCCGTGCCGGAGTCACCTCCCGGATAGCGGATGATCTTGGCGTGGAGATCGTGGGTCGGGATGAAGGCCGAATCGAAGGTGTCGATGGGTTGACCGAGCGCGATCGCCAGGGCGCGAAGGATGTGAATCCCCAGGTCAAGCATGTTGTCGAGCCATTCCAGCGCCACTGGGGCGAGGCCGGGAACAGCGTCGGGCCATTGATTCGGCCCGCGGAGGCGCAGCCACGCAGGGCCCAACCGGCCGGGTGGCGGCGGGTCCTGTTCGGGACCGAAGTCGAGTTGGTCTCGCCAGTCCGCGCCGCCGCCGGTCCGCTCGTCGCCGACGGAGGTGTATCCACGAAATGCCGCACTGTTCGCGAGCGCGAGCTTCTGTCGTTCGGCGAGCGGAAGGTCGAGGAACTGTCGACTTTGCTCAAAGAGGTCGGCTTCGAGATCGGGATCGATCCCGTGCCCGACGATGTGGGCGAAGCCGACTTCGTGGCAGGCCGAGCGGATCGCCTCGACAAACGTCTGCGCATCAGCGGACGATGGATCGGCCAAGAACGGTGCAACGTCGAGAACGGGGAGTCCTTCCATCACGCGTGGACTCTAAGGCCAGCGGACCGAGACCGTGGAGTCAATCAGATTCCTGCAACAGCCAATCTCGAAAGGTTGCTGCCGCGTCGGTTCGATGGCCCGCTCGTGGTTCCAGGAGCCAGTACGACTCCGGGGTTTCGGTCACATGGTCGAACGGCCGGGCGAGTCGGCCGTCGGCGATGGCGGTCTCGGCGAAGGTATCCAGGGTCATGGCAAGCACCGCGCCGTGCTCGGCGGCACTCATCCCGACTGTGTAGGTGCTGGCCGTGTGCACCCGTTGTCCGGCGGGTAGTGCTTCGTGCTGGTCTGCGAGCCAACTGCGCCAACCAAACCTCATCGCAGTGCAATCGAAGAGGAGGTCGCGTCGCCAATCCGCCTCGGTCACGCGGTCACTCCCGCACACGGGGTAGTACCGATTGTGCTTCAGGAGCGTTCCCCCGGCGATGTTCTCGCCGAAACGGATCTCGAGGTCGGCCGCGTCGGCCGTTCTCTCCGGCTCGTGGATCACGGTGACCAGATCGACGGTGATCTCCGGATGCCGCTCGAGGAACAGGGGAAGTCGGGGAGTGAGCCAATAGACAGCGAACGAGAGGTTGACCTGGACCGTCAGGTGGAGCTCGTCATGGCGCCCGAACACCGCCTGGGTTCCGCTGGCCAGCGCATCGAGGTTCCGCTGCACAATGGGAAGGTAGGCGCGTCCCGCCTCCGTCAGCTCCAACGAGCGTGAGCGGCGGATGAACAGCGGCCGGCCGACGTGCACCTCGAGCGCCTTCACCTGCTGGCTGACCGCCGACTGGGTCAGATGGAGATCCCGTCCGGCTTGGGTAAAGGACAGCAGCCGACCTGCAGCCTCGAAGACGCGCAGTTGGTTCAGCGGTGGCAGTATTCGGAGCTCATCCATAACCGCAATATTAGTGTTCCTAATGTCAAAGCCCCTGAATCATTGGTTGTCACCATCGCGACAGGCATTCAGCCTGTGGCTATGCCCGACACGAGGACTCGTATGCAACGGCCGATGGGCTACGACCCCGAGCCAATGGACGTACCCCCTCTGTTTCAATCGCCGTCGCGGCCAGGGGCGATGGCTCGCTGGTTCGTCACCAGGTACCTGTGGCCACAGTCGCTGGCCTGGATCGGCCTTGCCGCGCTGGTGTACCACTTCTTCACCCCTGGCCTCGCGCGCTTCGCGTCGCTGAGTCCAGACGACGTCGGGCTGCTCTGGCTGCGGAACACGATCATGATGCTGGTGGTGATCGGCGGCCAGCACTGGTGGCTCCATGTCCGGCGAGCGCAGGGCACGGCCTTCAAGTACGAATCCCGCTGGTTGGCCACGGATCGCAAGTCGTTTCTGTTCAACAACCAGACCCGCGACAACATGTTCTTCACGCTCGTGAGCGGGGGTGGTATCGCTGCGCTCTACGAGGCGATCATGTTCCGCCTCTACGCCACCGACTCGCTCCCGCAACTCGATTCCTTGTGGGCCATTTCTCTGATGACCCTCGCCGTGTTCTGGATCGAGGGCGTCCACTTCTACTGCAACCACCGACTCCTTCACATCGACCCCATTTACGGATGGGCCCATGCGCTGCACCATCGCAACGTCAACACCGGACCGTGGACGGGGATCTCGATGCACCCACTCGAGCACGTCCTCTACCTGTCGCTGCCGTTCGTCTTTCTGGTGATTCCAGGCTCACCGTTCATCGCCACGTTCTGCCTGGTGTACCTGATGATCTCGCCATCTCCCTCGCACTCAGGCTTTGATCGTTTCAAGATCGGTGAGAACGCCGATCTTCATGGCGGGGACCATTTCCACAATCTTCATCACCGATACTTCGAGGTGAACTACGGAATGCTGCTGCTGCCGCTCGACAAGTGGTTCGGCACGTTCCACGATGGCAGCGTCGAAGCCCACGAACAGATGAAGAGCCGACGAAGACGGGAAGAGGATCTCTGACGTCGGCCGAGTAGTTTCCGACAATGACAGCAGACAGTGGAATCCGCGCCAATGTCGGAGAGATTCCCACCCCGGAGTTCGAGTCGACTCCAGTTGCGGCCGCTCCGCCGCTCGCTGAGGCTCGGGTTGCCATCGTCACCACTGCCGGCCTGCGGGTGGCAGGCGACGTGAACTATTGGCAACCGACGGACGCCTCGTTCACCGTGTTGCCCGGCTCGGACCGTGATGTTCAGCTGTCGCACTTCTCGCCCAACTTCGATCGTGTCGGCTTCGCAGCAGATATCAACGTCGTCTACCCGGTCGATCGCCTCGACGAGATGGCAGCCGCCGGGGAGATCGGGAGTGTGGCGAACCAGCACATCTCGTTCATGGGCGCCCAATTCGACGCCACGTTCTCCACGATGCTGCTCGACAGTGGTCCAGCAGCTGCACGAGTGCTCAAAGATGATGGCGTCGATGTGGTGTTGCTGACCCCGATTTGACCGTTCTGCACGCGCACCGTGGGTGTGCTTGCACGAGTCCTCGAAGAGGCCGGAATCGCCACTGTCGGACTCTCATTGGTCCGTCGGCAGGCGGAAAACATCAAAGCGCCTCGATTCCTGCACTGTGAGTTTCCGCTTGGTCGTCCGCTGGGTAAACCCCGCGATCCGGTGTTCCAGACCGACGTCATTCGGCGGGCGTTCGCGTTGCTCGATCGCAGCGACGTTCCCGTTATCGAGGATCATCCGCAGGTCATCGATGACGAGACGGAGGCGCCGGCGACATGTGCGCTGCCACCGCGACATGATCCCGATGCACACCCTGCAGTCGACGAAGCCCTGGGCTTGCGCCCCGCCTACAACCGCCAGCTGGCGGCTTCCGATGGCCGCACTGCTGTCGGACGAGTTGGTGGCGCCGATGAGATCGGCGGTTTGATCGAGCGGATGGTGGTGCTCGCCGAGAATGGCGATCTGGCCAAAGCGGGCTTCGACGCGCTGAGTGTTCGCGCCGCCGCTCAGGACATTCGCGCCTACTACGAGGAAGCCGGGCTGGCGTTGTCCGATCACGTGCCGGGGGCTCGGCGCATCGAGACGTGGTTCTACACCCGAACCGAGACCGGGCCGATCCTGCATTCCGTCTCACACAAACTGAAGGCCGCAGGCGAGGATCGCAGTACCTGGTACTACATGCTGCCGAGCACCCAGCAGCGGTAGCGGTTGCAGACTTAAGACCCTGGCCGCCGCCGTGAATTCGTACCGAAGATGACGAACGGAGGTACACCGTGGACTTTCACGTGTCAGAAGAGATGTCGGTTCGGCTCACGATGGTTCGTGAGTTCATGGAGCGGGAGGTCATTCCCCTCGAGGGCGAGATGCTCCACGGTGATCCAGACACCCTGGCCGAGCTGGTGGCCGCCGCTCAGGCCAAGGTCAAGCAGATGGGTCTCTGGGCGCCGAACCATCCCGTCGAGTTCGGAGGGCTCGGGTTGTCGATGGTCGATCATGGTCTCTTCGCCGAGGCGGTCGGCCGAAGCCCGCTCGGGATGACCGTGTTCGGCACCCAGGCGCCCGACGCCGGCAACATCGAGATCCTGCACAAGTACGGGACGGCCGAGCAGAAGGATCTGTGGCTGCAGCCCCTTGTGGCCGGCGAAATCCGGAGCTGCTTCTCCATGACCGAGCCGGAGACGGCAGGGTCGAACCCGACCCTTCTGGCGACCACCGCGGCGAGCGATGGCGACGATTTCGTCATCAACGGACAGAAGTGGTTCACCTCGTCGGCTGATGGAGCGGCCTTCGCCATCGTGATGGCGCTGACCGACCCGGATGCACCACCGCATCAACGGTTCAGCATGATCATCGTGCCCACGGACACGGCCGGGTTCAATCTCGTCCGCAATGTGAGTGTGATGGGGCATTCCGGCTCGGGGCATGCCAGCCACGGCGAGGTTGCGTATCAATCGTGTCGGGTCCCGAAGTCCAACCTGCTCGGACCGCAGGGGAGTGGCTTCCTGATCGCTCAAGACCGCCTCGGCCCCGGCCGTATCCATCACTGCATGCGCTGGCTCGGCATCGCCGGTCGCGCCTTCGACATGTTGTGTCAACGGGCCAACGAGCGTGTGATCGACGGTGAGGGAACGAAACTCGCTGATCGGCAGGTCATCCAGCACTGGGTTGCGGAGCTGGACGCGGAGATCCGCGGCGCTCGGCTCCAGACGCTGCATTGTGCGTGGATGATCGATCAGCA
>JAJCXZ010000101.1 GCA_029263175.1 Acidimicrobiales bacterium | reverse complement strand
CGCCGGACGCATCGTGGCGTGCGATGCCTGGATGGCACTCGAAGCGGGCGCCTTCCCGGGCTCGCCGCTGAACGGGGCGATCATGACCTTCCTTGCCTCCTACGACATACCCAACTTCCTCGTGAAGGGATTGGACGTCGTCTGCAACAAGCCGAAGGTGCACGCCTATCGGGCTCCGGGCGGCCCGATGGCTGCGTTCGGCGTCGAGAGCGTGATCGACGAGCTTGCCATCGAACTCGACATGGACCCCATCGAACTGCGACTCCGCAACGCCGCGGTCGAGGGCACCCAGGCCTACTACGGTCCGACCTTCGCCCGTATCGGCTTCGTCGAAACGCTCGCGGCGATTCGCGACAGTGATCACTACCAGGCGCCGCTCGGCCCCAACCAGGGTCGCGGCGTCGCTTCGGGCTTTTGGTTCAACGCGGCCGGTAGCTCATCGGTCACGATCAGCGTCGACGACTCCGGCGGCGTGAGTGTGCTCACCGGCTCACCGGACATCGGCGGCAGCCGGGCCTCCAACGCTCTCGTCACGGCGGAAGAACTGGGCATCGAACTCGACACGATCCGGGTCGCGGTGGCCGATACCGAGTCCGTCGGATTCAACGACGTCACCGGTGGAAGCCGCACGACGCATGCAACGTCGGCCGTGATCGCCCTCGCCTGCGAGGAACTTCGAGCCGATCTGTGCAGCCGCGCTGCTCTGACATGGTCGTGCGAGCTCGACGACGTCGAATGGGTCGACGGTCGGGCGCAACGCACCGATGGCTCGGCTCCACCCATGAGCTTGCGCGACATCGCCGGCACGGCCGCACGCACCGGCGGCCCCATTGCCGTCACCGCCAGCAAGACGACCCGGGGGGCCGGGCCGGGATTCTCGACCCAGGTGGTCGATGTGGAGATCGACCCCGAGACGGGCGTCGTGTCGGTGGTTCGCTTCACCACCGCCCAGGACGCGGGCCGAGCGATTCACCCGAGCTATGTCGAAGGCCAGATGCAAGGTGGTGTGGTGCAGGGCGTCGGTTGGGCGCTCAACGAGGAGTACGTCCACAGTCCCGATGGCACGCTCGAGAATCCGTCGTTCCTCGACTACCGAATGCCAGTCGCGTCGGACCTGCCGATGATCGACACGATCGTGGTCGAGGTCCCCAACCCCAAGCACCCCTACGGCGTGCGAGGCGTCGGTGAAGTGGGAATCGTGCCGACGCTGGCGGCCGTGGCCAACGCTGTTAGCGATGCCGTCGGCACAAGGTTTGCCGACCTGCCGATCACGCCGATGCGAGTGCTCCGGGTTGGTTCAGCCGGCTAAGCCACGATCCCCTGTTGGCGGAGGCGGGCAATCGCGTCTGCGCCGTGTCCGAACTCGGCGAGGATTTCGTCGGTGTGCTCGCCAGTCGTGCCGAGGTGGGTACGAATCGTGGCCGGGGTCGCGCTGAAGTGCACTGCGGGTCGTGGCTGACGCATCCGTCCCATCGTCGGGTGATCCCATTCGACAATGGTCTCGTTGTGTATGACCTGCTCGTTTGCCACCACCTCGTGACGCTCCAATACCGGAGCACAAGGGATCTCGTTGACGGCCATTCGCTCGACAATGTCGGCGGTGGCGAACGAACCGATCATCTCGTTGATCATCATCGAGGCGGCAATTGCCTTCGCGGGATCGGCGCCGAAGATCCTGATGTCGTTGTAGTCGGGGTCCTCGAGATACTCGTGCTTGCCCAACGCTCGCCAGATTCCCTCCAACTGTCCCTGGGTGGCAATGAAGTAGACGATCTTGCCATCACTGGTGTCGACGAGCTGGTAGAGATCGCACGCTCGTAGCGGGGCGGCTCCGGGGTCGTCAGGATGGGTGTGATCGCTCATCCCGTCGGGCCAGAAGTACGCCATCGCCGCGTCGAGCATGGCGAGATCGAGCCGCTGTCCGCCGGCACCACGATCGCGGGCAAACAAGGCAGCCGTGATCGCCTGCGCCGCGGTGTAGGCGGTTGCCTTGTCGGCCACCAGAGTGCGGATCAGGTCCGGGAACGGAAGCGACATGCTCGCCTGTCCGGCCACCATGCCGGTCAGCGCCTGGATCACCGGATCGAGTGCAGGGCGGGCGGAGTACGGACCATCGTTTCCGAACCCATTGATCGAGCAGTAGATGATGTCGGGACTTGCGGCCCGGACCTCGTCGTAACCGACACCGAGGCGAGCGGCAACCCCCGGTCGGAAGTTCTCGACGAACACATCGCAAGTGGCCGCCATGTCGAGAAGCACCGCAGCCGCGCCATCCTGGGTCAGGTCCACGCTCAGGCAACGCTTGCCCCGGTTGTTGTTGGCGAACAACCCGGCGAGCTGCTCGGGATTCCCCAGGCGGATCGTCTCCCCGGCCGGGGATTCGACCTTGAATACCTCGGCCCCCTGCTCGGCCAGCATCATCGTGGCGAGTGGGCCGGCCACCACCTGACTCAGGTCAAGGATTCGGATCCCCGTCAGCGGTCCGGGCATGGGTTCCCCCTCAGTTGTGAGGAACTCATGCTCGCGCGCTCGGGTCGTCTGCACCACCCGCGTGCTCACGCCCGCTGTATCACCCGCGTGCTCACGCCCGCTGTATCACCCGCGTGCTCACGCCCGCTGTATCACCCGCGTGCTCACGCCCGCTGTATCACCCGCGTGCTCACGCCCGCATTGCCCCATCGATGACGAACTCGTGGCCCGACGAGTATGACGACTCGTCAGACGCCAGGAACAGCGCAAGCGCGGCGACCTCACTCGCCTCAGCCGTGCGGCCAAAGGGGATCGCCTGCTCGATCTGCTCACGCATGGCGCCGAACGCTTCCAGCATCGGTGTTTCGATGATCCCGGGATGAATCGAATTCACGCGCACCTGGTACTCGGCGAGCTCTCGAGCCGCGGACTTCGTCATGCCGCGAACCGCCCACTTCGTGGCCGCATACGAGTGCGCCATCGCAGCCCCGCTGAGCCCCGCGATGGAGGAGATGTTGATGATGCTTCCGCTCCTTTGTTCCTTCATGGGGCGAGCGGCGGCCTGCATCCCGAGGAACGTACCGGTCTGGTTGATGGCGATCATGCGATCCCAGTCGTCGAGCGTGGTGGTCTCCAGGGTTCCCATCTGGAAGATGCCCGCGTTGTTGACGAGAACGTCGAGCCGACCGAACTCCGCGAGCAGTTCGTCGGTCACCCTCGTCCACTGATCGCCGGCAGCCACATCGTGATGCCGGTACGACACGGCGTCGCCCAGCGATGCGGCGGTCTCGTTGCCGAGATCGTCGAGCACGTCGGTGATACGCACGGTGGCGCCTTCTGCCGCGAACAGCTTGGCCTCAGCAGCGCCTTGCCCGCGCGCTCCGCCGGTGATGAGTGCGATCTTGCCGTCCAGTCTTCCCATGAAGCGGCAGCCTAGGTCAAGGCGCGAACCACCCGAAAACCGATCGCCGCAGTTCAGATACCGGACGCGCATTCCCTCTGTTCTGGCGCGAAACTGTCGATGGAGTGAAGAGACCTCTCAGGAGGAGTTTCCATGAAAGTTGGCATACTCGCCGGCGGAAAAGGGACGAGGCTCGCTGAAGAGACGCAGATCCGGCCGAAACCCATGGTCGAAATCGGTGGCCGCCCGATCCTCGAGCACATCATGCGGCACTACTCCCATTTCGGTCATGAGGAGTTCGTGATCGGACTGGGCTACAAGGGCGAGATCATCAAGCAACACATGGTCGGCATCGCCAGTGGCCAAGGGAGTGTGAGCATCAACATGAAGACCGGCGACGTCGTCTCGCACCGAGACGCCGCGCTCGACTGGACGGTCGATCTGATCGAAACCGGCATCGACACGATGACCGGTGGCCGAATCCTTCGAATGATGCCCCACATGGGTGAGGGAACGTTCATGATGACGTGGGGCGACGGTCTCGCCGACGTCGACCTCAATGCACTCCTCGAGTTTCACCGATCACACGGAAAGCTGGTGACACTCACGGCGGTGCGTCCCCCAGCCCGATACGGGCACCTGGTGATCGACGGCGACCAAGTGGTCGAGTTCAGCGAGAAGCCTCAGATCGGAGAGGGATGGATCAACGGCGCCTTCTTCGTGATGGAGCCAGGAGTGGCCGACTACATCGATGGCGACAAGACGATGTTCGAGCACGCGCCGCTCGAAAGACTGGCCGCCGCAGGGGAACTCATGGCGTATCACCACCATGGATTCTGGCAGTGCATGGACACCCTGCGCGAAAAGGTCCTACTCGAGACGATGTGGCAGGAGGGCAAAGCCCCGTGGATCGGCGCATTCGACTGATGCGGATTCTCGTCACCGGAGACCGTGGCTACGTCGGCGCGATCCTCGTTCCACTACTGAAGTCCGCTGGGCACGACATCGTCGGGCTCGACACTGACCTCTATCGTGCGTCGACGTTCGGGCACCACACCTGGGTCGAAGTGCCTTCTGCTCGAACCGATATTCGCGACGTCGGACCCGAAGCCATGGAAGGTGTCGACGCCGTTGTTCATCTGGCTGGGTTGTCCAACGACCCACTCGGTGACCTCAACGCCGACCTCACCGCTGACATCAACTTCCGAGCATCGGTACGCCTTGCCGAAATGGCCAAGGCGGCCGGCGTCGAACGCTTTGTCTTTTCGTCGTCATGCAGCAACTACGGGGCAGGCGTCGACGACTGGCTCACCGAAGACTCGTCGTTCAACCCAGTGACGCCCTACGGCCGATCGAAAGTCGACGTCGAGCGAGCGCTGAGCGGACTTGCCGACGATGACTTTTCACCCATCTACCTTCGGAGCGGGACCGCCTACGGCCTGTCTCCTCGCATTCGTTTCGATCTGGTGATCAACAATCTCACCGCATGGGCTGTGTGCACAGGGGAGGTCATGTTGAAGAGCGACGGCTCGCCGTGGCGGCCGGTGGTCCACGTGCGTGACATGGCGGGCGCATTCCTCGCCGCCCTCGACGCTCCACGCGAACGCGTCCACAACGAGGCTTTCAACGTCGGCCGAACGGCCGAGAACTACCAGATCCGTGATCTCGCCGAGATCGTGGCGAACGTGGTGCCGGATTCGAAAGTTGGCTACGCGAAGGGTGCGAGCGCAGATGTGCGTGACTACCGGGTCAACTGCGACAAGATCCTCGATGCGATGCCGCACTATCAGCCGGTGTGGACGGCCGAGAAGGGCGCAGCTGAACTTCGCGATGCGTACGTAGATGTCGGCGTTGCCTTGGATGACTTCGAGGGCCCGCGCTACCGGCGCATCGACCATGTGCGCGCGTTGATCGCCGCGGGGGAGCTCGGTACCGACCTCCGCTGGTGCTCCGAGGATGGACAGTGACGTCTGACCCTTCCGTCGTCGTCGAATCAACGTGTCGCTCGTGCGGCTGGGACGAACTCGAGCTGGTGGTCGCGTTTGGATCGACGCCACTTGCCGACCGTCTCGTGCGGGCCGACCGTCTCGACGAACCACAGCCCCACGCCCCACTGACTCTGGTGGTTTGCCCGAGCTGTGGACTGGTGCAGATCTCCGAGACGGTCGACCCCGAGGTTCTCTTCAACGACGAGTATCCGTACTTCTCGTCGGTGTCACCACGTCTGATCGCTCACTTCGGGGCGAGTGCGAAATCGATCATCGAGTCGCGCGATTGGGGCGACAACCCCCTGGCCGTCGAGGCCGCGTCGAACGACGGCTGCTTGTTGGTGCACTTCGCCGATGCGGGCTGGCGGGTGCTTGGGGTGGACCCATCCGCTGCGCCGGCACAAGCGGCGATCGATCGCGGCGTCCCGACACAGCTCGAGTTCTTCGGTTCGCGCACTGCGGCGAAGATTACCGAGGCGCAAGGTCGCGCCTCGCTGTTCCTGGGTAACAACGTGCTTGCCCACGTGGCGGATCTGAACGACTTCGTGTCCGGGATCGCCACGGTTCTGGATGACGACGGACTCGCAGTCATCGAGTGTCCCTATGTGGTTGATCTGGTCGACCATTGTGAATTCGACACGGTCTATCACCAGCACCTCTGTTACTTCTCGATCACCGCATTGGTCCCGCTCTTCGCTCGGCACTCGCTCCATCTCAACCGGGTCGAACGTACGTCGATTCATGGCGGCTCGCTTCGCTTGTTCATCGAGCCGACACTCAATCGTGATCGATCGGTCGATGAGCTGTTGGCGATGGAAACGGAACGGAGCTTTGACGGTCCTGAAGCGTTTCGAACGTTCGCAACGAGGATCGACTCCCTGCGCACGGAGCTTCGCGCAATCATCGACGACGTTCAGGCAGAGGGCGGCAGCCTCGTCGGCTATGCAGCTGCCGCGAAGGGCACAACACTCCTTGCCTACTGCGGCATCGATGCTGAAGATCTCACGTACATCTGCGACCTCAACGAGTACAAGCAGGGGCGACACATGGGAGGGAATCTGATCCCGATCGTCTCCCCCCGTCGGCTCCTGGCCGACCAACCCGACTACGTCTTGATCCTGGCCTGGAACTTTGCGGCAGAGATCATGGAACAGAACGCTGACTACATGGCAGCCGGTGGAAAGTTCATCGTTCCTGTCCCTGAACCGAGAATCGTGAACGGGGGAGCCGGCCAAACATGACTCGTTGCCCCGGTTGCCATTCGTCGGATATCGATGTCTTCTTCTCCGTGGATGACGTCCCGACCAACAGTGCGTTGCTGCTTGATACGCGAGAAGAGGCCGTATCGCTTCCAGTGGGCCAGATTCGACTCTCCTTCTGTGGCACATGCGGCCATGTCTTCAACGCGGCATTCAAACAGGCGCTCGCGGAGTACTCGGGGCGCTACGAGTCCACCCAGGGCTACTCGGCGGTCTTCAACTCCTTCCATCGACGTCTGGCCGACGACATGATCGATCGATTCGACCTGCACGATCGTGAGGTCATCGAGATCGGATGCGGAAACGGCGAGTTCCTCGTGATGCTGTGTGAACGGGGCGGCAACCGCGGTGTCGGGTTCGATCCGGCCTACCAGCCCGGGCGCGTTCCCATTCCTGAGGACACCCACGTCACGTTCGTGGCTGACTTCTACGGCGACGAGTACACCGATCATTCGGCGGACTTCGTCGTGTGCAAGATGACCCTCGAACACATCATCGACACCAGGCAGTTCGTGACCGATCTCCGGAAGGCGATCGGAGATCGACCCGACACACACGTGTGTTTTCAGATCCCCAACGCCGACTACGTGATCGGCGATCAGGCGTTCTGGGACGTCTACTACGAACACTGCCAGTATTTCAGCCCGGGCTCGCTCGCTCATCTGTTTCGCAGCTGTGGTTTCGAGGTCGACGATCTCTGGACCGACTACGACGACCAGTATCTCGTGATCGCAGCCCGCCCGAGCGTTGAGCCGACAGGCAAGAAAGCACTACCTCGTCAGCCAGCCGAAAAGGATGTCAGCCTGCTGGCTGACGAGGTACAACGTTTCCGCCTCGATGTGCCCGTGCGTCTTGACGTGTGGCGGCGGCGAATCTCCGATGCAGCTACCAGCGGCCGCCGGATCGTCTTGTGGGGCGGCGGATCCAAGGCCGTGGCGTTCCTCACGACGCTCGGCATCGGAGATGAGATCCTGGGCGCGGTGGACATCAATCCGAACAAACAGGGGACCTACCTCGCACGGACTGGTCACCGCGTCATCGGACCCGACGAACTTGCGTCGATTCGGCCCGACGAGGTGATTGTGATGAATCCGATCTATCTCGAGGAGATCCGAGCACAGCTCCACGCGATGGATCTCGATCCGACTCTCACCCCGATTGAATGAACGAGTAATGACAGCTCAAGAAACCCCTCCGCGTCCGTCGCTGTGCGTCGGTATGCCGGTCTACAACGGCGAAGACTTCATCGAGGAAGCGCTCGACAGCTTGCTGAGTCAGTCCTACTCGGACTTCGAGATCGTCGTGGTCGACAACGCGTCGACGGACTCAACGCCAGAACTCGTTGAGCGATACATGGCGAGGGATGATCGAATCCGGCTCCGCCGCAACGAGACGAACCTCGGCGCCGCCGCGAACTTCAACCTCGCATTCGATGAGTGCGACAGCCCCTACTTCAAGTGGGTGGCGATCGATGATCCGATCGGCCCGGACATGCTCGGGTCCTGCATCTCGGCTCTCGAGGCGGATCCCGACGCTGTGCTTGCGTATCCCGGCACAGCATTCATCAACGAGCAGTCAGAGCTGATGTACGCCTTCAGCCAACGGGTCACCATGCCGGACTGGTCCCACGACACCGTCGCCCGAGGACGTCAAGCGTTCAGAGCGATTCTTGAAGATGGAAGCACCGCAAACGTTCTCGTGTTCGGCGTGATGCGCTCGGACCTCCTTCGCCGAGCGCGCCGGATGGGTTCGTTCTTCGGGGCCGATTTGCCGATGATGGCGGATGTCGTGCTGCAGGGTCACGTGATCGAAGTGCCAGGATTGCAGGTTTTCCTGCGTCGGCACGAGGAGTCATCCTCGACCTATGAACGCAAGCCTGATCCGCGGTCACAACAGGATTTCTACGACCCGTCGGTGTCAGGGAGGCTTCGACTGCATTGGAACCTGCGCCGTCGCTACGCCTCGCTGCTCAAGGTCGCGGTGCTGGCCCCGGTTGGACCGATTGGCCGCGCTCAGCTCGTGATTGCCTACGTCGGCTCGGTGCTCGACCGCGTCCGATGGCGAGTCGACTACGAACGCCGAGTTCGCCGAGGCGAGAAGCCCCATGACCCGCAGTGGTCAGCGCCCGGAGAACCCCGTCCGCATTGGAAAGACGTTGTGGGGCAACCGCAGCCATGAATTGGCCCGGACTCAGCTCAGCGTGATCAAACCGACCACGTTCTCGGCGTGGGCGGCTGGCGAACGATCGGGGTCGAGATCGTAGCCATCGAGTGCGGCAGTGATTCGCGCCCCTAGCGCCGCGTCGACGCGGTTGGCCACCTCGTAGCGAAGCCGAGCGGCTCGTCGCTCGGCCAGCTTCCCTGTCGCGTCGAGATGAGCCCGGTGGGCCTGGACGGCATCCCACACGTTGCTGACGCCGCTGCCATCGGTGGCGGTGGTCATGATGATTGGAGGGCGGTAGCCGGACTCGTCCTCCTGGCCGCTCATGTGCGACAGGTCGAGCATGAGCTCGAGGTCGCGGCGGGTGTCGTTGGCACCGGGTCGGTCGGCCTTGTTGATCACGAATACGTCAGCCACCTCGAGCAGACCCGCCTTGTTGGCCTGAACTGCATCGCCCCAGCCGGGATTGACCACCACGACAGCAGTGTCGGCCGCGCCGACGACATCGACCTCGACCTGGCCGACTCCAACGGTCTCGATGATCACCGGATCAAAGCCGACGGCATCAAACACGCGCACGGCGCCGGGCACCGAAAGCGCGAGTCCACCGGCATGGCCGCGAGTGGCGACCGATCGGATGAACACCTCTTCACCGGCCACCCCGTCCATGCGGACGCGATCGCCCAGGATGGCACCGCCGCTGAGCGGTGACGACGGATCCACGGCAAGCACGGCGGGCGTCAGGCCCATTTCCGGCAGGATCCGGGTGAGTTGACCGGTGAGAGTCGACTTGCCGGCACCAGGGGCGCCGGTGATGCCAACGACGTGTGCGCCACCGATGAGCGGGTGAGTGAGGTCGGTGATCGCATCGGCCACCGCGCCACCGCGCTCGACCAGCGTCAGGAGGCGCCCGATGGCGCGTCGGTTACCGGAGCGGGCCGCGTCGACGAGCTCATCGGGCGGCAGCGAGCGAACGCTCACGTTGCGGCGGCTGCGACTGCGTTGCGTACGGCGGCGACGACTTCGTCGGCCGGAGCACCGGGGCCCAGAATGGCGGCGACGCCGGCCGCCTGGAGCACGGGAACATCGACGTCGGGGACGATGCCGCCGATGATCAACGGAATGTCGAGATCGGCGTCGTCGAGCGCTGCCATCATCGCCGGCGCCAGTACGAGGTGGCCGGCGTTGTGCATCGAGAGACCGATGGCATCGGCGTCCTCTTGCTCGGCCGCCGACACGATCGACTCGGTGGTCTGACGCAGGCCGAGATAGATCACCTCGATGCCGGCGTCACGCAGGATGCGGGCCACGACCTTGATGCCACGATCGTGGCCATCGAGGCCGAGCTTGGCCAGCACAACGCGGATCTTGTGTTCTTCGGGCATCTTCAGATTCTCCTGGACTGCAGTTCTAGACGATGGCCTGTTCGACATAGGTGCCGAACACCTGCTCCATCGCCATCACGATCTCTTCGAGGGTGGCGTATGACTCGACCGCGTCGATGATCGGCGGCATGAGGTTGACGCTCGGGTCTTCGGCGGCAGCGGTGACAGCGCCGAGGGTGCGAGCAACGGCGGCAGAGTCGCGGTCATGCTTGACCGTCTCCAGCCGCTTGCGCTGGTACTCCTCGGTCTCGGAATCGATGCGCAGGAGGTTGGCCTGGCCCTCCTCGTTGCCGTCGGTGAATTCGTTGACACCGACGATGATCCGGCGGCCGGCGTTGACCTCACGCTCGAAGCGGTAGGCCGAGTCGGCGATCTCGCCCACGAAGTAGCCGTTGTCGATGCCGGCGTAGACGCCTTCGAGAATCGAGCCGTTACCGAGGTCTTCGAGGTGAGCGAAGACTGCCTCGGCTCGCCGTTCCATCTCATCGGTCATCCATTCGACATAGTTCGACCCGCCGAGAGGGTCGGCCACCAACGCGGCACCGGTCTCGTGGGCCACGATCTGCTGCGTGCGCAGGGCGATGCGAGCCGCCTTCTCGGTCGGCAGCGCCAGCGCCTCGTCGAAGCTGTCGGTGTGGAGGCTCTGGGTGCCGCCGAGCACTCCGGCGAGCGCCTGTATGGCGACGCGACCGATGTTGTTTTCGGGCTGTTGGGCAGTAAGGGACACGCCTGCGGTCTGCGTGTGGAACCGGCACATCATGGCGCGCTCATCGGTGGCACCGAAGCGCTCCTTCATCCAGCGCGCCCAGATTCGACGGGCGGCGCGGAACTTGCCGATCTCTTCGAAGAAGTCGCTGTGCGAGTTGAAGAAGAAGCTGAGCCGGCGGCCGAATTCGTTGACGTCTTGCCCCTCGGCAATCGCGGCTTCCACGTAGGCGAAGCCATTGGCGAGCGTGAAGGCGAGTTCCTGGGCGGCGTTCGAGCCGGCCTCACGGATGTGGTAGCCGGAAATCGACACCGGGTGCCAGCGAGGCATCTCGGTGTTGGTGAAGTCGATCATGTCGGTGACGATTCGCATCGACGGACGCGGCGGGTAGATGTACTCCTTTTGCGCTTGGTACTCCTTGAGGATGTCGTTTTGGATGGTGCCGGCCAGCTGAGCTCGTGGCACGCCTCCCAACTCGGCGACGGCCACGTACATCGCCAAGACGATGGCGGCCGGTCCATTGATCGTCATCGAGGTCGACACTCTGGAAAGGTCGATGTCGGCGTAGAGATCTTCCATGTCGGCCAGGGTGTCGACGGCGACTCCGGCTCGACCGACCTCACCGAGCGACCATGATGAGTCGGAGTCGCGGCCCATGAGCGTCGGCATGTCGAATGCCGTCGACAGGCCCGTGCCACCGTTGCGGAGGATGTCCTTGAATCGTAGGTTGGTGTCTTCGGCGGTGCCGAAGCCGGCGAACATCCGCATGGTCCAGAGCCGTGAGCGATAGCCCGCGGGGAACAAGCCACGGGTGTAGGGGTACTGGCCGGGGAACGGCCCGTCGCCGTAGACCGCGTCGATTGGCACACCCGACATGGTTTCGAAGGGCACCTCGCGCATCGGGGCACCGTCGACGGCGGCTTCCCATGCAGCTTGATAAGCGTCTTGGTCTTGTGACATGTGAGTCCCTTTGTCGAGAGAATTACTTTGACGTCCAAGTAATTCTGTATGGTAGCCCACATGACACTGGAATTCGACCCGATCGATGAAGCCACCGCGAACTGGCAGCGCAAGAGGTGGGCGGCGGTCGACGCAATGGCGGCGGCTACTTCGATCACCCGTGCCCACCAGATCCTCGTGGGCCGAATCGATGGTGCACTGGCGCCCATCGGATTGAACTTCAGCCGCTTCGAAGTTCTGGCGTTGCTTGACCTCTCCCGGGAAGGCCAGTTGCCTCTCGGCAAGATCGGCGATCGCCTCCAAGTCCACCCGGCGAGTGTCACGAACACCGTCGACCGACTCGAACGCGATGGGTTCGTCCGGCGAGCGCCGCACCCGAGCGACGGGCGCACGACCCTGGGCGTCATCACCGATGAGGGACGGGCGGCGGCCACTGCCGGTGCTGCTGCGCTCGGCGAGATCGAATTCGGCTTGGCAGGGATGAGCGAACGATCGCGAGACGGCATAGTCGCGTCGATTCGAGAGCTGCGTCTGGCGGCGGGCGACTTCCGATCGATCTCGCTCGCCCCAAGTTGACGATCACGCCCTGGCGAGGCTCGGTCGTCGAGCAGCGGACACGGCCGGAGCCCTACTGTGGGCGCTGTGGCGGCACAAGTGACGATTGGGATTCCTGCTTCCCGGGCGACGACGGTGAGACCTGCGGTTCAATCCGTTCGGCGACAGACGGTCGATGACATCGAAGTGATCGTCTGCGGTCAGGGTCGCAACGATGCGGAACTTCGTGAGGTTGTGAAGTCCGACGCCGGCGAGGACGACCGTGTCCGTTACGTTCATTCGGTCGTGACTGGATGCTCGGCGGCGCGAAACGTCATTCTGGAAACCTCCAGGGCCGAGTTCGTGGCGTTCCTCGACGACGATTGCGAAGCGGCGCCCGACTGGATCGAGGTGTTGATCGACCGTTTCCGTCGCTATCCGCAGGTCGGGCTCGTCGGTGGGGCCGTCGTCGCGCCGCCTCGTCCCAAGACGTTGCGTCCGGCCCGGTGCCCCAACTGGATGCCTGAGGAGGTCTTGTACGACCCCGAGATCGGATTTGAACTCCCCGCGATGGTTCCTTTCATCGGTGCGAATTTCGCGGTTCGGCGCCTCCAGGTCAGCGCACTTGGCGGGTTCGACGAACTGCTCGGGGCCGGCGGGCCCTTCCGCGGCGCGGAGGACAGCGACTACGGCTTTCGCGTGAACGATGCCGAGATTGCGTTCGCCACAACACCGGACGCGGTCGTGCACCACACGTACGGGTATCGAGTGGGGTTTCGTTCTCGGCTCCGGTCCCTGGCAGCGTACGCGATGGGTAGTGGAGCGCTCGCTCGAAAACGAGCGCTCGTCGACGTCGAGGAGTCGGACCGCTGGTACGCGTCGATGCAACAGCTCTGCCTCCGAGATTGGTCCATGCTCCGCCCCGACAGGCTGGTGATCGCAAGATTGCGGTGGCACTACTTCTTGAAGGGATTCGAGGGCTACGGCCTTCATATCGAGGGCGCTTCGTAGCAAGACGGTCAGCGCGGGTAGCTTCCACGGCAACGAAAGGGACTTGTTCGTGCTTGATTTCCGGCTTGAATCCGAACTCGAGGCTCTGCGAGCGCGGGCTGCCGCCGTGGCTGCGGAAGGAGTTGCCGAGCACGGGGTTCACACTGACTCGTGGATCAACGGCTACTCGAAGGACTTCTCCCGTCGGCTCGCCGCCGAGGGGTGGATCGGGATGACCTGGCCGGTGGAGCACGGCGGCGGTGGTCGCTCCAACATCGAACGCATCATCATGGGCGAGGAGATGATCTCCGCCGGTGCACCGATTGCTGCGAGTTGGTTCGCCGATCGCCAGATGGGCCCATCGCTCATCAAATACGGCACCCCCGATCAGCAGGCCGAATACCTGCCGGGGATGCTCTCGGGCGAGACCACCTGGTGTATCGGCATGAGCGAGCCCGATGCCGGCTCCGACCTCGCCAGCCTCAAGACCTCAGCGGTGAAGCAAGGAGATATCTATGTCGTCAACGGCCAGAAGATCTGGACTTCCTTTGGCGCCGCCGCTGACTACATCTACCTGATCTGTCGAACCACCACGGAGGGACCGCCCCATCGCGGTGTGAGCGAACTGATTGTTCCCATGGACTTGCCGGGCATCGAGGTCCGCCCGATCAAGGACATGACCACCAACCAGCACTTCTGTGAGGTGTTCTTCACCGACGTGCGGGTGCCGGTCGAGAACCTGGTGGGTGTCGAGGGCGCGGCGTTCAAGCAGACGATGACCCAGTTGGAGCACGAGCGCGGCGGCATCGACCGCCTGGTCTCCAACAAACCGCTGTACGAGCAGGCCATAGCGGCCGCCGACACGAGCGATCCACGCGTGCGCCAGGAGATCGCCAAGCTGGAGACCGGCTACCGGCTCGGCCGCATCCTCGTCTACCGCGAAGCCCTCAAGCAGGCACCCGCCGGGTTCTCGGCCGCGACGAAGTGCTTCTGCACCGAACACCAGCAACGGGTCGCCGACTTCGCCGCCTCGGTGCTCGGACTCGACGCCCTCAACCAGGACCAGGCCACGCGGTTCATCACCTACGCGCCTGCCTACACGATCATGGGCGGCACCTCGAACGTGATGAGAAACATCCTCGGAGAGCGCGTCCTCGGCCTCCCCCGCGAACCTCGCTAGCCCTTGGGCAGGTCCTTCCAGGGCTTCTCGCGTTGGTCGGAGTCACCGGGCTCTCGTGGGAGTCCCAGGACCCGTTCGCCCAGCACGTTTCTCATGACCTCATCGGTGCCGCCGGCGATCGAGCTGGCCGGTGTGAACATGGCGTAGCGATGGAAGAGGCCGTCAGTGACGGTGTCGTCACTCCACAGCATTCCCTCGGCTCCCATCGCCTCGAGCCCGAGGTCGCGCATCCGGCGGCCCATCTCGGCCCCGTTGATCTTCTGCGTGGAGACCCGCGGGCCCGGCTGGGCGCCGGCCTTCATGCGCGTCGCCGTGCGGGCGTTTGACCACCGGCCGATTCGCCGCATCGATGCGAGTTCGACGAGGCGTTGTCGCATCAATGGATTCGCCCATGCGTCCGTCTCGGCGACGACCCGATCGAACAGAGCGCCACCACCGCCGCTGAGCGACACGGAGAAACCATCAGCGTTTCGTGCTTCCGCGGCCGCGTGGTCGCCGACCGGCATGGCCAGATCGACCTCGCCAAATGGCGCCGTCTCACTGAGCCCCGGGTTCTCCGGGTTGCGCTCGTGCGACAGGGTGGTCATTGCCACATGCCAACCTGCCCCGATGTCGCCGAGTCGGTCTCGCTCGTGGACCCGTGCGTCGCTCATGAAGACCTCGTTGAACGCGGTACCGCCGGTCATCTCGCGGAGGGGACGAACCTCGACGCCCGGCTGACCCATATCGAAGAGGAAGAAGGTGATGCCTTTGTGCTTCGGCTTGTCCGGGTCGGTGCGGGCGATGAGGATCGCGTAGTCGGCATTGTGGGCACCCGAGGTCCAAACCTTCTGGCCGTTCACGGTCCACTCGTCGCCATCGAGCTCGGCTCGTGTGGAGAGGCCGGCCATGTCGGAGCCATAGCCGGGTTCGGAGAAAAGCTGGCACCACCGGACGGTGCCGTTGGCAATGGCGGGGAGGTAGCGAGCCTGCTGCTCCTCTGAGCCGTATTGGAAGAGGGTGGGGGCGACGAGAAACGTGGCGATGCCATTCGGCGGCCCGTAGGCGCCGACCGATCGGCGAGCTTCGATGACTGCCCGGGCAGCAGCCTTGTCGAGTGATCGGCCGCCGGCGAGTGCTGGCCACCGGGGGAAGGCATAGCCGGAGGACGCGAGCCGTTGCCACCAGTCACCGACAGACAGCGCAGGATCCCAATTCTCCCTGAACCACAGCTGCGCCTCGACGACAACCTCTTCAGCGGCTTGCTTGTCTGCCATGCCGCTCGTTCTAGCAGAGGAGGCCGAGTGGCAATCGGGACGAATTGGGTAGTCGAGCTCAGGCGGCGATGAGGCTCGCGGCGCGCATGGCGATCGCCATGGACGTGAGGGTGGGGTTCTTCTCCGGAAGCGTGGTGAAGCACGCCGAATCGCAGACGTACACACCATTGGCACCTCGGACCTGGTTGCCGGCGTCGACAACTCCCAACTTCGCGTCGTGGTGCATCCGAGCGCCGCCCGTGTAGTGCACCGAGTCACCAGCGTCGCTCATCCACACATTGTGTGCCGTCGCGTTGATGCCAAGTTGTGCGAGTTCGCTCTGCAGGCGGGGAACGGAATCCCTGAGCACAGCAAGGGTCTCCTCGTTGTAGGTCAGCGCAACCTGAGGGACCGTGTGCCCATCGTCGTGGGGCACAAGCCGTACATGTTGGCGATCGACGGGCAGGTTGGTGCCGAATGTATTCACCCCAAATCGGTCTGTTTTCCCGCCGAACCACGAGCGCAGGCGGTCAGGGGTCGTCAAAATCCCGATCGACTGCTGCCATCCGAGCGGAACCTCTGCGGTTCCGGAGTTGCGCAACAGGATGGGAAGATCGAGCGCGGTGAGCTTTCGGTCGAGTTCGAGCTCGCACCAGAGCCGAGGGTGGTCGGTGACGAAGCGTCCGAGCACACCGTGGGTGTTGCCCAGACCGCCAGGGTGGTCCGCCGAGGTCGAGCGGAGAAGGATGGCGATCGAATCGATCGCGCCCGCGGCGAGAAGCACGGCGCGTGCCGGAAAGAAGCGCTGTTGACCGGTGATGCTGTCACGGGCCTCGACGCCGACCGCTCGCTGGTCGGCCGACGACCAGCGGATCTGCTCGACGGTCATGCCCGCTCGAACCTCGATCTTGCCGGACCTCTCCATTGGACGAAGGACGGTCCGATAGCTCTCGAACTCGCGTGGTCGGCGAGCAATGAACGTCGGTCTCCCAATGGCGCTGGGGGTGAGGACACCGGTCAGCCCGATGCTCTCGACGATCTCCTGCCAGTCGCTTGGCGTCGGGCGGACGAACGTTGTCTGAGTTGTGCCTCGCATCTCCGGCTCTGCCGCGCCCGTCACGGTCAGAAGCGACTCTGCTGCCTCGTACCAGGGTTCGAGGTCGTCGTAACCGATCGGCCAGGCATGGCGATGGTCGAGCTCCCCCGGCATCGTGAAGTCGTGTGGTTCGAAGCGCGGCACTGCCGCTGTCCAGTAGTTGGTTAGGCCGCCAAGACTCGCGGTCTTGATCCATTCGCTCGACGATTCTGTTTCGTCGATGCACTCGAGGCCGATCTGGCGATCGCGTCGAAAGACCGAGCGGCCGTTGATCCGCACGACCCACCCCGGGGGAACGAGCGAACCGTCATTGAGGACAGTGACCGGCAAACCACGAGCCACAAGTTGGGTGGCGGCCGCGGCCGCGGCGGGTCCCGACCCGACGATCACATAGGGCTCGTCGCTCATTCATCCACCAATCCCGAGGGTCGTTGGTATTGGCCCCGACGGTCTCGGGGGTCTGAGGTCTGCCGGTAGCATCCTGTCACGGGCTCGCGGTCGCGGCGGGGGATCGCCGCGAAGCTCGACACCGTTGCCTGCAGCACTTCAGCGGCTCACCTCCTGATCCCTCGAGCCGATGGGTGAACCATGGGAACGCGTATTCGCCAGGTAGCGGCAGCCGCGACAACTGTCGCCCGGGGCGAGCTGGCCCGATATGGCCTGAACTCCGAGAGCAAGACGGACCGGTTCGAGAAGCTTCTCGCTTCGACCGTCGGCGTGGATCACGCTCGAGCGGTCAACAGCGGCACAAGCGCGCTCGTGTGCTGCCTTGCCGCCGTGGGTGTCGGGCCGGGTGACGAAGTCCTCGTCCCTGCGTACACATGGGTGAGCAGTGCCGCCGCCGCGGTGATGGTCGGCGCCGTTCCCGTGCTTGTCGAGATCGATGAGTCCCTCGCCATGGATCCGGCCGATCTGGAGGCAAAGATCACGCCGCGGTCCAAAGCCATCGTGCCCGTGCACATGCTGAATCTTCCGGCCGACATGGACGCGATCATGCGCGTGGCGTCGAAACATGACCTCGTCGTCGTGGAGGATGCGTGCCAAGCACTCGGCGTCCGCTACAAGGATCGAGTCGTGGGCTCGCTCGGTTCGGTGGCAGCGTTCAGCTTCAATCAGCACAAGAACATTCGTTGCGGCGAAGGTGGCGCATTCGTCACGAACGACGACGAGCTCCACCATCGCGGCTCGATGCTCCACGACGTCGGCTCGTACCAACGTTCGGGGATCGAGGAGGGGGACGTCGCCTTCGTCGGCATGAACTTCCGGATCCCTGAGATCTCGAGTGCCATCTTGCTGCCCCAGCTTCGCAAGCTCGACCGCCAGATGAAGGCTCGGGCCCGTCGGCGCTCGATCCTCGCCGATGCCGCCGCCGCCAGCTCTCAGGTCTCGACCAGCCCACACAACGACGAACCGAACGCGGTGGCGCTGAGCGTCCTCCTTCCGAGTGCCGCTGAGGCGGAAGCATTCGCAGATGCTCACAGAAGTGTCACCCGACTGATCGACACCGGTCGACACGTCTATGCCAACTGGCAGCCGATCATGGCCCGTCGTACGTTCGATGACCGATCGAACCCCTGGCGTGACTCCGCCGTGGACTACACGGATGCGTGTCCGGTGACGACGAGGATTCTCGAGCGGACGTGTCACGTCAGTACGGCTCCGGAGCTCCCGTTGCCGCTGGTCATGAAGACGGCGCGACGGATCCGCGGCGCGTAGGAGCCGATCGACCGGTCAGCCCGATGACCCACCAGGCGGCTCCTGTCACCGTCCACCAGGAAGGCATTGCACAGCCGCGCGCGATGTCTCAGATGTCGTTCATGGTGTGATCAGTCGCAGCAGGTCGTAGTCCTGTTCCACGACTCGTCGGCCGCTTGCGGCCAACACGATCGAATCGCTCAGACCGTCGAGTGCGGCGCTGGCCTGCCGGTTCAGCCCACTGGCCCACCAGACGGTGCGGGCCACCGTCCACCAGCGGAACGCGTCCTCGCGCCACTCGCCGCCGGCGGCTTCGTAGGCGGATCGAAGCGAGTCGAGCGAACCGAATCCGCCTACCTCGCGGTCTTCGTTCCCGAATCGCCAGGTGCGAAGACACAACCAGGCGAGGTCTTCCATCGGGTCACCGATGTGGGCCAACTCCCAATCGATCATCGCCGAGAGACGGCCGCGGTCGACGAGGATGTTGCCGTTGCGAAGATCGCCGTGGACCAGGGTCGGGCTCGACGGCAGGCTGGGGAGGTGCTGGCGAAGCCAGTGGATGCCGAGTCGTGCGGCTGGGTGGGGCACACCTACCTCATCGACGTTCTGCGCCATCAGTGCGCAATAGGCCTGATGGATCGCGCCTCGTTCGTGCCGTTCGAAATCGGCGGGGAGCTCCGCGACCGGCACGGCGTGAGCCTTGGCCAGCCCGGCGCCGAGGTCGGCCGCGAGCTCATCGCCGGTGCCGTTTTCCTCGGCGTCTCTCAGGATCTTGCGGGGAATGGACTCGCCGGCCACCCTGCTCACCACGATCGCCTGGGCGCCGGTGACCGGCGCCGAGTTGGTGGCCGCCAGGACGTGGGCGACCGGCGCTCCCGCCTTCCGGGCCAAGCGGAGGACGGCGGCGTCGTTCTCCGGGGCGATGACCTCACGACCCCCAGGGGCCAGAATCTGCGCAACAGCCTCGGTGATGTTGGGGCCCGCGTAGATGTTGATGAACAGCGATGACCGTTGAGCACCAAGGGTGGCGCTGCCGGTAATCTCAACTCGGGACACGGGAACGCCGCTGGTGGAGAGGAGTTCGGTGAGCGAACTGCGGGTGTCGTCGAGGGCGGTCACCGGTCGAGATAACCCGGCTTGTCGATGGCCAGCCGGCGCTCGGTCTCGGCCATGACGACCGGGTGGGCGGCCGCCGCGAAGTCGTCCGAGAGTTCAGGGTCAGTCAGCCGACGGTCGAGGGCGGCGACCAGATCGGCGTAGTCGTCCCCCGGCCGGGCCAGGAGTGCCTGAAGCGCCGCGAGTGGCACGTCGGCTCGGTGGTTCCATTCGCGGGCGAGGATGCCGCAGAGGTTCGCCACCACCCGCGCCGAATGCTTCGGGCCACCGTCGAGTGAGGGCATCACCTGGTTGGTCAACGTCGCGGCCATGGCCTCCAACAGCTGTGCGGCGTCTGGGCGATCGATCATGACCTGACCATAGGTCGCTCCTACCGCGCCGTCGTCGTCCACGCCGCGGCACTAGTAGCTCCGGGGCATACCCATGATCTTCTGGGCGATGAAGTTGAGCGTCATTTCCTGGCTGACCGGAGCCAGGCGCTGAAGACGGGCCTCGCGCCAATATCGCTCCACGTGGTACTCGGTGGCGTAGCCGAGCCCGCCGTGGGTCTGCATCGCCTGGTCGGCGGCGAAGAATGACGCTTCGGCGGCCAGGTACTTGGCGGTGTTGGCGTACTCGGCGCAGTCATGACCGTTGTCGTAGAGCCAGGCGGCGCGCATCATCATCGTCTTCGCTGCGTTGAGTTCCATGTGCGCTTTGGCAAGGGGGTGAGAAATCGCCTGGTTGGCGCCGATGAGGCGGCCGAAGACCTCCCTCTCGTTGGCATACGCCGTTGCCCGTCGTAGCGCGACCTCGCCGATGCCACACGCCATGCCGGAGAGGAGAATCCGTTCCGGGTTGAGGCCATGCAGGATGTGGTGGAAGCCGCGGCCACGTTCGCCGACCATTCGCCACGCCTCCACCGGCAGGTCGTCATAGGCCACCTCGCACGACGCGACTGCGTTGCGGCCGACCTTGGGAATAGCGGTGATGTCGCAGAACTCGGGGTCGAGGTCGACCAGAAACAAGGTGAGCCCGTTGAACTCGCCCGGCTCGCCGTCGGTACGGGCGAGGAGCAGACAGACCTCTGACTCGAGCGCCTTCGAGGTCCAGATCTTGCGGCCGTTGATGATCCAGCCACCCATGCCGTCTTCTGTGGCCCGAGTGATGATCCGGCTCGTATCGGTGCCGGCGTCGGGCTCGGTGACACCGAACGCCACATGGAGATCGCCGGCGGCGGCCCGAGGGAGGAAGGTTTCCTTGAGCCGGTCGTTTCCGAACCTCACGACCGGGTTCAGGCCGAACATGGTGAGGTGCAGCGCCGTCGACCCGTTCATCGCGGCACCGGATGCCGCCACCCGATTCAGCACCAGCGCGCCCTCGGTGATGCCCTGTCCGCCGCCCCCGTACTGCTCGGGGATGGCGACGCCAACCCAGCCTCCGGCCGCCATGGCGTCATAGAACTCCCATGGAAACTCATGATTCTCGTCACGCGCTGACCAGTACGGGTCATCGAATTGGGCGCACACGGCATCGACCGCTTCGATGATCAGCTCGTGATCCGGGTTCGGCGAGAAGTCCATCAACGGATGATACGACGCTGGATGCTGGCGCCTAGATTCCGTCGATGACCGAAACGATTGCTGTTGGCACGAACGGCTGGCGCACGATCGGCGTCACCGCGGCAGCGAGCTTCATGGTCAGCATGGAGCTCACCGTAATCTCGTTGGCGTTTCCGCAGATACGGGCCCGGTTCCCAGACGCATCCGAAGAACTGCTCTCGTGGGTCTTCAGCGGCTACAGCATCGGCGTGGCGTCCCTTCTGCTCATCGGCGGCTGGCTGGCCGGTCACTTCGGCAACAAACGAGTGTTTCTCGGCGGACTCGCCGTCTTCCTGGCCGGGTCGATCCTGGCCGGTGTTTCGCAGTCCGCGGAGATGCTGATCGCGGCGCGGGTCGTGCAGTCGGTTGGCGGCGCCTTCCAGTTCCCCTCGGGGCTGGCGCTGCTGTTGATGGCCGTGCCGCCGGCGCGGCATCAGATGGCGATCGGCATTTGGGGCGCCGCAGGTGCGCTGGCCGCGGCCCTCGGCCCCACCCTTGGGGCGCTCCTGGTGGACGGCTTCGGCTGGCGGGCCGTGTTCCTCATCAACGTCCCGGTGATCGGGCTCGGCGCGGTGCTTGCGCTCAGATGGCTCGCGACCGACGAGCCGACAGGTGATCCGGGCCGAGTCGACCTCGTCGGCGTGCCGCTGGCCGGCGTCGGCGTGGGTGCGATGGTTCTCGGCATCGTGCAGGGCAATGCGTGGGGCTGGGGATCCACCCGTGTGCTTGTCAGCTTTGTCGTGGCGGTGGCACTGACCGGCTTGTTCATCCTCCGCTCGCTTCGACACCCGCGTCCGCTGTTCGATCTCGGTCTCTTCCGACTGCGCTCCTATGCGGTCGCCAACCTCAGCACCGCCTTGTTCGGAGTGGCGTTCTTCGGTTGGCTGGTGCCGCTCCCGACACTCCTGCAGGGCCTGTGGGGTTGGTCCGTGCTCGAGACCGGCTTCGCGATCGCTCCGGGTCCGTTCCTTGCTTTTCTGATCGCACCGCAGGCCGGCCGACTCGCCGACCGCATTGGCAACCGGCCGATCCTGACAGTGTGTGGCATCAGCGGAGCGGTGGGAATGCTGCTGCAGTACCGCAACTTCGGAGTGGAACCGCAATACGTCAGCGACGTTCTGCTTCCTGGGCTTTTCGTCGGCATCGCCGCCGGAACCGGCTTCCCGCAACTTGTGGGCGCCACCATGCGTGACGTGCCGGCACGGCAGTACGCGATGGGCGGTGCCGGGCGCACCACGGTCTTCCAGATATCGATTGCTCTTGCGATAGCGATCGCCGTCGCTGTCATCGGGCGACCAAGCGGGACCGCAGCGACGCTCGACGCGTACCAAACACAATGGCTCATCTGTGGGGCTGCCTACGCACTGCTTTCGATCGTCATCTTCTTCGGCTATCCGCCACGGTTCCCCACCGAGCGGTGAACCGTGGCATGCTCTGGCCCGGACCTGTTCCAGGCCCGAGATCAACGCGGAAGAACGCCCTCCGAGAGAAGAAGGAATCTGGATGAAATACGCCGCCCCCACCACGGTGGATGAGGCTCGCTCGCTGCTCGCCGACAACCCGGGATCTCGGGTATTCGCTGGCGCGACCGACCTGATTCCCCAGATGCGATCCGGACGGCCGGAACCGGCCGTACTGGTCGATCTCAAGCGAATCGATCAGCTGATGGCCGTCAGCCACGGCGAAGGCAAGTGGACCATCGGGGCGGCGACCCCGACTGCCGATCTCACCCGCAACGGCGCTTTCAGCGGTATGTTCCCGGGCATCTCCGAGGGTGCGGGCCTCATTGGTTCCGACCAGATTCAGAACCGGTCGAGCCTCGGCGGCAACTTGTGCAACGGCTCTCCCGCCGCGGACTCCGTGCCCGCCCTGATCGCGGCCGATGCCCGAGCGGTAATCGCCTCAAGCGACGGCACCCGCACCGTTGCGGTCGCTGAGGTGGTCACTGGACCCGGCCAGACCTCACTCGCTGACGATGAGTTCATCGTCGAGTTCGAGATCGACGACGCGCCGGCGAACACCGGCGACGCCTATCTGCGGATGATTCCCCGCACCGAGATGGACATCGCCGTCGTTGGCGCCGCGGTACGCCTCACCATGGACGGCGACACCGTCACCGATGCCAGCGTTGTGCTCGGTGCTGTCGCCCCAACCGCGGTTCGGGTCCCCGACGCCGAAGCCGCCCTCGTCGGCTCAAGGCTCGACGACGACACTCTTGCCGCTGTCTCTGCCGCCGCCTCGGCTGCATGCAACCCGATCGATGACAAACGCGGCACCATCGAATACCGCACCCAGGTGGCCGGCGTTCTCGCCAAACGTGCCGCCGTCATCGCTGCCGACCGCGCCCAGAACGGAGCCTGAGCAATGTCTCTAGGGAAAGAAATGTCTCTGAAGAAGATGTCACGAACGCACGTCAATTGCACGATCAACGGCGACGAAGTCGACTTCCTCACCACTGATGCCACCAGCCTCCTCGACGCCTTGCGCGACGAGGTCGGCCTCACCGGCGCCAAGGAGGGTTGTGGCACGGGCGACTGTGGCGCCTGCTCCGTCCTGGTGGACGGGCGCATCCAATGCTCATGTCTCATCTTCGCCCCGGAGGCCGAAGGCAGGCACATCACCACTGTGGAGGGCATGGCCGACGGTGAACACCTGCACCCGTTGCAGCAGACGTTCCTCGAGGGCGCCGCACTCCAGTGCGGCATCTGCACCCCTGGGTTCCTCCTGGCCGCCAAGGCGCTGCTCGACGAGAATCCTGCTCCCACCGAAACCGAGATTCGTTATGGCCTGGCGGGCAACCTCTGCCGCTGCACGGGCTACGACAAGATCATCCGAGCCGTCCAAGAAGCTGCCGTGCAGCTGAAGGGAGCATGACGTGACTGCAACAGAGCACCCGCCGGCCTACAAGTACGTCGGTACCCGTCCGATCCGTCACGACGGCTACGACAAGGTCATCGGCAAGGCCCGCTTTGCCGCCGACCTCAACCTTCCCGGTCAGCTCCACGGTGCGATCCACCGATCGCCCCATGCCCACGCCAAGATCCTGTCGATCGACACGTCGGCCGCCGAGGCGATGCCCGGCGTGAAGGTGGTCGTCACCGGCGACGATTTCCCGGCGCTCGATCCCAAGAATCCCAACTTTGACCTCGCGGCCAACATCATTGCCCGCGGTGTTGCCTACTACCACGGCCACGCAATCGCGGCGGTCGCGGCCAACACCAAGCCCGAGGCCCAGGCCGCGGCGGCGGCGATCAAGGTCGAGTACGAGTTGCTCCCGGCGGTTCTGTCGATCGATGAATCGATGGCTGACGGCGCCCCACTCGTCAACGAGACCAATCACACGAAGTTCGTGCCTCCCGGCGAGCCGTCGAACCTGTCCACGATCACCAACCTCGATCGCGGCGATGTCGACGATGCCCTTGCCGCGGCCGACGTGGTCATCGAGCGCGAGTTCGACTGCGCCCATGTCCATCAGGGCTACATCGAGCCGCATGCCTGCGTGGTCGACACCGGGCCCGACGGCAAAACCAGCGTCTGGTGCTCATCGCAGGGTCACTTCCGTGTCCGCAGCATGACCGCCGACGTGCTCGGCTGGGACAAGTCCCGAGTGAAGGTCACGCCGGCTGAGATCGGTGGCGGCTTCGGAGGGAAGACCACCGTCTACCTCGAGCCGCTGGCCGCCCGGCTGTCAGAGAAGGCGGGCAAGCCCGTCAAGATGGTCATGTCTCGCGAGGAGGTGCTGCGGGCCACTGGTCCGGCGCCCGAAGCCAAGATGAAGATCAAGATCGGCGCCACCAACGACGGTGAGCTCACCGCGATCGACGGTTGGATGGCCTACGGCGTTGGTGCGTTCGGCGACATGGCCGGGCTCATCGGTGCCATGTCGGTTGCGTCCTACAAGTTCCCCAACCTTCGGATGGAGACCTACACGGCTCTGACCAACACGCCGAAGTCGGCGGCCTACCGTGCGCCCTCCGCGCCGCACGCGGCCTTCGCCATCGAGTCGGTTGTGGACGAGGTTGCGCTCGAGCTGGGTATGGACCCGATCGAACTCCGGCTGAAAAACGCCGCTGTCGAAGGTGACCTCACGGCGATGGGCATGCCCCATCCTCGTGTCGGTCTGGTCGAGTGCCTCGAGGCGCTCAAGGCCAGCGATCACTACAACTCCGAGGTTCCCGAAGGTGCGGCCCGCGGTGTGGCCGTCGGCTTCTGGTTCAATATCGGCGAGGAGTCGAGCGCCACGGTGAACCTCAACGAAGACGGCACCGCGACGGTGTTGACGGGCTCGCCCGACATCGGCGGCTCCCGCGCCTCGATGGCCTTGATGGCGGCCGAGCGGCTGGGCATCGACGTGTACTCCATCACCCCTGTGGTGGCCGACACCGAAGCCGTTGGCTTCACCGACGTCACCGAGGGTTCACGAGCCACGTTTGCCACCGGCAAGGCGGTCGTACAGGCGTGCGACATGATCATCGACGAGCTCAAGAAGCGCGCCGCGTCGATCATGAGCGTCGACGTGGATCAGGTTGCGTGGGTGGACGGCGCTGCTGTCTCGGCCGGTCACGGCGGTGGCGAGGGCGGCGAGCCGCTCACGCTGGCCGCCATCACGGCCCAGGCCAAGCGCACCGGTGGCCCGCTCACGGCAACCGCGTCTCTCAATGCGGCCGGCGCCGGCCCCTCGTTTGCGGTGCACTGTGCTGACATCAGCGTCGACGAGGAGACCGGTGTGGTCTCGGTGCTGCGCTACACGGCAGTGCAGGACGCCGGCACCGCGATCCACCCCTCCTATGTCGAAGGACAATTCCAGGGCGGTTCGGTGCAGGGCATCGGCTGGGCGCTCAATGAGGAATACATCTACAACGCCGACGGCGTGATGGACAATGCCTCCTTCCTTGATTACCGGATACCGGTTGCCTCTGACCTCCCTCTGATCGAAACGATCATCGTCGAGGTTCCCAACCCCGCCCATCCCTACGGAGTGCGTGGTGTTGGCGAGACCGGCATCGTGCCTCCGATGGCCACCATCGCCAACGCGATCAACGCCGCTACCGGCGTGCGGATGACCTCGTTGCCGATGTCTCCGCCGAAGCTGCTCTCTGCGTTGAACAAACGCAGCAAGTAGCCGAACTCAACCTCGGCCGCCGAACGACCGTGCCCACCGTCCATCTCATGACCCACCACCGCCCGTTTACGGGTGGAGAGGCGATCGTCGAGGTGGACGGGGCCACGGTCGGTGCCGTCATCGATGCGCTCGAAGAGCGTTACCCCGGGCTCGGTGAGATGATCCGGGCCGGCTCCTCCGCGGGGATCGACGGCGAGGTGCACGCCGAACCCGAATACGTGCCGGTCTCTCCCGACACGGTGATCTACTTTCTCGCCCCGCTGGCCGGCGGTTGATTCAGCTGTCGCCCCGGCGCCGCAAGGGATGTGAATGGTCCCAGTCCGCCAGCAATGAACGCAACGCGGTGATGAGGATGAGGGGCACGTCGAGCATCGGATGATGCCCCGCCGTCGGCAGCTCGATCACGGGGGCGACCCGGCCCAGCCGTTCGTACATGTAGTCACCGATATCGGGGGTGACGAGCCCGTGTTCACAGCGAAGCAGCGCCACCCGACACGTGATGTCGGCGAGGAGATCCGCCGTGTCGCCCCGGTCGCGGGCGAACACGTTGGGGTCGAACTTCCATTCCCACAATCCGTCTGGCCGCTGCCGCAGCGAGTTGCGGGCGACGTGATCCTTGAGGAACGGCAGGATGATGTCTTGGCCCGGGATCGTGCGAAAGTTGAGGATCGATCGTTCAGGATCCTCGTAGGCACGAGGCTTCTTGAAGTCATCGGAGCTACGGGAGTGTTCGACCTCGGGGTCGGGGCGCCGGACCGGCGAGTCGATGATCACGGCGCCGTCGAGGAGGTCAGGAAGAATGGCCGCGGTACCCATCGTGACGAAGCCGCCCATGGAATGCCCGATGAGCACCGGCCTACTCGGCAGGTCGAGGTCCTCGACGACGGCCTCGACCTCGTGGACCCACAGGTCCAGGCCGTAGCTCTCCCGGTGATCGGAGTCGCCGTGGCCGGACAGATCGAGCGCCGCGACCTGGTATTCCGGTAGGAAGGTCGGGGCGATATGGCTCCACCAGTGGCTGTGGGCGGCGCCGCCGTGGACGAAGATCAGGCCGGGCTTCCCCGCCTCGCCCCACTGCAGATAACTGATCGATGCTCCGGCGACCTCGACCGTGCACCGGGCGGGCTCGACCGCCATGGAATCCGTGTACCACCGGGGAATGCTGTCGAGCGGAGGAGAGTCAGTCATGGTTCTTTCGAGATGACGGGTGGGCATTCGCTCCACGATGGCTTGTATCCACCGCGAACTCCACATCGCGTTCGAGCGCGATGGTCAGCAGTCCGCTCCGTTCACGGGCCGTGAAGAGCTCCAGCTCGACGTCTGCGTCGGGATCGGTGATGGCAGTGACTGTCAGGAGTTCGCCGTCGTCAGATGCGGTGACTCGGCCGACCGTACGTTTGTAGGTACGGTCGAGGGCGATTGTCACTCTGAGGATTCCTCCGAGAACCCGGACCCGGCGCTGGTCGGCCTCTGACAATGCCGCGAACTCGGGGTGTTTCGGGCGAGGGTCGCTCTTGCGGTGATAGCGGGCCACCTGAGCGATCAGTTCGATCTCGTTTTCGGTGAACCCGGCGAGGTGCTCGCTGTTGCGGATCAGATAGTACGAGTGCTTGTGGTGCGCCGCGTGGGCAACGAAGAGACCGACGTTGTGGAGGAGCCCGGCGGTCTCGAGGATGTCTCTTTCGAACTCCCCCATCTCGTGGATGGTCGCGGTTTCGTCGAAGAGCTCAAGTGCCAGATCGGTGGCATGTTGCGCGTGGTCGACGTTCTCCTCGAAGCGTCGGGCGGCGCCGAGCACGCTGGTGCGCCGCAGATCGCTGAGGTGATGGAGTGCGTCTCCAGTCGATTCGCGCTGCCGCATGCGGTCGAGCACGACGCCTTCTCGCAAGGCCCCAGCCGACACGATGAGCTCCGCGATGTCGAATGATTTGTACAGCTGACGCAGCAGGATCGCGCCTGCCACGATCACATCGGCGCGGTGGGTATCGAGCCCGGGCATGTCGGCGCGGTCATCAGGCTCGGGTCGTGCGGTGATGTCGGCGACGAGGTCAGCGAGGTCGTCGCGCGTCAGGACGAGGTTGTCGACGGTGCGGGCGGGTTTGCCAGACCGGGCGGCCGCCATCAAGGCGAGGTTCTCGATCGTACCCGAGCAGCCAATTGCCACTTCGAATCCGCGTTCACCCACTTCTCGGGCGACCGGTGCGATGAACGCTTTCACGAACCGGCGGCACGCCCTCGCCTCGCCCGGTTCGATTCGGCCCCCGGGGAAGAACCGATCGGTGAGCCGGATATGACCGACTTTCAACGAGCGAGCGAGGCTGGCCGTGGTGCCTTCGCCGATGACGACCTCGGTGGAGCCGCCACCGATGTCGATCACAAGATGACGGCGATCAGCTGCGGGCACCGAGCCCAGGGCCCCGAGATGGATCAGGCGCGCTTCCTCCACACCGGAGATGACCCCGACGTCGACCTGGGCCTCATCACGTGCCCTGTTCAGGAAAATGTTGCGATCCTCCGCCTCACGAACCGCACTCGTGGCCACGGCCACGACTTCGGCATCATGGGCCTCCGCGATCCGGCGGAACCGGTCGAGGGCACCGATGGCCCGGCTCACTGCGTCCGGGTCGAGGCGCTTCATGTCGTCGCTGCCTGACCCGAGCCGGATCGGCACCTTCTCTCTGGTGAGGACCTCCGGTGAGCCACGCCCAACCGGGCGGGCGATGACGAGGTGAACCGAGTTGGTGCCGATATCGATGGCGGCGATTGGCCTGGTGTTCACCATGGCTCCTCGATCTGTCGGGGGAGGAGCGTCCAGGGTTGGAGCTCGATCTTCTCGGGATCGAACCCGGCGAGCAGTGTTCGCGCCGTGATCCCCCCTGGTGATTCCTCGTCGCCGAGAAGTCCGAGGCTGCGCGCGAACATCGCCACGATGCGCTCGGGGGTATCGCCGAGCGCAAGTCGCTCTTCCAGGGTGACGGCGCCGTCACGTTTGGCCAATCGGTCACCGTTGGGGGCGAGTACGAGGGGCACGTGGACCCAGTCGGGGTGGGGGAGTCCGAGCCTGTCCTGGAGCAGGGCGTGGCGTGGGCTCGACAGGAGCAGGTCGTCAGCACGCACGACCTCGTCGATCCCCTGGTCGGCATCATCCACGACGACAACGAGGTTGTAGGCCGGTGTGCCGTCGCCTCGACGTAGGACGAAGTCGTCGACGGTGGTCGTCACAACTCCGTGCAGCCGATCGGTGATCGAGATCTCGGTCGCATCGGCCCTGATCCGCAGAGCGGCGGGTCGGCCAGATGCTTCCTTCTCGGCGATCTGCACGGCGGTGAGCTCGCGACAGGTCCCCGGATAGTGGCCGGGGGCCGCGCCGACCGTTTCGCCGTGGGGCGCGGACGCCGCTTCTCGAACCTCGCGCCGACTGCACCAGCACCGGTAGGTCAGGTCGCTGTGCTGTAGATCGGCAAGCGCATCCCGATAGAGGTCGAGCCGATCGGACTGGCGGACGACTTCTCCATCCCAGTCGAGCCCGAGCGCCTCGAGGTCTCGTTTCTGCGACGCCTCGTGCTCGGGTCGAGCCGTTGCATCGTCCAGATCCTCGAAGCGAAGGAGGAAACGCGAACCAGCGGCCCGGGCAAAGAGCCAGGCCGCCAGTGCAGTGCGAAGATTTCCGACATGGAGGGTGCCAGTGGGGCTGGGGGCGAATCGGCCGACACTCACGAGCCGATCTTGCCACCCCCAGCCCCGGTTCCCTACCCCTCCAGGGATCTCGGCGAGCCGGTGCCGAGCGAGGGAACCATCTGGCGATCTTCCAACGCACGCTGGGGTCTGCGGCTAACGCACGCTGGGGTCTGTCCCCAGCGTGCGTTAGAGCAACTCCGCGGAGAGCCTGGTCAGGCGGGCCAACTCCTCGGTCTGTTCGGTGCGGAGTTCGTCGTCGATGAGTTCGGCTTCCTCGGCGAGGGCTCGCAGAGTCACGTCCTCGGCGAACGGGCTACCACGGAGGACATCGGCCCACGCCGCGACCGTCGTGGCGAGGCGGAACTCGGCAGTGGTGTCGAGCCAGTTCAGCTCGACGTCACGGAGGTCGATCTCCTCATCGATCTCGATCCAGTCCCGGGTGAGCGGATCCTGCCAGCGCAGGCTGACAACAGCCAGGTCGTCTCGATCGTTCTCGAGGTCGACGCTGCGATCGAGCTTCAGCTCGTAGATGGCGGTGACGGTGTGGCCGGAGTTCAACTCGCCGGCGTCGACGTCATCGTTGCGGAAGTCCGAGTCGAGAACGCCACGGTTCTCGAAGCCGATCAACCGGTAAGCCTCGACCACGTCCTCGTCGAACTCGACCTGGATGCGAGCATCCATGGCAACCGGCGTGAGGTTGTCGATCAGCTCCACCTCGAAGAGTCGCTCGGCCTCGTCCAGCGTGTCGACATAGGCGTAGAAGCCGTCGCCCTGGTCAGCCAGTTGTTCCATGGTGGTGTCGTTGAAGTTGCCCATGCCGAACCCGACGGTGACGAGCTGGATGCCATTGATCGCACGGTCGGTGATCTCGCGACTGAGAGCGTCGGGGTCGGTGTTGCCGACGTTGGCGACGCCGTCCGATGCGAGGATGACCCGGTTGATTCCGCCCTCGACGTAGGCCTCCTGCGCCAGCTCGTAGCCGGTACGAAGGCCGGCCTCGAGGTTGGTGGAGCCACCGGGGCGGAGGTCGTCGATGGCCTCGTAGATCTCGTCGTCGTTGCGCACCAGGGTCGGCTCGAGCACGATCGCCGAGCTGTCGCCGTAGGTCACGATGGCGACGGTGTCGTCGTCGTCGAGTTCACCGATCATCTCGGTCAGCGCTTCCTTGACGAGACCGAGACGATCATCTCGGTCCATCGAGCCCGAGGTGTCGACCACGAATGTCAGCGCGGCGTTCTCACGGTCACGGTCGTCGATCACGGCTGCCTGAACGCCGATTCGCACGACGACATTGTTGTCGTCGAACGGGGAGGGCCCGCCGTCGATGTGAATGTCGAGGCCGTTTCGCGGCGTCCGGTAGCCGTAGTCGAAGGCGTTGACGAACTCTTCGACCCGAACCGAAGCCGTCTCGGGAAGGCGGCTCTCGTCGAGCCATCGGCGGGCAATGGTGTAGCTGCCGGTGTCGACATCGAGAGCGAATGTCGACAGCGCGTCTCGTGCGGTCTCGACGAAGTTGCGCACGCCGTACTCCTGGAAGAAGTTGTCCTGCTCCCGGGCCGCCTGCTCGGCCTCGGTCTCGGTGGGGGCAGGGGCGTCGCCGGCGAACAGACCGGACCGCGGTGCCTCCGCGTCGGCTGCCGTGTCGTCAGCGGAGTCCCCCGCGACGTCGGTCGAATCGTCCACCGTCGAATCGTCGGTGCCGGCTTCAGCCGTCCCGGCAAACGTCGACTCGTCATCGTCGGCCCCGTCCGCGGCGGCCCCGTCGTCGCTGCCGGAGTCGGAAACGTTCGAATCGTCGCCGCTCCCGGCGTCGTCGTCGCTGCCGCAGGCTGATGCGAGCAACAGCACGGTCAGGAGTGCGGCCAGGAGCGCCCACCAGCGTTGGGCCGACTGTGTGACGTTCGGGGATTGAGTGCCTCGTGTGGTGTTCATGGCGGGTCTGACGTCGCCGAATGCGATCTGGATCCCGCCGTCATCGATTTGTCATGGACCCGTCACCGCTTGGTCGCAACCGTCACCTGGCCGCTAGGTTCGACGTGTGGCTGACGCAGACGACGCCGAACATGATGACTTCCATGATCACTGGGTGCATACGCACCGCGACGTGCAGGGAGGGACCGCACGTGCTGCCGTTTTCGGCGTCAGTGACGGCCTTGTCAGCAATGTGGCGTTGATTCTGGGAATCGCCGGCGCATCCACCGACGGCTCGCTGGTCCGTCTCGCCGGTGTCAGCGGATTGCTGGCTGGTGCGATCTCGATGGCCGCGGGTGAATGGGTGAGTGTGCGGGCCCAGAACGAGTTGATCGAGCGGGAGCTCGAGATCGAACGCAAGTCGTTGCGCGACAATCCGGAGGCCGAAGCCAAAGAGCTCGCCGCCATCTATCGGGAGCGAGGCATCGACGCCGAGCACGCTGATCAGGTCGCGGCCGGAATCATGTCCGACCCCGAGGTTGCGCTCGGTGTTCATGCCCGTGAAGAGCTCGGCATCGACCCGGAGGGAGTCGGGTCGCCGATGCAGGTCGCCATCTCCTCGTTCTTCGCCTTTGCGATCGGCGCCGTGATCCCCCTGATTCCGTGGTTCATCACCGATGGAAGCGACGCTACGATCGCGTCGGTTGTCCTCGGAATCACCGCGGCAGCCGTGGTCGGCTTTCTGGTCGCCCACTTCACCGAGCGCAGCGCGGTACGCACCGCGATGCGCCAGGTCGTGGTCGCGGCCGTGGCGTGCACCGCGACATATATGATCGGTTCTGCGCTGGGCGTCTCGGTTACCTGACGAGCGTCAATTGATCTCTGACTTCGGTTGGAGCGGGTTCATGGTCCTGACGGGACAGGATGTTCGGCCCTACCCCGGGTCGCCCTCTCATTGTTGTGTCTCAGGACAATGTTCCCATCAAGCCACTCTCCGAATGGGCCGATAGCACCATCGTGCGGGCCCACAGGCCCCACGGGCTGCGGGCGGAGAGAGGGTCGAGATGCCAGCCAGCGATACGGTCACCAGGGAGGACGCTGCTCATCTGCTGCGCCGAACCGGGTATGGAGGAAGCAGCGCCGAACTGACTGCGCTGACCGGGAAGACACGCCAGCAATGCGTGGATGCGGCGATGGGCTTCACTGCCGCCGATGCGATTCCGAACGGGCCCGACGTCGGTCACCCCAGCTGGGTGGTGAACGATCAGCAGTGGCAGGTTCACAGCGATGTCATCGACTGGTGGGTCACGCGAATGGGCACCCTGCCCAATCCGACCTCGACTCCGTCTCCCGCACCGGCGACGGCCGGAGGCTTGCCGATCTACGAGCGGCTCACCTTCTTCTGGCACGACCACTTCGCCTGCGCTCAGGACAAGGTGGGCGACATCGAGGCCATGTGGGACCAGATCCGCATGTTCCGTCAGCACGCATTGGGCAGCTTCGACAACCTCGTTCGTCGCACTGCCGTGCACCCCGCGATGCTCGTCCACCTCGACAATCAACACAACACCGTCTGGGAACCGCAGGAGAACTTTGGTCGCGAGATCATGGAGCTCTACACATGTGGCGTGGGCAACTTCACGGAAGCCGACGTTGTGGCGATGACGAACGCCTGGACCGGGCACAACACAGTGGGCTGGGACAACGTCAACGAGTTCTGGGACTCGACCTACGTGTACTGGAGCGATGCCCATGACCATGGTCAAAAGACGCTCTTCGGGATCACGGCCAACTGGAACGGCATTGCCCAACACGGTGGCGAGCGCGATGTCATCACCGAGCTGGTGCACGGGGTTCGACAGCAGGCCACGGCTCGCCGGATCGCCGGCAAGCTCTTCCGCTGGTTTGCTCACCAGGAGCCATCCGAGTCACTCGTCAACGAGCTCGGCGATGTCTTCATCGCCGGGAACATGACCGTCGCCCCGCTCCTGCGGGCGATCCTTCTGCATGACGAGTTCTGGGCCGCCGGCACTCGTTGGTCGCAGATCAAGAGCCCGACCGACTTCGTTGTGTCCGTCGTCAAACAGCTCGGCATCGATGCCGGGCAGATGGGGCTTCGCTGGCGCATGGAGAACATGGGCCAGGTGCCGCTGGATCCACCGAGCGTGGCCGGATGGGGTGGCGGCATCGGCTGGCTCTCGACAGCCTCGGCCTGGAGCCGCGGAAGTCTCGCCCGTGGATTGCGGTGGAATGCGACCGACGACGGAGTTGACGGACTCGGCTTGCTTCCCGGCATCGAGGACATGACCGCGGCCAACGCAGTGCAGGCGATCTTTGATCTCTTCGGGTTGGCGGATGTCTCCTCGCAGACCCGCAGCCGATTGGAGGCTTGGTTCAGCCAGGCTCATGCCACTGATCGATGGTCGATACCCCCCAACGGATTCATGCTCGGCATGGTCGCCCCCGAGAACCAGGTCTTCTGAGGCAGGAGGAAGCAGATGCGCACGATTTCCCTTTCCCGATCCGGCGGCGGGCTCATACCCCCACGCCTGTCCCTGCCCACCGAGGCCGACATCGCGTTGGCGAAGCTGTCCCGCAGCGACGGCACCAGCGACGGCATCGCCCGTCGACGGTTCCTCCAGGGAGCGCTCGCCGCGGGCGGCGTGGCGGGACTCACCGCCTTCCCCGGCATGTTCCCGAACGTTGCCCCCGGGCTGCTCGGCAGCGTGGCGGGAGCCGCGACACCCCTCGGATCGGCGCAAAAGATCCTGGTCACCGTGTTCCTGAACGGCGGCAACGACCATCTCAACACGCTGATCCCGGCGGAGAACGGCGCCTACCAGTCGGCACGCGGCAATCTCGCCGTGTCGGTGGATGGCTCGACGAGTGTCGGTGAGGGATTGCATCTCCACCCAAACCTCGCGGGGCTCAAGTCTCGGTTCGATTCCGGACAGGTGGCCTTCATTCGTGGCGTCGGGGAGTCGACCGATGACCACAGCCACTTCACCTCCATGGCGACATGGATGAGCGGTATCCAGAACCAGATTCAGCCCACCGGCTGGCTCGGTCGGTACCAGGACGGCGCGGCGCTCGACAATCTTGGCGCGGTGGCAATTGGCTGGTCCGGCGTTCCCCTGACTCTCCAGGGTGTGAACAGTACGGCGGTCGCCCTTCCGCCCAACGGCTCGCTCTTCGGTGCTGATCGTGACGAGCGTTGGGAGCGCTATGGGTACGAGGCAATCAGTGACATCGGCAAGGCAGGCGGTGGTATCGGCGCCTTCGGCAGTCAAGTTGCCGGAGCATGGGGCGATGCCGTCGACACTGCTCAGCAGATCTCCCCGGCCTTCGTGGCGGGCCTGCCCGAGGACGGCCTGGCTCGCGAGCTCGCCGTGGCGGCGCAGGTGATCAACCTGAATCTCGGCACGCAGCTCGTGAATGTCAATCTCGGTGGGTTCGACACCCACGACAGCCAGCGGCCTGACCACGACGACCTCATGGCCGACCTCGATGCCGGCATCGAGGCATTCTTCAACAACCTGTTGCCGGCCATGGCGGTCCGCACGTCGATGCTCGTCTTCTCGGAATTCGGTCGACGGGTGGAGCGCAACTCCACCGGCACCGATCACGGCACCGCCGGTCTGATGACGCTCATCGGTCCCGCCGTGAACGGTGGCCTCCACGGCACCCAGCCGTCGTTGACCAACCTCGACAACCGCGGCGACATGCATCACCATCTCGACTTCCGCTCGGTCTACGCCAGCATCCTCGAGGACTGGCTCGATGCTGATTCGACGGAAGTGCTCGGCGCGAACTACCCGAAGCTCGACCTCTACGACGCGGGCTCGCTGAGTCTGTTCGGCGACGTTCCCCAGGGCGCGTACTACGCGCCGGCGGTCGGGTGGCTGGCCCTCACGGGGATCACCACGGGCACCGCACCGGGAGTGTTCTCGCCGGATGAGAACGTCACCCGCGGCCAGATGGCGACCTTCCTCTGGCGGTATCGCGGTGAACCCACGGGCGCACCCAACGCCGGCTTCAGCGATGTGCCGGCAGGGCGCTACTACACCGACGCAGTCGATTGGCTCTATCAGCAGAAGATCACCACCGGTGTCGGCGGCAATCGATATGCGCCCGACGACCCTGTCACTCGCGGCCAGATGGCGACGTTCCTGTGGCGCCTCGAGGGCTCACCGGGTGGTTCACCGGCCTCAGGGTTCAGCGATGTGCCGGCGGGGCAGTACTACTCGTCGGCCGTTGACTGGCTCCTGGCGCAGGGGATCACGACGGGCGTTGGCGGCAATCGATATGCGCCCGATGACAACGTCACCCGCGGTCAAATGGCCACGTTCCTGTGGCGCCTCGCGGGAACGCCGTAGCAGCCGACATCCCGCTGCTCGGCAGCTCCCCGGGCCGCCCGTTCCGGCCAACTACAGTGTCACCTTCAGGATCAGTGTCGCGGATTGCACTGGTCGCTCACCGGGAGGTTGCGTTGGCTGGACTGCCATTGAAGGTCGATCTCGACCGCGTGGTGGAAGCGGCCGAGATGATCCCGCGGCCGTTCATTCGCACGGCCCAATACCGATCCGAGGGAATCTCTCGCCTTCTCGGCATCGAGGTGATCCTCAAAATCGAATCAGCCAACCCGGTTGGTTCGGTGATGGGCCGCGCCGCCGAGTGGTTCTTCATCAATCACCCGCACACCAACCGCATCATCTGCGCATCTGCGGGTGACTTCGGCATCGCCATGGCCTACGCCGGCCGCGGGCACAGTGTCGACATCGAACTTTTTGGGCCACTGTCGTCCGATCTCGCCAAGGTCGAGGCCCTGCGCCATGCCGGCACCACGGTCCGGCTGGACGCCGAGGACCCTGAGGATGTGAAGGAGGAAGCTCGCCGCTACGCGGGCGTGGTGGGCGGTGCCCTCTTGCTTGACGGTGAGCACGTCGAGTTCGCCGAGGGTCTGGCCACGATGGCCGCGGAACTGCAACACCTCCGCGAACCGCCCGACGCAGTCTTCGTGCCGCTCGGGGAAGGTTCGCTGGCCCTCGGCACCGGGGCCTGGTGCCATGCCCGGATGCCGCGCACCCGGGTGGTGGGCGTCGCCCCCGAAGGAGCACCGGCGATGGCCCGAGCCGTGCGGGAGCGGCGGGTCGTCACCACGCCGACAGTCGCGACGGTTGCGCGGGAGCTCGCCGTACGAGTGCCGTCGGAGATGATCGTCGCCCCCTTGGCCTACGCGCTCGACGACACTGCGCTGGTGTCCGAACGGCACATGCAGCAGGCGGCCGCGGCGCTCGCGGCCCACGAGGGATTGCGGGTCTCGTGCGACGGCGCGGCCGCTCTCGCGGCGGCAGCAGTTGCTGCCCCGTCGATGCGCGGCGCGACGGTGGTGGTGGCGGTGACCAGTCGCACGATCGGCTAGCTGCGTCGTTTCGTGCGGTTCGTGGCCGTCGCGGTCATCGGATCTTCGGGCCAGTGATGCTTTGGATATCGGCCACGCATCTCCTTGCGAACCTCGGCGTAGCTGGTGGCCCAGAATCCGGCGAGGTCGCTGGTGATCTGGACCGGCCGGTGGGCCGGTGACAAGAGCTCGAGCGTGATCGGCACCCGACCGTCAGCCACGGTGGGGGACTCACCGAGCCCGAAGACCTCTTGAAGCCGAACCGGAAGTGTCGGCCCGCCCTGACTGTCGTAGTTCACCGGCAATCGAGATCCGGAAGGGACATCGATGTGAGTCGGGGCCAGCCGGTCGAGGTCGCGGCTCTGGCGCCAGTCGATCAGATTGGCGAGGGCCTCGCGCGGCTTGATCTTCTCGACATCGGAGCGTCGCTTGGCGTTGCCGAGAGCCGGCGTCAGCCAGGTGTCGAGTTGGCCCAGGAGACTGTCGTTGTCGACCGCGGGCCATCCGTCTTCGTCGATCGAGTGCAGGAACGCCAGGCGGCTCCGGTAGCGCTCATCGGCCGTGTCCCAGGAGAGGAGCGAGAGGCCCTCGCGTTGCACGCCGGCGAGCAGGGCTTCGACCACGGAGCCGCGGTCGGGATCGCCGAGCGGCGAACGCGACACGATGATCGCGCCGAGGCGGTGTTGGCTCTCGAAGACGACATCGCGTGTCCGGCGATCCCATCCGCCGGTTTCCGTCTCCGTGAGCCGATCGCCATGATGCTGCTCGATCTCCTCGATCGTGATCGGCGCTGCCAGTCTGATCTGGGCTGCACCGCCCGTGCCCTCCGTTTCAGCCACTGCGAGCCATCGCTCACGGGCCAGGCCGTCGTTTGGAGGGGTGGAGACCCCGGCACCACTGGCCAGGAGAAAGCTGCCGGCGTCGGTGCGGCGCTGGGCAAGACGTTCGGGGAACGCAAAGCTCGCCACCAGGCCGACCAGATCGAGATCGATCTCGCCCGGTGCTGAGGAGAGATCGGAGCTGAGCCGATCGCTCCATCGTTTGGCCATCGCTCGAGCCTGATGCACGGCTGCATCGTCGACTCCCGGACCGGACCGGTTGCCCCCGCGTGGCCGGTCGGCGAGGTGTTCGACGCGCGCTCGTAGATCGATCGGGCGGTATCGGCCCCGAAGGAGATCGCGGTCAGCAAGCGCGGCCGCGACCGCACAGCCCGTGGCCAACGCCCCGGAACCACCTTCGTTCTCCAGGAATTGTGAACGCAGCAGAAGATGAGCGAGACGGGGCTCGGTGCCCAGCTCGTGCATCGCCTTGCCGTGCTCGCTGAGTCGCCCGGCGTCATCGATGGCACCGAGATCGGTGAGCACAGAGCGGGCTGCATCCATCGCAACGGTCGGCGGCGAGTCGAGCCACGGCAACTCCGAGGGCTCAGTGGCACCCCAGGCGGCGATCTGCAAGCCCAGCGACGTGAGATCGCTGGTCAGAATCTCCGGAGGTTCGTCGCTGGGTCGGTGCTCGTGTTCGCCGGCGGTCCAGAGTCGAATGCAGACGCCTGGTCCTTGACGGCCGGCGCGGCCCGTTCGCTGGTCACAGGCTGCTTGGCTTGCTGCGGTGGTGCGCAGCGCGCTCATGCCCCGCCCGTGGTCGATCTCCGGACGCCGCCGACGACCGGTGTCCACAACCGTTCGTACGCCATCGATGGTGACGCTGGTCTCGGCGATCGGTGTCGACAAGATCACCTTGCGCCGGCCCTCGGGGTCCAGCTGGAGCGCCCGATCCTGGGCCTCGGGCGGGAGCGAGCCGTGGAGCGGAGTGAGGGCGGTGTCCTCGTTCACCTTGCGAGCAAGATCACGTTCCGCTCGACTGATGGCCCCGGCCCCGGCCATGAAGACGAGAATGTCGCCGGTCTCGTCGATCGGCCGCTTCAGAAGCTCGATGACCGTGGGCACGACCGCTTCATCCACGGTGACGCCTGGCATCGGCGGCTCGTAGCGGAGCTCGACCGGATGCAGCGGCGCGTCGGCAGTCACGATTGCGTCGGTGCGAAGCCGTGCGGCGATCGACGCGGCGTCGAAGGTTGCGGACATGATGATCACTCGGAGGTCGTCGCGCAGCGCATCGATGGTTTCGCGGACAAACGCCAGCGCAGTGTCGGCATGGATGCTCCGCTCGTGGAACTCGTCGAAGATCACCACGCCGTACCCGCTGAGCGCGGGGTCGGTGAGAAGCATGCGGGTGAGCACACCCTCGGTCACAACCTCCACCTGTGTTGCGCCGCTCACACGAGTATCGAATCGGGTGCGGAGGCCGATCGACTGGCCGATCTTCTCGCCCCGCTCGGATGCCATCCGACGAGCAGCAGCCCGCGCTGCGACCCGTCGTGGTTCGAGCACGATCACCTTGGTGTGCGCCATCCACGGCTGGCCGACGAGCGACGGCGGAACCCGTGTCGTCTTGCCGGTGCCGGGTGGTGCTTCGAGGATGACCAGACGCTGCCGCTTCAGCGCCGCGTGCAGTTCGGGAAGAACCTCGTCGACGGGGAGTCGACCGTGGGCGGGAGGGGAGGGCGACATGCCGGGTCAGTCGAGCTCCCCGAGCACGAGTTCGACACCGTCGGCCACCGCTTCGGGGTGCGACTTCATCACGAAGTGACGAGCCCCTTCGACGGTGATACGTGTGGCGTGGGGAAGCTTCTTCTCGAGGTAGTCGTTGGCGCCCAGGAACGCCCGATCGCCATCACCGATCACCAATGAGATCGGCAGGCCGAGCTCGCCGAGCCCGTCCATGACCATCGAGTCGGAGTGGAACGCTATTGTCGAAGCGTCCCGGCTGACCGAATACGCCGGGGAGTTCTTGCGAACACGATCATTCCAACGCTGCATGGCGTCGGGGTCGCGGAAGCCGGGGCCGGCGGAGACCAGCACGAGTCCGTTGACGGCTTTCGCCGGGTCGGAACGGGTCAGAACGTGGGCCATCCCCAAGTATCCGCCGAGGCTGTGGCCGACCCACACGATGAGACGGTCGACATTGTCGGCTCGGAGGCCGGCGATGACCGCATCGATGTCGTCGAGAACAGCAGCTCGCTCGTACGCCGCCTCGCCGGCGGGAATCGGCGACTCGCCGTGACCGGGGAGGTCGACGCTCGCACATTCGGTCCTGGCCGCCACCAAAGCGATGGGGCGGTCCCAGCAGTGGCCGTCGCTGTCCAAGCCGTGGACCCAGAGGACAACAGGGTGATCAGGATCGGTGGGCCCGGCGTGGGCGACGTGCAGCTCGGTCATCCTGCCTCCGTTCGTGGTCAGCGGCCCCGAAAGTGGGGGCGTCGCTTCTCCATGAAGGCGGTCACACCCTCTTTGAAGTCGTCGCTGTCGTAGCACGCCCGAGCATGGAGCTTTACATGCGTCAGGTCGATGGCTGTACCAGCGGCCGCCGAAACAGCATCCACCTGGACCTTTGCGGCCCTGACGGACAGGGGAGCGAGACGGGCGATTCGATGAGCGACCCGGTCGATGTGCTCGTCGAGCAAGGATGCGGCCAGCACTTCCTGGACAAGCCCGATACGCAATGCCGTTTTGGCGTCGATGACCTGTGCGGTGAACAGCAGGGACTTTGCGGTAGCTGGTCCGACGAGTGACACCAGCCGTTCGGTTGCTTCGATTGGGTAGGCGAGCCCAAGGCTGGCCGGTGGGACCGCGAAGGTTGCGTCGTCGGCCGCGATCCGAAGATCGGCATGGAGAGCAATTGCGATCCCGCCGCCCCGGCACGGCCCGTGGATAGCGGCGATTACCGGCACCTTCGCGCCGGCGATTGCCGCCCATGCGTTGTGCTCCACGTTGTCGTAGTTCTCGGCCTTCGAGTCGCCGTTGCTGGTGCGACCCATACGACGGTTCGGAAACTCCGAGATGTCGCTACCGGCGCTGAACGCCTCGGTGCCCGCGCCGCGGATGACGATGCAGCGGAGGTCGGCTTCGGCGGTGAGCGCACCCATGGCGTCTGGCACGGCGAGATACATCGCCGAATTCATGGCGTTTCGACGGTCGGGGTTGTCGATTGTGAGGGTGCCGATCGTGCCGTGCGCGACGCCGTCGAGCACCGCGGGCTGGACTGAGACTCCAATGCTTGCCACGGGTATCAGCCTCGCAGATCAAACGCGCCGGGGTGCATCTCAGGCGGAACTAGTTACGGGGGCGGGTCACGATGGTGAGAGCGAGGGATGCCGCGAACGCACCGGCAAAGAATCCGGCATTTCCACCGGGCCACACGAGGCCGCCGAGGACCAGGAAAGGCAGCGAGACGGCAGCGTTGATGAGAAGGGTGCGGGTGTCCATCACGGCGGTGAGGCTACCGGTGCCCGCTATCCGGAAGCGCCGGCCCAGTGCTCACGACACCGATCGACGAACCGATCGGGGTCGACCAGATGCGGATAGTGCCCGTGGTCGTCCCAAAGCTCGACAACGGCTGCACTGATGGACCGACCAAGCCAGTCGCCATACCCATCGCCGGGATCGATCCCGAACAACGACAGGTAGGGCATGTCGTTACCGGCGTAGCCGGCAAGCGCGGCATCGACGACGGCTGCGATCTCGTCGGCCGACATCGAGAACATCAACTCCCACACACCGAGGACGACGTCTTGGTCGGCCCGCCGCGTCGTCTCGACGAGCACGCGAGCGTCTCCCTGAAGCATCGGCCCAGCCATGTCGTCGAACAGCGCGTTGATCACGAGCGGAAAGGTCGCTGGGTCGCGCAGCATCGTCTCGTTCTCCAGGAGACCCGCTTGGAAACCGGCCAGGTCGAGCGACTGATCCACGTTGATCACCGACGCAACGTCAGCGGCGGCGCCGGTGGCACTGACCACCGCGCCCCCGAGGGAGTGCCCCACGAGGTGTGGGCGGTCCAGGTGCAGATGGGCGGTGAGCATGACGACGTCGGTTGCCATTGCCTCGAGGTCGTAGCGATCCGCCGTTTCGGACCGGCCATGGCCTCGTAGATCGACGGTGACGACTCGGTGGTCTCCGAGCCGATCCGTGATTGGCCCCCAGCACCGCGAACTTTCGGTGATGCCGTGGACGAGCACCACGGCTCGACCATCGCCACCGGTGTCGTCGAAGTGGATTTTGGTGTCGTCGAAGGAGGTGAATGATCCCATCCGCTCAGTCTCTCACGGAAGCGGTGGCGACTACGCGGCGCGACATCATCACCCTTAGCATCATTTCGTGCTCTCTCCGTCACATTCGACTACGGTCGTCGCATGGTGGAGAGTGCGAATCGGGTAGGACCGCCAGCACGGCGAAGGAAGCGTGCTGAGCTGAAAGAACTGGTTCTTCAGGCTGGTTTCGAGGTTCTGGTGGAGGAAGGCCTCGACATCGGAGTCGACCACATCAACTACACGAAAGTGTTCGATCACCTCGAGGAAACGAGAGGCATCCGCGTCACGCGTGGGTCCGTCCACGAACGAATTTGGGACAGTCAGCGCGATTTTCAACGGGAGTTGGTGGTTCGCGCCGCCGAGTGGCAATTCGAGCAATCGACGGCTGCCACCCTCGAAGCCGTCTCCGCGGTGATCGGTGCGGCCGACACATCGACGCACGCCGGCCGTGATGCCGGGATGAAGGAAGCCATCCGTGTCGGTACCCGAACCAATCTGGACAGCGTGGACGAGGATGATCTCTGGGGTCTCTGGCAGGGGATCACCGGCGCGTTCACGGTATCGATGGCCGAGGCCGAGGAGCTTGCACCGGTGGTGGAGTCTGTGCGTCGGTCATATGAGGCACTCAGCGACGAGTTCGTCGCCCTCTACGGCCAGATCACCGAGGCACTGGGATGGAAGCTCCGTGACGATCTCGACCTGACGGGTGCCGAACTCCGCCGAGTGGTTGCCTCGATCGCCGCAGCTTTGGCCGATGGGCTCGGTTTTCGGGAGAAGTTCACCGGCACGCTCACGTTCGAGATCCCAACCGGTCCCCATGGGGAGATGCAGCCATGGGACCACCTCGGTTACTCCCTGTGGCTCATGGTCACGTCGGCCTACACCAACCCGCCCGACTAGGAGGGCACGACTCGTCTAGTGGCCGTGGCCGACGAGTGATTCGCCGTCGAGTTCACGCAAGAGGGTTTCGGTGATCGCCTGGGCCGGCGCGGGACGGGTGAAGTAGTACCCCTGCCCGAGCTGGCAACCCATGGCCAGGAGGCGCCGGTGCTGGTCGGGCACCTCGATACCTTCGGCGATCGTCTGGGCACCCATGGACTCGGCGATCGACAGCACGGTTGCGACGATGGTCGACTCTTCCTGGTCCTCGAGTCGGGCCACGAAGGACTGGTCGACCTTCAGGATGTCGGCCGCGAACTCCTCGGCGTACTTCAGGGTGGCGTAGCCGGTGCCGAAGTCATCGATCGCCACCCGCAATCCGGCGTCGCGTAGCGCATCGATCCGAGCCACGATCAGTTCGAAGTCGTTGATGAGGGCTGACTCCGTCAGTTCGAGAACAACGGCGTGGCGGTCGAGTCCGGCGTCGTCGACGATGTCGAGGATCTCGGTGACGATGCCGTCGCGTTGCAACTGGACGGGCGACACATTGATGCTGGCATAGATGTCGTGGCCATCCTTGCGCCATGTGGCTACCTGGCGAGCGGCCTTTTCGAGCACGTACTTGCCAAGCGGGACGATCAGACCGTTCTTCTCGGCGATCGGGATGAACGAGCCCGGCGAGATCATGCCCCGCTCCGGATGGTTCCATCGAACCAGTGCCTCGACCCCCACCGTGTGGCCGTCGTTGAGGTCGACGATCGGCTGGTAGTAGACCATCAGCTCTTCGTTCTCGATGGCCGCCCCGAGCGTGTTCGAGATCTCGAACCGCTCGATCGTCTGATCGGCCATGCTCGACTCGAACATCGCCCAGCGACCCTTGCCTTGCTCCTTCGCCTCGTACATGGCCACGTCGGCGGATCGGATCAGGTCCTCTGCCGAGAGGGTGCCGTCCTCGTCAATCGCGATACCGACGCTGACACCCATGCGGACTTCTTGTCCGAGAAGGGTGACGGGCTGTGAGAGTTCCGCGACGATTCGATCGGCGACGCCGATCACATCGGACTCGCCGTAGACGTCGCTGAGGACGACCGCGAACTCGTCGCCGCCGAATCGGGCGGCGCGATCACGGAGGCGCAACCTGGTCTGGAGCCGAGCCGAGATCTCGACGAGAAGCTGATCGCCGGCGGCATGGCCGAGAGAGTCGTTCACGTTCTTGAAGTCGTCGATGTCGATGAACAACGCCGCAACCTTGCTGCCGGCGCGACGGTTCGGGCCGAGTGCTTCGGTGAGCTGGTTGGAGAACTGCACCCGGCTGCCGAGTCCCGTGAGGTCGTCATGGAGGACCTGGTGGCGCAGATCGTCCTCGAGCTTCTTGCGGTCGGTGATGTCACGGATGTTCAAGACGAGACCGTTCACGGATGGGTCCTCGCGTAGATCCGTGATCGTCACTTCTGCTGTGCGGCGGGTCTTGTCCGGCCGCTCCAGCGTGAGTTCAAGATTGCGAGCGCCCGGTGGTCGAGATCGGATGGCTCGACGCACGGTGTCGAGCCCATCGAGATCGTCCTGGGGGAGGAGCTCGGGGAAGCTGCGACCGCGGAGGTGTTCAGGGCGAAGCCCGAAGAGATCCTCGGCCGCAGGGCTGGCGTAGGTGAATACACCGGCTTCATCCAGTACCGCGATTACGTCGGAGCTGTGTTGGACCAGGCCACGGAACCATTGTTCTGATCGCTTGAGGCCGATCTTTGCCGCGCGTTCGTCCGTCACGTCTCGTGCCGTGACGACAATTCCACTCACCTCGGGATCATCGCGGAAGTCTCGGGCGGTGATGTCGAACCAGCGGTATTCGCCAGACGCGGACCGTAGCCGGCCCTCGACCACCCGCGGGTACTCGTGGGGTTTGGTCGGGTCCTCGACGAGCTGGCCCAGCCGTTCGGCGTCATCGGGGTGGATCAGTTTCGACGGACGACTGGAGACGAGCACACTCGGGCTGACGCCCAACACGCGGCCTGCGTTCGGCGAGACGAACGACATCGAGCCGTTTTCGTCCAGGACGATCACAAGGTCCGATGACTGCTCGACGAGCGCTCCAAGACGTTGCTCTGACCGCCGGGCGAACCGTGACTCGGCTAGCGACAGAGAAATGAGCGCCTGAGTGATCTGAGCGGCCATTGTCCGCAGAGCGAGGCTGTGAGCGGCATCGCCGGCGGTCGTGGCCTCGAGGTGAATCTCGCCGTACTCAGCACCGTCGCCGAGCTCCAGCCGGACGACTCGGGCGACACCGGTATCCGCGAGGAGCGAAGTGAGATCGGGTTCTGCAGTCGCGGCGAGAGATTCGAGGTCGGCGTCGTGATCGGGTCGATTCTTCACGACGAGATGGCGTTCGCCACTACCCCCTCGAACGATTGCGGCGAAGAGGGTGTCGTGGCCGGCGACCAGAGCAATCGTTCGTGAGATCGCGCCGGCGAGTTCAGCGGGGCTCGAGGCATCGACGAGGCCGCGACCGGACTCCGAGAGCGCAACTTCGAGCTCGGCCGCTCGCTCGTTCGATCGAAACAGGAGACTGATTCGGGCCAGCGAGACAACCGCGAGAACAGCGGCTCCACCTACCAGGACCGGGAGATCGGGCTCTGTCCCTCGCACAAGCGAAGAAAGAAGTGCCAACGGCAGGGTGAGGAGCGCTCCCGCGAGCATGAGCAGACGCGACCGCGAGAGACGGGGAGGCGACGACGTCGGATCTGAGGTCATCGCAGCAGCTTCTGGATGCAGGATTGCAGCTGCTGCAAAGAAGTATGCGCTCGGCGAAGCGATGAGCGCCGCCATCTGGGCCCATGTCGAACCGGTGGTTTGAAGCAGGAAGCACAGGTCGTTCAACAAGATGAGCAGCGTCGCCACGGCGATGAATCGCCATGGCCGGTTGCGAACACCTGGACCGACAGCGAGGCGAGCGACATAGCCGATCAATACGAGGTCGAGAATCGTGTAGGCGACGTTGCCCGTCCGGGCCCAGATGTCGATCGAGCTATCGCGGATGTAGTCCGACAAGATGGCGGTGAAGACGACCACGGCGGCCGCAGCCGCCACCAGGAATCCGTCGAGCGCTGACTCGATGTCGCTGTGGCCAGCACGGTGGTGCCAGAAGCTTCGGGCTGCCAGAACGATGAATACGTAGCCGATCAGCCCGGGAATCTCAGCGACGCTCGGGAAGGGGGCTTCGACGCCCGAGAGGATCCCGTCGATGAGTCGAGTGATTGCTGAGATGAGCGTCAGCGAGCCGCCGATAAGAATCAGAACCCACGGACGCCTGGCAATTGTGTGATCGGTTTGCAGGCGGCGAGCGAGGGTGGCCAGCAAGAAAACGGCAGCCAGGCCACGGGCGGCACCGAGCGCGGACTCGCCCAGCAGCGCGCTCATTCCGACAACTACGCATCCCAGGGCCAGCGTCGCTGACCAAGCGTTCCTCATGGCCCCTTGGATCGGCCATGAAGTGATGAAAGTGAGTACTTAGCCTGTTACCAAGCTCGTATTTCGTCGTCGGCGTTTGTGAGGTCAACAACGGTGGCTCGGTGCTCTGGGACCCGTGTCCGAAGGTCTATCGCGTAGTCCTCGAGATCTGAGAAAGAAATCTCGCCCGAGAAGAACGCCAGCTCCTCAGGGTGCTCGTCAACATGTGTCTCGACGAGCCTCGGCAGGTACATCGAGACAGGCGTCGATGGCGACCCCATGTAGTCGACGGTGCGGCCGAGAGGTTCGAACGGGAAGTGGAACCAGCGCTTCATGATGCGCATCAATCGGTTGTCCAGCACAGCCAGCATGTAGGCGCGGTCTGTGAGGATGCTCTGACGCCAAACAATGCCGTACAGCGCGGCTGAGATGGCCATGTTCTGGATGCCGTCTCGGGTGGTTGCGAGTGCGGAGATCTCCACGCAGCGATTCGGATCGAGGTCGCTGAACGTGGCCCAGGTTTCGGGATGCAGCTCGCAGCCGGTGAACGCCGGAAATCCGCAGACAGACGGATTGATGATCCGGCACGTCCCGACGATGCTGTTGTCTTCGGTGTCAACCGCCACGAAGTAGTCGCTGACGGGGACCCAAGCATCGTCGATCATGCCGTTGGCGCTGACTTCGTCGGCATGAACGTATCCAGCATCGAGATAGCAGCTGGCGTGGAGGCGGCGCGCGGCGTTGTATTCCGCGGCTGTTCGCACGGGGAAGACTTCGAGACCGGGGATGGAGAGGATCAGGGACATTCGGCCCTGAAGACTAGCTGTGGATAACTCCTGTTTGTCAAGAAATCCTTGGCATCTCCGGGTGGGGCGCGCCGTGGAGTGCCAGAGTGGTGTGACATTTGGCCCTACAGTGGCGCCGATGGAAGAGAAGGACCGGATCGGGTGGCTCGGCAAGGCGTGGATCGCCGGAGTCTTCGCCTATGCGGTGGTCCGTGCACTGATCGTCTGGCCGACGCTCGGCGAGTACGGCGTCAGCCCGGTCATCTTCTTGATCATCGATGTCGGAACCGCTTGGCCTTACGCCTATGGCCAGGTGCGGGTCGTGCAGGCGGCCCGTGACCAAGAATGGTCAAGCGTTCAGCTGTGGTCGGTGGTCACGCTCATCTCGTTCATCGCCCCATACGTCTACATCGCCGGCGCGGGATCAGGCGAGATGCCTCTTCTTGCGTGGATAGTCATTGGCGGATTGATGACACTCTTGGGTGTTGCCTCACTCATCCGGATCGTCCGTCAAATCCGCGCCCCGGAGCCTGTAGCGACGAAGTAGGCGCGCGACCGGGCGGGTCACGCTCCGCGTGATGGCCTCAGGGGCATCTTCTACCTGCCGATACGGGAATGGTGAGTGCGACTGTTTATCGCCATGCCCATTCGGACCAGCCACTGGTCACTTCGGCGATCGGCTGAGCATGTCGCCGTCCTCGTGGTCGCTCTTGTCGCTGACGGACCTCGTCGCCGCGTTCGGTGATCCCGACAACAAGGTTGATATCGACGGGGCGCTCTTTCGGGTCGCCGAGACCCTCAACGCTGAAATCGCGGTGCTCTGCGACGACACCAGCGTTCTCCACTGCCACGGCTTCGGGATCGGTGATCGCCCTGATGACCTGCTCATTCGGCTGAGCCACGCGTCCGCCACCGAAGCGGAGCTGCCCTCCCTTGGTCGAGTCTCCATCGTCACCGGAAACCATGAACATCAGTCACAACGGCTGCTGCTCGCCCGCACCTCCGGTCTGTTCACGGCCGATGAAATAGCGTTCGTTCGCGGTCTCGGCCGAGTGGTGAGCCTCGCGGCAGCCATGCGGAGTGCACTCGAGGCCGAGCGCCACTCCCGCGCCGCGCTCGAGACGAGGATGGCGGACAACAAGCGTCTGGTTCGGCAGCTCCGCGAACGTCAGGGGCTGCTCGACCGCCTGTTCAGGATCCAGCAGTCGATCTCCCATCGTGATGCGATTCAGGATGTGCTCGATTCGATCGTCAACGGTGCCGTCGACCTTCTCGGAGTGGAACAAGCAAGTATTCGGCTCAGTGACCTGGAACGCCACGGCACACTCGTGCTGGTGTCGTCGGCTGGTGTACCGAGCGAAATCGTCGAGCGATTCAGAGACGTCGAAATAGGCGAACAGATCCCCGCGGAAGTCATCACTGAGGGCACCCTCGTCGTCCGCTACGAGAAGGAAGATGCCGGCACCGGCTCCTTGATGTCGGCTCCGGTCGTGGTCGAGAACAAAGTCGTCGGTTGTTTGACCGTCGGCGATGGCTCGAGTCGGCGCTACAGCTCGGCCGAACAAGAGGCACTCCTTGCGTTCGCCCAGCACGCCTCGCTCGCCCTGCAGGATGCTCGAGCCAGCGATGCGATGCGCAACGCGCTCGACCGCGAACGCCGCCGCGCCGAACACGACCCGTTGACCGGTCTCCCCAACAGGGCGACGGTTCGTGCCGCGCTGGCGCACCGGGTCGCAGTTTCGGAAAGAATCCCCATCTCGGTTCTCTTCGTGGATCTCGACCGTTTCAAGCTCGCCAACGACACACTCGGTCACGCCTTCGGGGACCGCGTTCTCACGGCGGTCGGCGATCGGCTTCGCTTGGCCGTCCGCGGCAGCGACGTGGTCGGGCGACTCTCGGGCGACGAGTTCATCATGGTGGTCGAGGGCATCACCGAAGTCGGCGCTGTCGAGTTCGCCGCACGGATCCAGGACGCGATCAGCGAACCCATCACCGACGGGCAGGTCGAGCACGTGATCACCGCATCGATCGGCATCGCTCGTGTCCACCGGACCGACACGGCCGAAGAGGTACTGAGCAATGCCGACCTCGCCATGTATCGGGCCAAGCAACTCGGTCGCGGTCGAATCGAGGTGTTCGATCGGGCCATGCGGGAGCGGATCGAGCACCGAGTGAGCGTCAGCCAAGAGCTTCGGCGTGCGCTCGCCAACGACGAATTCACCGTCTACCTGCAACCACTCGTGGAGCTTCCGACCCGGCGTGTCTGTGCGTTCGAGGCGCTCGTGCGGTGGAACCATCCCACCCGAGGGGTGGTGGTGCCCGGCGACTTCATCCCGCTCGCCGAGGAGACCGGCCTCGTTTCCCGGATCGACCACACCGTCATGCGCAAGGCGATCAAGATGCTTGCTGATCACCCGAAAGCCCGTCCGGTGGCAATGAATCTCTCGGCCCGCACCTTCTCGGACCCGAACATCGTCACCGTGATCACGGACCTTCTGGCGGAACACTCCGTCGACGCGTCACGACTGGTGATCGAAGTCACCGAAACCGTCCTGATGGATCAGACCGGCACGGCCGCTCGGCATGTGCAGAGCCTTCGCGATCTGGGTCTGGCCGTGATGATCGATGACTTCGGGACCGGGTACTCGTCGCTGTCCTATCTCCAGTCGTTCGACGTCGATGGGGTCAAGATCGACCGGACCTTCATTGCCCGGTTGGGCGAGGACACCCGCGCTGATGCGATTGTCGCCGCGGTCTTCCACATGGCCGAGGCGTTGGGCCTCGTCGTCGTGGCCGAAGGCATCGAGACCGATCAGCAGGTCGCGCGGCTCCTGGAGATTCGTGAACGGACCGGGCAGGTGGCGATTCACGGGCAGGGCTACCTGTTCGGTCGACCCGCCGAGGGGAACACCCGCCTCGCCGGATTCGTCGAGGTCGCACTCACTGCCCAGGTCGGATAGGCCCAAATCCCGTAGGCTGGTCAGATGGCGAAGCGCAAACGCAAGCAAACTCGGCCGGCCGCAGGTGTCGCACCGTCGTACCCGCCGGTTCAGCCTGGGCTGCAGAGCCCCATCCGCCGGGTGCCCGCCGACATCCCTCGACCGCCCTACGCGCTGAGCGGTGATCCTGGTCCGAGCGTGTCCTCGCTCACCCGCACGCCTGACGAACTGGCCGCGATGCGCCGCACGGGCCAGGCCGCGGCAGAGATTCTCTTGATGGCCGGCACGCTCGTGAAGCCCGGTGTCACCACCGACGAGATCGATCGCGCCGTTCACGACGCTTGCATCGACAAGGGTGGCTACCCGAGTCCTCTCAACTATCGCGGCTTCCCGAAGTCCGTCTGCACGTCGGTCAACGAGGTGATTTGTCACGGCATCCCGGACAGTCGACCACTCGCTGATGGCGACATCATCAATATCGACGTCACGCTCTGGAAGGAAGGTGTCCACGGCGACACATCGGCCACCTTCCTCGTGGGCGAGGTGGATGACCTTTCGCTCAGCCTGGTGCGTGAGACGGCTCGATCCCTTGATCTCGGCATCGCCGCGGTCACACCGGGTGGTCTCGTCAGCGATATCGGTAGGGCCATCGAGGCCCATGCCGTGCAGCATCGCCTCGGTGTGGTTCGAGAGTTCATCGGGCACGGGGTTGGCACCGAGTTCCATTCCAACCTCCAGATCCCGCACTATCACGAACGTCGACTCGCCACGCGCCTCGAGATCGACACGTCCTTCACGATCGAACCGATGCTCACCCTCGGGGCTCCGGACGCCGTCGTATGGGACGACGACTGGACCGCGACCACAATCGACGGCACGCGCACCGCTCAGTTCGAGCACACGCTGATCGTCGGCGAGTCAGGGGCCGAGCGCCTCACGATCACCGCGGCCGGGGAGTGTGCCCACGACCTCGTGGCGGCCGCCCTCGCCTGAGCAACACCGCATCGGATACACCCGACGCGGCGCGACTTTCCTGCGTCGCCTAGCGTCGGGACCTCAGACCAGCAATCCCCAGTCAGAGGAGAACAACGATGGCATCCATCGAAACAATCGAAGGCATCGGTGCGAAGCATGGGAAGGCCCTTCGCAAGGCCGGCATCCGGTCCACTGGTGAGCTTCTGAAGGCGGGTGGTGCCAAGAAGGGCCGCAAGGCTCTCGCCGCGGAGTCGGGCTGCACCGAAGCTCAGCTTCTCGAGTGGGTGAACCGTGCCGATCTCATGCGAGTCCGCGGAGTCGGCGAGGAATACAGCGATCTTCTCGAACAAGCTGGCGTCGACACGGTGAAGGAACTCCGCAATCGCAATGCGGCCAACCTGCACGCCAAGCTGCACGAGACCAACGAGGCGAAGAAGCGCCGCCTTGTTCGTCGCCCACCGTCTCTCGGTGAGGTCGAGCGGTGGGTTGCCCACGCCAAAGAGCTCGATCCCGCGGTCTCTCACTGACTTCTGAGGCTCTCCGCATGGAGGAGCGTCAGACGATCGTGAAGTCCACCCGTCGCTCGCCGGGATCCGTGGCGACGAGTCGCACCGTGATCTCATCGCCGAGTTCGGCTGCCTTCCCGGGCCCGCCGCCGGCATCGACCCTCGCCACCACCGCCGGCTCCCTGAGCTGAATCCGCAGCCGGTTGCGTTCGTCGTCAACATCGGTGACCACTGCGGCAAACGTCTCGCCGACCCGAGGTGTGAGCACGGTGGCCTCCATGAAGTCGACCATCGCCCGCTCGAGGTTGCGATCCCGATTCTTCGCCGAACCCATGAGGCTCGGGAGTTCTTCCAATGCCTCGACCGCCCACGCGGGTGGTGCATGGTCGGCGCAGTGTGCCATCACGATCTCGTTGGCGAACCGGTCGCACAACCGGCGCAAAGGAGCGGTGACATGGGCGTACGTCGAGGCGATTGCGGAGTGTCGGGGATCCGACGGTGGGTCATCGTCGGCGAACGCGACATAGCCGGCCCCCCTCAGGCCGCGAGCCGCCTGGCTCAGCATCGCGGCGGTCTCCGGAGTATCGGGCCGCAGCGATCGGACCCGATCGGCGTAACTCTGGCCGCGGCGCCACCCGATTCCGAGTGCATTCGCAGTTCGGCGAAGCTGGTCGACGGTTCGATCGTCGGGTTCAGGAAGTGTGCGGAGGAGCCCGACGCCGGCGTCGAGCATGATGCGGCTGGCGACGATGCCTGTGAGCAGTGAGATCTGGGCGTTCCATCCCTCGATCGGTAACGATTCGTCGAAGAGGATGGCGAATGAGCCGTCGGGTTGATGCACGACCTCCTGCGACGGGAGGGCCAGGCTCACGGCGCCTCGCTGCCGCTCCTGTGCCTCCCTCAGCTCGCCGATCTCACGGAGAAGGGTGAGTGCATCGTCGGGCCCGGCCGAGGCCATCCCCGCTTGGGCGGCTCGATAGGACAACTGGTGACGCGTGCGCACGTCGGCCCGTTCGAGCCGGGCATCGCCCAACACGCCATCGCCGTCGACCTCGATGGTCCAGAGCAACGCCCGGCGATCTTGCCCCTGGAGCAGACTGCCGCCGTCTTCGTTGATCGACTCCGGGTGGAGCGAGGTGCGCAGGTCGGGGCTGTACAACGTGAGACCGCGATCGCGCGCTTCGATGTCAACAGCGCCGCCGGGAGCGACCAGCGCTGCCACGTCGGCAATGGCGTAGAACACGGTGTATCCGTCACCGCGCCGACGAGCGAAGAACGCTTGGTCGAGATCGGTGGATCCGGGTGGATCGATCGTCACGAACGGGAGATCCCTGGCATCGAGCACCGCTGAGTCGGCTCCAGGTGGGATCCGGGGGCCGACGGCGACGGAGTCTGTGGCGGACTGAAGGACCACCTCGGGGAACGCAGCGGGAACGTTGAGCTCCGTTCGGATGCGGTCGAAGCCGGCCACCATCACCGGATCGGGGCGGCAGCGAACGATTGGGCGCGGCATGAGACCTCAGTTGACCGTGGCGGAATCCCGCCGCGGCATCTCGATCCAACTCTGACCGGGCAGCACCGTGATGAAGTTGCCGCTGTTGTCGACGTATTCGAACACGTCGAGCAACTCGCTGCGGCGCCATGATGCCGGCACGATCTGGCCGTCGGTCAAGATCCACGCCGGGCCCTGCCCGAGAGTGATGGCCTCGGGCGACGCGGGGTCCGCGGCCGACGACGCATACGACGTGAACTGCACGATCACGGTGGTGGGAGCCGCTCGGACTCCTGCAGTGTCGACAGTGGGCGAGTTGTCCTGGGAGCGGGCCCAGCCGGAACCGTCCCACTCGTAGCTAACGATCGTCTGGCCATAGTCGATCGTGACCCCGTTCGCCGGGCGGGCATCGCCAAGGATCGGGTCACTCGGTTCACGGAAGCGAAGGACCGGCTGGGGTGAGCCCGTTTCGTAGTCCTCTCCCGAGCCCACCGACCAGAGGTTGGCCGGGTTGGTGAAGAGATTGTGCGGGGCGGCGCGGCCACTGCTTCGGTAGAACAGGTCACCGTGGGTTGCCGCGCCGATGTCGACCAGGGTCGAGTTGCGCAACGCCTCTCTCGATCCTCGGTTTCCGCCCGACGTGGCGAATAGGGGCGAGTTGAACTGGGCGAGCAGGTCGAAGTCGCCGGTGCGCATCGATCGCACGGGACCGACCTCGCTCGGAGTGGCGGAGTGGAAGATGGCAGCGAGTCGGGTGAGGCCACCTTCGACCTCTTCGACAAAGACCATGTCGGCATCGTTGATGCCGGCTTGGGGGCGTGCAGCCACGACATTGTCGATCTTGATCGCGAGAACGGGCCGATTCACCACGTCGAATGTGATCTCGCCCGTCAGCAACGTCTTGCCCTGCAACGACAACAGGAGCTGGATCCGTCGTTCCGTCTCGTCGAGTTCGATCGCGAGCTCGGCCCGGCGGGCCCCGGTCTCGCCGTGCAGCGTTTCGGTGGCATCACGTCTCGCTTGTGAAACCCCCAACCCGGCGCGAGCCTCGGTCATGTCGCCGGCGAGGAGCCGGAGTTGCTGGTCGAAATCCTCGAGCTTCCGGCGGGCGTCTTCGATGACGGCCTCGTACAGCTCGCGCCGCCGCGATGGTTCGTCGTCGCCCTCGAGCACACGAACTTCATCAAGGAGAGCGTTGGAGCGAGGATCACCCGACGTGAAGCCGACAAGGGCGATGGTGAGGCGCGTGTGTTCAGGTTCACGCCTGGCATCGACAGTTCGTTCGAACTCGTCGGCGACAAGTTCGATCGCGGCCTCACGGATCTCGATCTCGTCGTCGATCTGAGCGAGTTCGTCGTCGAGGGACCCGAGTTCGGCGTCGAGCTGGCCGAGCTCGATGGTGATTTCGTCCCGGCGACGTTCGAGATCTCCCAGCTCACCCGGGCTGGACTGACCGGACGCGGGCGCGCCGACGCCAAGTGAGGCGGCTGCCACGGCGGCCACAAGAACAGGGGTGAATCGTGTCGTCCGCAACGTCTCCCACCGTACCGGGTCGGGTTGCTGTCATGCAGTCGCTACGGTCGCGAGATGGCGTTCGAAACCGAAGCTGTGGAGTTTCACCGCGACGAGAGCGATCCGGTCGTTGCCGCCATGGTCGAGTTGGCCGAACGAGGCGACGGCGAAGGCTGGATCAACATCGGTCCGCTCCTGGACACCGAGGAACAGCTACGAGTGCCGGAACGGTCAGGGCTTGCTGCCTGGTTCTCCGGCCGTGGACCAGCGGTTGCGCTCGCGACCTGGACGCCTCCCGCAAGCGGGCGCAAGCCGCGACCGGCTCAACTCGGGGTCGCTCATGGCACGGGCCCCAATGCTCTGAAACGACTTGACGAGCTCGGGCTCGGGCTTCCGGTGGGTTGGGTGAAGCGTCAGGATCATGCGAAACACGGGATCGTGGTTGATCTCCCGCATGATGCCGATCCGGCTGGAATCGTGCGCTGGCTGATCACCGCGGCGACGGTGCTGCGCACGGTGGTCGAACCCGGTGCGACCTGGGGCGCCGAGATTCATCGGCCTACCGTCGACTGACTCCGTCGTGCTCTATGCCGGGTCGGTGGGCGCGGGATCGAAGTGGAGTTCCACTCGCAGGTCGGTTGATTCGCGAGGGGCATAGCCGTCGGAACATTCGAGCATCAGGCCACCGTCGGGCAGTTCGAATCGGCGGATCTCGGCATCGCCGAGGAGTCCGTGCATGGCACCGTTGTCGCGCCATACGTTCCACACCACGAGGGAGCCGGCGGGAACCGAGACCGTCACCTCGTTGGGTGCAGTCGTGGACCACAGAACGAGCTCCTTGGCCGACACGTCGCCGACTGTCATGGTTCGGCGGTGTCGCAGGAGCATCCCCTGGTCGCGGATATCGCTGTGAATTCCGCGGCGCACGGTCACCTCGGTGGGAACCGTGAAGTCGAATTCCAGAGAGGTTCGAGCATCTGTCGAGCTCATTCGGCGTCGCCGAAGGGATCGACAGCCATGGACTTCCAGTAGGGACGAGCGCTGATCAGGTCGACGCTTGCGGTCTCGATCTTGCCGGTCGCGGGGTTCGTGCGGCGCGGCGGCTTGCCTTCTCGCATCCGCTTCTGGTTCTCGACTCCCCAAAGCTGTTCGGCGGCGTGGTTCTTCCAGACCCGACTCCGCACAGTGGCCGCCTTGGGCGAGAGGCCGTCGGCGCTCAGCATGAGCGGATCGAGCCCGACTCGCCATCGCCCTCGAGGTGAGAGCGGTTCGGGAATCTGAATCGGCCGTGACTCGTCGTAGGTGCCGAGCACCGGCTCAGGGGTGGCGAGGAGCTCTTCGGGGCGAAGCTCGGGGAGGCGGACGAAGCGTCGTCGTTTCCGCTTGGGAGCGGGAACCGGGCGGTTCCTGACGAGGAGGTCGTCGGATTCGAGAACACGGGCCTCTCGCCGGCGGTTCCATCCGACGCGGAGGCTGGAGACTCCGTAGGCGTCGCGCAACGTCGTACGCACCGCGGCATCGTCCTCCTGGGCTTGGCGGCGGCGGGCATCGCGACGCTCGCTCCATGTGCCGGCGAATCGCTCGCCCTTCGGACGGAACGCGCCTCGGCTCGGGTTCCCGAGCCAGTCCAGGACCACCCAGATGCTGCCGGCGACCACCCACGCGAGCACGAAGGTGTAGATCACCCGGTCTCCATCGAGGTACTCGAGGAACTTGTCCATCCGCCGGGGTCGCCCGCTCTAGTCCTGCGCCTGCAGGTCGATCACCGCGTTGACGATCTCGGTGACGACGTCGTCGACGAGTGCATCAAAGAGCACGTGGGCGTTGGGAGGTGCTTCGTCGGTCCCGTCGCGTCCCCCCACCCGTTGGTCGACCACGGTCATGCCGCGCGTGAGAGAACCGCTGAGCTCGACCGAGACAGGGTGCGAACGGCCGCTGAACAGATCCGGTCGCAGAACCGCCATGACCGCGGAGGCATCGTGAATCGGCGCGCCGACCCAGCCGCGGATCTCGCCGACAACGGTGACCGCGTGGTCGAGTAGTGCTGCCGCGAACAAGGAGCTCGGCGTGCGGGCGGCCCGCAGGCGATCGCGTTCGATGGGCCCGAGCAGAACCTTGTGGGTGACATCGAGTCCGACCATGGTGAGCATCGGGAACTCGTTGAAGACCATTGCTGCGGCTTCAGGGTCGGCCCACACGTTGAATTCGGCGGTGGAAGTCACATTGCCGGGCCCCGCGGCGCCACCCATGATCGTGAAGCCGGCCAGGCGCTGCGGAAGTGTCGGGTCCCGCCGCAACGCGAGAGCGATGTTGGTGAACGGCCCGACGGCAACGAGGTGGAGATCGTCGACACTGCGAGCCATGTCCAGGATGAAGCCGACAGCGTCGTCGCTGTCGATGTCGCGAGAGACGCTGGGGAGCTCCACCGAGCCCAGCCCCGTTGCCCCGTGGACGTAGGAAGCATCGATCGTCGGAGCGATCAGGGGCCGGGCAGCGCCTCGATGGACGGGCACGTCGACACCGGCGATCTGCGCGATTGCGAGAGCGTTGTGTGTGGTGTGCTCGATCCCGACGTTGCCGTTCACCGTCGTGATGCCGACGAGATCGGCCCGCGACATTGCGGTCAACAGCGCAATGGCGTCGTCGACCCCAGGGTCACAATCGATCAGCATCGAGATAGGCATCTCCAGATGCTAGGGCCGAAGCAGGGCCTCGACCTCGGCGGGGGTCGGGAGTGACGGTTGAGCGCCGGATCGCCGCGTCGTCGCCGCTCCGACGCGTACCGCCCACTCGGCCGCCTCGACGATTGTTGCTCCACGGACGAGCGCGTCAGCGAGGGCCCCGCAGAACGAGTCCCCCGCTGCGGTGGTGTCGACCGGTTCGACCACCGGAGCGGCCACGTGCGTGGTCTTGCCGTCGGCCACGACAAGCGCACCCTCGGCCCCGAGGGTGATCACGACGGCCGGCGATGGCAGGCGGGTCGCGAGTTCCGCAGCAAGCACGGCGTCCACCGGTCCGTGATGGCCGGTGAGGGTCGCCAACTCCGTCTGGTTGGGGACGAGGACATCGACATTGCGGAGCAACGAATCGGGCAACGGCTCGGAGGGAGCGGGCGCAGGATTGAGGACCACGGTGCCACCGGCAGCCGCCGCGGCGGCTGCCACGGCAGCAAGCGGGACTTCGAGCTGGAGGAGTGTCACCGCGGCCGCAGCGAGGATCGGGCCGGCAGCAGCGACATCGCGCGGAGAGAGCCGCGCGTTGGCTCCGGGACTCACGACGATCGCGTTGTCGCCGCCACTGTCGACTGCGATCAGCGCCACGCCGTTGGGGGACTCAGCGGTGGTCAGGAGGTGAGACGTGTCGACGCCGTCGGCTTCGAGCGCGGCGCGCAGGATCGATCCACCCTCGTCATCTCCCAGTCGCCCGATCATTGCCACCTTGCGGCCGAGACGAGCGGCAGCAACCGCCTGGTTGGCTCCCTTGCCGCCCGGATATCGGTGAAGATCGCCGCCCATCACGGTTTCACCGACAAGCGGAACTTGCTCAACATCGACCACAAGGTCGAGGTTGGCGCTCCCGACGACTGCGATCTCCGCGCTCAGCGGACGACGCCCTCTTCGAGTTCGTGCAGCCGCTTCACGGCGCCAACGAGAATCTTCTTCGCAAGCCGAGGAGACCCATCGAGCAACGAGGAGAATTCGCGACGGTTGAGGGTCTCGATGAGCATGTCGGTCTCGGCGGTGACCGTGGCGGTCCGCGGCACTCCGGCAACGACGGCGAGCTCACCGAAGAAGTCGCCGGGGCCGAGAGAGGCGATGAGGCGACCATTGCGGCGAACCGAGGCCTCACCCTCCGCGATGATCATGAACTCTCGGCCCGGATTTCCCTGCACGGTGAGGTCGCGGCCCGCCCTTATGTTGATCGGCGTCATGAAGGATGCGATCTTCTTCAGCTCCTTGGCACTGAGCTCGGAGAAGAGTTCGATGGATGCCAGGCGTTCGAGGATTGTCGTCATGGCTGGGTTCTATCAGTACCCGACTTCAACGTCCACGATGCCCTCGAGCGGTTGACCGGCTCGATAGAGGTCATAGTTCGTGCGCAGCAGTGCCATCATGGCGCTGAGTGCTCCTGGACCCATCCAGCTGGTGTGGGGGGTGAGTCGCACCCGAGGATGCTCGTACAGCCAGTGCCGAGCGGGCAGCGGCTCTGGATCGGTGACATCGAGTGACGCCCGTGCCACTCGGCCATCGTCGAGCGCGACACGAAGCGCGTCCTGGTCGACCAGGGCGCCCCGCGCGATGTTCACGAGATGGAGCCCCGGCTTCACCTGCTCGAGCATCGGCGAGTCGATCAGGTGCCGTGTCTCCGCCGTCGCGGGTGCGGCGAGGATCAGGTGGTCGGCGTCACCGATGACCTCGCTCAGGTCGTTGACGACCGCCATCTCATCGAACGGACCGAGCCTGCCGCGTCGGCGAACACCGATCACCGTCATGTCGAGCGCGAGGCTCAGGCGAGCGACCTCCGTGCCGATCCCGCCCACCCCGACGATCACCACGGTGGCTCCTCGGAGCGACCCGATCCGTCCATCGATCCCCCAGGTCTCGGGCTCATCGCTGACGAAGACCTCTGGCATTGCCTTCGCAAAGGCGAGCATCTGAGCAAACACCCACTCGCCGATCGGGAGTCCACTACCGCCCCGAGAACAGGTCAGCGTCTGCTCGGCGAGGATCTCGAACGGGAAGTTGTCGACCCCGGTACCGATGGTGTGGACCCACCCGATACCCCGCGAGAGGATCTCGGCGAGGTTCGTGCTGCCTTCGGTGCTGGTGACGACGACGTCGCCGGTCAGATCGGTGGGTACATCTGAATCGGCCCGTACCTCGACGATTCGGACACCCGGCCAATCCAGCACCGCGGACGGGAACCGGTATCCGCTGTTGTTGATGATGACGGTCTCAGCTGGTGTCTCGGTCACGGCCGGAGCGTACCCGCGGCCGCCCGTTTCAAAAAGCGAACTACGGTGTGCCCGTGATGCGGGTATGACAGGTCTCTACGTCTTCTTCCTTGCGGTGGGAGCGCCACTGCTGCTCTGGTTCGCGTTCGCCGGGGATGCCGAGGCCGACGGGTTCGGCGGCGATGCCGATGCCGATGGACCATTGTCGGTGATCCCGCTGTCCAGCATTGCCTTCGTCATGACCTTCTTCGGGCTGACGGGATTGCTCACCGACCTCGCCGGCTCCGGAGTCATCTTCGGCTTCTTGCTCGCAGTGATCCTTGGTGTGGTCGCCGGCGGTCTCAACAGCGCCGCGTTTGCATGGCTGCGCCGCAACTCCACATCGAGCGAAGTGATGGACCACGAGCTCGAAGGAAAGATCGCGCGAGTTGCACTTCCGGTCAGTGCCGAGCATCGCGGGAAGATCGTCCTCGAAATCGCCGGCGCCAGGGAGCAGATGACTGCTGCCCCTGCCGACGCCTCAACCATCGATATTGGAAACCCCGTCGTGGTCGTCCGAGTGGAAGGTGGAGTGGCCTACGTGGCTCCACTCGACGTAGATCTCGAACTCGACGACCACACGGACCGCTGAATCAGGAGAAGACAATGGGAACGTTCCTAATCCTGGGCCTCGTCATCGCGCTGGCCCTGATCTTCATAGTCATGATCGTCAGTTCGCTGGTGATCGTCTGCCCCCCGAACCGGGTGGCGGTCATCTCCGGGCGAAGTCGAGTCCTGTCGGATGGCCGCAAGGTCGGCTTCCGCATGCTCAAGGGCGGCTTCACCATTCGGATTCCGATCATCGAGAAGGTTTCATGGATGGATCTCAACACCATCCCACTGGCCGTTGAAGTCACGAACGCCTACTCGGCCGGAGCGATCCCTCTGAACGTGCAGGGAATCGCCAACGTGAAGGTGTCGTCGCGTGAAGGGCTCCTCGAAAACGCCGCCGAGCGCTTCTTGAACGTTCCCACCGCGAATATCGGGCAGATCGCAAAGGAGACTCTCGAGGCCAACCTTCGTGGCGTGCTCGCCACGATGTCGCCGGAGGAAGTCAACGAGGACCGTCTGAAGTTCTCGCAGCAGTTGATCGACGAGGCTGATGACGACATCAAGACGTTGGGCCTCGAACTCGACGTGATGAAGATCCAGAACGTCACCGATGACAACCACTACCTGGAGTCTGTCGGTCGGCGGCTGACCGCCGAGGTTGTGAAGGAAGCTCGTGTGGCTGAGGCAAACCGCATGGCTGAATCCGAGGAGGCCGAAGCCCTGTCGCGTGAGCGAGCCCAGATCGCCGGGGTCCAGGCCGACAAGAACATTGTCGAGGAGCGAAACATGCTCCGTGTCCGGACCGCCGAGCTCGACGCGATCGCTCGGGCCAAAGAAGAAGAGGCGTCAGTGGCCGGTGACATCGCTCGGGCAACTGCGGAGCAGGAGCTCGAGCAGACCCGCATCGAGTTGGAGCGTCGTCGACTCGAGGCCGACGTGGTGACGCCGGCTCGGGCCAACCTCGAGGCCAAGCAGCTCCAGGCCCAAGCCGAAGCCGCGAAGATCATCGAGGACGGCAAGGCGCAGGTCGAGGTCTTCCGCCGTCTGACCGACCAGTACCAGGCTGCCGGCGACGACGGGCAGCGCATCTTCGTGCTGAACATGCTGCCTGATCTCGTCGACAAGATCGTCTCCACCGTCAATGGTGTTTCGATCGATCGCGTCGCCGTGATCGACAACGGCAGCAGCAACGGCGGCTCGGGCGGAATCCCGGCCCTTATGGCTCAGTTGCCGGCTGCCGTCGTGAGCATGTCCGAACAGATCGAGGCCGCGACCGGCGTCGACATCCTCAAGAGCATGCGTCCCGACGAAGACGACGGGCCATCGGAACTGGCACCACCTCCGCCGCCGCCGGCGGACTAATAGGCGAGTTTGCGCAGGAGGTCGCGGTCGATCACTTCGACCCGGCCTCGGCCGATTCGCACCGCACCCTCGGCCTCGGCGGCCTTGAGCGGGCGGTTGGCGGTCTGGCGCCGAGTGCCGGCCATTGCCGCGATGTCTTCTTGACGTACGCGAATGATGATCGGCGTGTGGCCCTCGTCGAAAGCGTCGGCGAGGCGGTCGACAACGCGCAGCACGCGTGACTCGACGGGCACAAAGAGAACCTCCACCAGCTGGGCCAGGGTTTCGGCCAACTTCTCGGCGAGGAGTTCGACGAGGTACCGGTCGACCCGAGCATCAGTGCTGCGAAGGTCTTCGAGCACGGCCTTGCTGAGGCTCAGCGTTTCGGTGGGCTCCAGAGCGGTGACACTTGCCGTGCGCCGGCCGTCACCGACGAGAGCCAGCTCCCCGATCACCTCACCCGGCCCGCGCACCGAGAGTGCGGCGACGTCGCCGATGCTCGTCGTGGTTTCCACGAGCACGCGACCTTTGTCGATCACGTGCAAGGTGTCGCCGGGGTCGCCCTCATGGAAAACGACCTCGTCTCGCCCATAGCGCCGCCGGCGCATTTTGGCCCGCCAGCGAGGTGCCTCAGGGCCGAGGATGTCCAGAAATCCGCCGGTCACAGATTCCGACGCTACCGCCGATTCGACGTAGCGACCGGCATCCGTCACACTTCCGTGCATGGGTCAGGAGGGGTCCCAACGGTCGACAGGGCAGCAGATGCGGCGCCGACAGGTGCTCGAGGCTGCGATGCACCTGGGCGCGGAAGGTGGATACGACGCGGTCCAGATGCGAGCGGTTGCGGATCGATCTGGCGTCGCGCTCGGCACGATCTACCGCTACTTCTCGAGCAAGGACGATCTGCTCATCGCCGGGCTGGCGGGATGGCTTCTTCGTACCCGCAAGCGACTCGAGGCAGAGGAGGTCGGTTGCGATTCGCCGAGAGAGCGACTGATCCGCTTGCTGGCCGGTGTCGCCCGTTCAACCGAGGCCTCGCCGATGCTGATGCAGGCACTCGTGCGGGCGCAGGGTTCGACCTCGCCCGCGTCCGGGCCCCACAAGCTTGATGTCGAGACCGAACAGATTGCGTTGATCGTCACGGCGCTCGGCGAGTCCTACCCGGACGCCTCGGAGATAGCGCGCGTCCTCGTGCACGTGTGGTCGTCGTCCTCGACGCGTTGGGTCACGGGTCTTGCCCCGAATGGGTCGATGCGCGCCGAATTCTGCAACGCCATCGATCTGCTCGTTCCCGCTATGTCAGCGGAGTGAGGACCTCGTCGAACGCTTCGGGCGACTGGGGCCGCGAGAAGTAGAACCCGAGGGCCTGGTCGCAATCGAGCTCGGCCAGCACTTCGAGCTGCTGGCGGGTTTCGACGCCCTCGGCGATGACGATCAGTCCGAGCGCATGGGCGAGATCGATGATGGCGGCCACGATCGTGGCGGCGCTCCTTTCGGTGCCGAGCCCGGAAACGAACGACCGGTCGATCTTCAAGACGTCGAGCGGCAGACGCTGGAGGTAGGAGAACTGAGACCAGCCGGTGCCGAAATCGTCGATACCCAGGCTGATCCCGAGTCGGCGAAGTTCGTCCAGTTGCTCGGTGGCCGACTCCGCGTCGTCCATGAGCGCTGACTCCGTGATCTCGAGACAGATCTCGTCGGTGGTGATGCCGGCGTCGTCGACTGCTGCTTGCACGTAGTTGATCAGATCGGGGTCGCCGAGTTGGCGAGCGGAGAGGTTGACCCAGATTCGCACCGGCTCCTGGTCAGGGGTGCGGTAGACGCGCCACTTGGCCGCCTGTCGACAGGCTTCGCGAATGACCCATTTGCCGATGTCGACGATCAGCCCGCTCTCCTCGGCGAGCGGGATGAAGTCGCCGGGTGGGATGAGCTGACCGTCTGGGCGTTGCCACCGGACCAGCGCCTCGAAACCGACGATGCGGTTCGAGGTCAGGTCGAGCTCGGGCTGGTAGTGGAGACGTAGTTCGTTGTTCTCGACGGCTCGGCGGAGCGCTTCCTCGGTGCCGAGCCGTTCGAGAGCGAGGCTCTGATCGGCTTCGTTGTGGATGGCGAAGCGGCCGCGACCTTCATGCTTCGCCTCGTACATCGCGGTGTCGGCATTGTCGAGGACCGTGGTGGGGTCGTTCTCGCCAATGGCGGTCGCGATACCGATGGAGGCGCCGAGGTCGACCTCGCGCCCATCCAGCACGAATGGCCGTTCGAACGCATCGATGATGCGGCGAGCCACGGCAGTGGCGCCACGCGGCCCGTCGGTTCCTGCGCACAACATCACGAACTCGTCGCCGCCGATGCGGGCGAGGGTGTCGCCGGGGCGCACGATGGCGGTGAGGCGCTCGGCGACCTTCGACAACGCGGTGTCGCCGGTCTGGAGGCCGAGGGTGTCGTTGATTTTTTTGAACCCATCGAGATCGATGAACAACACGCCGATCGGTTGCTGCGTGCGTTGGGACGTGGCGAAGGCCTGCGTCATCCTGTCGATGAGCAGAGCCTTGTTCGGGAGGCCGGTGAGCTCGTCGTGGAACGCCTTCTTGATGAGACTTTGCTCGGTCTCTCGCTGCTCGGTGATGTCGCGACTCGACGACTGGAGTTGTTGTAGCTCGCTGTCGGCGGTGCGAATCGGAGTGATCGAGGTCTCGAACCAGCGGTAGCTTCCGTTGCGGTGTCGGAGTCGGTGCCGGAACCGTGTCGGCTCTGAGCCGCGCCGTGATGCGTCCTGAAGTGCCTGGACCAGGGCGTTGCGAGTGCTCGTGTGCGCCAGGTCGACAGGATGGGTACCCACGATCGAACCGGCGTCGAGGTCGAGCAGGCGCTTCACCGACGGGGAGACATACGTGAACGTGCCGTCGGGGTCATGGAGGCAGACCAGGTCACTCGTGTATTCGGCGACGGCGCGAAAGATATCTTCGGCGGCGGCCAGCTTCTGGGCGGTCGCCGCGATGATGGCGTCGGTCTCGTGGCGATCGGTAAGTGGGTGGAGCTCGGCCAGAAGGAGCGAGACCGTTCGCTCGGAGCCCGTGCGGTTCGCGCCGAAGATCGGCGTGATCCCGACCCGAAGCGGGCGAGGTTCGATCTCGCCGATATCGATCGTGCGTGAACCGGTGCGGCCATCCAGGCAGGACTCCACGAGGGGTGCGAGGACGGCATCGGCGTCAGCGATGTGCCACAGCGATGGCGCCCAGAGCGGGCGGCCCCGTAGGTCGTCGCGGTTGATCCCCAGGCTTCCGATGGTGTCGTTGGCGTCGAGCACGGTGCCGTCGATGTCGACCACGAGCGCGGCGCCATCGATCTGATTGAGCGCGACCCGCATCTGGAGGGCTCGGGTGAGGTCGTCGAGATCGGGATCGGCGAGCGATGCGAGCCGCGCCAGTGCGGCGACGCGTGCAGGGTCCATCGCCTCAGTGCTCTGCTCACGCGTTTGGCTCAACGGGACTCCCGAGACGACGGATGGATACCCGAAATCCGAAGTTACCGAAGCCGCCGCGCGTCGCGGGGGATGGTTACGCGCAGTGGTTTCTCTGACCACGTGCTGCGGTCGTCAGCCCGAGACTTGATCACAACTCACCAGGTCTGCCACGCTTCTGACCGGCTGAGGCAGCACGACTATTGGCCACCGGCTAAGTCCCTGCTAGAGGTAACCCATGAGAATGCACGTCCCGGTCAACTCAAGACTCGCCAAGTTGCTCGGCGCGCTCCTGTCGCTGGCAGTCCTCGCGATTTCGTGCGGTGAAGGAGATGCGGGTGACGAGAGCGTCGACGAGATTGCCGAAGACGACTCTGATGGCACCGCGGTCGTGCCCACGGTCACCACAACGGTGGCTCCGACCATCGAAGGCGGCATAACACCTGGGGGAATGCTCCGTGTGGGCCTCGGCGCCGAGGTCGACGGCCTGAATCCGGGGGCGAACAGTATGGCCACGTCGACCTACCTCATCGACTTCACCATGCTCGAGCCGCTTGCGTACTTCGATGCCGAAGGCAACTGGTTCCCGTGGCTGGCCGAGTCATTCGAACGCGTGGAGGGGTCCAACAGTTGGCTGATGACGCTCCGCGACGAAATCACGTTCCACGACGGTTCGAGCCTCGACGCCGACGACGTCATTGCCTTGTTCAACGCTCAGCTCAAGGATCCGCTCATCGGACTCGCGTTGCAGCCGTCGTTCCCGTTGCCGTTCGAGGGGCCGGCGGTCGAGAGGATCGACGAGCTCACGGTCCAGTTCAACCCGATCGGTCCGACTGAGCATTTCCCGGTCAACCTCACCTCTCAGCTCGGGATGATCGTGCCCAGCGAGTACACCGAGGCCACGCAAGCGAACTCCCGCAAGAATCAAACGCTTGTGGGCACCGGGCCCTTCATGTTCGAGAGTCGTGTGCAGGACGATCGCACCATCGTGGTCAAGAACCCCGACTGGTGGGGTGGCGAGGTGTATCTCGACGGCATCGAGTTCATCATTCAGACCGACCAAGCGATCGCAGCCGACCGTCTCGCGGCCGGAGATCTCGACGTGGTGATCACGTCGAATCCCGACGCGATCCTGACGATGCGCGAATCCGACAATGTGAACAGGATCGAGAACCTGCTCTCGAGCGACAACGACCTGATGATGAACACGAGCCGACCTCCGTTCGACGATCTCAGGGTTCGTCAGGCGTTGACCTATGCGACAGACCGCGACGGTTTCTCGGCGCTCATCTCGCAGGGCACATCCGAACCGGCGGACACGATGTTTCACCCCGACCTGATCTGGAGCAATCCGGATGTCGTGCAGGAAGGCAACGCGCCCGAACTCTCGCAAGCGTTGGTCGATTCCTACTGCGCAGACGTCCCTGACAACTGCACCGACGGCAGGATCGACATGGAGTTCCAGCACTCCGGCCCATCGGTGGTGCAGACGCGAATCGCCGACCTTCTCACTGCTGGTTGGCAGGAGTTCTTCAACATCACCGTGGTCGAGGTGCTGCAGGATCAGCTCATCTCCAACGTCGCCATCGGTGAATGGCAGGTGGTGGCGTGGCGCCAGTTCGGTTCGATCGAGCCCGACAACGAGGTCATCTGGTTGCAGTGCGCCACGGCCGACAAGTTCATTGCGCTCAATTGGGTTCGCTACTGCGACGAGAGCCGTGATGCGCTGATGCTCGAGCAGCGTCAAACCGCCGATCTCGGTCGACGGGTCGAGATCTGGCACGAGATCCAGGTCAACATGAACGAGTCCTACGCCTACGTCTTCATGACTCATGCGAACTGGACGATCGGTAGCCATGAACGGGTGCAGAACATCTGTCCGCAGTTCGCGCCCACTGGCGAGGAGATCTTCTGCAGCAATGCAGGAGTCACGTTCTTCCACGACACCTGGATTGTCGAGTAGGCGAGTTCGACGTGATCGGTCGGTGGAGCTGAGATGAGGTCGCTTGTCCTGAGCCGACTTGCGCAGCTCGTTCTGGTGCTGCTCGCGGTGACGTTCCTGGCGTTCAGCGCCATGAACGTGCTCGGCGATCCGCTCTTCAACATCGTCGGACCTTTGGCTGAACTCGACTGCGATGCGGTTTCGCGCGGCGAGATCGCATCGACCTCGTCGAGCCTCGATGCCACGCGCACCGACTGCGAGATCGTTGCCGAAGCAAAGGCCGAGTTCCGGCTCGACGAGCCGTTGATGAAGCGCTACGTCCTTTGGCTGACCGACTCGGCGCGTGGTGACTTCGGCACATCGTTTGCCAGTGAAGGTGTGCCGGTTTCGGACATCTTGAAGGAAAAGTTCCCAGCCTCGATCAAGTTGATGATCTACGCCGAGGTGATCGCACTCGGGTTAGCGATCCCTCTTGGGGTCTACGGCGCGTACCGCGCCAATCGAAGGCCCGATCGAATCCTCTCGGTCGTCTCGTTCGGTGCGCTCGCCATCCCCAACTTCGCTCTTGGTGTTGTGCTGCTCTACGTCTTCGGCTTGAAGGCAGGCATCTTCCCGTCGAGCTACGACAGTTCGAGTTTCAGGACTGAGCTGACGTCGTTGTTCCTCCCCGCGCTCACCCTCGGTAGCGGACTCGCTGCCGGCTATCAGCGCCTCCTGCGCACCGATCTGGTGACCACGCTTCAGGAGGACTTTGTGCACATGGCGCGGGCGAAGGGGATGACCGATCGCCACATCATGTTTCGCCACGCATTGCGGCCGTCACTCTTCTCGGTGATCACCGTGTTCGGGATACAGACCGGTGCATTGATCGGTGGTGCGTTGGTGGTGGAGCAGATCTACCTGATCCCAGGCGTCGGGCGGGAGCTCGTCACCGCGGTGGTGCGTGACGACTTCCCGGTCGTGTTGGCCGGGGTCACGATCATCGCCACGGCGTTCGTTGTCATCAACTTCGCGGTGGATCTGCTCTATGGCTGGCTCGACCCGAGGGTGAGGGCCAAGTCGTGAAGACGCTCGGTCGCCCGTTCTGGATCGCAGTTGGTTGGCTCATGCTCTTGACGGTCCTGGCCGTCTTCGCCAGCTGGCTGCCTCTGGAGGACCCCCACGAGATCGGTGCCGCGGAAGCCCGCCTGGGCCCGTCGTCGAGTCACCTCTTCGGTACTGACGCCCTCGGTCGCGACGTGTTCGCCCGCACGATCTTCGGCGCCCGCATCTCCCTGCTGGTCGGATTACTCGCCATCGCATTCGGGATGCTCGTCGGGGGCGGCCTGGGCATTGTCGCCGGTTACTTCCGCGGGGTCACCGATCAGGTCATCAGCTTCTGCTTCTTCACCCTGCTGTCGTTCCCTGCACTGGTCCTCGCGCTCTTGATCACGGCCACGATCGACCGCAACCAATGGACGGTCAGCCTCACGCTCGGGATCTTGTCGATCGCGTCGGTCGGCCGTCTCAGCCGGGCCAATACGATTGTGTTCGCCGAGCGGGAATTCGTGCAGGCCGCGCGCGTGCTCGGAGCCGATAGCACGCGGATCATCACCCACGAGCTCCTTCCCAACGTCATGATTCCGATGGGTGCACTCGCACTTCTGGGGATGGGCATCGCGATCGTGGCGGAAGGATCGCTCGCCTTTCTCGGCCTCTCCGTCGAAGGGGATGCGGTCTCGTGGGGCAAGTCGATTGTCGACGGATCCCAGGCGCGAGATCTGGAGAACAATCCCAACGTTGCCCTGTTCCCCATCGGGGTCATGTTTCTCACCGTCCTGGCCCTCAACTACGCGGGAGATCGAGTACGCGAGTACTTCGATGTCCGCGAGACTGCGTTCTAGGCCCATGGCCGCACAACTCTCTGTTCGTGACCTTCGTGTCCGGTTTCCAACTGATCGTGGAGTCGTCGAGGCGGTCAACGGAGTGACCTTCACCCTGGAGCAGGGCGAGATGCTCGGGATCGTCGGCGAATCGGGCTCAGGCAAGTCGGTCACCGCCAAGGCGCTGATGAACCTCCTGCCGCGAACTGCCGAGATCGATGGCCGGGTCCGATTCGACGGCGAAGACGTCCGCGCGCTGGCGGCCGCGGGCAGCAGGCACTTCTGGGGCGTCAGGATGACGATGGTCTTCCAAGACCCGATGACATCACTGAACCCGGTGAAAAAGTGCGGCGAGCAGATCGCCGAGACCCTGCGTTATCACCTCGGCCATGGTCGGGTCGCGGCGATGAAAGCGGCCACCGATCTGCTCGAACAGGTGGGTGTGCCCGAGCCGGGCAGGCGGGTGAATCAATACCCACACCAGCTCTCGGGCGGTCTTCGTCAGCGGGTGGTCATCGCGATGGCCCTGGCCTGCGAACCAGATCTCCTCATCGCCGACGAGCCGACCACCGCCGTCGACGTCACCGTGCAGAAGCGGATACTCGATCTCCTCGACTCCCTGCGGAAAGAACGAGGCATGTCGATGATCCTGATCACCCACGATCTTGGGGTGGCCCGTGGACGCTGCGACGATGTGGCCGTGATGTACGCCGGGAGAATCGTCGAGCGGTCATCAACGGAAACCTTGTTCGATCGATCCCGGCACCCCTATACCGATGCCCTCGTCCGTTCGATTCCACGGATCGAGCAGCCGAGCCACGCTCGCCTCGATCCGATCCCGGGGCGACCCCCGGAGTTGATCGATCCCCCTGTCCAGTGTGCTTTCGCGCCGCGCTGTCGCTACGCGCAAGCCGACTGCCTCGAGTCGGTGCCCCCGACCGAGGGTGTCGGAGAGAGCCACGAGTTCGCCTGTCATCATCCGGCCAACACGCCACGTGGTCGCGAGGCACTGGCAAACAACGTTGCGGCCGGGGTTACGGCGGCCGGACTACAGATCAGCTACCGGAAGACGCGCTGATGGCGGGCTCGGGACATGCTCCACTACGCGGGGGCGACAGCACGATTCTCGAGGTCGAGGACCTCACCGTGGAGTTTCGGGTTGGTCGCCGTGACGTGGTTCACGCCGTCAGTGGCATCAGCTTCGATGTGTTGGAGGGCGAGACCCTCGGCATCGTCGGAGAGTCCGGATGCGGCAAGTCCACCGTCGCCCGCTCGATCGTTCGGCTGAACGAGATCGCCGGCGGGAGCGTGCGCTACCTCGATCACGACCTCGCGGCACTGAGCGGGGCGGCGCTGCGTTCGCTTCGACCCGATCTGCAGATGATCTTCCAGGATCCGATCTCATCGCTCAACCCTCGCCGCAAGGTTCGCGAAGTCATCGCGGAAGGACTCGTGATCTGGGGCGACGGCCAAGGAGTGTGGAGCAGGGACCGCATTGACGAGTTGATGGAAACGGTGGGAATCGACCCTGAGTTCGGCGACCGTCGCGTCCACCAGTTCTCGGGTGGGCAGGCGCAGCGGATCGGAATCGCCAGGGCGCTGGCCCTCGATCCGAAGGTGCTGATCTGTGACGAGCCGGTGTCGGCCCTCGATGTTTCGGTGCAGGCTCAGATCCTCAACCTGCTCGAGGACATGAAGCAGCGGTATGGACTGACGCTTGTGTTCATCAGCCACGATCTGAGCGTCGTGAAGAACGTCAGTGACCGCATCATCGTCATGTACCTCGGGAAGGCGTGCGAGATCGGCGATGCCGACTTGTTGTACGAGCAGCCGCGCCACCCCTACACACGGGCGCTGTTGGCCTCGATTCCGCAGCCCGCTCCGACGGTTGATGAGAGTGAGGGCGATATCAGCGGCGAAATCCCCTCGCCGGTCAGCCCTCCTGGTGGGTGTCGCTTCCGCACCCGGTGCCCGTACGTCTCCGCAGTCTGCATCTCCGACGAGCCCGAGATGCAGCAGGTGGGCGACAGCGATCACTACGTCGCCTGCCACCATCCTGTCGTGCGCTGACCGTCAGGTCAGTTCCCACACGGTCTTGCTGCTGACGGTCGAGGCATCGGCGATGGCCGGCGCAGCCCGGCCCTCGTCGTGCAGCTTGCGGAGATGTGCGACCACTGATCGAGCCGCCGGCTTGTGCAGATGCTTGGCCACGTCCGCGTACAGCTCGAGCACCATCTCCTTCGCCGACTTGGGGCCGCCCTGGAGTTGTCTCACGATTCCGGCCTCGCGGGCGAGCCGGTGGGTCAGCAGGGCCTGGACGTACTGGTGATGATCGTCGATGTGTTCCCCATGCGTCGGGTAGAGGCGCTGATCCTGCGGGCGATCGATGAGAACCTGCAGTGACTCGAGGTAGTCGGCGACATCGCCATCGGGGGGCGGGATGATGGTTGTCGACCAGCCCATCACATGGTCGCCACTGAGCACTGCGTCTTCTTCCTTCAGTGCGAAGCAGAGATGGTTGGAGATATGCCCGGGTGTGTGGAGTGCCTCGATCGTGTAGCCCGGGCCGGCGATCACATCGCCATGGCGCAAGGGTGACTCCGGGTCGAAATCCGTGTCGACACGGTGCTTTTCGGCGAACTCCGGGTCCTCGCTGCCGTAGCCGCCACTTGGGTCGGTCTCGCCCGCGTCATCGTCATCGTCATCGTCATCGTCGTCGTCGGTGTCGGAACCCTCGCTGCCCGCATGCGCAGGATGCGGACCGTAGCCGAGGACTGGCGCGCCGGTGGCGTCGGCGATGGCCGCGGAGGCGGGAGAGTGATCACCGTGCGTGTGGGTGATGAGGATGTGCCGGACCGTCTCGCCGTCGAGGGCCCGGAGCAGTGCCTCGATGTGGGCTTGATCACGAGGCCCGGGGTCGACGATGGCGACATCGCCGTGGCCGATCACGTAGGTACCGGTGCCGTGAAAGGTGAACTTCGACGGGTTTTTGCAGACGATTCGCCGGAGCAGGGGAGAGACATCGACGAGCTCGCCGTATCGGGGATCGAATTCAGCGTTGAACTGGGGGCCGGCCATGGTCGCCCATCATGTCAGCCCTCGAGCCCCGCGTGGCACTAAGTCACGCTGGGGACAGACCCCAGCGTGACTTAGTCCGCGGTGTTACGAGCGTGACGGGTGATTCGCCAGGCGATGAAACCGATGCCGCCGGCCATGACCGCAAGGGTCATGAACTGGGCGTAGCCGCCGCGGTCACCAGGGTGCTCCGGATCTGGACCCGCGGCGGGGGAGCCGATGATCCGACCGGCGTCGTCGAGATAGTCCGGATCGGTCGACTGCGCGAGCGCGGGTTCGACGACAAGCGTCAACGCGATGACCGCGAATACGAGGACCCATGCAAGATGTACGCGAGATTTCATCATCGGCTTGCTCCGGTCATGAGTTCAACCAGCGAGGTGCCACAGATCTCTTGGGTCGGATCGTCTACCGCGGCGGGGTCAATGGCCGCAGGGTCGTCGAGGGAGAGTTCCTCGACAACACATCGCGCCAACTCCTCGTCGATGCCCCACGCCATGGCGACGGCTTGGACGACAAGATCGGTGTTGGTGTCATCCTCGGGCTCGAGATCCCCGTCATCGACTGAATCGGCTCCGCCGGAGTCGGTGGAGCGGCTGTCCGTGCTGACGGTGCCGGTATCGCTCTCGTCGGTATCGCTGACGGCGGGAGGGATGGGTTCGGCGGGCTCGTCGGTACTGCCACAGCCGGCAGCGAACGCGCCACAGAACAGAAACAGGATGAGCAGGCGGCGCATTGGTTCAGGCTAGCTGGCGGACCTGGCGCCGAATCGGCGCCATGCCGCTCTGATGGGGGGCTAGACGAGCGCGAGCGAGCGCGCTCGGCTGACGTAGCCGATCTGCCCGTGCGCGAGGTGAGAGCCGCGCCGTGATTCGCAGTCGTCGCATGTGCGGCTGTAGCGGCCCAGGCGGTCGGATCGTGACCGACCATGGCGGTCACCGCAGAGGTTGCAGGGATGATGATCGGCCATGGGACTTCCTTCGGCATCCGATGATGGCCGGTGAATAGGTCTCCGGGACCGTCGTGATGGGAAACCGATGCCGGGCATAGGCCAACTGGCCCAGCCGGTGTGGTAGCCCGTGGGCATGCGGCGCCCCTGGTTTCTCCTCCTTCTTGTGGCACTGGTGTTCGCCGCTGCATGCACCGCTGACCCTGAGCCCGCGGCGTCACCGTTCGAGTCCGAGATCACCGGGGAGGGTTCGACTACAACGCTGCTTCCCCCTCCACCGACTGACCCACCGGCGGTGGAGGGTCCGAGCATCGGTGATCTCGTGCTTCCATGCGGTCGCGGAGGTGAGGTGTCGCGAACGGCGATCCGAGCTCAAGTCGGGATCGACAGCGCCACGATCACGATCGGAGCCGGCAACGATCGGGGCGGGTTGTATTCGTTCGGGTCCGGGCGCGCAATGCCTGACGCAGTCGAGGTGATGGCCGGTCACTGCAATGCACTCGGTGGTCTCCTGGGTCGAGAAGTACATGTACTCGAGTACGACGCGGCAGTCGTGGAGGTACAGGCGCGTACCGAGGTTCAGTGCACCGAAGTGGTTGCAGTCGTCGGGCAGGGGTATCTCCAGGCCGACGATGCGCAGGCCGCGCGAGAGGCTTGCGGGTTGCCGTCGTTCGACGGATGGATCAACGATCTGACCATCGGAGATCCGGTGGTCCTGGTGGGGTTCTTGCACGCCTCGCGAAGCGAGGCGGCGGCGGCTCGCGTCGTGCTGATCGGGCCTGACACCGCCAGCGGTATTCGAGCAAACGAGATCCGGAGTGCGGCGATTCGAGAGTCGACCGTTCCTGTTGCCGTTGTGGCGTCGCTCACATATCCCCTTGATGAAACCCCTGACTGGGATGCACTGGCCGAGGCCGTTCGCGATGCAGAAGCAGGCCTGGTTCGCATCGACGGCGCGTGTGCGAGCGCCATCGTTTCGATGTTGGCTGCGTTCGCCGCTGATGAGTCACCGCCTCTGATCATGAGTGGTCCCTCGACATACGATCACGCCTGCATTGCTGATGCGGTGGCGGCGGGTCTTCCCGTCGAGCGGTTGTTGGTCGAGTTGCCGTTTCACCCGATCGAGGACAAGGGTGCCGCTCCGGTCACCGCGCGTTACGTCGAGTTGCTTGCCGAGGTCGCCGTCGAGCCGACGGGTGACGCTTTGTTGGCAGCATCTGCGTTCTGGAGGTTCGCCTCGGCTGCCGATGCCTGCGGTCAGCGGTTCGGCCGAGCGTGTCTCGCCGAACGCGCCGCGGAGCTTGACGGCTGGACGGGTGGTGGCTTGCACCGCACGATCGGGTCGGGAAGGTTCTCCGACACATGCGCAGTGATCGTGGGCGTCGACGGTGTTGAGTTCGAACGGCGAACGCCTGTCGCCCCCGGGGTCTACGACTGCGATCCGGCGCTCAGCGGGATGACCGTGGGCGGGGTGGACGGATAGCGGACGATCCAGGTGTGGTTAGAGGAAGAGCCGGGTGAGTTCGGCGATTCTGATGTCGCTCAGGCAGCCGGCGCGAAGCGACTCGGCGACCGCGATGATCAGGGTGATCGGAGCCCGCTGCTCGTCGGCGACGACCTTGATCAGGATGTCGGCGTCGAAATCGGCCAGGTAGGGCGCAACACAACGCGCTTCGCTCGGAGTGAGCCCGCTGGTCTCCAAGGTGACTCGGAGCTCACGGGTGCATCCGCTGACCTCAGAGGCCCTGTCGGCGTCCGCAACATCGCCCGGGGCCACGAAGCGGAAGATGAACGCCGCAGCCTGTGCCCGCGTCATCGTGTTCTCGGGGCTGAACGTCACTGGGCTCGTGCCGGTGGTGAGGCCGATGGCAGCCATCCAGGAGATGGCCCTGTGTTGATACCCGCGGTACACATCGACGAACGAGTGATCGGTGCCAGGCGTGGGTTGACCCGCATAGCGCCACAACATCACGGCGAAGTCTCCGCGGCTGATTGCGGCTCCAGGGGTGAACGTCGTCGCGCTGGTTCCCGTCGAGATCCCAGCGGTGTAGAGCCAGCCGACGGGCGCCTGCTGATATGACGCGATGACATCGGTGAACGGGTGCGCGCCGGACTGCGGATCATTGCCCAGCGAGCTGTCCAGGCGGTACAAGAAGGCGGCGATCTGGCCTCGACTGACGTTCTCGTTTGGGCCAAAGCATCCGGGTTCAACTCCAGTCGTGATGCCTTGGTCGACCATCCAGCTGACGGCGTCGGTGTAGTAGCTGCCGTCCTCGACATCACCAAAGCCACCGGCTGCGGCAGCCGGGGCGGCTGTCGCGAACACGAGGAACGCGACAAGAGAGGTAAGCACACGGCGGCGCAGCAGATTCTGCATGATGGAGAAGTCGTCCTAATTCAGGGGATCGTTGAGGGAGCCGGGTCGGGCGCCAATCACAATGGTGACTGGGTTGATCGGGGTCAGGCTCAGAAGGCCATGGTGGCGACAGGAAAACGGTACCTGGACAGCCGGAAAGGGTGGCGCGCGCGTGAACAAGGTCACAGCGCCAAAAACGCGTACGCTCCGGCCGTGGAACGCGTCGCAGTCATCATGGCCATGGAGGCGGAGGCCGCCCCGCTGCGCGATGCGCTCGGCGCCACACCGATCGAGGTCCCGGTATGGGCATCGACGTTGCCGGTTCGTCTCGCCGTTGCGCCGGCTGTCGGTGGCCGCCCCGAGGTGCTGTTGGCGGTGAACGGCCGGGACCCCACGACCGGCGTTGACTGCATCGGATCGACCGCCGCGGCGCTGACGACCCAGGTCGCGCTCACGTATGGACCCATCGACCTCGTCGTCACCGCAGGGACGGCGGGTGGATGGCACCGGTCGAATGCCGAGATCGGCGAGGTCTTCGTCGCGTGGCCCCACATCGCCTGTCACGATCGGCGAATCGATCTACCCGGATTCGACCAGTTCGGGCGCGGCGAGATCGCGACCGCGGACCTGCGCGAGCTCGCGGATGCGTTGGGCTGTCGGCTCGGCATCGTCACCACCGGCGACAGTCTCGATGAATCGCCGACCGACCGTGAGCGCATCCTCGCCAGCGGTGCCGAGGTCAAGGAGATGGAGGCTGCCGCGGTGGCCTGGGTTGCTCAACTCCATGGAGTCCCGGTCACCGCTGTGAAGGCGATCACCGATCTGGTCGAGTCCCCCGTCGCCACGGCCACACAGTTCACGGCCAACCTTGCCGCGGCGGCAGATGCGCTGCAGGCCACGATGATGAAGCTCATCGACCAGCTGGGAGACCAATGAGCGCCGAACTTGCCGCCGCGGTGCGTCGTCTCGCGCTCGCGCTTCACTCGCACGAGACCGACACCGTCGACGAAGCGACGGCGATCGCCGGTCTCGATCAGCTCACGAGTGCGCTGGAAAACGGTAGGCGTCGCCTGCGTTGGTACGAGAAGGACCCCGACCCTGCTCGCCGGCCCCGCGGACGAGAGCTCACTGCCTGGTCGGGGGCGTTGAACGCCTGCGCCCCGCCCATGACCCTCGGCGGCGGCGAGCTCGATGACGGGCGCCCGACGATCGATGGTCGCGTGCGCCTCGACAGGTTGCGCGAGGGCCCGCCCGGGTTTGTCCATGGTGGCGTCGTCGCCGGACTCTTCGACGAGGTGATGGGGGCGGCTCAACGGCTCACCCATGCCCCCGGCGCGATGACCGGCCGCTTGACGCTGAGATATCGCCGGCCGACGCCGCTCGACACCGATCTCCTCTTCCGGGCGTGGATCGAGGAGGATCGAAGCCGGCGGGTGCTCGTCCGTGCGGCCTGTTACATCGACGCCCTGGATACTGGTGCGCCGACGGCGGAGGCCGAGGCGATCTTCGTGAGACGACCCCGATGAGCGAACGCCCCATCGTCACCTTTGTCTGCACTGGCAACGCAGCCCGCTCGGTCATGGCGGCGACGCTGCTCAAGGACCGGCTCGGCGAGGACGGGCCGATCGACGTGCGCAGCGCCGGCACCCTCGTGCTCCCGAACCAGCCGATGAGCGCGCGGACCCGGGCCGCTCTCGACCGGCACGGTCTGAAGGATCCGTGGCATCGCAGTCGTCAGCTCGAAGAAGTCGATGTCGAGCTGAGCAGCCTGATTCTCACCATGGAGCCACTGCACATCCAATGGATGCGCCGGCGGCTGCCGAGCGCGCTACCGATCTCGGGCATGTTGAAACGGGTGGTGCGCGAGCTTCCTCTCGTCGGCGGAAGCACCCTCGACGAACGGGTTGCCGCCCTCAGCCTGGCCGGGCGCGAGGTCGAGGCATGGGAAGAGGTCATCGACCCCGGCTCGGGCCAGCAACCCGCCTTCGACACCTGTATCGATGAGCTCGCTGACCTCGTCGACGCGCTCATCCCCGGCCTTCTCCTCAACTAGGGCACCGTGTCGGAACATCGCCGTGAAGGCCTGGTACTGAGCATCGCCGTCGGAATCGTGGCGATGACGTTCGGTGTGCTCGCTGATGCCGCTGGACTATCACTGCCCCAGATCATGGTGATGTCGGCGTTCCTGTTCACCGGGGCCAGCCAGTTCGCCGCGGTGAGCGTGATCGATGGCGGCGGATCGAGCTACGCGGCCGTGGGATCAGCGATGTTGCTCGCCGCTCGCAACGCGCTCTACGGACCTGTGGTGTCGCGCTTGTTTCGTGGCTCGGCGCTGCGCCGCGGCCTGAGCGCTCACTTCGTGATCGACGAGACCACCGCGATGGCATCGATTCAAGGCGACGACGAAACCGCGGCCGATGCGTTCTGGTGGACAGCGCTCTGGTTGTGGTCACTCTGGAATCTCGGGTCGGTTGGCGGCGCGCTCCTCGGATCAGTGATCGGCGAGCCGGAGGCGTTTGGGCTCGATGCCGCATTCCCGGCGGCCTTCATCGCTTTGCTGGTGCCGCACCTCGGTGCTCGGCCGGGCCGTGTCGCCGCGCTGGCCGGAGGCGTCCTCGCCATCGCGGCAGTACCGATCAGCCCCGCGGGTGTGCCGTTGCTCATCGCGGCGTTTGGCGTGGTGCCGGGTTGGCTGTTCGGTCGCCGGGAAGAGGCCGAGGCAACCTCATGAGCTGGGCTGCCATCTGGATCATGGTTGCCGGTGCCTTCGGGTTCAAGGCGTTCGGCGTTCTCGGGTTGAGCCGTTTCACCGATGGTGCCGGGCGATCGTTCCAGGCGATCACTGCGCTGATCCCAGCGTCGCTGTTCACTGCGTTGATCGTGGTCCAGACCGTTGTGGCCGACGAGAAGCTCGTGCTCGATGCTCGAGCCTGGGGGGTCGGAGCCGGGATCGTGGCGGTTTGGCGACGAGCCCCGTTCACGGCGGTCGTGGTGGTGGCAATGGCAGTCACTGCGTTCGTTCGCTGGCAGACTCTTGTGTGATGTCCCCGCCTGACAGTGCTCCCAATGCCGCTGCGCCCGATCGCTTGATCATCCGCGGTGGCTCGCCGCTCGAAGGCACCATTCGCGTCGGCGGTGCCAAGAACTCGGTTCTCAAGCTGATGGCGGCCACGTTGCTCGCCGCGGGGGAGTACCACCTGCACAACGTGCCGCGAATCACCGACGTCGAACTGATGTCAGACCTGCTTCGGGCCACGGGCTGTTCAGTCTCCCGATCAGACGGCTCGCTGATCATCACGGTGCCGGCCGAGATCGAGCCGGTTGCCCCCTACGAGATCGTGGAGCAGTTCCGTGCGTCCATCGTGGTCATGGGGCCCATGCTCGCCCGCTGTGGTGAGGCACGCGTTGCGCTCCCCGGCGGCGACGACTTCGGCCCCCGCCCGATCGACATGCACGTCCGGGGGCTGACCGAGCTCGGCGCAGAGTTCGACACGGCGCACGGCTACATCCACGCTCGAGCGGCGAATCTGCTCGGTGCTCGGGTGTTGCTCGAGTTCCCCAGCGTCGGTGCGACCGAGAACCTGTTGATGGCATCCGTACGGGCCAAGGGCACCACGGTGATCGACAACGCCGCCCGCGAACCAGAGATCGCCGACCTGTGCGAGCTGTTGAACAAGATGGGCGCACAAGTCGCAGGGGCCGGCTCGTCCACGATCACCATCGAAGGTGTCGATTCACCGGATGCGTTGCACTCCGCTGACCACACGGTCATCGGCGATCGCATCGAAGCCGCCACCTATCTGGCGGCGGTTGGCATCACCGGCGGTGAGATCACGGTCGAGGGTGCCCGCCACGAGCACATGGTGATGCTCTGTCAGAAGCTCGGCGAGATGGGAATGCGAATCTCGCCGGACCCGGACGGGATCTGGGCCTTGGCTCCCCGTCGTCTCAAGTCAGCCGACTGCTCGACACTGCCGTACCCAGGACTCGCCACCGATTTCAAGCCATTCCTGGTGAGCCTGCTGGCCACGACCGAAGGCGTGGGAATCGTGACGGAAAACCTGTTCTCCGGCCGATTCCGCTACGTCGATGAGCTCCGCCGCATGGGTGCCGATATCCGCACGGACTCACATCATGCGGTTGTGCGAGGGGTGCCGCGCCTGTCGGGAGCCCCTGTGCGCTCACACGACATTCGCGCCGGTGCAGCGCTCGTGATCGCGGGGATGGCGGCCGAAGGGGAGACGGTGGTGGCCGACGCCGAGCACATCGCGCGGGGCTACGACGACATCGCCGCCAAGCTCAACGGCATCGGCGCCGACATTCGCCCCGGCTGACCGGCTCAGTCGGCTGTGTCTGCCGCCTCGGCGGCCTTCGCCAGCTTGATGGCGCGGCGTCGGGCGAGGGCGAGCAGCCCGCCGAACACCATGACCGGCACAGCGACCATGAAGATCTCGTCCCATCCGCCTTGGTGGGCGAGGACGATGGCGGCGTGCATGGCTGAACAATACGAGGATTGGAATGCCAATGGCAGCATTGGGCTGCCAGACGCAACAGTGGAATGTCAGAAGCAGTGTCGGCGTTCTGCTTGAGTGCTGTCACACTGTGGGCAGGTTCTCCGAGCAAGCCATGCACACGAAAGGCCCGCACCCGTGCGCGAGCAGGTCGAAAAGGTCATTACCGCCATCCGTCCGGCCATTCAGGCCGACGAGGGAGACATCTCCCTGATCGCGGTTGATGAGTCGACGGGCGTGATCACGGTGGAGCTCCATGGCGCATGCGTCACGTGTCCGGCGAGTACGCAAACCCTGAAGGCGGGGATCGAGCGGATCATGAAGGACCGCGTCGAAGGTGTCACCGAAGTCGTCGAAATCAATGCGCTGGGTATGTCCGAGAGTCCCGTCCAGCTCTAGTTCCACCCAACCGGGCTAGAGGTTGGACAGGTTCAGGGCGTTGTTGATGAGCCCGAGATGGGAATACGCCTGCGGGTGATTTCCGAGGGCTCGGCCCGTTGCCGGGTCGACCTCCTCGGCCAGGAGGCCGGTCGGGCCGGCCAGGTCGATGTAGGCGGCGAACAATTGCCTGGCTCCGTCGATGTCGCCGATGAGGATCTTGGCGTCGATGAGCCATGACGTCATCAGGTTGAAGCCGCCTTCCTCGCCGGGCAGGCCATCCTCATGTTTGTAGCGATACACGGTGTCGCCGGTGCGAAGCCAGGTCTCGACGGCCGACACCGTGGCGGCGAAGCGTGGATCATCGGGATCGAGAAGCCCGAAGAGGCCGACGGCCAGGACCGACGCGTCGAGATCGGTGCCGTCGTACGCGGTCGTGAAGGAACCGACTTCGTCGTTCCAGCCGTTGGTGAGGATGTCCTTCTCGATCTGGTCACGCAGGGTTCCCCATTCCGGTCGTGCTCGTCCGAACACGTCGGTGGCAATGTCGATGGCGCGATCGACGGTGACCCAACACATGACCTTGGAGTTGGTGTGATGTCGCGGCGCGGAACGAACTTCCCAGATGCCTTGGTCGGGTTCCATCCAGCGCTGATCCACTGCGGCCACGAGGTCCTCGACCAGGCGCCAGTGTTTGGCCGACAGCGGTGCGCCGACCTCGCCGAGAATGTGAATGAGATCGAGGACGGGGCCGAACACGTCGAGCTGGACCTGATGGTCTGCAGCGTTGCCGACCCGGACCGGCCGCGAGCCCGCGTAGCCGGCCAGCTCTTCGATCGTGGCTTCCGGCGGCAGCGACTGGCCATTCACGGTGTACAGCGGCGACAGGCGCTCGGGGCCGACATCGCTTGACTCGATGACGTTGAGCAGCCAATCGAGGAGGTTCATGGCCTCGTCGATGCTGCCGAGGCGTACGAGAGCGGTGGCGGACAGCGATGCGTCACGGATCCAGCAGTACCGGTAGTCCCAGTTGCGAACGCCACCGATGAACTCGGGGAGGCTCGTCGTGGCCGCGGCGAGGATCGCCCCGGTGGGGCCGTAGCAGAGCGCCTTGAGCGTGAGGGCGCTGCGCCGAACGAGATCGGTCTCGACTGCGGGTAGCTCGAGCCGGTCAGCCCAGCCTCGCCAGAAGAGTTCGGTGCGCTCGCGGCGCTCCCATTCCTCAGATCGATCGGGGCGCATCGATGCGGTGCCGCAGCGCAACTCGAGCACGATCGGCCCGTGGTCGAGGCTGACCTCGGCCACGGCAGTGTGATGCATGCCGGCGGTCGCGATGGACCATTCGACGTCGGGGCTGTGCAGGACCACGAGGTCAGCGGCGCTGACAATCTCCAAACCCCCGTCTCGGACCTCGAGTTGGGTGGGGAAACGGCCGAAGTCGAGCCGGGGTGCGAATTCGATCCGAGCCATGCCTGACCCTTCGATGACGCGTACGAGGTCGGTGCGACCCGAGAGGCGGTTGGGCCTTCCGTCGGAGCAGTCGAGATAGTCGGTGACCGACATCGTGGTCCAGTCGGTGCGCAGCACGAGCGAGTCGTCGACATAGTGCTGGGTGGGTGCCCCATTGGGCGTGGCGGGCGCGATCGAGTAGTGGCCGGCGGCCGGCCCACCGAGCAATTCGGCGAAGATGGCCGACGAGTCGATACGCGGCACGCACATCCAGGTGATGCGGGCATCCGGCGTGACGATCGCGGCGGTGCGCTGGTCCGAGAGAATCGAGTGCTGCTCAATGGGCACGATGCCCTCGCCGGCCAGCCACTCGCCGCGGCGGGCGCAGAGCGTCGCGAGGACGACAGCGACCTCCTCGGGGTCCGAGACTCGGAACGGCGCGATGGTGTCGCCTTCGCCGACCTTGATGCCGACATCAGGGCCATGGAGCGTGGCGAACGCGTCCTCGTCAGTGACATCGTCGCCGAGAAAGACGACTGCCGTCGCCCCGACGTTGGCACGAATCGTGCGGAGGGCATGTCCCTTGTCGGTAGGAACCACCAAGAGTTCGCAGACCCGCTTGCCGTGGCGCACGGTGAGCTCCCCGATTCGTTCGGCGAGTTCGTCCAGGGCCTCGAGAACACGTGCAACGGTTTCGTCGGCGACATTGCGGTAGTGCACCGCCACGGATGCCGGCTTCTTCTCCAGGGTCACCTCGGGGAAGCGGTCGGCGATCTCGCCGAGACCGGCGACCAGGAGGGTTCGGCGGGCCTTCAAAATCGGATCGAGATCGAGGGCGAAGTCGATGTCGAACTCGGTGCCGTGAGATCCGACGAGGTGGATCTCGGCCGGAAGACGGCTCAACATGGCAAGATCCCGCAGCGACCGGCCGGAAATCACGGCGACGCTCGTCTGTGGTAATGCAGCCAGCGAACGCAGCGCCACCGACGTGTCGCGGAGCGGCTGCGCCTTCATCGGGTCGGCGACGATCGGTGCGATCGTGCCGTCGTAGTCGCACGCCACGAGTAGTTGTGGTGCTCGGACCAGCTCGGCGAGACGGTGTTCGAGTGACCCATCGGACAAGTTGTTCCCGTTCAAGGAGGACGACGCTACCGCGACAGGGGGTATTGGTGGCGGTACTGTCGGCGGCGTGACTGCTTCAGACTCCACCAGTTGCTATCGGCACCAGGACCGCGCCGCGGGAGTGATCTGCCAACGCTGTGACAATCCGATCTGTCCGGAATGTATGGCGCAGGCCTCGGTGGGATTCCACTGCCCCGACTGCTCACGTTCCGGCAAGCAACGGGTGATTCGTGGCCCGGTGGCGTTCGACCCGATCGTGGCCAAGGTTCTGATCGGACTCAACCTGGCTGCGTTCGTCGCCGCCGGTGCCTGGGGTGGACGGCCGATGAGCCTTGGCCAGAAGCCGATCGAGGAGTTGGCCCTCTTCGGTCCCTCCGTCGACAACGGTGAGATCTACCGCGTGGTCACGTCCGCCTTCTTGCATGACGGCCTGATGCACCTCGCGTTCAACATGTGGGCGTTGTGGGTGATCGGCCCGGTCCTCGAGCGAGCATTTGGTCGCTCTCGCTTCATCGGGCTCTACACGGTCTCGTTGTTGGGCGGGTCGTTCGGCGCCCTCCTGGTGGAGCCGCGGGCGTTCACCGTCGGCGCCTCGGGCGCAATCTTCGGAATGTTCGGAGCCATGGCGATCGCCCAGCGCGCGGTGGGTCAAAGCGTGTGGGCGGGAGGAATCGGGCCCATTCTCGGTATCAACCTCTTCCTGACGTTCGCCATCCCGTTCATTTCTGTCGGTGGCCATGTCGGTGGACTCGTGGCCGGGGCCGCCACAGGGGCCGTCATGATCCCGATGATCCGGGCGAAACAGCCGGACTGGATGGTCCTCGCTGCCCAAGGCGCGATCGGACTTGTCTGCCTGATCGGAGCGATCTGGGCAGCCGGCACGTGGATTGACCCGATCTTTTGAGGATCGTTCCTCAGTTCGCTCTGCAGCGCCGGCGATAGATGCTGACATGGGTGTCGCTTTGCGAGTCGAACGATGTGCCTGCCCAATCGGCTGAGCGAGACTCGAGCACGAATCCGGCACTGCCCGCCGCCGCGTCGAGCTGATCTGGAGTGCGATAGTGCATCATCCACGGTCGCATCCGGATGCCGGCCTCGGAGATGTCGACGTGTTGGCCGCTGATGACCTGACTCGCGCTGTCGTGCTGGGAAATCGTCAGCACGGCCCGGTCGACCGTGATGTCTCGCACCGACATGCCGCCATCGGACATGCCGTCGACGGGAGGGACGAACCCCTCGATAGCGAAGCGGCCGTTCGGCTGAAGACAGGCGTGCATCGCCGCGAAGCATGACGCCTGAGCGGCGGCATCAGTGAGGTTGAAGAACGTGTTGAATGCGGCGAAGGCGACGGCGAAGGAACGACCGGTGAGGCCGGGGTCGGCCATATCGGCCTCGACAAGCTCGAGAACCTCGGCGCCCGGCTTGGCTCGGAGGGCATCGAGCATTGCTCTCGACGCGTCGACGCCCGTGACCGCGACCCCTCGTTCCGCGAGTGGCAACGCGAGTCTGCCGGTTCCGATTCCGAGCTCCAGAACGGCTCCGCCGTCGGCCAGGGAAGTCACCGCGTCGACCGTGGCGTCGATATCGCTCACGTCGGAGTACCAGTCGTCGTAGATGTCGGCGAAACCATCGCCGTAGCTGGATGCCGAGTAGCCCTTCATCGCTCCAGTCTGCCGGTGGATGGTCACCGGCGTCGCACCTCGTAGCCTGGGACCGTGTCCGACGGCGAGATCTACCTCGATCATGCAGCAAGCACCCCGGTTCGACCAGAGGCGCGCGAAGCCTGGATCTCGGCCTCGCAAACGCATCACGCCAACCCGACCGGCTCTCACGGTGCCGCACGCGCGGCCCGCCGAGCGCTCGACGATGCCCGGGACCTGATCGCTGAAGCGTATGGGCGTCCCCCCGCTGAAGTCGTCTTCACCAGCGGTGGCAGCGAAGCCGACAATCTGGCGATCCGCGGCGTGCTCCGTGCCCGAGGCGGAATCCCGGTTTGCTCTGCGGGCGAACACCATGCGGTCCTCGAGCCGGTCGAGTATGCCGGAGGCGTTGTGGTTGCCCTTGGCCGCGACGGTCGGGTCGATCCCGAGACGCTTGCCGAGGCGCTGGTCCAGCTCGACGATGTCTCGATCGTGTCGATGATTGCCGTCAACAACGAGACCGGCGCCGTCAACGACCTGCCTGCCCTTGCTGCGGCCGTACGCCAGGCCAAGCCCGACGCACTCCTCCACACCGACGCGGTGCAGGCCGGTGGTTGGATCGACGTTGCCGAAGCAGCCGCCGACTTCGACCTGATGTCGATCACCGGCCACAAACTGGGTGGGCCGGTGGGTACCGGCGCCTTGTTCGTTCGGTCGGGTATCACCCTCGACCCGCTCCTTCTCGGCGGTGGCCAGGAACGCGGCAGGCGCGCCGGCACTCCTGATGTGGCTGGTGCTTCCGCCCTTGCCGCTGCGGTTGCCGTCACCCGAGAGCGCCGAGCCGATGAGGTTGCCCGTCTGGGCGCCTTGCGTGATGAGCTCGTCGCTGGTCTGCGTTCGGCGCTCGGTGACCATGTCACCACCACAGTTCTCGGCGGCGGCGCTCCCGTTGCTGCAGGCATTGCCCACGTCTGCTTCTCGGCCATCGAAGCCGAAGCCCTCTTGTTCTTGCTCGATCAGGAAGGGCTGCGAGCCTCAGCAGCGTCATCGTGCTCCAGCGGTGCCCAGGATCCATCCCACGTTCTGGCGGCCATGGGTGTCCCCAGGGAGATCGCTCAAGGCTCCTTGCGACTCTCCCTCGGGCACACCACGACCCGAGGCGACATCGACGCCGCGCTGGCCATCATTCCGTCGGCGGTCGAACGCCTGGCCGCCCACGGAGGCGGCTGATGGGCACACCCGTGATGGTCGCAATGTCCGGTGGCGTCGACTCCTCGGTCGCGGCTGCCCTGCTTCTCGACGCCGGCCACGACGTTGTCGGCGTCACCATGAAGCTCTGGGGCGGACCGTCCGACACCGGGTGCTGTGCGGTGAGCGATGTCGACGACGCTCGCCGAGTAGCCGACCGTCTCGGGATCGAGCACCACGTCTTCAACTTCGGTGAAGACTTCGAACGTGACGTGGTCGGGCCGTACGTGGCTGATCACGCGGCCGGGCGCACACCGAACCCGTGTATCGAGTGCAACCGGCACCTGAAGTTCGATCGACTGCTTCGGCGCGCCGATGCGTTGGGGTTCGAGGTGCTGGCCACCGGCCACCATGCGCAGGTCGTCGACACCGAGGACGGGCCCCGGCTCGGTCGCGGTGCTGATGATGCCAAGGATCAGTCGTATGTCCTTCACGTGCTCGACCGTGACGTGCTGCGTCGGCTTCTGTTGCCGCTCGGCCACATGACCAAGGCCGATGTTCGCAAGATCGCCGCCGATCTCGACATGCGCACCGCCCACAAGCCGGAAAGCCAGGACGTCTGTTTCATCACCAACGAGCACGGTCGCGAGACCTTCCTCGGCACCCGGATTCCGCTTCGCTCGGCCACCGTGGTCGATCGTGCCGGCGATCGGGTCGGTGTCGTGCCGTCGATCGAGATGGTCACCATCGGTCAGCGCAAGGGCCTCGGACTACCTGGCGGCACCGCGCCGAAGTATGTGATCGACGTGGATGCAGAGTCCGCCACGGTGGTGGTGGGGGAGCGAGCCGATCTGGCGACGTCGAGCACCCCGCTCGAATCCTGGAATTGGGTGGGCGCCGAAGTCGACGGACCGCTGGAACTTCAATGCTCAGCGCATGGCACGGCGGAGGCGGGAAGTATCGTCGGCGGCGGGATCTTGTGGGACGCCCCGCACCGCCGTATCGCCGCGGGTCAAAGTGTCGTCGCCTATCTCGACGACCTTGTTGTGGGTGGCGGGATCGCCGGCCGTCAACCAGCGTGATCAGGCGATCGGGAACCCGCGTTCCATGGCAACCCGCATCACGGCGGCCGGGCGCGTCGGCGAGATCAGCAACGAGCGCACGGTTTGACCTTCGCTCGATTCTCGCCCGGTCACGAAGGTCAGTTCAGTCGGTTCGGTCAGCTTGAGTTCGAGCGCAAGACCGAGGGCCTGAGCAGTCAGATCCCTCGCGGTCGTCTCCGCCACGGCCGGCCCGAGACCTGCCACCTCGCGAGTGGTGAACAGCACCGGTTCGGGCATCACGCTCACGTCGTGGATCACGAACCCGTTGGGCACAAACACCACGAACCGGCGGGTGAGCTGGTTGAGGGTACGAAAGCCGTAGTAGGCGGCCGCGAAGCCGAGGACGGTGATGATCCCGCCGAGCACCCACTGTTCGGCAGCGAGGAGGATCGGACCGATGGCGACCCCCGCGACAGTGGCGAGCCCCGCGAGCGGGCCGGCCACCAGCAGCACCGGCCCAGGGGAACGGAGAAGGAAGCGCCGCTCGTCGCCGTAGCTGACGCCGTCGACGTAGCGGTCACCGACCCCGGGCACGAAGACGGAGAACGCGGCAACTGCTGCCGCAACGACGCCGACGATGGTGAGGGTGCTGTCGTCGCTCTCGAACGCAGCCCAGACGCCGGCGAGCAAGCCGGCGGGAACTGCGAGCCGCACGACGGTGAGCGTGACGGGCCGAGCAATCGCCAGAGCGATGAGCGCGGCGAACCACCAGCCCCACGCACCGATGGATGTGAGCCGGCGGAACGGGTCATCGGTCCTGCTCAGGGCATCACCAATGAGGGCGCCCAGGGTGAACGGCATCGCTGCCCACACGGCGAGCGGGAGAAGCACGAGGACACGTTGGCGGTCGCGGAAGGCGTCGATCACGGCCGTCAAACTATCCTCGCCTCCGATGGCCGACGCTCCTGAAGACCCAGCAACGCGAATCGACACGCTTCGCGCCCAACTCAATCGTCATGCTCGCGCGTACTACGAGCTCGACGCGCCCGAGATCCCGGACGCCGATTACGACCGCCTCTTACGGGAGTTGGCCGATCTCGAGGACGCGAATCCCGAACTGGCCACCGACGACTCACCGACCCGGAGGGTTGGCGGTGCGACGAACACGGCGTTCGCACCCGTGACGCACACGGTGCCGATGATGTCGCTGCACAATGCGTTCGACATCGACGAACTACGCGGATGGAACGAGCGGGTCGAGCGCCGGCTGGAGGGTCAACCGGTCCCGGCCTATGCCGTCGAGTTGAAGTTCGACGGCCTGGCGATCTCGCTTCGCTACGAGAACGGTGTTCTCGTGCAGGGCGCGACACGCGGCGACGGGAAGGTCGGGGAGGATGTCACCCACAACGTGCGCACCATTGCCGACATTCCCTCACACCTCACCGGTGACTATCCGCCGGTGCTCGAAGCGCGCGGCGAGGTGTATATGCGCCTGTCGAGCTTCGCCGCCTTGAACGAACGCCAGGTGGAGGCGGCCAAGGCCACCGGGAAGGAACCCAAGCTCTACATCAACCCGCGCAACACCGCCGCGGGTTCGTTGCGCCAGGTCGATGCTGGCGTGACGGCCGATCGAGAGTTGTCGTTCTTCTGCTACCAGCTCGGAGTTGTCGAGGGTGGTCCGGAGCTCACCTCGCACACCCAGACACTCGAGTGGTTGGGTTCGCTCGGATTGCCGGTCAACGAACACACGAAGGCGATTGCCTCGATCGACGAGGTCGAGGGACGAATCGCCGAGTTCCAGAAGAAGCGCCACGAGCTCGACTATGAGTTCGACGGTGTGGTCACGAAGGTCAACGATCTACGCCTCCAGCGCGAGCTTGGTGCAGATGCGAAAGCCCCTCGGTGGGCGATCGCCTACAAGCTGCCGCCGGAGGAACGGACGACCACACTGCTCGACATCGAGGTGTCAATCGGCCCGTCGGGCCAGGCCACCCCGTTCGCCCGTCTCGACCCGGTCTTCGTCGGTGGGGTCACGGTTGGCACCGCGACACTCCACAACCAGGACCAGGTGGCGGCCAAGGACGTGCGTCCCGGCGACACAGTGATCGTCCGGCGAGCCGGCGATGTGATCCCCGAGGTCGTAGGGCCGGTGCTATCGGATCGCCCCGCTGACTCGGTGCCGTGGGAGTTCCCCACCGACTGCCCGGTCTGCGGTGAGCGTCTCGTGCGCGATGAAGGCGCGGCCGCCACCCATTGTGTGAACTTCCGCTGCGATCGTCAGATCCGCGGCCGCATCGAGCACTTCGCCGGACGGGCGGCGATGGACATCGAGTTCCTCGGCGAGAAGAACGTCGACCGTTTCGTCACGCTCGGCCTCGTGGAGGACGTCGCGGATCTCTACACGATGGACTTCGACAAGGTCCTCGAGCTCGAGGGGTTCAAGGAGAAGTCCGTCGAGAACCTGCGGACTGCCATCGAGATCTCGAAATCTCGCCCGCTCGGCAACCTCTTGTTCGGCCTCCGGATTCCGGAGATCGGGCAGGTCAATGGTCAGACGCTCGCCGCGGCTTTTGGCTCGATGGATCACATCATGGCCGCTTCGGTCGAGGAGATCGCGGCTGTCGATGGGTTCGGAATGGTGATTGCCGAGGCCGTGCACGCGTGGTTCTCTCGCCCCGAGGCCCAGGACCTGATCGGTCGGCTCACCGCCGCCGGTCTCACGATGGAAGCCGCGATTGTCGACCGGTCAGCGCCACAGACCTTGGAGGGCAAAACCGTCGTTGTGTCAGGGACGCTGGCGGGATTCACCCGCGACGGAGCGAAGGAGGCAATTGTCGCTCGCGGCGGCAAGTCACCAGGCAGTGTGTCCAAGAAGACGTTGGCGCTGGTGATCGGTGCTGACCCCGGGGCATCGAAGGTGACAAAGGCCGAGGAGGCCGGCGTGCCCGTTCTCGACGAGTCGGGGTTCCTCGAACTACTCGAATCCGGCGAAGTGCCCGAGGTCTGACCCGTCGGCGCGGCGGTCAGTTGACCGAGAACGCCCAATCGATTTCCTGGAACTCGCCAGGACGGGCGATCTCTTCGAAGACGGCCCGGGCGCAATTGAACTCGCCGACGAGCGCCTCGACCGGCGTGCCGGGTGCCGGGGTGAACAGGTACTGCTGCAGGCCATCGACATGGCGGGTGAACGCGGTGACATCGACAGGCGCGGTGCACTGCGCCCCAGGCGAGATGGTCAAGGCCAGGAGCCGATAGTCGGCGGCGAGATCGATACCGACGGTCTGCTGTTGGAGCACCTCGTCGCCACGGTTGGGGATCAGGGCGTCGACAGCGGGGTTGTTGGTGACGGAGACATCATCGCTGCTTCCGTTTCCACCGATGATCCCGGCGGCCACGAAGAAGCCGAGTCCGAAGATCATGAGGGCGGCGAATATCAGTTTCTGACGGCGTGGCACCCTGTGATCCTGCCAGAGAAGGCGGCCGAATCGTCGGTCGGGGAGCCACCCTCTGTGGTCATGGCGACAGTACGGTGGCCCCAATGACACGGGCACCCCTCGACGGCGACATCGGCCGCGTTCTCGGAGGCCGCTATCGATTGGTTGCGCCGATCGGTCGCGGCGCCTCAGCGCGGGTCTATCTCGCCGACGATGTCACTCTGCGTCGCCGTGTCGCGGTGAAGGTGCTGCACGACGGGTTGGCCGAAGACGATGCCTTCCTTCGCCGGTTCCGCGCCGAGGCCCAAATCGCGGCATCGCTCAACAATCCGCACGTGCTCGGGGTCTACGACTGGGGCCACGACGATGTGCCCTACCTGGTCACCGAATACCTCGGGGGCGGGAGCCTGCGAGGAATGCTGGATGCCGGTGAACGCCTCACGCCCTCGCAGGCGTTGCTGACTGGACTCGAAGCCGCCCGGGGTCTCGACTACGCCCACGGTCGAGATCTGATTCACCGCGACATCAAGCCCGCCAACCTGCTCTACGACGAGTCCGGTCGCCTCCGCATCGCCGACTTCGGGTTGGCACGAGCGATCGCTGAAGCCGGCCTGACCGACCAAGACGGCTCCATGGTCGGCACGGCACGCTATGCGGCACCTGAGCAAGCTCGTGGTGAGCGGGTGGGCCCTGCGGCCGACGTGTATGCACTCGCCCTGGCGATCAACGAGGCGGTGACCGGGGAAGTCCCGTTCGTCGGCGACACCGCGATCGCCACACTCATGGCCCGCGCCGATACGCCGTTCGAGCCCGATCCTGAGCTCGGACCGATGCAGGGTGTGTTGCGCCGTTGCGGTGCCCTCGACCCCGAGGCGCGCCCGTCGGCCGGTGAGCTCGCGGCGTCGCTCATGGCGTCGGCCACAGATCTGGCCCGTCCAACCCCCCTTCCTCTCATCGGTCCTGCTCCCGGTGTCGCATCAGGCACCGATTCCACCCAACACGGCACTGTTCACGGCGTGTCGCCGCTGGCGTCAGTGCAGGACTCTTCGGTCACTTCTGACGAACCGGCCGTGCGTTGGCCCTGGGCGATTGTCGGTGTGATTGCGCTCATTGCTGCGGTTGTCGGTGGTTTCATGGCGTGGGATTCCAACCAGCCGATCATGCACGAGGTCCCGGATGTGGCCGGACAGACCCGTGCTCAGGCGACCGAGGCGCTCGGTGAGATCGGTCTCGTGCCCGATTTTCGTGACACACGCGAACCGGGATCCAGTGCCGGCGAAGTGCTGGAAACCGATCCCGCGGCAGGAGCCGAGGTCGCCGAGGGCGATCCGATCATCGTCTTTGTCTCGTTGGGCGAGCCTCTGGTCGGTATCCCTGATGTCGACGGGTTGCCCACGGTTGACGCGGTCGACCGACTCGAAGAGCAAGGGCTGACGCTCGGCACCATCCATGAGGAAGCCCATGAGGAGATTCTCGCGGGCTATGTCATCGAGGCTCTCGTCCCGACCGGGGTCATCGAACTCGAGCCCGGAGCGCCGGTGGACCTTCGTGTCTCGACCGGGCCGGCGATGCGAGCGGTGCCGGGAATCCCCGAGTCACTCGATCCCGGTGATGCCGAGATCGTGCTGACCGATGCCCGCCTGGCACCCAACCGATCGCGCGAGTTCTCCGATGACGTGGCCGAGGGGCTGGTGATCCGGTTCGAGCCCAGCGCTGGCGCATTCGTCGATGCCGGCACGAATGTCTCGATCGTGATCTCTGATGGGCCGGCGCCTCGAGCGATCCCCGCAGTCATCGGCCTGGACGTCGATGAGGCCACCGCAATTCTGAGCGACGCCGGGTTCGCGGTGTCGGGTGTTCAAGGCGACCCGTCGTTGCCCGTCCTGGCGACTGACCCACCCGCCGGCGAACTCCACCTACCCGGCATCAGCGTCGTCATCGCCACCCAACTCACGGGAAACTAAGTCACACTGGGGACAGACCCAGCGTGACTTGCCGGGTGCCGCTTCTCATCATGCCGTGACCTCGTCGATGCGGGCCACGATTTCGCGCAGCTGATCGCGGCGGGGGTCACCTTCCGCAGGCGGGGCCATTTGACCGGCCAACATCAGAACCTTCGACGAGTCGCCCGTGAGTTTGATCTGGCCGGCGAAAATCGCCGGCATGACGGCGGTGGGGTCGCGCCTGACGAAGAGCTGGTGGGCCAATTCGTAGCTGACTTCCAGCGAGAACTCGGGCTCGTCGAGGTGGCCTTCCTCGATCATCAATGTCGGGCCGCTGGAATCGATGTGGCCGAGCACGGAGCCATCGCCGAACGGTGGATTGGTGACGGTGACGTTGGCCGCGAGCTCCACCCCAGGGTCGCCTTCATCGTCGGCGTAGTCGGCACGGATCTCGCGCATCGCGATGATCCACTCGGGGCTGAGGAAAGGATGAGCGGTCACGGGCGCAGCGTAGACCGGCCGCCCTCGTATCCTTTGACGCCATGTCCGAACGCATCACCCGTGACGAGGTCATCCACGTCGCTCGACTGGCCCGGCTCGACCTGAGCGACGCCGAGATCGACGAGTTCGCCCACCAGATGAGCGACATCCTCGACCACGCTGCCGACATCGAAGCCCTCGACGTGGGCGATATCGAACCCACGTCGCACCCGTTGCCGATGGTGAATGTGTTTCGTGCCGACGAGCGGCGTCCGTCGCTCGATCGTGATGAAGTCCTCGGTGTCGCCCCGGCTGAGCAGGATGGGCAGTTCCGTGTGCCGCCGATCTTGGGGGAGGAGCGGTGAGCGCCCGTTCGATCGCCGCCGACGTGGCCTCTGGCGCTCGCTCGGCTGCTTCTGTTCTCGATGAGCATCTGGCCCGGGTGAGGGAGCGCGAGGAAGAGATCCACGCCTTCAACCTCGTCACCGAGGAAAAGGCTCGAAGCCAGGCCGATGCGGTCGATGCCGCGGTCGCGGCGGGAGATCCGGTTGGTCCGTTGGCCGGTGTGCCGCTGGCGCTGAAGGACAACATGTGCACCCGGGGCATCCCCACCACATGCTCGTCGAAGATTCTGGAGGGCTGGCGTCCGCCCTACGACGCCACGGTCGTTTCCCGCTTGGCCGACGCCGGCGCGGTGTTCGTGGGCAAGACCAACCTCGACGAGTTCGCCATGGGATCCTCGACCGAGAACTCGGCCTTTGGGCCTACCCGCAACCCTCTCGACACCGGCCGGGTTCCGGGCGGATCCAGCGGCGGGTCTGCCGCGGCGGTGGCCGCCAACTTCGCCCCGCTTGCCATCGGTTCTGACACTGGTGGCTCGATCCGCCAGCCCGCCGCCTTCTGCGGCATCGTGGGGATGAAGCCGACGTATGGCGCCGTCAGCCGCTACGGCCTGATCGCGTTCGGATCATCACTTGACCAGTTCGGTCCGTTTGCGACCGACGTCGCCGACGCGGCAGCGCTGTACGACGTGATCGCCGGGCATGATCCGCTCGACTCCACCTCGATCACCGATTTCACGCCCAACGCCGTCGATCATCTCAGCCGCGGGGTCCAGGGGCTTCGTGTGGGTGTGGTCCGGGAACTCTCCGGTGGCGCCGGTTCTGTCGAAGGCCTCTCGGCCGACGTGCTCGCCCGCACCAACGAGGCGGTGGAGGCGCTTGCCGCAGCGGGCGCAATCGTCGAAGAGGTGTCGGTACCGTCCGCCACGCTCGGCCTCAGCGCGTACTACATCGTCGCTCCGGCCGAAGCGTCGAGCAATCTCGCCCGCTACGACGGTGTGCGCTACGGCCTGCGGGTCGATGCCCCCACAACTGGTGAGATGAACACGGCCACTCGTACCGCCGGCTTCGGTGCCGAGGTCAAGCGTCGCATCATGCTCGGCACCTACGCCTTGTCGGCCGGCTACTACGACGCCTTCTACGGCAAGGCCCTCAAAGTGCGCACGATGATGCTGCGTGATTTCGCATCCGTCTACGAGAACTTCGATGTGCTGATCACCCCCACCGCTCCGACCACGGCGTTCCCGTTCGGTGAGCGTTCCAGCGACCCGATGACCATGTACGTCAACGATGTGTGCACGATCCCGTCCAACCTCACTGGCCATCCTGGCATTTCGGTGCCGTTCGGGGTGGGTGACGACGGCTTGCCCGTCGGCGTCCAGGTGCTCGCCCCCGCCCTGGCCGACGGTCTCACGTTCCAGGTCGCTGCCGTGCTCGAAGCAGCCGCGAACGCTGGAGGTGCGACATGAGCCCGCATGAACCAACACTGCCGGACGAATGGGAACTCGTCGTCGGTCTCGAGGTCCATGTCGAACTGGCGACCCGGACGAAGCTGTTCTGTGGCTGCGCCAACGAGTTCTCGACCGACCCCAACACCAACGTCTGCCCCGTGTGCCTCGGGTTGCCGGGCTCGCTACCGGTGATGAACGGCAAGGCCGTTGACTATGCCATGAAGCTCGGCCGTGCGCTCGGCTGTGAGGTTCATGGCTCGGTGATGGCGAGGAAGAACTATTTCTACCCCGACATGGCCAAGGACTATCAGACCACCCAGTACGACAAGCCGACGAGCATGGATGGCGAGCTCGTGCTGAGCGACGGTGCCGTGGTTGGCATCGAACGGGCCCATATCGAAGAAGATGCGGGCAAGACCACTCACATCGGCGGCGGCGGTCGAATCAACGATGCGATGTTCTCGCTCGTCGACTACAACCGCGCCGGGGTGCCCCTGGTCGAGGTCGTGAGCCGGCCCGACATTCGCACGATCGACCACGCCAAGGCCTACGTGAACGAGTTGCGCGACATCCTCCTCGCCATCGAGGTCAGCGACGCCAAAATGGAAGAGGGTTCGATGCGCGTCGACGCCAACGTGTCGGTGCGTCCCGTCGGATCCGAGGAGCTGCGCACCCGTTGCGAGTTGAAGAACATCAACTCCGTTCGCTCCATGGGTCGCGCCATCGAATACGAGGCGCAACGCCACGTCGACTTGTACAACAGCGGCGAAGCCCCCCGTCAAGAGACCCGCCACTGGGACGAAGACGGCGGCCGGTCAACACCAGGCCGGTCCAAGGAGGACGCCGACGACTACCGCTACTTCCAGGAACCGGATCTGGTGCCGCTGGAGCCCTCCGCTGCCGACGTCGCCGCGATCGACGCTTCGTTGCCAGTTCTGCCGGCTGCTCGACGCGCTCGTCTCGCCGACTTGTCCGGCGTCGGACCCGACGTGCTCTCGACGGTGGTGGAACGCGGTCAGGACGGCCTGGCCCTCGATGCCATCGAAGCCGGTGCTGACGCCGACAAGGTTCTCACTCGGCTGCAAAACGATGTGGCCGTCGACGATTGGTCGAACCTGACACCGCCGTTGCTTGCGGCGCTGATCAGGATGGAAACCAGCGGTGAACTCACGGCAACCCAGGCCAAGCAGGTGCTCTCCGACATGGTCGAGTCCGGTGGTGACCCCGCGACCATTGCTTCCGGTCGTGGCTTTGAAGCCATGGAGAGCAACGAACTCGAGGGTCTCGTCGACCAACTCATCGCCGACAACCCCGACGAGTGGATCCGTTTCACCAGCGGAGACGATGGCGAGCAAAAGAAGATGCAGGGCTTCTTCACCGGCCAGATCATGAAGGCCACCAACGGCCAAGCCGACGGCCGCGCCATCGCTCAGCTCCTCGCCGCCAAGGGTTCGTAACCCACTAGCGGACGGCTCCGGTGATCTGCCAGGAGTCGGTCTGGAAGCGCCAGATGAGTGCGGCGGCACGGACGACCATCCATGCGCCGATCGCGCCCCACAGCCAGCCGATGCCGAGATCCAGCATCAGAACACCGACGGCGCCCCCGATCAATGCGGTTGATGCGAGCCACATACCCCAGGCGAGGAAGCGGAGATCGCCGGCGCCGATGAGGATGCCGTCGAGGGCGAACACGATGCCGTTGAGTGGTTGCCAGACGGCCACGTGGATCAACAAGAACGTGGTCAGCCCGGTGACGGCAGGGTCGTTCGAGAAGATGCCGGGCACGACTGGTGACGTCACCAGGACGACAAGTCCGAGCACGATGCCGGCCCACCAGCCCCATTGGATCATCCGGCGGCCGAGTCGGCGGGCGAGATCGGCGTCGCCCGCTCCGAGGGCCCGGCCGATCATCGCTTGAGCCGCAATCGCGACTGCGTCGAGACTCAGCGCGAGCACGCTCCAGATCTGAAATGAGATCTCATGGGCAGCGAGATCATCCGTCCCGATCCGCGCGGCGACAGCGAGGGTAATGAGGAGACCGCCGCGCATGGCGGTGGTGCGCATGAGGAGGTCGAAACCGGCCCCGGCCAGCTTCGTTATCGTTCGCCGATCGGGGAGCAGGCTCACCTCGTGCTCTGCGACGGCGCTGGCGATCCACCAACAGAAGATGCCGGCGCTGATCCAGTGGGCGATGACCGTCGACAGCGCCGAGGCGCCGATGCCGTAGTCCAAGCCGTAGATCAGAACGAGTTCGAGGACCAGATTGAACACCGCGGTCACCATCGCGACGATGAATGGCCGCTTCGTGTCTTGAAGACCACGGAGATAGCCAACGCCGGCGAGGCCCACGAGCATCGGTGGGATTCCGGCCATCGAGATTCGGAAGTAGGTGAGAGCGAAGGTGCGGACGTCGCCTTCACCGCCCATCAGGTCGACGAGCGGTTCGGCCACGAGCAGGCCGACAACGGCGATGACGGCGCCGACCAGAGCGGCAAGCCAGATGCTCTGTACGGCCTGGTGCGCAGCCTCGCGGTGCTTGCCTGCGCCGAGGAGCCGCGCCACGGCGGCCGTCGTGCCGTAGGCGAGGAAGATGAACACTGCGTACGCGATGAGGATGAGCGATGACGCCAGGGCGAGGCCGCCGAGTTGCGGTGTGCCGAGGTGGCCGACAACCGCGGTATCAGCGAGGACGTAGAGGGGCTCAGCGGTCAGCGCACCAAGGGCCGGAAACGCGAGACGGAGAATCTCGCTGTCGGTGGCGGTCCATCGAGACCGTACGGCGTTGAGCATCGGGTCAACCTAGGTGGATGGCGCCGGGTCGCCACAGGTGGCTACCGTGGCCAATGGCCAACGAACCGATGTCCCCGCTTGTCTCGACCTCCTGGCTCGCCGAGCAGATGGGTGCGGGTGACCTGCGAATCTTCGACACGACAGTCCACATTCGGCCCGCGCCCGAAGGCGGAGTAGAGATTGTCACGGCGTCGGACATCTGGGATGAGGGCCACATCCCCGGGAGTGGACGCCTCGATCTGGTCACCGAGATCTCCGACCCGGACGCCGAGCTCTGGTTCACCCCTCCGGCGCCGGATGAGCTGGCCGCGGCATTCGCGGCTGCCGGTATCGGTGAGGGCACCCGCGTCGTGCTGTACGACAGCCGATTCAGCATGTGGGCGACGCGGGCCTGGTGGCTCTTGCGGTCGATCGGCTTCGACAATGCAGCGGTGCTCGATGGCGGGCTGAAGTCCTGGGCCGCCGAAGGCAATCCGGTCAGCACCGATGCGGCTCCCGTCCACGCCGCGGGCCAACTCGTCGCCAAACCACGGCCACGCATCTTCACCGATAGCGATGGCGTGCAGGCGGCGGTCGATGACCACTCGTCGTGCATCATCAACTCTCTGTCGCCAGAAAATCACGATGGTACCGACGCCGGATACGGCAAACCCGGCCATATCCCAGGCGCGGCAAACGTGCCGGCCGCTGGTCTCGTCGACCCCGTGACCCAGCGTTACCGGCCGCTGGATGAGCTGCGAGCCGAGTTCGAAAGGGCCGGCGCAGGCTCCGGCCCGATCATCACCTATTGCGGTGGGGGCATCGCAGCCACGAGCGACGCATTCATCCTCCACCTCCTCGGCCATGAAGATGTGACCGTCTACGACGGTTCGCTGCGCGACTGGATCGACAAAGACCTGCCCTTGGAGGTTTAGTTGAAACGGATTGAAACGGGTGTCTGACCCCCGTTTCAACTCAGTCCGCTCCCCAAGCACCCGTGGCTTCGTGGTATTCACGAGCAGCGGAGGTCATCCATTCCGTGCGGCCGGCCCTGACCGCCGACGATGAGATCTCCAGGATGTCGTCGCGTACCGGGACGAGATGCTCGGCGGGCACCTCCAGCGGAGGCCGAGGCACGAGGGCCAGGCGCGGGAGAGCGGCCAGCGCCGCATCCCGCGCCGCGCCGTCCGCATACCAACCGAGCTCACCGATTTCGGCCCACTTGTCGGCGCCCATCACCACCACGTCGTAGCCGGAGGCGATATCGACGATCAACCGTGAGTCGGTGACCACGACGCCGATGGTCGGATGCTCGGCGACCGACGCGCGGATCACCTCGATGCGGTCCTCGAACCGCGGTCGTTCGACGATGCCTTTGCCCAGCGCCACCGTTGAGA
>JAJCXZ010000100.1 GCA_029263175.1 Acidimicrobiales bacterium | reverse complement strand
CATTCTCGACGACCCGTCGGTCACTCCCGACGTCGTGTCGGCGATCGTGCGGGCAGGCGTTCGTGTGACCGGCGTCGTGCCCCACGAGCCAACGCTCGAAGAGCTCTACTTCGCGGTGCGCCGGAGTGCCCGCGACCTCGGCGAATCCATACCGAAGGAGATGGCCCGATGAACTGGCACCGCACCTTCACCGTCGCTCGAACCGACGTCAAACAGCTCGTTCTGGCCAAGGATTTCTGGATGCCGATGAGCATCCTCGGCGGCATCTTTTTCGTGATCGTGCCGCTGGTGTTGCTCTTGTCGATCACCTCGCTCGGCGATGTCGACGCGGTTCAGAACATCGCCAACACCCTCGAAGTCCTTCCCGCCAAAGCGCAGGCACAGATCAAGGGCGACACGCCACAGGGCCGCACGTCGTATGCCCTGGCCGTCTTCCTCTTTGCGCCCATGGCGGTTGTCGTGCCGCTGACGATCTCGACCGCGGTCGGTGCTGCCACCCTGGTCGGAGAGCGTGAACGTGGCACCGGTGAGTTCCTCGCCCACTCCCCGGCGGCCACCAAAGAGATCTATCTCGGCAAGCTGATGGCCTCTCTCGTGCCCGGCTATTTCACCACCATGGTCGGGTTCACCCTCTACAGCCTGATCGTGAATCTGATCGTCGGCCCCGAAGTTGGCGGCTGGTTCTTCCCCACCCAACAGTGGTGGCTGCTCATGTTGTGGGTGCTGCCCGGCTTCCTTCTGATCGGCCTTTCGCTCGTGCTGCGGTTGTCCGGACGCGTGAAGTCGACGGCTGCGGCTCAGCAAGCGTCCGGCCTGATCACGCTCCCTCTCATCGCCATCAGCTACGCCCAGGCATCCGGGGCGATCTACGGCACGATCACAACCACGATCGTGATCGGCGCAATTGCATGGACGATCGGACTCGTCTCGACTTGGCGAGGGATGGCCGGCGTTCGCCGCCAGCGCCTGCTCGGCGTCGCCGACGGCGTCTGACCAGCCGCAGTACGGAGGGCACTCGTGATTGACTGCACCACATGAGCATCCATCTCGTCACCGGAGCATCGACCGGCATGGGGTTTGCGACCGCGCTGGCCTTGGCCGAACGGAGCGAGTCAGTCGTAGTGGTCGCCCGCCGAGACGAACCCCTTCAGGCGCTCGCCGGTGAGCACCCCGGATTGATCGAGCCGGTGGCCGGCGACGTGGGCGACCTCGCTGATCGCAACCGAATCGTCGCTCGCGTCGGCGGGCGGCCGCTGGCCAGCATCGTTCATGGCGCCGCCACCGCAGTCCCGACACAGCCCTGGACGGACCTGGATCCAGACGAGCTGTCCCACCACTTCCAGGTCCATGTTGCTGCTCCAGTCGCGCTGACGGCCGCCCTGCTGCGGGTGGGCGCGGTCGATCGCTCCGTGATCCTCGACAGCTACTCGGCCGCAACCCCTCGAGACGGATGGGGCGCGTATTCGATACTGAAATCGGCCGCGCAGATGGCGATGCGAGCCGCAGCGCTCGAGTTGGACGAGACGGCGATTCTGCGGGTCTACCCCGGCGCTGTCGCCACGCCTCTGCTCGACCGAATTCTCAACGCCGGCCCCGAGGTGGCTGCGGCCGAGTTCTATCGGGATCTTCGGGATCAGGGTCTCGTTTCGACGCCGATGGAGATCGGGAATCAACTCGCCGACCTGCTGATCGCACCTCTTGGTGCCGACAGGAGCGGCGAGTTCGTCCACCACATCGGGCACAGCATTCCGCAGGGCTGACACCCCGCCGTGCTGACGGGCGACTCGCCGACTACAGTTGCCCTTGCGGGCAAGGAGTCACTTCCCTTGCAATCTCGGAATCCGAGACCACTCACAGCATTCGCGGTCTGTGTCGCGCTGATCAGCACGTTGCTGACAGTTCAGCCTGCGTCCTCCGCCGTCGCCGGTTTCGGCGACGTCGCCGACGACCAGTTCTTCAGCGAACCGATCCAGTGGATGGTCAACCGCGGCATCACCACCGGCACCTCAGAGGGTTGCTTCAGCCCCGATCGCAGCGTCACACGCGGCGAGTTCGCCACCTTCATCTGGCGCTATGCCGGCGAACCTTCAGGCGGACCTCAGCCCTTCCGCGACGTGCACTCGGGCGACTTCTTTGCCGTGCCGGTTGCGTGGATGGCCGACAGGCAGATCACCACCGGAACGTCGCCGACAACCTTCGAGCCGAATCGGGCCGTGACGAGAGGCGAAGCGGCGACGATGCTCTGGCGCTACGCCGGCAGGCCGGCCGGAGACGGTCACGTGTTCACCGACGTAGATGCAGGTGACTTCTTCAACGACGCGGTGGCGTGGATGCTCGCGGCCGGAATCACGATCGGCACGACGCCGTCGACCTTCTCACCGCAGCGTGCGATCAGCCGCGCGGAAATCGCCACGTTCCTCTGGCGCTTCGATGACCCCGCGCCGACCGTGATCGATCGCAACGGCCAGTGCGGCCCGGCGGCGCCGACGAACGGGTTCGAGACCCTCGCCCCTGGCGCTGATCTTCCGAGTGGCGAGCAGTGTGCTGGTTGGCTGACCGATGGAATCGAGATCCGACCGGACAACACCGCAGCGAACAACACCACCGGAAGCGGCCCCCACCCCACCTATCCTCGTGTCGACGGCGACTTCACCGGCACCACCGAGGAGATCATCCAGTGGGCGGCCTGCAAGTGGGGCATCGATGAGGACATCGCCCGCGCCCAGGTGGTTCGCGAGTCATGGTGGCATCAGGACGCCCAGGGCGATCTGACGAACGACTCGTCCAGCTGCCACCCCGCGTTCCGGCATCTCTCCCCCTGCCCGGAGTCCATCGGTCTCATGCAGGTGCGCTACCTGTATCACGGCGCCGCAATGGATGATTCCATCGCATCGAGCGCCTACAACCTCGACTACGCGTACGCCGTGTGGCGAGCCTGCTACGAGGGTGAGCTCACCTGGCTCGGCGGATCGTACGGAGCCGGCGACGTGTGGGGATGCCTCGGTGTGTGGTTCGCCGGTCGCTGGTACGCCAACGGCGCGTCCACCTACATTGCGGAGGTGCAGACGATCATGAGCGATCGAACCTGGGAGACCCCCGTGTTCGTCAACGACCAATAGTCCGCCAGGAACCTATTCGGCGGCGATGGCGTCCATGATTTCGTCGGGGACATCCATGTTGCCGTGGACGTCTTGCACATCGTCGAGGTCATCGAGCAGGTCCATGAGCTTCATGAGCTGCTTGACCTGGCCGGCATCGGCGACCTCGACGGTCGACGTCGGCAGCATGGCCACATCGGCCGACTGGACGGTGATCCCGCCCTCGTCGATGGCCTCACGGACCGTCGGCAGATCGCTCGGGTCGGTGGTGACCCGCCACATCTCACCCTCGTTGACGATGTCTTCTGCGCCGGCCTCGAGCGCCACCATCATCAGCTCGTCCTCATCCACCGTGGTGGGCACAAGGACGATGCCTTTCCGTTCGAACTGCCAGGCAACGGCGCCTGGTTCGGCGAGTGACCCGCCGTTCTTGCCCAACGTCGAGCGCACGTCGCCCGATGAGCGGTTGCGGTTGTCGGTGAGGCATTCGATCAGCAAGGCGACGCCGCCGGGGGCGTAGCCCTCATAGGTGATCGTTTCGTAGTTGACGCCTTCGAGCTCGCCCGTTCCGCGCTTCACCGCGTTGCGGATGGTGTCGAGCGGCACGGAGTTGTCCCGCGCCTTTTGGAACATTGTGCGCAACGTCGGGTTCGAGTCCAGATCACCGCCGCCGGTGCGGGCCGCGACCTCGACCTGCTTGATCAACTTGGCGAAGAGCTTGCCGCGCTTGGCGTCGGCCGCACCCTTCTTGTGCTTGATCGTCGCCCACTTGGAATGACCGCTCACGCGAACTCCTTCAACCACATGCTGTGGAGCCGGTCATCGTCAGCCAGCTCGGGATGGAATGAGGCGACCGTAACGTTCGCCTGTCGGCAGAGTACGGCGTCGCCCTCCACCGAGGCGAGGACTGACACCGACTCGCCCACCCGCTCGACGATCGGCGCCCGGATGAAGACACCGTGGAACGGAGCATCGAGCCCCGCGATGTCGAGATCACTCTCGAACGATTCGGTCTGGCGGCCGTAGCCGTTGCGGCGTGTCGTGATGTCGATCGCACCCAGCACCCGCTGATCAGGACGGCCGTCCTTGACCTCTGCCGAAAGCAGGATCATGCCGGCGCAGGTGCCGAATACCGGCAGGCCCGCGTTGATGCGTGCGCCCAGCGGTTCGAGCATTCCCGAGCGTTCGAGCAGCATCGACATGGTGGTGGATTCGCCGCCTGGCATCACGAGCGCGTCGACGGCGTCGAGCTGCGCGTCCCTGCGGATCTCCGTCGTGGAGACGCCCAGCTGTTCGAGAATTGCGGCGTGGGCCGCAAACGCACCCTGGAGTGCGAGCACCCCAACGGTCGGGGTCACCAACCTCGTTCGGCCAGCTTCGTCTCGAGCGTTGCGATCTCGAGGCCCTTCATGGCGCTGCCGAGGCCAGTGGAGACCTTCACCAGGATGTCGGGATCCCGGTAGTGCGTGGCGGCCTCGACAATGGCCGTGGCCATCTTGGCGGGCTCGTCGCTCTTGAAGATGCCGGAGCCGACGAATACGGCCTGGGCACCGAGCTGCATCACGAGGGAGGCATCGGCGGGGGTCGAAAGACCGCCTGCACAGAACATCGGGACGGGGAGCTCGCCGGTCTCGGCGATCTCCTGCACGAGCGGCAGCGGCGCCTGCAGTTGTTTGGCCCAGTCGAAGAGCTCGGCGGAATCAGCCTTGGTGATCTTGCCGATGTCGCCAATGATCGAGCGAAGGTGACGAACAGCCTCGACGACGTTGCCGGTGCCGGCCTCACCCTTGGAGCGGATCATGCACGCGCCTTCACTGATGCGGCGCAGCGCCTCACCGAGGTTGGTGGCGCCGCAGACGAACGGCACGGTGAACGCCCACTTGTCGATGTGGTGAGCCTCGTCGGCCGGGGTGAGGACCTCGGACTCGTCGATGTAGTCGACGTCGAGTGCCTGGAGGATCTGCGCTTCGGCAAAGTGACCGATGCGCGCCTTGGCCATGACCGGGATCGACACTGTCTGCTGAATGCCGACGATCATCTCCGGGTCGGACATGCGCGACACGCCACCGTCCCTGCGGATATCGGAAGGCACGCGCTCGAGGGCCATGACGGCGACGGCGCCGGCGTCCTCGGCAATTTTCGCTTGCTCGGGATTGACGACGTCCATGATGACGCCGCCCTTCAACATCTCGGCAAGGCCACGCTTGACGAGCGGGCTGCCAGTGGCGCGTTCAGTCGACTCACTCATGCCGCGCAGCTTATCCGGGGTTCCCGAGTACCAGTCCCAGAGTTTCGTCATCAACGACGAACTCGTAGCTCCCGGCGGGAGCAAGGGTGAGCCACGTCGTGCCGGGCTCCAACTCGATGACGGAGCCGTCGTCGTCGATCAGCGTGTAGGCGTCAGCCGGGGTCGCCCGTTGCCAGACTCCTGAAATCAGGCGACCGCCGATCATCACGTGGACAACACCCTCGCCGACCGTGGTGGCGTCAACACTTTGTGCATCGATTGGGCTCGGCAGATACTCCGTCTCCATCACCACGAGGTTGGTCACGACAATGTCGTGGCTCTCCCGGGTGGAGTGCACCGCACCGTCTTGCACTCGGACATACCCGCGTGACGGATCGAAGACGAAACTCACGATGTCTCGGCCGGTAATGGTGACAGCCGCGCCGCTCACGCCAACCGGGCGATCGGGCGAACCGTCGTGCCGGAAGGCGAACGGCCCGACGGCGGCACCGGCCTGAGCGGCGAAATCGTCGCGGATCAGGCGTACGTAGGCGAACAGGTCGGCGGGGTTGCGGAAGTCGGAATCGCGGAACTGGTATGTGCCTGAGTCGTCATTGGCGACCAGCACCAGATCACCTCGGCTGGCCGACTCGCGGAGCTGGCCCAGAACTCCGATGTTGGCGCCCGAGAACGCAAAGATCGGTGCGCCCAGATTGGCGAGCAGGTCGACGTCGGTGGTTCGCCCGGATCGCACCGGACCGGCCACCTCGGGCACATCGGAGTGAAAGACGACGGCGAAACGAGTGGCCCGGTCCTCGATGCGTTCTTCGATGACAAGATCGGCGTGATCGATGCCGATGAGCGACTCGAGGCTGCGGTCGTCGTTGTTGCCGATCTTGACCACGATCGCGGGCTGAGCCAGCAGGACTTCATCCGCGGGCCGGCCGGTGAACGGGGCCTTCAGCCCTGCCTCGATGTCGGATAGCACCGTCGTGGTGGTGCTCGTCGTCGACGTCGAGTCCGAGGACTGCGAGTCATCGCCGTTGCCAGAATCCGCGACAGGGTCATCTCCGCCGCCTCCACCGCACGCCGCCAGCGCCACGGAGAGTCCCACCGAGGCGCCTACGCGCCGGAGCCAACCCGCCTGCATCACAGTTCTCGGAGCGTATCGATCCGTTCGACGAGGAGAGGCTGGACGCCGGCCCGAGCGGGTCCGACCATCCACAGGTGGCAACTCACCGGGTCGTGGTCAACGGCCGCGCCAGCGCGAGCCTTTTCGAGTGCCCTGGCCAAAGCCGGTGGGTAGCGAGTGAGCTGAACGCCTTCGATGTCGGCCCGGGCAAGGCGACGGCCGTCGAGGAATCGGTCTTGAAGGGTCGCTCGCATGGGTCCGACGGCCTTGCTGACGGAGACCATCACAGTGGCCGACTGGATGCCGTTGCCGAAGAGCGACAGCTCGCGAGCAACGACCGCTTCGAGCTCGAGTCGGTCGAGCCTTTCGAGCGCGCCGCGGGTGACGATGAGCCGCGTGTCGTCAGCTCGCCCAACCACGGCCGCATCGATCGCATCCGTGTCGACGGAGTAGAGCTGCGGCTCGGTGATACCGAAGCTTGCGCAGATGCTCTCGACGAGGCTCTCGAACCGCGGATGAACCGCTTCTTCGAGGGGCTCGGCGCCAAGCGCCGCCAGCGCGATGCCCGGGGCACGGGCCAGCAGGACCCAGCCAACGGCAACAGCGATCACCAGAGCCACCACCACAGCAATCAGAGCGGGAATGACGAAGACCAGCGCCAGCAGCACCACGACGAACGCGACCACTGCAGGGATCGCGACAAGCGCGCGGGGAGAGACGGTTGGCATCAGGTTGGTCCGAAACCGGTCAGAACTCGACGCTGACGTTGCCGCGGGACTCGTCGTCAGCCTCGAAGTATTCACGCTCGGTGAAGCGGAGCATGCCGGCGATGATCACGGCGGGGAACGTCTCGATTCCAGTGTTGTACTTCTGGACCTGATCGTTGTAGTGCTGACGGGCGTAGGCGATACGACCCTCAGTGGCGGTCAACTCTTCCTGGAGTTCGAGGAAATTCTCGTTGGCCTTGAGCTCGGGGTAGGCCTCGCTCACTGCGAACAGCTGACGAAGAGCGCCCGTGAGCATGTTCTCGTTGGCCGCTTGCTCGGCGGGGCCCGAGGCTGTGGTGGCGGCATTGCGAGCGGCGATGACGGCTTCGAGCGTCTCGCGCTCATGTGATGCGTAGCCCTTCACCGTCTCGACGAGATTGGGGATGAGATCCCAGCGTCGCTTGAGCTGAACGTCGATCTGGGCCCACGCATTCTCGATGCGATTCCGCAGTTTGACGAGCTTGTTGTAGAGGCTGATCACATAGAGGACCAGCAGCACGACGATTCCGAGAATGATCAGTGCAACCATTTTGACCTTCCTGGCGGCTCCGAAGGCCGCGATTCACTCAATGTACCGGCCCCAGGGCCGCCTCACCGTCACCCGGGTCGTACAGCGGATCGAGCGATCAGCCGCCCGTAGCGCTCGAGGTAGAGCGATGCGAGCCGTGCCATCGAGAAGTCGTCGGCCCGCTTTCGCCCAGACTCGATCAACGCGTCTCGCCGTCGCGGTTGGTTGAGCACGTTTCGAATCGCCTCCGCGAGCGCCCTTGTGTCGCCGGGTGGCACCAGCAGTGCGTCGCGTCCCTGCCGAGCGACGTTGGCGTAGCCGGGGATGTCACAGGCGACCACGGGAGTGCCGGCGGCCATGGCTTCGAGCAGGACAATGCCGAAGGATTCGCCGTGAAGCGACGGTGCGCAGAACACATCAGCGCCTCGAAGGCGGGCGATCTTGTCGGTTTCACCGATCGTGCCGAGCCACTCGATGCGGGCGTCGCCGGCGTAACGAGCCTTGAGTGCGTCGGTCTCGGGCCCGTCGCCGGCGACCCACAAGCGGGTGTCGGCGGGGAGCTTCTGCAGGGCGGCGAGGAGGTCGGCCAAGCCCTTGCGAGGCTCGTGACGGCCGAGGAAGAGAATCGTCGGGCCCTCGGTCGGGTGGGGCGCGCCGCTGTCGAAGCGCGCTATCTCCACACCATTGAAGGTCAGATCGTACGAGCCACCGACACCCGCTATTGCCATCTTGCGAGCGTCTTCGGATACGGCACAACGGTCGTCGAGGCGGTTGGCCAGGAATCGCACCACGTTCGGCATCATCTCGTAGGCCAGCGAGCCACCCGCGGCGTGGAAGGTGCCGATCATCGGCGCAGGCCGAGTGAGCAGCGTCGTGGTGGTCGGGCCCGGGGCGAGGGGTTCGTGCAGGTGGACGACGTCGAACGCCTCGTCCCGCATTGCCCGGATCACCCGCAGTTGGGCCGCGGGGTCAGGCGCCACGGGGGCGACCGAGCCATTGGCGGCGGTCGGCAAGCTGCTGCCGAGTGGCGTCACGCCGGCGTCCGGCGGTGGTCCGTCGCAGGGGGCCAGAACCCGCACGCGCTCGCCTTGCTTGCGAAGAGACCGGGCAAGGCCGAGGACCTGCATCTGGACGCCGCCGGGAACGGTGAGGCTGTAGGGGCACACGATGCCGATGCGCATCAGGCCAGGTCCTTGAGGTGCTCGGGCAGATCGAGACCGAGCATCTCGTAGTCACTCGGCCAGTTGGGGCTGAGGAGGTGCCACTGCTCAGGAGCCATCCGGATCAGGTGCTCGAACTCGTTCGCCACCATCTGAGTCACCCGCTGGACGTCGTCGCGTAGCCGCCCGTCGCGCTCGACGGCGAGTGGCGGACGGGCCAGACCGTGACGGGCGTTGTCGCGCCAGAAGACCGCCGCCGGGATGAGCGGCACACCTGTGCGCAGGGCGATCGTGGCGGGACCACCGGGCAGGGTGGTGCGTTCTCCGAAGAAGTCGACCGGCACGCCGGTGCCTTGAAGATCACGATCACAGAGCAGGCACACGAGGTGGCCACGCTTGAGTGCCGAAATGATTTGACGCCCGGCATCGGGACCGAGCGGATGGATCTCCATCCCCAACGATTCACGCAGCCCGACGAACCAGTCGAACAACTCAGGCGGGTCGAGCGGTTCGACGATCGCCGTCACTTTGACGTCGGCTACCCGAGCGAGCCAGAACGCTGCCCATTCCCACGTTCCGAGATGCGGGAGGGCGAGGATCGCCCCGTCCCTTCCTTCCCCGCAGTGGGCGTGGATCGGGTCCACCCCCTCGTAGCTGAACTCGTGGTCGATCTGTTCGACCGAGATCGACGGCAACTTGAAACTCTCGACGTAGTAGCGGGCGTACCATTCGAAGGTCTCGTTGACCTTGCGGCGCCTTTCCGATGCCGAAAGCGGGCGGCCGAGGGCGCGTTCGAGATTTCGAGCGACGATCCTGCCTTTGTCACCGGACACCGCACCGGCACCAGCACCGACCAGGCGCGCAGCACCCGCGCCCACGGCGTCGGGAGCCAACCGGGCAAGGAGCGACCCCGCCTTGTAGGCGGAGACAGAAGCCACGGACTAGGAGTCGCGAAGCGCGCGACGCTCGCGCATGCGCTCACGCCACAGCGATTCGCTCTGACGTTGACGCGGCGTGCGACGAGCTCGCCGAACCGGTGTCGGCCGGTCGACCGAGGCCTGGCGCCACACCTTCACGAACCGTTGCACGGCGGTGATCGCGGTGAGGACCAGCATCACCCAGAGGGTTGCGAGCAGCAGCTCGGGGAACAGCAGAGCGAATGCGAGCACGATGATCCGCTCGGCGCGCTCCATGATCCCGCCCTTGGCGTCGAAGCCGAGCGACTCGGCCTTGGCGCGCTGGTAGGAGATGAACATGGCCAATGCCATGATCGCCACCGGCAGCATCATGATGCGGCCCGGCTCGGTGCTGGCGAGGTGCCACGCCACGCCGCCGAACAACATTCCGTCGGTCAGCCGGTCGGCGACCGAGTCGAAGAATGCGCCGCGCACTGAACCGGTGCCGGCGGCGCGAGCCACGGCACCGTCGAGGGCGTCGGGAATGGCGGTCAGCAGCAGGAACAAGAAGCCGACCCGGAGGTAGCCGGCGCCGATGGTGACGGCGGCGACGCCGGACATCATGATTCCGATGACCGTGATGACGTCGGGGGTGATGCCGGTCTTGACAAGGCTGCGGCCGATGGGGGTCAGGCCGCGATCGACCTGCGCACGCAGGTTGCCGTCGAACATGAGAACTCCCGGGATTGGGGACCCGCCAAGGGTAGCAGCGCACGCCGCAAGGCCGTATCCGCTCTAACGCACGCTGGGGTCAGACCCCAGCGTGCGTTAGAGCGATTCACGAGGTGTAGGCGGACCAATCCTCGGGGTTGGTCTCGACGAAACGGTCGATGATCTCGCCGTTCACCCCATCGACGAGAACCAGACCGCGGTTCTCGGGAACCGACTCGTTGGAGTAGAGCAGGATGCGCCAGGTGGGGCGGCTGCGAAGGCCGCGCCAGCCGAGCTGGGCGGACGCGTGACCGATCGGAAAGCCGACTTCCTTGGTGGCTGCGCCGAGTGCCTGCTCCTCATCGAAGGAGAGGTCCCAGCCGCCCTGCCAGTGGTAGGCGGCCACGGCGATGAGAACGACGCCGGCGATCAGGGTGCCCTTGTTGATGAGGACGGGATCGTCGCCGGCCGTCGCGTAGAGAGCGATGCACGCGAAGCCGATCACGGTGTAGAGAACAGCTGGGATCCTGCGGCGGCTGTTGTTGGGAAAAAGATAGGGCGCCTCGACCATCCCGGGCTGGAGGTCCGCCGGCAGTGCATCGCGCACATTGCCGTCGTCCATCGAAGCGGATTCGTCGGTCGTTTCGAGGTCGTCAGCCATGCCCTGAGGCTACGGCCAGGCGTCCACGATTCGACGCCAACTCTCGATCAGCGCCTCAGGCATGACACGCGTGTTGGCGATGGCCGTCATGAAGTTCGTGTCGCCGTCCCAACGGGGCACGATGTGCATGTGCAGATGGTCGGGAATACCGGCGCCGGCTCCCCTGCCGAGGTTGGCTCCGACGTTGACACCATGTGGCCCGAACGCGGTGGTGACGGCGGCGACCGCCGCCCGTACGCCATCCCACAGCTCGGCCGACTCGCTTTCGGTGAGATCACCGAGCTCGGCCACGCCGCGCTTCGGCAGGACCATCACATGGCCAGATGTGTAGGGATGCAGGTTCATGAGGGCGAAGCACTCGTCGCCGCGCCAGACGATGAAGGTCTCGTCATCGGGCAGATCCGAAGCAACGATCGCCTCGAACAGAGTCGACCCCTCGGCCACATCAACACCGGCCGTCACGTAGGCCATCCGCCAGCCGGCCCACAGATGCTCAACCATGAGTGAGACCGGACATCAGCGCTTCTCGTCGACCTCTGAGCGAATTCTGCGGACAAAATCGTCGACAGCGACGTCGCGGTCAGGCTTGCTCTCGCCGCGCTTGTTGACGCCGGCGGTGTCGTTGGCGACATCGTCGTCACCAACCACGAGGACGTAGGGCAGCTTCTCGACCTTGCCGTTGCGGACACGCTTGCCGAGCGGTTCGACAGCGCTGACGACATCGACTCGCAACCCTTCGGACTTCAGGCGGGCGGCGACCTTGTGGGCGTAGTCGTCGTGGACCTCAGCAACGGGGAGCACCCGGACCTGCACCGGTGCCAGCCACGCGGGGAAGGCTCCGGCGTAGTGCTCGATGAGCACGCCGAAGAAGCGTTCGATCGACCCCATCAACGCGCGATGGATCATCACCGGCTGCCTGCGGGTGCCATCCGACGCGATGTACTCGAGGCCGAACCGATCGGGCAGGTTGAAGTCGAGCTGGATGGTGGACAGCTGCCAGGCTCGACCAATGGCGTCCTTCACGTCGACATCGATCTTCGGGCCGTAGAACGCACCGCCACCCTCATCGACGATGTAGTCGAGTCCGCTCGAATCGAGCGCCGCACGCAGACCGGCGGTGGCGTCGTCCCACAGCTCGTCATCACCAACCGCCTTCTCGAGCGGCCGGGTCGAGAGCTTGGCTTGGAAGTCTTCGAAGCCGAAGGCCCGCAGCACCGACAGCACAAAGTCGAGCAGCGACGCGAGTTCGGTCTGAATGTCTTCACGGGTGGTGAAGATGTGGCTGTCGTCCTGGGTGAAACCACGACTTCGCAGGAGGCCGTGAATGGCACCGGACAGCTCGTAGCGGTAAACGGCGCCCAACTCGAAGAGGCGAAGCGGCAGCTCGCGATAGCTGCGCTGGTTCGAGCGATAGACCATCACATGGAACGGACAGTTCATCGGCTTCGGGTAGTACGAGGCGCCATCCAGCTCCATGGGCGGGTACATGCCATCGGCGTAGAAATCGAGGTGGCCCGAGGTCTCCCAGAGTACGGATTTGGCGATATGCGGCGAGAAGACATAGTCGTAGCCGCCGTTCTCGTGACGATCGCGGCTGTAGTCCTCCATGAGCTTGCGGATCAGTGCGCCCTTGGGGTGCCAGACGGCGAGGCCGGGGCCCAGCTCATCGGGCCAGCTGACGAGATCGAGCTCCTGGGCGAGACGGCGATGGTCACGCTTCTCGGCCTCGGCCAACATCTGGAGGTGGGTCTTCAGCGCCTTCTTCGAGTCCCACGCGGTGCCGTAGACGCGCTGGAGCATGGGACGGCTGACATCACCGCGCCAGTAGGCGCCCGCGACTGACTGGAGCTTGAAGTGACCGAGCTTGCCGGTGCTCGGCACATGCGGCCCGGTGCACATGTCCCGAAAGCCGTCGCCATTGGAGTAGTAGGAGATGATGTCGGCGCTGCCGACCTCGCCCGCATCGTCGCCGGAGGCATCGCCGCCGGTGACTCGTTCGATGATCTCGGCCTTGTAGAGGTCGTCGGCGAAGAAGGCCGCCGCTTTCGCGGCTGGGAGCTCGTGGCGCTCGAACGCCTGGTCAGCGGCAACGATTTCGTGCATGCGGGCCTCGATCCTCTCGAGGTCATCTTCGGAGAGGGTCTGGCCCGCGGGCAGGTCGACGTCGTAGTAGAAGCCGTTGTCGATCGGCGGACCAATGGCGAGTTGAGTGCCGGGATAGAGATCGAGGATCGCTTGTGCGAGCACGTGAGCGGTGCTGTGGCGAATGGTGTGGAGACCCCGCTCGGAGGGTCCGGTGACGATTTCGACAACCGCGCCGTCTGTCAACGGCCGGTCGAGGTCGAGCTCTTCGCCGTCGACAACGGCGATCAGTGCGTCGCGAGCGAGACCGGCGCCGATCGAAGCGGCGAGGTCGGCCACCGTGGCGCCCGCGGGGAGTTCACGCGCGGAGCCATCGGGGAGTTGAACGGAGATCACATCGGACATACTCAGCGAGGTTACCGGCGCCGCCGATACCCGGACGTGGCTTTAACGTCGAGATGCAGCGTTTGCTCCGAGGTGTGCTGCATCTCGCCGTTCAGGTTCCCGCTGGACGCAGGACCTCGGCCGACGACCGTCGCTCAGGCATTTCCGGCGTGCCCGTCGCCTGCAGGGTCTCCGCCGCCGCGGTCTTGCCCTTGGTGGCGTATTCGTTGATGTACTGCTGACCGGTCAAGGCGCGGATCTCGAACATCAACTCGTCGGTCATCTGCCGGAAACGCAATCGAGCGTCGGTGACCGATGTCGACTCGGCGGGATAGATCGGGCGACCGAACCGAATCTCGGCCGGGCGGAAACACTTCGGCAACGAGGAGTCCGGCGGCTGGATGGCCCGGGTGCCGAGAATACCGACGGGAATGATCGGCGCCCCGGTCCGCACCGAGAGGCGGGCTGCGCCCGTGTGCCCCTTGTGGAGCAAGCCGGTCCGAGAACGGGTTCCCTCGGGGTAGATCCCAAAGAGGCTGCCGCCGTCGAGCACTGTCGCCGCGGCGTCCAGGGCTCTCGCGGACGCATCGCCGCCGCTGCGATCGATCGGGATCATGCCCAACGCGGGGAAGAGACGGCGAGTCTTCCAGTCGTCGAGATACTCCGCCTTCCCGACGAAGGACACCGGTCGACCAGCGGCTACCGGCAGAAAGAACGAGTCGATTACCGAGTTGTGATTGGCGGCGAGAATCGCCGGCCCATCGATCGGGAGGTGGTCACGACCGACGGCCTTGATACGCCAGAGAAACGAGAAGACCGGCCCCATGACGGACAGCGCCGTGGTCTGCAGATTTGCATGCTCAGGTGCGGCGATCGTGGCGGTCATGGTTCCTCGGCCACATCATGCCCCACTGCCGAGTCGCACGCCGAGCAGGTCGGCCGCAGCACTCACTCCGTGACCGGCCGCAACCGCTCGGTCGATTGCCACCATGGCCGAAGGCACGTCGAGGTCGTCGTCGAGCGCAGCCCGCGCCTCGTCGAGCGCGGCGTCGCCGGGCCCGGCGGCTTCCCACTCATCGAGTCGGAGGATCGCTTCGTCCAGCAGTGTGTCAGCCCAATTCCACGGCCGTCGGTAGTGGTGGATCATCAGGGCGAGGCGGATCGCCATCGCCGGCACCCGATCACGGAGATCGTGGACGAAGACGAGGTTTCCCGTTGACTTCGACATCTTGCGACCATCCAGGTGCACCATCGACTGGTGTAACCAGTGCTTCACGAACGGCTCGCCGGTGGCAGCTTCTGACTGGGCACTGACGCATTCGTGATGGGGATACAGCAAATCGACACCGCCGCCGTGGAGATCGATCGTCTCGCCCAACTCGCGCAGGGCGAGCGCCGTGCACTCGATGTGCCAGCCGGGTCGTCCTCTCCCCCATCGCGATTCCCACGCCGGCTCGCCGGCCACCGAGGGCCGCCAGAGCACGAAGTCGAGCGGGTGGCGCTTCGCCGGATCGTCCGGTTTCTCGCCCCACTCTCCGGCCAGCACCTCCATACGATCCCGGCCCAGCGAGGCCACCTGACCGAAGTCCTTGGCGGCCCGAGTGTCGAAGTAGACGCTGCCTTCCGCTTCGTAGGCATGTCCGGCATCCATGATCGCATTGATGACGCCGCGCACATCAGGGATGGCGCCGGTGGCCCTCGGCTCGGACCACGGCGGCAGGGTGTTGAGCGCCTCCATGTCCTCGTCGAACCGGGCCGTCTCGCCGAACGCCAGATCGAGATAGTGCACGCCACGCCTTGCCGCAGCGCGAAGGATGTCGTCGTCGACATCGGTGATGTTGCGGACGTATCGAACGTCGTGGCCGCGGTCGATCAGGCGGCGCTGGAGAATGTCATAGGTGATGTAGGTGGCGGCATGGCCGAGATGGGTGGCGTCATACGGCGTGATGCCGCACACGTACATCCGCACGATCTCGGGCGGGTCGAACGCCACCACCGCTCCCCGACGGGTGTCATACAGCTGCATGGTTGAATGCTTGCCGCCGGTCATGTCGCCGACGGTAGCGCCGACGCCGTAACGTTCGACGGAGCCGACCGGTCAGAGGTCGGTCACCTCTCTGGAAACCGGAAGGACCATCGTGGGCATTCTCGACGGCAAGAAGATCGTGATCACCGGCGTACTCACCGATGCCTCGCTGGCATTCGGCATCGCCAAGCTCGCTCAGGAGGAAGGTGCGGAGATCGTCCTGACCGGCGCCGGTCGTGGGCTTCGCCTCACCCAGCGCACTGCCCGCAAGCTTCCGAACGAGTGCGACGTCTTTGAGTTCGACGTGACCGATGCCAGCCATGTACCGGCCTTGCAGGCTCAACTCGAGTCGAAGTGGGGCCGCGTCGATGGCGCTCTGCACGCAATCGGGTTCGCGCCTGAAGTCTGCCTCGGCGAGGATTTCATGGCCGCCACATGGGACGACGTGAAGATCGCCATGGAGATTTCGGCGTATTCCCTGAAGACTCTTGCCGAAGTCGTGTCGCCGCTCATGACCGACGGTGGCTCGATCGTCGGTCTCGACTTCGACGCCACTCGTGCCTGGCCTGCATACAACTGGATGGGAGTGGCCAAGGCTGCCCTCGAGTCGACCAACCGTTATCTGGCCCGGTTCCTCGGGCCCCAACAGATCCGCTGCAACCTTGTCGCGGCCGGCCCGGTTCGCACCATGGCCGCCAAGTCGATCCCCGGCTTCTCCCAGTTCGAGGACAGCTGGCAGGAGCGAGCACCGCTTGGTTGGGACGTCAACGACAGCTCTGCCGTCGCCCGTTCGACTGTCGCTCTTCTTTCGGACTGGTTCCCGGCCACCACCGGCTCGATGATTCAGGTCGATGGCGGCTACCACGCAGTCGGCGCCTAGCCGGGAATCCACGCTGACACTCCCAAGTCACACTGGGGTCTGTCCCCAGCGTGACTTGTCAGACGTGTTGATCGATGTCGGTTTCGTCGATGATGTCGCCGACGAGGGCTTCGAGGACGTCTTCGAGGGTGACCAGGCCGAGGAGTTGACCTTCGGCAGTTCGCACCAGTGCAAGGTGGCGGCGTTCGCGACGCATCGCTCGCATCAGGTCGCGGACCGGCTGGTCCGGCGGAACGATCAGCATTCGTCGGATCATCTCGAGCGGCACCTGGTCGGTGCGTTCGTCGGCCCCGAAGCGGAGAAGATCCTTCGAATGCACGAAGCCGATCACATCACCAGGACCGGTGGCGGTGATCGGGATTCGCGAATGACCGGACTCCGCCACGAGCTTCTCGAGAGCTGCCACAGAAGTCGACCGGGGGCGCGAGACCATACGGGTCGCCGGCACCATGATCGAGCCGGCGGTACGAGCGCGGAAATCGAGAGCCCCGGACAGCAGATCGTGTTCCATGTCCTCCAGGGTTCCGCCCTGAACGGCGCCCTCGAGAAGCTGATGGAACTCGTTGACCGTGAGCGCCGTGTTGAGCTCGTCGACCGGCTCGAAGCCGAGCAGGCGAACGAAGCCGTTGCTGACCCACGTGAGGAACCACACGATCGGCCGTAGCAGCGTGACATAGGCCCCATGCAGCGGTGCCAACATGCGCGCCGTTCGTTCGGGCGCGGCGATGGCCAGATTCTTCGGCACCATCTCGCCGATAACCATGTGGATCACGACGACGATCGACAGGGCAACCGTGAGCGAGATCCAGTGCAGGACACCCGCCGAGAGGTGCCAGAATCGCTCGATCCCGAGCTCGATCAGGTGCGCCACCGACGGCTCGGCCACATAGCCAAGGCCGAGTGACGCCATCGTGATGCCGAGCTGAGCGCCCGCAAGCTGAGGCTGAAGATCGCGCACTGCCTCGAGCGCGATGGCAGCGCGCTCGTCATCGCCGGATTCTGCCATTGGTTCGAGACGAGCAACGCGGCTCGCCAGCAGCGCGAACTCGATGGCCACGAAGAATGCGTTGGCAATCAGCAGGAGGACCGCTGCAATGAGGAAGCCGGCGGTCACGACGCGCCCTCAGCCTCGGTTGACTCGCGGGGCGCCACGATCCGCACCGACGCCACTCGGAGACGATCCATCGCCACGACTTCAAGGCGCCACCCGTCGACAGTGCACATGGCGCCCGGCGCAGGAATCCTGCCCAGACGGTCGAGCACGAGCCCGGCCAGCGTCTCGTATTCGCCTTCGGGCATGTCGAAACCGGTGGCAGATCGCACCTCATCGGGATGCAGAGACGCCTGGATCACGGTCGAACCGCGAGCCTCGACGCGGGTGAGCATGGTTGGCACCGAGTCGTGCTCGTCGTCGATCTCGCCCACGATCTCTTCGAGAATGTCTTCGAGGGTGATGATCCCGGCGGTGCCGCCATGTTCATCGATGACCACGGCCAGCTGCGAACCACCCTGGCGGAGATCGATGAGCAACTCGTCGAGATCGCGAGCCTCCGGCACCGCCAGCACCGGCGTCATCAACTCGCTGACCATCGTTGCCGTGCGCCGGTCGACGGGCACCGAGTGCGCCACTTTGACGTGCACGAATCCGAGTACGTCATCCAGATCGACACCGATGACCGGAAACCGGGAATGCCCGGTGTTCACCGAGAGCTCGACCAGGTCGTCGACGGTGTCGGTTGCCGCGAGAGACGCGACGGACACGCGGGGCACCATCGCATCGTCGGCGGACTTGTCGGCTAGCCGGATCGAACGCGTGAGCAACTCGACTTCGCCGGCGTCGAGGGTGCCTTCTTCGCCCGACGATCGGATCAAGTGCTCGAGTTCGTCTCGCCCGGCGACGGCCAGTTCCTCCTTGGGTTCAACGCCCAGCCGGCGTGTGATCCGCGCTGCGAGTCCGTCGAGCAACGCCACGACGGGCCGAGCGAGGATTCCGTAGATCGCCGTTGGCCGGGCGAGAACGAACGACGCTTCCAGCGGCTTGCTGGTCGCCAGCGACTTCGGGACCAGCTCACCGAACACCATCTGGGTGAAGGTGGCGATGAGCAGGGCGAGACCGATCGACACGGCCGATGTGGTCTCGCCGAAGACGTCACCGAGCGCGGGCTCGAGGAGGGATGCAATCGCCGGCTCGGCAAGGAATCCAAGCAACAGCGACGTGATGGTGATGCCGAGCTGAGCGCCGGACAAGTGATACGAGAGGCGCGACAGCAGACGTTGGGTCTGTTGGGCGCGTCGGCTTCCCTGGTTGGCGCGTTCGTCGACTCGTGTCCGGTCGACGGTGACCAGGGCGAACTCGGCGGCAACGAACCCGGCATTGGCGATGACCAAGGCCACGGCGGCAGTCAGCTGGAGGGCGGTAGTGATCGGGGTCCTCCATCGGATCCATGCGGCGGGCAGTTCTGTGCGTACGGTGTACCCGATGACAAGCGTAGTGCCGGGGAGCGGGGTCACGATCGACGAGGCGGGTACTTCGACCCGCAAGGACGATCCCCGCTACCCGCGTCCAGTCGCAGCGATCGACCCCGACACCAGTTTGTTCTGGGTTCGGCGCATTTGGCCGGTCATCTGGTCTCAGAAGGTCTCGTTCGTGGCGTCGATCACCGCGGGACTGATCGGTATCGCCGCGACAGTGATGGTGCCGGTGATGATCGGCCGCGGCATCACCGCTGTCGATGACGGCGAGACGGTCAAGCCGTATGTCATCACGCTGCTGATTCTTGCGGTGATCCGTTTCGTGTTCGGGTTCGCCTACCGGTTCGGGCTCTTCCGCTCCGCACTTCGCATCGAGAACGATCTCCGCAACCTGATGTACGAACGGCTGACCGAGCTGTCGTTCGATTTCTGGGACCGCACCCAGAGCGGCCAGATCATCAGTCGTGCGAACACCGACATCCGATCGATCCAGATGCTGTTCGCATTCGGGCCGCTGGTCGCCATGCAGATCGTGCTCCTCGGAATCGCTCTCGTGGTCATGTTGATGGTCGACGTGACACTTACGGCGGTCGCCCTGGCGCCATTGCCCTTCGTCTACCTCATCGGGATCCGGCTCCGGAACCGACTGTTTCCACTTTCGTGGGTGGTTACCGCCCGACAGGCCGAGGTGGCCACGATCGTCGACGAGAACACCCAGGGCATCCGGGTCGTGAAGGCCTTTGCCCAGGAACGGCGCCAGGTGCAGGTACTGGCCGGCGCCGCCCGACGGCTCCGCTGGGCCGGCACCACGCTCGCCGAGACCCGGGCCCGCCACGCTCCGGCGATGGAGTCGCTCCCCCGCCTCGGCCTTGCCCTTGTGCTGTTCTACGGCGGCCAGCAAGCGATCGACGGCGACATCAACATCGGTCACCTCGTTGCGTTCAGCACCTACGTGGTGTTGCTCGCCGCACCATTTCGGATGCTCGGCTTCATCTTGCTGCAGTGGGAACGCGCGGGCGCCGCGGCAGTGCGTGTCTTCGAGATCCTCGACGAAGAGCCGTCGATCATGGACCCCGAGAACCCCGAGTCGCTTGGCCCCGTCGACGGACGGGTCGAGTTCGACGATGTCCGCTTCGCCTACCCAGCCGGCGCTGGCGAAACAGTGCTCGACGGGTTGTCGTTCACGATTGAGGCGGGCGAGACCATTGCGCTCGTCGGCGCAACCGGCAGTGGGAAGTCGACGATCGCTCGCCTACTCCCTCGTTTCTACGACGTCGATGGCGGGTCGATCCGCGTTGATGGCCACGATGTTCGCAACCTGAAGGTCACCGAGCTCCGCACTGCGGTCTCACAGGTGACCGATGACCCGTTCCTCTTCGCCACATCTGTTCACAACAACGTGGCGTTCGCTCGCCCCGATTGTGATGACGCCACCGTCAGCGCCGCGATCGCTGACGCTGTCGCCACAGACTTCGTTGCCGACCTTCCGCTCGGCGCCGACACCGAGATCGGAGAACGTGGGCTCACGTTGTCGGGTGGTCAGCGCCAACGGCTCGCCATTGCCCGAACTCTGGTGGCCGACCCCGCGGTGCTGGTGCTCGACGATGCCACGAGCGCGATCGACGTGGCCGTCGAGGAACGTATTCACGATGCACTCAAACGTCGGCGGTCCAGGCGCACCACGATCCTCATCGCCCACCGGCTCTCCACGATCGCCCTCGCTGATCGGGTGATTCTCATCGAGGACGGCAAGGTCTCCGCCACCGGGCGCCACCACGATCTGCTCGCAACCAACCCGCGCTACGCGGCGATCCTGGCCGACACCCTGCAAGGCGGTGATCGCTGATGTTCTCGATGGGAGGAGGCGGTGGCCCGGGCGGCTTCATGGGCGGACCCTCGTCAATGCAGGCGAACGCTGCCGCCGGGTTGCCCGCGGCCGACGTACCGGGTGACCTGCGCCGCAAGGTCGAGGCGGCGCTCGAACACGAGCCGGAGCACACCATCGCCGAGGTCGAATGGGAGCCCGATGTCTGGGATCGCCAACCCTTCTCGCTCCTTCGCTTCCTGTGGCCGCATCGGCTCCGGCTCCTCGGCGCAATCGGTCTCGTCGCCATCGAGACCGTGGCGCTGCAGCTCGGGCCCGTTCTCACCCAGATCGGTATCGATGATGGCGTTCGGGTCAACGACAAGAGCGTGCTCGTCGCCACGGCAGGTATCTACGTCGTTGCCGTGTTGCTCGCCGCTGTGCTCGGCTGGGCGCGAGTCTCCTACACCGGCCGACTGGGGGAACGGCTGAACGAGACTCTTCGCATTCGGGTGTTCTCGCATCTTCAACGCCAGGGCATCGCGTTCTACACCGACGAGAAGGCCGGCGTCCTGCTCACTCGGATGACGTCGGATATCGAGGCCCTGGCTGTCTTGTTCCAAGAGGGCATCGTCAATCTGCTCGTACAGGTCTTCACCCTCTTCGTGATCACTGCGGCGCTGTTCTGGTATGACCCACTGCTCGCCACGATCACTCTGGCGGTGGCGCTGCCGCCTACCCTGATCAGCTCGCTCTGGTTCCGCAAGGTCTCGTCCGTCGGCTACCTGCGCGTACGAAACCGCATCGCCGACCTTCTCTCAGACCTGCAGGAATCCCTCGCCGGCGTCCGGGTGATCGCCGCCCACAACCGTCGCACCGTCAACCTCCGTAACCATCGTCGCGTGGTCGGCGAGCATCGCGACGCCGCCACAGCCACGGCTCGAGCCAACTCGACCTACGCCCCTGGTACGGAGATGATCGGCATTGCCACACAGGCGATCCTGCTCGGCGTCGGGGCAACCATGGCCGCCACCGGGCGCATCACCGTCGGCGAGCTGGCCGCATTCCTGCTTTTCCTCACATCGTTCTTCGCTCCGGTCCAGACCCTGGTCCAGCTCTACAACAGCTACCAGCAGGGTGGTGCTGCAATCGTGAAGCTGCGCGAACTCCTCAGCACCGAGCCGGTCGTTGCCCAGGCGCCTGATGCGTCGGAGCTTCCTCCGATCGAGGGCGAAATCGCCCTCCGAAACGTGACCTTCTCGTACGAGCCCGGGCGGCCCGTACTTCACAATGTCGACCTCCAGATCCACCCCGGTGAAACGGTGGCGTTCGTCGGCGAGACCGGCTCCGGCAAATCGACGATCGCTCGTCTCATCACCCGCTTCCATGACCCCGACTCCGGCACGATCACCATCGACGGCCACGATCTTCAGACCGTCACTCTTCGATCGCTTCGCTCACAGCTCGGCGTGGTGCCCCAGGAACCGTTCCTGTTTGCCGGACGGATTCGAGACAATGTCGCCTTCGCCCGCCCCGACGCGACCGACGAGGAGCTCACCGATGCGCTCAGGGCGGTAGGGATCGATGACCTCGTTGACCGCATCGGGGGCCTCGATGCGCCCGTGCATGAACGCGGTGCGTCTCTCTCGGCCGGCGAACGACAGCTTCTCGCTCTTGCCCGCGCCTTCGTCGCTCGACCCCGAGTGCTCGTCCTCGACGAGGCGACGTCGAACCTCGACCTCCATTCCGAATCCCGCGTCGAGCGAGCGCTCGACGTCGTGCTCGAGGGCCGTACGGCCGTGATCATCGCCCACCGACTCGCCACCGCCCGCCGCGCCGATCGTATTGCCGTCGTCGATGCCGGCGAGATCGTGGAGCTGGGGTCACACGACGAACTCGTCGCCCTCGGCGGCCGTTATGCCCAGATGCACGAGACCTGGGTTGCCCACGGCGGAGCCGAGTAGGACCGTGTGATCGTCGAGACGGAGATCTTGGTGATCGCCTCGCTGGTCCTCCTGGGCGGCATGGTCGTTCAGAGCACCATCGGATTCGGCGGCAACCTGCTTGCTGTCCCCGTCTTCGCCGTGCTCGACACCGATCTCCTCCCTGCGCCGATCTTCATCGCCACGATTGCCATGTCGGTTGCCATGGCTGTTCGCGAGCATGACGACATCCAGTGGACCGCAGTACGCTCCATTGCCCTGGGGCGCATCCCAGGAACCGTGATCGGGGCGATCGTGCTGGCGTCGGTGTCTGTCGAGACAATGCAGATCCTCATCGGCATTCTGATTCTCCTCGCAGTTTCGCTCTCGCTTCGCGGTGTGTCTCTCCCTGCAACTCGACGAGTGTTCACCGCCGGCGGCGTGGTCTCCGGTTTCACCGCCACAACCGCGAGCATCGGCGGCCCACCCGTCGCCCTGACCCTCCAACACCTGAACGGCCCAGCCCTGCGCTCGACCATGGGGGCGTCCTTCACGATCAGCGTGTTCGTCACCCTGGCCGGCGTCTACGCTGCTGGCCGGCTCGGCTTCGATGAGATCCTTCTCGGGCTCGCCCTCATGCCGGCGACCATTGTCGGTTTCCTCATTTCGGGTCCGCTGCGCTCACGGGTCAACCCGGCCCAACTGCGTGCCGCAGTCCTCGTACTCTCCGGTTCAGCGGCGCTGGTCGCACTCGCCCGCGGCGTCTTCTAGATTCGACCGATGCCATCGCTCAGGCTCGAGCGGCGCCGGGGCCGCTGGTCGGCGTGGGCGAACTGATCGCCAACAACACACCCGCTTCCAGCTGAATCGTCGGCCCGGCAGCCTCGACAACATTCGCAATCCCGCGAGCCTCGAAAGCATCGAGACGTTCGCGGTCGAGTGGATACCTCACGCCGGCGCTGGTGACCCCGGTGGCAGGCCCACCGATGGCGTGCAATGCCAGATGGTCGCCAGACTCCAGGGGCAGGGTGCGCTCCCGGAGCACAGGCCAGACCCGGCTCGAACCGACAAGTGCGCTGATCTCCATCTCTGCCCATCGGGGCGAGGCCAACACCGTCAGGTTCGCAAGCGCATGGTCGAGCCGGCCGCCATCGCGGACGACGATCATGGCGCGAGTCGCGCCGCGCTCGAGCGCGGCGACGAGCGCGAGCTCGAGGTCGCTCTCGTTCTTGCCCACCGGGTGACGCTCGACCACCGCGCCGGCCGATTCCGCATCGGAAAGGTGACCCGGATCGACCGAGTCCATGTCGCCGACCACCACATCCGCTTTGACCGAATGGGCTCTGGTGTTGGCCAGCCCGCTATCGGCCGCGATGACGACATCGGCGTCGTCAATCCAGCGGAAAGGGATCGCACCCTCCCCCGCCGCAACAATCAACACCGTTCGCTCGGTCACGGTGCGAGCGTAACGCTGAGACGATCAGGCTTCGCCCTGGCAGGTGCCGTCGAGGAGCGGCGTGTCGGAATCGATCGGCTCGCCGAGCACGGAAACGATTCCCATACCGGTGGCCGTTTCTGCTCCCACAACGATGCCGATGAGGTTTCCGTCGGCATCGAGTGCTGGTCCGCCCGAGAAGCCGACACCGATATCGGCATCCAGGCCCACAAGCTCTCCTCGGAACAACTGGGCTGCAAGATCAGGGGCGTTGACGCGGGGGCCGACCGTCGTCGTGCGCGCTCCTCCCGCCGGATAGCCGACGACCGTGATCGGATCACCGAGATCGGGGGCTGGAGCCAGCGTCGGCGCCGCGATCGTGCCGGTATCAACCTCGATCAGGGCCAGGTCACGTCCGTCAGCGAAGACCCCGAGGATTTCGCCGGTGACGATGCTGGGCCCATCGATACGTACCAGGCCGGCATCTCCGACTGCATGGGCCGCGGTGATGATCAGCCCTTCACCGATCACGACACCAGTGGCCGAGGATCGATCGCCGCACGCCGTGACCGAAATCTTCACCACGAAAAGATCGCCGAGGGACGCTGGTATGAGATCGTGCTGGCGAATCTCCACCGCACCGGCAACGGCGGTCACAACCTCAGCACCAGCGGGAGCCGCCAGTGGCTCGATGTCGCGCGACGCCGTCAACGTTGCAACGCTGAGACCGATGGCGGCGATGCAGGCACCGATCAACAGCCCGGCCACCGTCAGCGACCGTGCGGACAAGCGGGTATCACAGACGCGCCACGCGAAACCGCGCACTGTTCGCCACTCGTAGTGTTCCTCACCGTCACGCACGGTGGGATCCTAGGGTAGATATGGGCCGGGGTCGACTGCGACTCCGGCGACTCGCAACTCGAGGTGCAGATGTGGGCCGGTCGACCAACCCGTGCTTCCGACTGACCCGATTTTGTCGCCGCCGGAGACGGATTCGCCGGCACTGACCGCCACGTCAGACAGGTGGGCGTAGAGGGTCGTGAACCCATTTCCATGGCTGATCACGACGGTATTGCCGTAGCCGTTTCTCATACCGGCGGCCAGCACGACACCATCGGCTCCAGCAACGACTGCATCACCGCTATCGCCGTCGAAGTCAATGCCCTTGTGGGCCCGGACGGTGCCGAAGATCGGATGGACTCGATCTCCGAATGGACTGGTCACCACGCCGGGAACTGGCCGATGCGGCAAGAGGAACTCCCCGGCTGCGACCGGCGTGTCCGAGTCGGAGGCATCGTCGTTCTCCTCGTCCGCGGCCGCCTCTTCCTCGCTGTCGGCCGCGGCGGCTTCCTCTGCGGCTTGGCGAGCGGCCTCCTCCTCGGCCTGGCGACGGGCTTCCTCTTCGGCCGCCTTGCGTTGTGCCTCGGCTTCCAGCCGTTGGATCTCGAGTGTGATTTCCCGATCGGCGGCCTCGATCTCGGCGCCAACGGCTTGCCATTCGGCGACCCGTACTTCGACCTGAGCACGAAGAGCTTCCGCATCTCGTCGTGCCTCGTCGAGTTCGGCGAGGCGAGCCTCGAGATCGGCTCGCTCGGCCTCGACCGCCGCAACCAGGTCCTCGGCGACGCGTTCTGCCTCGGCTTGTTCTGCTTCTTTGCTTCGAAGTTCGTCGACGAGGTCGTATTCGTTGCCGATCACTTGCTCGCGCAGCGACTCTCGAACGGTGGAGGCCAGGAGGTCGCCGGCATCGAGTTCGGCCAGGCCACGATCTCCGGGACCGACGAAGGCCTCCACGACACTTCGCCGTAGCCGCTCGCGTACTCCGTCGATCTCGTCAGCGATGTCGGCGGCAAGGCGGCGCGCCTCCACGGCTTCTTCTTCGGCCGCGGCGATCGCTTCCAGGCTCGCGGCGACCTTTCCTTCCTGGAGTTCAATGTGAGCGTCGATGGCTGCAACCGCCGCCACGAGCTCCGCGTCCTCGGCGGACAGTCCGTCGAGCTCGGCCGCCACCTGGGCCGCATCGCGTCGGTTGTGCTCACGTTCGTCGCGCAGATCTTCGATCTGATCCTGTGCCTGGCCGTTGGTGGCGACACCGAGTAGGAGCGCAAGACTCAGCCCCATGCCCGCGACGGAGCGCACACTCACCCGGCCCCAAGGGCGATCAGATCGGTTTCCTCCACTCGACACAGCCTGTGGATCGTAACAGAACCGCAATAGTTTGGGCCCGCAACGACGTCGGGCCTGATCCCGACGAACATGGCAGGATGGCCCGATGCCGCTCGCCGACTACTCCAGCGAATCGTTCACCGACAACGGAATCACCCACGAGGTGTTCCATCGGGGGGTCGGACCATGCGTTTTGGTGGCGCCGGAGATCCCGGGCGTCACCCCTGCAGTGGTTGCCTTCGCCGATCGGTTGGTCGATCTCGGCATGTCGGTGGCGATCCCGTCGATGTTCGGTACGCCGGGAAAGGCGAGCACCCGGCCACGAGCCATCCGCGTCCTCATCCGCGCCTGCATCAGTCGCGAGTTCCACGCGTTGGCCCTCGGCGACACCGCGCCGGCCACGATGTGGCTCCGCTCCCTCGCTCGTTCGTTGCACGACAAGCACGGCGGGCCCGGAATCGGCTTTGTCGGCATGTGCTTCACGGGCGGCTACGGCCTCGCCATGATGCTCGAGGATGCGGTGATCGCTCCGGTGCTCTCACAGCCGTCGCAACCGCTTCCCCTTGGCAAAGCCCGGTCGGCGAACGTCGGACTCGATGCCGACCAGTTGCGCGTGGTCACCGAACGAGCCGAGGCCGGTTGCCCGGTACTCGGCCTACGGTTCACCGGTGATCCGGCCGTGCCGGCACAACGATTCGAGACGCTTCGCAACGCCCTCGGCGACCACTTCCTGTACGAGGAGATCACCAGCCCCGACGACTCACTCGACCCCAAGGTCGAGAAGCTCGCACACAGCGTCCTGACCGAAGACCTCGCCCCGGATTCGAAACCCGGGCATCCGACCCAGGTTGCCCTGAACCGCACGCTCGACTTCCTCGGTCAGCGTCTCCTGCCAGCGGCTGGCTAGGCGCCGAGGAGCAGGAAGAGTCCGATGACGGTGTAGAGGATCATCACGAACAGCATCGGATACTGCGAGCGCACCGCCGTGCGGCGGTCGTAGCGGCTGATCGCCACATCGTGAGCGGCGGCGACGCCGAGTACGTGGCCGACGGCGATTGCCAGCGTCTGCACCCAGGCAATCGTCGACGGCGATACGAGCGTGAAGTCGATCGCGTAGTCCTTGGTGCCGAAGAGATCCCATCCCTTCCCGAAGGGGTCACTGATCTGAATGATCATGCGCTGGCCATCGAGCACGAGGAGGCTGAAATAGTGCGCCACGGCGTAGGCCGCCGCTATCGGCACGAGCGTCGGGCCGAAGATCACGCTCAGGTCCGACGCGTCCTCACCGGTCAGCGACGACATCATGCTCATGGCCACGAGGTAGACCATCGCCACAAGCCCGATGATGACGAGCAGGCCGACGGTGCTGGTGACCGTGCGTTCCCAGCCTGCCTGACCACCTGCGACATCGAGCCAGAACGAACTGCGGGTGAATCCGTCAAACGTTGTCGAGCCGAGCACCACAAGTACAAACGGCACCGTACCGGGCGTGCGCGGCAAGCGACTCAACCCGGTGAGCGGTGAGCGAGCGCGGAGATGCCCATCCTCCACGAACAGCGGGGCCAGCGCGGCGAGCTTGTTGAAGAGCACGGCGAATCCATCCGCGGCGCGAACGAAGCTCCGGCCGTTGCGAATGGCGCCACCGAGCATGGCGATGCTGTACACGGTGAGGAAGACGCCGATCGACCGAGGTGATTCGGTCGAGTGGTAGGCGAGCTCGTACCAGAGGTAGACGAAGATCGAGGCCACGGCGGGCCACAGCGTCATCCCGTCGGTGTCGAGGGGCGCAAGCGACTCACCGCGGCTGCGAGCGCGTAGCCACGCCGCACCGTCGGCGATCGTCTCGTATGGGTTGAAGAGCCGCCACACATCGCCGATCAGGAACGACGCCACTTGGAGCCCGACCCAGAACCAGATCAGGAAGGCATCGCCGGAGATGTTGACCGCACTATTGATGTTGCCCGTCCACGCGGCGACCAGCACGATCGCAAACAGAAGGAGGCCGAACAGGCGCGTGAGTACGAACAACGCCCGCATGCCTGTGGTCCGCACACTGGTCAGAGCGCGACCCGCCGCGGCCTCGGCGAGGCGAGGAGTCGACCAGAACGCACCGAGGGCCACGAAGGAGCTGGCAACCGCAAACCCGGCAGCCCACGCGAGCTGCCAGGCCGGCAGCGGGAGGTCGGTACGACCACCGATTCCGTGAGCGGAAGCGGGGCCGACAGCACCAAAGAGCGCGGTCGCCACGATCGTGAGCGCGAACCAGATACGGCGCATCACTTCACTGTCAATTCAAGGATCAGCCGACCCGATTCCTCGAACTCGATCTCGAACCGGCCCGGGATCAATGCGTCGAAGACGATCGATCCTTCACCGTTCTCGAGCTGGAGGTACAGGTCGTAGCCGTGGACGTGGATCTGCTCGGTGCCGTCACCGGTGACCTCGATCGTGATCTTCTCCCCGATCGACGCCTCCACTCGACGAACTCCGCCCAGCACCTCACCGTCCTCGATCGAAAGATCGAAGACCGGGCCACCAGAATCCCCGACGGCACCGGGGGCACCAGCTCCGGAGTCACCGCCGCACGCGGTTGTGCCGAGCGCCAACACAAGGACGAGTACGACACATCGCCGGTACATGATCAGCCGACCGTAATCGTTGTCTGTGCCTCGACGGGCTGACCGTCGACAACGTAGGGCCGGTGGTCGTTGCTGTAGGCGGCCACGGTGATCTCCACATCTCCCTCGGGCAGGGCTCCGATATGTGTCGCTCCTCCGTAGAGACGACCGAGCTTCTGACCGTTCACGTAGATGTGAAGATGCCCTTCGCCGTCCACCGGATCCTGCGAGGCGTGTTCACCGCTCAGAACGATCCCGTCGACTTCGATGAACGCGTTGTGGCCAGACTTCGGGTCGGGAACTACTTCGACCGACAGGGTTGGCGCCGGGCCCGCAAACTCGACCTCGCTCGGCTCGTCGTGGCTGTGCGCATCGTGCGTGTGGTCTGGCACGGAGAAAGTCGTCATGGCGTACAGCGGCTCGCCGTTGTGAGCGTACGGTCGGTGGTCGTTGGCCGAGAGTTCGACCATGATCTCGACCTCGCCCTCGGTGACCCCGGCGAAGTAGATCCGCTCGTTGTAGAAGCGGAGAACCTTCTCTCCATCGACATACAGGTGAAAGTGGCCTTCGCCCTCCACGTGTTCGGTCGAGGCCGAGCGTGGGGCGATGGTGTAGTTGGTCGTGGCGATCGCGATGTTCACGCCGCCGGCGGGGTCAGCGACGACCTCGATCTCGACCGTGGGCACGTCGGAACCCTCGAACTCGACCGCCTCGCCGTGCATGTCGTCATGCTCAGCCTCCATTTCGTGGTCGACGTCGTGATCATGCTCGGCATCCACGTTGTCGGTCGACATGTCGTCGGTGGATGCTTCGTCGGTTGCCGAAGTATCGGTATCGGCCTGACCGGCCGCCGTGATCGGATCATCATCGCCGCATGAAGCAGCGGATAGAGCGAGTACAGAAAGCGCGGCAACGAGCCGCGTGATCGCGCGAGTGCGCATGGGAATCTCCTACAGAATCGTCGAATCGAACTTGAATACGCCGCCAGAGCGGCGCCTACGTCAGCTCATTCGTGCAGGAGGTCCGCGGCGCCCGACCTCGGAGGGAACGAACGCCATTTGCGGCCGGAGTTCACCGGCCGAGGAATGAACGGACCCCAGCGGGGCCACCAGGTCGGCGATGGCTTGATCAACCATGCGCTCAACGGCGATGCGGGCAATGCTGAGACCAGCGCGCGCGGCGCCGATCGCTCGAATCACGAAGAGACCCATCACCAGACCGGCGCCAAGTGCACCAAGACCTTTCAACCCGGCGGCGGGGTCGGTGGTCGAGGCGACATCGGCTACGACCGCGACCAGCGTGACCGAGACAAACGGGATCGCGGCGATGCCGCCGATCACTGCGCCTGTGCGGCGCGTCGGGGCGTTCACTGGGGTCACTGACGACGATGGTAACGAGCCGAGCCGCTTTGTCGAGAGCAGCCTCGAAAATGGGACCAAAGACCCACAGGCCGCTGCTACAACTCGAGCGAGGGCTGCGACACCAGCCCGGTCGGTTCCGGTAGCGGTTCCAGCGACGAGTCGATCGCGCGGCAATCCTCGTGGAACGCGCGCGCATGGGCCGGCGCGTCGACGTTGTCGGCGGTGTGGAGGAAAACGATTGGCCGCAAGCCGTCGGCGCGCCACTTCACCACCCGTGTCACCCAGGGCGCCCAGAACGATCGATTCGCCTCGAGAGTGCGCTGACCGATGAACCGGATGACGGGCTGAGCGCCGGTGACCACCCCTCGCACAGGCAGTTGGGGCTTCTCGGAGAAGGCTTTCTGTTCCTCGTCGGTCTCACAGGGTCCGGCAAACATTGCTCGAGAATCGAAGACGATGCGGTCGATTCCTTGCTGGTGCAGACCATCGTTGAGGGCGCGCTCATGGTCGCCACCGGCATGGAAGGCACCGTGACGGACCTCGACCGCCCACGCGAAGTCGCCGGGCAGGCGGCTCGTGAAGGTCAAGAGACGATCGAGCTCTGCGGGCCCGAAAGAGGCAGGCAACTGGATCGAGATGGGGCCCAGGGAATCGCCGAGCGGATCGATCGCGGCAACGAACGCGGCCACGGTCGCATCGACATCTCGGAGGCGGCGGTCGTGAGTGATCTCTCGCGGAAGCTTGAAGACGAACCGGAAGCCGTCGGCAACAGCGTCGCGCCAACGGTCGAGCGTGGCGGCCGGCGGAGTGGCGTAGAACGTCGTGTTGCCTTCGACCGCATTGAAGACCCGGCTGTACGCGGCGAGCTCCCCTCCGACACGCGTGTCGACCGGAAGAAACGGTCCGACCCAATCACGGTTGGCCCACATCGCGCAGCCCACGGCGATCGTCATGGCTCTCCGTTCTGGTTCTCGGCGGGTCGGGACCTCCGACCCTAATCAGCTGATAGGTACCGTCGCATTCTGACCTTGATGACCGCCATCGGAGGTGCTACACCCATGTCTGATATCGAAACGATGCTCGAACCCGAGGATGCGCAGCGCGTCAAGACCGTTGTGTTCGCCATGATTGTGGCGCTGGTGCTCGTCGGTGCGGTGACCGCCGCGCTCTTCTACGCCGCAGCTCCGGAGTTCGGTGCATGGGCGGCGCTCGGCACCGGAGCCATGCTGGGCTTCTGGACCTGCCCTCTCTTCGGTGGAGTCGCAGGCAACGGACTCCACGAATGGCGTCAGGAGCAGGCCGCGGACGCGGCAAACGCTCGTGCTCACCGCGGGGATCACACGTCCACCGAAGCCGCTGCTGCCTGACATCGAACGGCCGAAAGTCCCGGGACCTTCGATAGGGGCAGATCGCCCCGCATTCCCTATCTTCTGACCCCGTACGGGTGCCGACACGTCTGAATGGCACCGAACCGGTTCTTCAGATACCTCCGCTCGCGGTTGACCTCCGGCAACGACCGGGGTACATCCCTGGTCGAGTACACCATTCTGTGGGCGATGATGGGTACTTCTGTCGTCGCAGGCATCGAAACTACCGCCGGGGAGTTCGACGCGAAATTCAACGAGGCCTCTGTCGGCATCAGCCATGGAGCCGCCGCCGAGGACGGCGACGAGGCCGAGGAAGAAGCCGAGGAAGAGTCCGACGAAGAAGCCGAGGAAGACAGCGCGAGCGGCGGTGCTGAGGCCGACGACGACGCCGGCGGGGACCCCTCCGGATCCGGAGCTGCTGGCGGAACCACGTCAAGCGACTCAGACAATGCCGACTCAGACAATGCCGCTGACGAGTCAGACGACGAGGACGGCTCCACCTCCGGCCACGACTCGAGTGACGACGACGAGTCCGACGACGATGAGTCCGAGGACGACGACGCCGACAACACTGACGACGAGTCCGCTGACGCGGACAACGCCGAGGAGGCCACAGTCACCGTCAAGCAGCTGTCGAACCGGTCGGCCAACAAGGCCAAGATCCAGCTGCAGTTCCGCGACTCGGACGGCAAGAAGATCAAGGACCTGACGGTCACGGTTCGCTTCACCTATGCCGATGGCTCCTTCGAGGAGACCATCGTCGAAACCGGAAGCAGCGGCAAGGTCAATGTGACCCGCAAGAAGATGACTGACGAGATGTGGGACGTCACCGCCACTATCGAAAGCGCGGTGAAGGACGGCGTCGACTACCGGCCCGACGAGGACACGTTCGTCCTGACCTAGCCCGGCCTCGAGCCCAAAACGAGAAGCGGGGGGCCCCAAGGGCCGCCGCGGGAACGGTCTCAGGCGGG
>JAJCXZ010000099.1 GCA_029263175.1 Acidimicrobiales bacterium | reverse complement strand
TCGGTTGAACGGAAGGAGTAGCCGGTCGAGTCGGGTGCGATCGCCAGGCTCTTCGACGAGCTCCATCAACTTGTCCTCCTGCTTCACTCGGGCGACGAGAATGGCGTCGACCTGGTCGTGATCGGCCGCGCGGCGGGCGATCAGTGAATCGTCGGTGAAGTCCTCGCTGCTGATAACGGCAAGGTGAGCCTGGGGGAGGTCGTAGTTGATGTGGGCGTTGATCCCGAGCAGGGAGTGATGCAGCGGTGTGATATCCGGGTCGCGGGACGCTTCGAACGCCACCTGCCATGGTCCCGGCGGATTTCCGTTCTCCTCCCAGGCATCAAACGCGTTCATGTAGAGCTGAGCGAAAGCGATGCCCCATCGCTCCGTCCAGTCGGCATCGACGAACTGTCCGGCTTTGGCCGCGGCCAGCACTGATCGCGTCGAGCGCGTGTAGGCACCATGGAAATGGCGGCGCTCGTCGTTGTCAGCGATCAGCTTCTCGTCGATCTCGGCCATTCGATCAAGGAGGTCGTGGTGTGATGCCATGGCCTGAGTCAAGCAGGTCGCGCTGAGCGACATACCATACGGCGATGGACCACCTCACTCCTGTGCCGTTCCCTACGACCGATCAGGCGAACCACGAACCCCCGGGAGCGGCCGAGGTCCAGGTTGTGGCCAATGCGATTGCCACTGGCGCTTCGGGACCTGACGGCTTGACGTCGCTTCAAGAGATGCTGCTCGAAGCACAGACCGAGATGATGACGGGGTTCGCCTTCGAGACCGAGCAACGCCGTGAAGTCGGCCCCCAGGAGCTCGCTGAGGCGATGGCGTCTCGTGACCGCCTCTTTCGCGTCCGCATCCTGCAAGAAATCATTCTCCCATGCCTGCTCGTCAATCCGATTCCGCCAGCGGTAGGGGTGAAGGTTGCCGGCTATGCGTCGGCGCTCGGTGTTGGCAATGACACCCTCGATGAGATCGCGAAGTACGGCGGCCAGAGCTACGACGCAGCCCTGATCGACTTCGCCCGCAACGGCTACTCGGGACGCTTTGCCGACGTCGCCCGGCCGGCTCTGCACACGGATCACGACATCGGTGACGGTTGGAAGGTTGTCGACGACGATCCCGAGCTGGCGGGTCGATGGGCCGCGCTCGAACGCTGCGCGGCCGGAACGCTCGGTCGGGGGCTGTTCGACTTCTATCGCCAGCGCGGATTCGTATGGCCGGGCCTGCCGGGTTCAGCGCCGCCCCTGCTCGCTCAACACGACTTCGTTCATATCGTGGCCGACTACGGCACCACGCTGGAGAACGAACTCGAGGTGTTCGGCCTCATCGCCCGGGCCGACGACGACCCCCTGGGTTTCAGCCTGTTGGCCATGGTCCTCGGTCTCTTCGAGACGGGCAGCGTCGCTTCCGCGGGCGGTCTGTTCGAGAGTGATCCCGGTCATCTCGAGACGGAGGGGATGGCGACTCGTCTCGCTGATGCCATGCGACGCGGTGCTCTCGCTCGTCCTGATGGCAAGACGCCGAAGGCGTTCCTCACGATCGACTGGTTTGAGTACGTCGATCTCCCGGTCGAGGAGGTACAGCGTCGCTTCCAGATCCCGCCGAAGTCCCAAAAGGCAATCGACGCAGGTTCGGTCGGGCCGTGGGATCCAGGCGGGATCTCGGAGTTTCAGATGGCCGCCGGCGCCGCGCTGTGGGGCTGACGCGACCGTAGCCTGCGTGCCATGAAGGCGACCTTCACCGAGACGGCCCGCGATGGGAAGGCGCGCAGCGGAACCGTGACGACCCCTCGGGGCGAGTTCTCGACACCCCAGTTCATGCCGGTTGGTACAAGAGGAGCGATCGTTCACCTGTCGTCGGCTGACATGGAGGATCTGGGCGCCGAGGTGATCCTCGCCAACACGTATCACCTGATGCTGCGACCGGGGGCCGAGGTCGTTGCCGGTTTGGGCGGCATCCATGGCTTCGCCGATTGGCACGGCCATGTTCTGACCGATAGTGGCGGATACCAGATCTTCTCGCTCGGGCCGGAAATCACCGACGAGGGCGCCACGTTCAAGTCCACCTACGACGGCTCGATGCATCTGCTCACGCCGGAGAAGGCAGTCGACGTCCAAGCCCAGATCGGCGCCGACATCCAGATGGTGCTCGACGTCTGTCCGTCATCGATCGCCGACAAGAACGTGCTGCGTGAGGCAGTCGACCGCACGGCCCTGTGGGCGGGCCGAGGCCGTCGCCGGTTCCTTGATCACAATGATGCTCCCGACCGGCAATGCCAGTTCGGCATCGTGCAGGGCGGCACCGATGAAGCGTTGCGGGTGGAGTCGGCCGAGAAGATCCTCCAGGTCGGCTTCGATGGCTACGCCATCGGCGGGCTCTCGGTGGGGGAGGATCGCAACGAGATGCTGCATGGACTCGACGCCTGCATGGATCTGCTGCCGACCGACCAGCCCCGCTACTTCATGGGCCTCGGCGATCCGATCGGAATCGTCGAGAGCGTGGCCCGCGGTGTCGACATGTTCGACTGCGTGCTTCCGACGCGGCTCGCCCGCCACGGCACGATCCTCACCGATGCCGGCCGTTACAATCTGACCCGAGCCGAGTACGCCACCTCCGACGAGCCCCTGGATCCGGACTGGCCCGAATCACCGGCCGCCCGGTGGTCGAAGGGCTACCTCCGTCACCTCCTCCAGACGAAAGAACCGACCGCTCCTCGCATCATCACGTTGCACAACGTGGCCTGGCTGCTTCGATTCATGGACCAGATGGCCGATGCCATCCGCGACGGAACCTTCGACTCCTTCCGTTCCGGGGTTCACGAGGTCTGGTCGGGCCGGTAGCCTCACCTTCGGTTCAAATCCCACCGCAGAACGGCCGTCCCATGCAGGTTGTAATCCTATTCGTGATGCTCGGAGCGCTGTACGCGTTCATGATCGTTCCCCAGCAGCGCAAGATGAAGGCCCACCAGGCACTGTTGCGTTCCCTGGAAGAGGGTGATCTTGTCGTCACCGCGTCCGGGATCTTCGGCGCCATCGCCGAAGTCGAGGACGAGGTGGTGTGGCTCGAAGTCGCACCCGAGATCGAGTTGAAGATCATGAAGTCCTCGGTCACCGAGAAGGTCGAGGATTCTGACGACGACTCCGATGATGACGACGACGAAGATGATGATGCTGTCGACATCGACGATGAACTCGACGACGACGATCTCATCGAAGTCGAAGACGAGTCCTGAACAACCCGATGCGTCGTCAACTCACCTATGTCGTGATGATCGTCTCACTGTCGGTCGGCGGGATCATCTACACCCTCGCCGCGGGCAATGAGCCGTTCCTCGGACTCGACCTGCAGGGCGGCGCCAGCGTCGTGCTCGAGCCGGCTGAGCCCGAAGATGGCACCGAGATCAATGACGAGACCCTCGACCAGGCGGTTGAGATCATTCGCAACCGCGTTGATGGTCTCGGCGTTCGCGAGCCTGAGGTCACCCGGCAGGGCGACACGATTCTTGTGCAGATTCCCGGTGTCGAGAATGAGGCGAGAGCGATCGACCTCGTCGGTCAGACCGCAGAACTGCGCTTCCGTCCCGTTCTCGCCGACGGCATCTTCGGTATTCCGTTCTCGGAGACCGCACTTGCGTCATGCGCGAACGCAGCTGAACTGCTGACGGCTGATCCCACCCCGGATGCCGCGGCCAACGAGTGCATGATCGGCACGGACAAGCGCGACGCAGGCGTCACCTATCTGCTCGGTCCCGCCCCCGAGCTCCTGCAACAGGACGGTGGCACCGGTGAGCGTCTCAACGGCGAGGCCCTCGAGACTGCCTCAGCTCTCTTCCAGGTCCCCGAGTGGATCGTGAGCATCACCTTCCGTTCCGGCTCCCCGGGCATCGACGACTTCAACAATCTTGCTGCCATGTGCGCATCCGGTTCCGCCGGCTGCCCTCCCACGGGAATCGATCAGAACTCCGGCCGAGCCGTCGGCCGTCTCGCGATCGAGATCGACGGTGTGGTCGAGAGTGCGCCCAACGTGGGCACCTCCAACTTCAGCCGCGATGCCATCGTGATCTCCGGCGGGAACATGCAGGAGGACGAGGCCAAGGATCTCGCTCTCGTTCTACGCTTCGGTGCCCTCCCGCTCGAGCTCATCCCCCAGGAGAGCCGCATCGTTTCATCGACGCTCGGTGAAGACGCGCTCGACGCCGGCATCATCGCCGGCATCATCGGCCTGGCGCTCGTCTCGATCTATCTGGTGGCGTACTACCGTCTCCTCGGCATCGTCGCCATCTTGAGCCTGGCCATCTCCGGTTCCTTGCTCTGGACGATGATCGCGTGGCTGGGCGAAACCCAAGGGTTGGCTCTCACGTTGGCCGGTGTGACCGGCTTGATCGTGTCGATCGGTGTTTCGGTCGACTCCAACGTCGTCTACTTCGAACATTTGAAAGAAGACGTTCGCAACGACCGGAGCCTCCGCTCAGCGGTGGAGCGCGCGTTCCCGATTGCGTACTCCACGATCGTGAAGGCCGACGTGGCGAGTCTGATCGCCGCCGTCGTTCTCTACTTCCTCACCGTCGGTCAGGTGAAGGGCTTCGCTCTGTTTCTCGGCCTCGCCACCGTGCTCGACCTCGTGGCCACATACTTCTTCATGGGCCCAGCCATTCGCTGGCTGGCCTCGCGTGATGGGGTGGAGGAGAAGCCCTCGCGCTTCGGAATCCCGAGCCCGACCGAGGTGTCGTCATGAAAACCCTGCGCATGCTCTACCGCGGTGAACACCACTTCGACTTTCCGCTCATGTGGCGCAAGGCGCTGCTGGGCTCCGGCGCACTCGTCCTGCTCAGTGTTGGTGCGCTGCTCGTTGCCGGACTGAACCTCGGAATCGAATTCGAAGGCGGCACGTCGTGGGAGGTCAACGCCCCGGGCAAGTCGGTGGCTGATGCTCGTGATGCCCTGTCCGGCACCGGCGCGGCAGCAGGCAAGATCCAGACCGTCGGCAACACCGCGATTCGTGTCCGGGCTGATCTCGACGACCCGGCATCGGTGGATGAGGTCACGGCCGCGCTGCGCGACTTCGCCGGAGTCGAGGTTGGCGACATCAGCGTCACAACCGTCGGCCCTTCATGGGGTGATCAGATCACCGGCAAGGCCCGCAACGCACTCATCTGGTTCTTCATCATCGTGGCGGCCTACATCGCCATCCGGCTCGAATGGAAGATGGCCGTCGGTGCGCTGGTGGCGGTGGCCCACGACATCCTGATCTCCGTCGGCATCTATGCGATCTTCCAGTTCGAGGTCACGCCGGCCACGGTGATCGCCTTCCTCACGATCATGGGCTATTCGCTCTACGACACGATCGTCGTCTACGACAAGGTCCGCGACGTGGCCGGGCGTCTCGGCGTCACCGGCCGCTACACCTACACGGAGATGATGAACCAGTCGCTCAATCAGGTGTTGATGCGCTCAATCAACACATCGATCACCTCGGTTCTGCCGGTGCTCTCGATGCTGGTGATCGGTTCGTTCTTCCTCGGAGCACTCACGCTCCAGGAGTTCGCCATCGCCCTGCTCATCGGTATCGTCGTCGGCACCTATTCGTCGATCTTCGTCGCATCGTCGTTGGTAGCGTTCATGAAGGAACGCGAGGTCGAGCACGCCGCAGTCGCCAAGAAGGTCATCACTCGCGCTGGCGGCGACGTAGGCACTCGTGTGGTTTCGCAGGAGGACATTGCCCTCGGCGGTGTCAGCGGTCGTCCGCGGCGACCCACGGCCGATCGAGCTACGGCATCCGGCGTTCCCCCTCGTCCACGGAAGAAAAAGAAGAAGTAGCAGCGACTTCCGCGGATCTGCAGTTCCCGACGGGCGGTACGGTGGACGTATGGCAGAGTCCGCCGTTGACACCATTCAGGGTCTGATTCGCGACATCCCCGACTATCCCGAGCCCGGGATCGTCTTCAAGGACATCACTCCGCTGCTCGGCGATCCCAACGGTCTCATCGCCACGGTTGAGGCAATGGCGTCACCGTGGGCTGACCTCGGGGTCGAGGCCGTTGTAGGCATTGAGGCCCGCGGCTTCATCCTCGGTGCACCCATTGCGCTGGCGCTTGGGGCAGGATTCGTGCCAATGCGAAAGGCCGGCAAACTCCCCGCACCGACGGCTTCGGCCAGCTACGGCCTGGAGTACGGCGTCGACACGATCGAAGTGCATCTCGACGCGATCAGCGCCGGCACCCGCACGCTTGTCATCGACGACGTCCTCGCCACCGGAGGCACCGCAGCAGCAGCTGCCAGCCTGATCGACGATGTCGACGGTGACCTCGTCGGCTTCGGCTTCCTGATCGAGCTGTCGTTTCTCGACGGTCGCCGAAACATCGACCAGTATCCGATCGAAGCCGTCATGACGGTGGACGGCTGATGGCCACCGTCACCCGGGTCCTTCCCTGGCGTAGAGCAGCCGGCCGCGCCGCCTCGGCGGAGATCGCCCACTTGCTCGAGGTCTACACCTCTCGACATCCCAAGGCGTCGACGGACCTGATAGAGAGGGCATTTGAGCTTGCCAACAGCGCGCACCAAGGCCAGAGCCGAAAGTCCGGTGAGCCCTACATACGTCACCCGGTAGCGGTCGCCACAATCGTCGCCAAGCAGGGCCTCGACGATGTGGCAGTTGCCGCCGCGCTCCTGCACGACGCTGTGGAGGACACCGGCGTCGAACTCGAGCAGCTCGAGCGCGAGTTCGGCCCCGAACTCGCCCGCATCGTGGATGGAGTCACGAAGCTCGAACGGGTCAAGTACGACTCGAAGGAGCAACAGCAAGCCGCCACGATGCGCAAGATGATCGTGGCGATTGCACAGGACATTCGTGTCCTGATCATCAAGCTCGCCGATCGGCTCCACAACCTCCGCACCATCGCGGCCATGCCCCAACACAAGCAAGAACGGGTCGCCCGCGAAACCCTCGATGTCTACGCCCCGCTGGCCCACCGTCTCGGGATGCAGGACCTGAAGGTCCAACTCGAAGACCTCTCGTTCGCTTCGCTACACAGCCGTCGCTACGCCGAGATCGACCAGATGATCCAGCAGCGCGCGCCCGAGCGTGACCTCTACCTCATGCAGGTGATCGGCGATGTACAGGCTCGCCTCGCTGAGCTTGGCATCGTGGCTGAAGTCGATGGTCGCCCGAAGCATCTCTGGTCGATCTACGAGAAGATGGTGGTCAAGGGCCGATCGTTCGACGAGATCTTCGACCTCATCGCAATCCGAGTGATCGTCGACTCGGTACGCGATTGCTATGGCGCTCTTGGTTCGATCCACGCCACATGGCGACCGGTGCAGGGCCGGTTCAAGGACTACATCGCAATGCCCAAGTTCAACCTCTACCAGTCGTTGCACACGACCGTGGTCGGACCGCAGGGCAAGTCGCTCGAGGTGCAACTGCGCACCAAGGAGATGCACGCCCGCGCCGAGTTCGGTGTCGCGGCGCATTGGGACTACAAGGACGACGGTGCCGGCGGCGACCTCGCGTGGCTGAACCGCATCGTCGAATGGCAGCAGGAGACCTCCGATCCGTCGGAGTTCATGTCGAACCTGAAGTTCGATCTCGATCAGGACGAAGTGTTCGTCTTCACGCCGAAGGGCAAGGTCATAGAGCTACCGGTGGGCGCCACCACGGTCGACTTCGCCTACACGATCCACACCGACGTCGGCCACGCCTGCATCGGGTCGAAGGTGAACGGCCGGCTCGTGCCGCTCGACACGCGCCTGGAGTCGGGCGACATGGTCGAGATCTTCACCTCGAAAGTCGAGGGTGCCGGGCCATCGCGTGACTGGCTGAAGTTCGTTGCCAGCCGCCGTGCATCCAACAAGATCAAGCAGTGGTACACGCGAGAGCGCCGCGAGGACTCCATCGAGCATGGGCGCGACGATCTGATCCAGGCCATGCGCCGGGAGGGGCTGCCGGCCCGCCGGGTTCTCAAAGAGCCGGCTTTCGCCGACGCCATGGAACAGCTCAACTACGTCGACGAAGACGCCCTGTTTGCGGCCATCGGTGAGGGTCACGTCGCGGCAGCGTCGGTCGCCGACCGAATCGCGGCCGAACTGAAGGGCGACGATGAGCACCCGGTTGAAGCGGACCGGCTGCCATCCACGGTCACCCGGCGCACCGGGGCACCTCGTCGGGCCACGCACGGCGCCGGCGTTCATGTCGAAGGCCTCGACGACATCATGATTCGCCTGTCGCGGTGCTGTTCGCCGGTGCCGCCGGACGAGATCATCGGCTTCGTCACCCGTGGCCGCGGCGTCTCGGTCCACCGCGCCGACTGCCTCAACGCGAGCGAGCTGTCCGAGGGGCAACCGGATCGGCTCATTGAGGTCGAGTGGGACTCCGAGCACGCCGGCCGGTTCTCCACATCGGTCGAGATCAGTGCGCTCGACCGCAAGGGTCTCCTGGTCGACGTCGCCAAGGTCTTCAGCGACCACGGTCTCAGCGTCCAGGGCGTCACCAGCCACACCGGAGACAACGCCGTTGCCAAGATGTTGTTCGACTTCGAACTCGCCGACGTGAGCCAGCTCGACTCGCTCCTGTCGTCGATGCTCAGCGTCGAAGCCGTCTACGAGGCCTACCGCGTGCTCCCTGGCGCCGCCCGCGCCACCTAACTAGCGCAGAAATGCACCTGGGCCGCCAACCGAGAGCGGTAGCCTGAGCAGCTGTGGCTGAGCCGACTTTCAGGGCCCCAAAGGGCACTCGTGACATCCTCCCGCCGGAGTCCGGGCGCCGTCGCGCCCTGATCGACGCGTTCGCGGTGCAGGCCGGGCTCGGTGGTTTCGGTGAGGTCATGTCGCCGATCTTCGAAGACCTCGGCGTCTTCAAGCGCCTGGGCGAATCCACTGACGTCGTCACGAAGGAGATGTTCGACTTCTTCGACAAGGGCGACCCACCACAACACCTCGCCCTGCGCCCCGAACTCACTGCCAGCATCTGTCGTGCCTACGCCGAGCACCGGCCCGTGCCGCCGTGGAAGATCTGGTACGAGGGTCCGCAGTTCCGCTACGAACAACCGCAGGCCGGCCGGTATCGCCAGTTCTCCCAGGTCGGAGTGGAAACCCTCGGCGCCGACGACCCGCAGGCCGACATCGACGTGATCGCCCTCGCCTGGCGGTTCTACGAGAGTCTCGGCCTTCGCCAGGTCAGCCTTCTCCTCAACAGCCTGGGTGATCCATCGTGTCGGCCCGCCTACATGGACGCGTTGCGCAACCATCTCGAGTCGAGCGCCGCCGCCCTGACCGACCAGAGCCGGGTCACCCTCGAGCGCAACCCGCTACGGGTGCTCGACTCGAAGCGGCCCGAAGACCAGCCTGTCATCGACGCCGCGCCGTTGATGGTCGACTACCTGAGCGACGACACCGCTGAACACTTCGCCGCGGTGCGGGCGGGGCTCGATGCACTCGAGATCCCGTATCAGATCTCCCCCCGCCTGGTCCGCGGGCTCGACTACTACACCCGGACCACGTTCGAATTCGCCGCTGACGCCCTCGCCACGGCCCAGAACGCGGTAGGTGGCGGCGGCCGCTACGACGGCCTTGTCGAGGATCTCGGCGGCCCGGCCACGCCCGGCATCGGCTTTGCCCTGGGGGTGGACCGAATCCTGCTCGCGTGCGATGCCGAGGATGTTTTCCCCGGTCCAGTTCCCACCGTGAAGATCTTCGTGGTCGATGTCACCGGCGGCAGCCACGCCCTCGGCGTCTGCAACGAACTCCGTGACGCCGGTATCGGTGCCGATCGCAGCTACGGCGGTCGGTCGATGAAGGCCCAGATGAAGGTCGCCGATCGTTCCGGCGCACCGTTCGCCGCAATCATCGGCGAGGACGAAGTCGCGGCCGGTGAAGTCACACTCCGAGACCTGCGCGGCGACACCGGTCAACGCCGCATCCCGCTCGACTCACTCGCATATGAAGTCAGCCAGCTACTCACGAAGTAGCCGGAACACCCCCAACGAACTCTCCCAGGAATCAGGAACCACGATGGACCTCAGCACCTCCATGCGCACCGACATGTGCGGCCGGCTCACCGCGGCCGACGCCGGTCGCACCGTCAGCGTCTGCGGCTGGGTTGCCACCCGCCGCGAACACGGCGAAAACCTTGCCTTCATCGATTTGCGGGACCGCACCGGCATCGTCCAGTGCGTCGTCAATCGCAGCCACGACCTTCGCAGCGAATACGTGGCCAAGATGACCGGCCAGGTTCGTCTTCGTCCTGATGACACGGCGAACAAGGATCTGCCCACCGGCGAGATCGAGATCGAGATCACCGACATCGAGATCCTGGCCACTGCCGAGCCGCCTCCGTTCCCGCTCGACGAGCGCACCGACGTCGACGAAACCATCCGTCTTCGTCACCGTTACGTCGACCTCCGCAAGAACCGCATGCAGCACAACCTGCGTACGCGGGCGGCCGTCAACAGCGCCATCCGTCGCGGAATGGAAGAGCAGGGCTTCGTCGAGGTCGAGACGCCGATGTTGATCGCATCGACGCCCGAGGGCGCCCGCGACTTCGTCGTGCCTTCGCGCAAGGAGCCGGGATCGTTCTACGCCCTGCCACAATCGCCTCAGCTCTTCAAGCAGCTGTGCATGGTGGGCGGCATCGACCGCTACTACCAGATCGCTCGCTGTTTACGCGACGAGGATCTCCGTGCCGACCGACAGTTCGAGTTCATGCAACTCGATGCCGAGATGAGCTTCGTGGATCAAGAAGACGTCTTCACCGCGATCTCCCACACCGTAGCGTCGGCCACCGAAGCCGTGACCGGCGTACGTCCCACCGAGTTCCCGCGCATCACGTGGCTCGACGCGCAGGAGCGTTTCGGTAGCGACAAGCCCGATACGCGCTTCGGTATGGAGCTCGTCGAGCTCACCCCGATATTCGAGGGCACCGAAGCCCGCGTCTTCCAGGCACCCTGCGTGAAGGGCATCCGTATGGAAGGGGGCATGGAGGCGCTGTCTCGCAACCAGATCGACGCTCTGGTCGAGACCTGCCAGCGCTGGGGGGCCAAGGGCCTCGCGTGGATGAAGGTCATCGACGGTGAATCCGGCCCTGCTCTCGATGCCGGCGTCGCCAAGTTCCTCTCGGCCGATGAGTCGACCCAGCTGGTGACGGCACTCGACGCCAAACCCGGCGACATGGTCTTCCTTGTCGCCGACGAGCGCCGCCTCGTTCGCCACGTGCTCGGATTGCTCCGTCTCGAACTCGGCCGTCCGCCCGTCAACGAGGGCGGGCTCAACTTCTTGTGGGTTGTGGACTTTCCCCTTTTCGAAACAATCAACGATGCCGGCAAGCCCGTGCCAGCCCATCACCCGTTCACCATGCCTCATGAAGACGACTGGGCACTGCTCGATGAGAGTGGCGAAGCGCTGCTCGACGTGCGCTCGCAGGCCTACGACCTCGTGCTCAACGGGTGGGAGCTCGGCTCCGGCTCCATTCGAATCAACCGGCCCGACATCCAGAACCGGATCTTCGAGCTGCTCGGAATCGGCGAGGAAGAAGCACAGGCGAAGTTCGGCTTCCTGCTCGATGCGTTCCGGTTCGGTGCCCCGCCCCACGGCGGATTCGCGTTCGGCATCGACCGCATCGCGGCCCTGCTGGTCGGCGAGACCAACATTCGTGAGGTCATTGCCTTCCCGAAGACGCAGTCCGGCAGCGACCCGCTGACCGACGCGCCATCAGCGATCGATGCGGCGCATCTCGAGGAGCTCGGCCTTCGGGTTCTTCCGCCTGCGACCTAGTTCCTAGCGGAGGCGCATCTGCACGACGACCGAGGACTCTGGCAGTGTTGCCAGGGAGGCTCCGACGCGCATCCGGGCCCGCTCGATATCGGGGTGGATCCGAATCTCGAGATCGGTGCCTTCCTTGACGGCCTGGATGGTCTCGTCGTCGACCGGCTGAATCCTGAACCCGAGTCGCTCGACCTCATCGGCCAGGCCCGTCCCGACCGCCTCGGGAGGATGTCCGGAGGTGGAGAACAACATATTGCGCGGGTCGACCCGCTCGTTGACCACTGGCACCAGCCCGACCGGGAGGGAGATTCCCTCGAGCGCCTCAGCCAACGTCGCAACACGGGGGGTGTCGGGTGTGTCGACATCCGGGCCTCGAACGAGCCTGGCCTCGAACGAATCCTGAGGAGCAACCTCAGCGACCACAGAAGAATCGGACTTCGCGCCGCCCCTTCGCAGGACACGCCGGATGAGAATCACGACAGAAACGGCGCACCAGCACCAGAAAAGAAGGACCAAGACGTCTCGCACATCGGTCCTATCGGCAGTAGACCCCGCGATCTTAGGGAACAGCGTTAGGGTCCGGCCGTGGCCGACGATCTGTTCACAGCCGCCGCCGAACAACGGCTGCAATCTCGTTCGCCGCTTGCCGCGCGCCTGCGACCCAGCAACCTCGACGATGTCGTGGGTCAGCGCCATTTGCTCGCTCCGGGACGCCCCCTCCGCTCCCTGATCGAGTCCGATCGCCTCTCCTCGGTGATTTTCTGGGGTCCGCCTGGCACGGGAAAGACCTCCCTCGCCCGCCTGGTCGCCGATACGACCGAGAAGGTCTTCGAAGAGCTGTCGGCGGTCACGGCCTCCGTGAAGGACGTCAGGGAGATCATCGCCTCGTCACGCCACCGGCTCGGCGAACGGGGCACAGGCACGATCCTCTTCCTCGACGAGGTTCACCGATTCAACAAGGCCCAGCAGGACACCCTGCTGCCGGCCGTGGAAGAGGGCCTGATCGTGCTGATCGGCGCCACCACCGAGAATCCTCACTTCGAGGTCAACCCGCCGCTGATGTCGCGATCGACCCTGTTTCGACTTCATGCGCTCGAAGACGCCGATGTGGCCGAGTTGGTGCGGCGAGGTCTCGAGATCGAAGGTGCGACGGCCGACGACGACGCTGTCGCCCATCTGGCCGGGCGGGCAGGAGGCGACGGCCGTCATGCGCTCACCAGCACCGAGGTCGCGGTCGCATTGGCATCGGGCCGGGGCCGTCCACTCCACATCACGCTTGCCGATGCGGAGGCCGCCGTCGATGCGAAAGCCGTGCGCTACGGGCGCGACGGCCACTACGACGTCATCAGCGCGTTCATCAAGAGCATCCGAGGCTCCGACGCCAATGCTGGTCTGTACTGGCTGGCCCGCATGCTGGAGGCAGGGGAGGACGCCCGCTTCATCGCCCGCCGGCTCGTGATCCTCGCCTCCGAGGACATCGGCATGGCCGATCCGCAGTCCTTTCTGATCGCCGATGCTGCCGCCCGCGCCGTCGAGTTCGTGGGGCTCCCCGAGGCACAGCTGAACCTCGCCCAGGCCGTTGTCCACCTCGCCAGCGCCCCGAAGTCCAACCGAGTCACCGAAGCGATCTCTGCCGCGAGAGCTGCGGTACGCGAGGCCGGAACCGGTGAAGTCCCGGTCCATCTCCGCGATGCTCACTACAAGGGCGCAGCGTCATTGGGCCACGGCGACGGCTACAGGTATCCGCACAGCGACGAGCGCGGCTGGGTGGAACAGGACTACCTCCCCGAGGAGGTTGCGGGACAGGTCTTCTACCAGCCGTCCCCCCACGGCTTCGAATCCCGAATCCGCGACCGCTGGCCCTACTCCTAACCCGAAATTGCTGCCGCTGGCCCACCTCACAGGTGGTCAATCAGCAGCAATTTCGGGGTGGTGGGGGCTGCGCGTGCTTGACTGGGGTGAGATGTCTGCCGCTGACCTTGCCGCTGTGATCGTGACGATCGTGTGTCTGGTGGTCGTCGCCGTTTTGGTGATTGCCATCCAGGTCCTTGTTCGGACCCTTCGTGAGCTCCGAGCCACTGTCGATGAGCTGCGTTCGAACACCTTGCCGATGGTCGACGACCTTCACGCCACGGTCACCAAGGCCAACGAGGAGCTGGATCGAGTCGACGGCGTCATCGGCCGAGCCGAGCGAATCAGCGCTACGGTCGACGTGGCCTCTCGTTTGGGCTACAAGGCGATGGCGCCACCGCTGATCAAGACCCTTTCGTTCGTGAAGGGTGCGGGTCGGGCCGGCCGGGCGCTTCGATCGCCTCGCCGCCGGCGGGCAATCGAAGTCCGGGGACGGCGGAAGTGATGGTCAGGAGGAGTACATGAGACGCATCATCTGGACCGGCCTGGGCTATTCGCTCGGCCTGGGCACATCGTTCTACGTACAGAAGCGCATGCGTCGAACCGTGCAACGCATCGCGCCCGAGCACGTTCGCGCCGACGTGTCGGCGAAGAGCAGGGCCACCGTGGCCCGGGCGAAAGGTACGGTTGATCGAGCTCGGGAAGTCGTGATCGATCTGCGCGACGCCGCCCAGGAAGGTGCGGATGCCATGCGTCAGGAGCGCGACGACCTGCTTGCCGAGTTCGACGCAGACGAAAGCATGCACAGCGGGCCCGCTCGCGGTCTGCCTCCCAAGAACGAAGAGGGTAGGGGCTTTCGGCCCCTGCACTAGACCTCGTCGCCGAACGGAAACTCGCCGGTGAGCGTTCAGCGCGCCGGTAGGCTTGACGCTTCATGAAGGCCAACGAAGTACGCCGAGCGTTTACCGAGTTCTTTGTCGAGCGCGACCACAGTCACCAGCCGTCGTCGAGCCTGATCCCTCACGATCCCACCCTGCTCTTCACCGTGGCGGGCATGGTGCCCTTCAAGACCTATTTCACGGGCGAGGAAGCCGCCCCCTTTCCCCGCGCCGTCACCATCCAGAAATGCGTCCGCGCCGGTGGCAAACACAACGATCTCGATGAGATCGGCCGTACCCGCCGTCACCTCACTTTCTTCGAGATGATGGGAAATTTCAGCTTTGGTGACTACTTCAAGTCCGAGGCGTGCGCCTGGGCCTGGGAGTTCGTCACCGAGACTCTCGCGCTCGACCCCGAACGCCTCTGGGTCACGGTTCACCACACCGATGACGAGGCCGAGGCGATCTGGCGTGATGAAGTCGGCGTTGCTGCGGAGCGGATCCAGCGGCTCGGCGAGGACAACTACTGGCGCATGGGCGATACCGGCCCGTGCGGGCCCTGCTCGGAGATCTTCTGTGACAAAGGCCCGGAATTCGGCGACGGCGGCGGCCCCGAACATGGCGACGAAGACCGGTTCATTGAGATCTGGAACCTCGTGTTCATGCAGTTCGATCAGGCGGCGGACGGAACGCAGACACCGCTCCCGAAGCCGTCGATCGATACCGGCATGGGCCTCGAACGCACCGTCTCGGTCCTGCAGGGCGTCGACTCCGTATGGGACACCGACGAGCTGAGCGCGCTCCAGGCCGCGGCGGCAACGCTGACGGGTGTCGACCCGGTCACTGCCGAATTCGAACGTCTCGTATCTCTGCGAATCCTTGCCGACCATGCTCGCTCGACCTCGATGCTGGTGAGCGATGGCGTGTTCCCGTCCAATGAGGCTCGTGGGTATGTGCTGCGCCGCATCCTGCGCCGAGCGGTCCGCCACGCCTACATCCTGGGAGTCGAGACCCCCGTGATGGGGGGAATGGTCGATGCCGTCGTCGAGCTGATGGGCCCCGACTACCCAGACCTCGTCAAGAACCACGACTTCATCCGTGATGTCATCGATCGTGAGGAGGTCCGGTTCCGCGAGACGCTGCGTACCGGCTCGGCGATCCTCGACGACAAGCTCGCCTCTCTCGCCGAGGGTGAGGCCCTCGACGGCGACACTGCCTTCTTGTTGCACGACACCTACGGCTTCCCGCTCGAGGTCACGCAGGAGATCACCGAGGAGCGCGGTGTCTCGGTCGACGTCGAAGCGTTCCAGACCGCCATGGCTGAGCAGCAGCGCCGCGCCAAGGGAGCGCGCAAGGTCGCCGATGGGGGCGACACATCGCACCTCTCCGAGATCCTCGAGCAGCATGGCGAGACCGACTTCACCGGCCGGGCGGAAACCTCCTCGGAAGCCACGGTTCTGTACGCCGACGAATCCGTCGTGGTGCTCGATCGCACGCCCTTCTACGCCGAGTCCGGCGGCCAAGTCGGCGACACGGGCACGATCGCTACCGCGACCGGCGAGGCGGTTGTGACCGATACCCGATACGGCGTCCCCGGCGTCCATGTCCACGACATCGAGATGCGTTCGGGCTCGTTCGAGGCCGGCCAGTCCGCCATGGCAGCCATCGACAACGATCGTCGTGCTGCGATCCGCCGAAACCACACCGCCACGCACATCCTGCACTGGGCACTGCGCCGAGTGCTGGGCGACCATGTCAAGCAGCAGGGCTCCTATGTCGGTCCCGATCGCCTTCGCTTCGACTTCAGCCACTACGACGGTCTCACCGCTGAGCAGACGGCCGAGATCGAGGACCTGGTCAACGCCGAGGTGCTCGAGAACCCGAGCTGTCGCCACTTCGAGACCACGATGGACCATGCCGAACAACTCGGGGCCATCGCGTTCTTCGGCGACAAGTACGGTGACACCGTTCGTGTGCTCGAGGCCGGCCCCAACTCCGTCGAACTCTGTGGCGGCACCCACGTCAAAGCGCTCGGCGACATCGGACTGTTCCGAATCGTGTCGGAAGGCTCGATCGGCTCCAACATCCGCCGCGTCGAAGCCCTGACCGGCATGGCCACTGCTGAGCTGCTGCGCGACACCGTCGCCACCGTCAATGCCGCCGCGGGTGAGCTCAACGTTCCCACCGAGGATCTGGTCCACGGCATCCAACGGCTTCAGGCCGACCAGAAGGAACTGCGCTCGGAGCTGGCTCGCCTCAAACAGCAGATGGCGGTCGGCCAAGCGCCGATCTTGGCCGCGCAAGCGGTCGACGGCGTTGTCGTCGCGCGTGTCGACGGTGTCGAACGTGATGGCCTCCGTGACCTGGCGGTGTCGGTTCGTGACCAGCCTGATGTCCACGCCGTCGTCCTCGGCGCCGGCTTCGAGGCCGGCGGCGTCGGCCTTGTCGCCGCGGTCACGCCCGAAAGTCCGTTCGACGCCGGGGCTCTCATCGAGGACGCCAAGAAGACGGTTGGTGGCGGCGGCAAGCCGAGTGCCGACCTGGCGGTGGCCGGCGGCAAGCATCTCGACAAGCTCGACGACGCTCTCGATCAAGCCCGCGCTGCGGCCGGGCTGGGGTGACCACTACGCGCCTCCCCCGCGCCCTTGGTCTCGATCTGGGTGCCAAGCGGATCGGGGTTGCGATCAGCGCGGGCACGGTGGCGACACCGATCGACACCGTTCATCGCGCCGGCGACCGTCAGCGCGAACACCGTCAGATCGCCGCGCTCGCACGCGAGTGGGAAGCCGAGATCGTGGTTGTCGGCCTGCCCTACAACATGGACGGATCTGTGGGCCCGATGGCAAAGAAGTACTCAGCTGAAGCAAAGGCGCTGGGTGACACCCTCGACGTGCCCGTCGTTCTCTACGATGAACGGCTGACGACAGTCAGCGCGGAGCGGAGTCTGATGGAGCAGAACATGAACGCCGAGGCTCGCCGTAATGTCGTCGACCAACTCGCCGCGGCTGTGATGCTGCAGGCGTGGCTCGATTCCGAGCTCGCGGCAATGGAGCGAAGCGATGGCTGACGCACCGCGCCGCAAGGGCGGTTGGGCCGCGTTCCTCACCGGGGCAGCCGATGATGGGCCTCCACCCGAGGCGCCGCAGCCGCCGTCGAGCGCCAGCGATGCGCCCCGGTTCCCGGAGGCCGGCACCCGTCGTCCCGTCACTCGAGTCGCTCGGCCGGTGAGTTCTGCGCCGCCGCAGGCGCCGGCGCAACCGGTCCTGGTGCAGCCCGACGGCACGCCGAGCATCCCTACGGCCTTACCCGACCACATGGCACCCCCCGGTGCGGTGATCGTCGCCGGTATCGATGCCGATGGCACCGAGTATGTGCTCGAGGATGACCCGGAAGCCGAACCCCTGGTCGACCCTCGCTACGACTACGAAGACAAGAACTGGGTGCGCTATCGCACCAGCTGGGGAGGCTTCCTCCGTATCGTCGCCTTCGTGATCCTGGTGATCTTCCTGGTCACCAACATTCGAGGCCGGATCTACTCCTGGGTCGACAACCAGATCGAACCGGGCGGACAACTGGGCGATGCAATCGCGCTCACCATCCCTGACGGCGCGTCGACGAACAATGTGGCGACCCAGCTCGCCAACGAAGGCATCATCAGCAACGCAACGGTGTTTCGCTATTGGCTGCGCTGCGAAGGTGAGCTCTCGATCACGGGGTTCATGGGCTGCGACGCCGAGAAGACCTTCCAGGCGGGGGACTACGAGCTCTACGAGAACATGGCGTTCGAGGATGCCGTTGCGATACTGGACGAAGGCCCGATCCCCGAGGTGTTCTTCAGCTTCAACATTCCCGAAGGTCTCCGTCTCGACGAGATCGTGCAGCGCCTGGTCGTGGTCAACGATCGCTTCGAGCGCCAGCAGATCCTCGATGCGCTCGAGAACCCCAACCTCGTCTCGCAATACGTCGACCCTTCAGTGCCCGCGGAATTCCGACTCGAGGGCACGCTGTTCCCGGCCACCTACGACATCAACGAGGATGACCTGGCGGACGAAGCCCGCTTCCTGCGGCGGATGGCGGACGAATTCGACAACCGTTATGGCTCCCTGCTCAACGAGCTCGGCTACGACCCGGCGGCGGTGGAGCTCGGACTCACCGACTGGGACATCATCGTCATCGCGTCGCTCATCGAGGAAGAGGCGCGTGTCGACGTCGACCGCCCGCTCATGGCCCGTGCCATCTACAACCGGCTCCTGGCCGGTATGCCGCTGCAGATCGACGCCACCGTCTACTACGCGGTCGACAAGGCTTTCACCGACACACTCCTGCAATCCGACCTCGACTTCGAGTCGCCGTGGAACACCTACGTCTCGACCGGAATCCCGCCGTCACCGATCGCTGCTCCCGGGGAGGCGGCTCTTCGTGCCGCACTCAACCCGGCCGAAGGCGACTTCATCTTCTGGGCCCGAACCGATGCCAATGGCGTGTTCGGCGCTCACACATTCTCGGTGACCAACGCCGAACACAATGAGGCCGTGGTGGTCTGCCGCGAGCTCGGCTACTGCGGATGATCCTGCGGGCCACGCCCAACGGAAACACCCATGTCGCCGGCGTCATTGGTGACCCGGTGGCGCACTCATTGTCGCCGGCTCTACACAACGCGGCCTACGAGGCTGCGGGCCTGGACTGGACCTACGTCGCCTTTCATGTGCCGCGGGGCCGTGCGGCGGAGGCAGTCGACGCGATGCGCACCCTGGGGATCCGGGGGTTGTCCGTCACAATGCCTCACAAGGACGCAGTCGCCGTGGCCGCTGACGTGGTGACTCCTGCGGTGCGTGCACTCGGGGCGGCAAACTGCCTCGAGCTCGATTCCGAGGGCCGTGTCGTCGCCCACAACACGGACGGCGATGGTTTCGTCAAGAGTTTCGAACGAGAGGGCGACTCCATCACGGGCAAATCGATCGCCGTCATCGGTGCCGGGGGTGCAGCCCGATCAGTGATCGAAGCCTGTGGGCGCGCGGGGGCCAGGTCGGTCATGGTGATCAACCGGAGCCTTGGACGGGCCGAATCTGCGGCCGCGCTGGCCGGTGACGTCGGCTCGGTGGTCGGCCCAGAGGCCGCCTCAGATGCCGATGTCGTGGTGAACGCCACTCCGCTCGGTATGGGAGAGTTGAGCGGAATGCCCATCGATCCGGGCGTGCTCTCAAGCGCCCAGATGGCGATCGATTTGATCTACCACCCCCTCGAAACGTCATGGCTGGCGGCTTGTCGTCTTCGCGGTCTCCGTACCGAAAGCGGGCTGATGATGCTGTTGCACCAGGCTGCGATCCAATTCACGCTCTGGACCGGCGTCGAGGCTCCGATCGAGGCCATGACCACTGCTTACGCGGAAAAGGCCCAGTAGTCCTCACTTCCCAGCCGTAATGTGCCGATGGTCAGGTGTTCTTCGACGACGGAGGTCCCCCCGTGGCGCTCTCGGGCACACTTGACACCTTTGCACTCCCTGATGTTCTTCGACTCCTCGCAACAACCGCGAAGAGCGGACGTCTACGTATCACCGGTGACCGGGGTTCGGGAAGTGTCTGGGTGGAGGATGGCGACGTGGTCGCCACCGAACTGACTGCATCCAACGGCTTCGCGCCGAACGCCTCCGAGGTCATCTTCGGTCTGCTCCGATTTGACGCCGGGTCGTTCACTTTCGAATCCGGTGCGCGAGCCGCTCACGCGGATCACCCCAACTCGATGGAGCCGATTCTCGCTGAGGCCGAGAGCATGCTCGCCGAGTGGCGCTCGATCGAAGAGGTCGTGCCGTCGCTGGAGGTCTGGGTGGGTCTTGTCGGCAAGCTCAACGGTCCCGATGTGATGATCGACGCGGATCGCTGGTGTTGCATCGTTGCCGTCGGTAGCGGCGCCCAGGTCGGCGCGGTTGCCGAGACGCTCGAGCTGAACGAGATCGAAGCATGCCGCACCGTGAAGGAGCTGATCGAGCTCGGCCTCGTCGAGCTCATCGACGAGCCCGCCGGCGCTTCGGCTCCGGTACTGACCGAGCCCCTCCCAACCATCGACGACGACACCGAAGAGGAGCCGTCCATGGTGGACGAGATGCTCTCCGGTGCCTTCGACGATCAGCCCATCGGCGGCGTGGATGCTCCTGCATTCGACTCGTCCCCCGACGACGGTGATCCGACGGCTTCCGAGGATTCCGAGCCGAGGGCTGAGCCCGTGCTCGCCGAGATGGATTCATTGACGTCCACGGGGACCGACGACAACATCTTCGCTCCCCTCGAAGACGATCACAGTCACGATCCCAACACCGTGCCGAGCCTTGCGTCGCTCGAGCCCTCGGACGGTTCGAGCGATTCGTTGCTGTCGCCCGGTGACACGGATGCCGATGATCTCAACCCGGCCGAGATGGCTCGCCAGCTCGCCAACCTGAGCCCGAAGGCCGCCAAGGCCGTTGCGGCGGCCGCCAAAGCATCCACGGATGCGGAACGTGATGCCGCCCTCGCCGCTGTCGAGGCAGAGGACGACACCGTCAACCGTGGGCTTCTGCTGAAGTTCCTCGGCTCGGTCGACTCCTGAGCCATCCACCGTCGCGAGCCACGGGAATGGTGACGTGGATTCGGTGAGTTTGATTCTGCTAGGGCTTGCCGGTCTTGTGGCCGGTGGCTTCGCCACCATGCTGATTGACCGGATCCCGGACAAGACGCCGCTGTCACTGCGGTCGCGATGCCCACAGTGTGAACATCCGCTGAGTATCGCCGACACCGTTCCGGTGCTGTCGTGGCTCCGCCGGCGATCCTGTCGCCACTGTGGCGCCTCGGTCACCGCCGCCTACCCACTGGTGGAGCTTGCGACGGCAGGCCTCTTTGTCGCCGCCGCTGCCCGGTACGGCGTGGAGTGGGAACTACTGCCTCCGCTGGTGCTCATCGTCGCTCTGGTGTCGCTCTCGATGATCGACATGTACGTCTACCGATTGCCGGACCGGCTCGTCTTCCCGAGCTTGGGACTGTCGGCCTTGGCGATCGTGGTGGCCGCGCTAGGAATCGATCGACCGTCTGCCATCGGGCGCGCTGCGGTCGGCATGGCTGTGTACTTCCTGATTCTCCTCGTCGCTCACCTGATCTCGCCTCGCGGCATGGGCTTCGGAGACGTGAAGCTCGCTCTGCTCCTCGGGGTTCACCTCGGTTGGACGGCTGGATCGCGCTACGTGGGCTGGTCACCGGTCTTCCGTCTTGTTGTGTGGGCGCTGCTGTTCGGCTGCCTCCTCGGCGTCATCGGTGGTCTCAGCGTGGCATTGCTCCGCAGGGGCGGAAAGAACGTGGTTGCCGATCCTGAAGCCGAGGACGGACAACCGAATCGCCTGCTCGGTCACAGCGTCCCATTCGGTCCGGCGTTGGCAGCGGGCTCGCTGGTCGTCATGTTCTTCAGCGACACGGTCATCGGCGTCTGAATCCCTCCGGCGCACCCGGTGGACGCGGGTAGCCTGCGTACGTGCATCAGGTGGTGAATGTCGAACTGGCCGACCGGAGCTACCCGGTGCTCGTGGGCGCCGGCATACGTTCCGAACTCGCGGCCGTGCTGCCTGACGATGTGCATCGTGTCGTGATCATCACGCAAGCCGGCATCCCGTGGGACGCCGACCCGGGTCGCGAACAGATCCGTGTCGAGATCCCCGACGGTGAGGCGGCGAAGTCGCTTTCCGTCGTCGAGGACATCTGTCGCCAAATGGCAGTCGCCGGGATCACTCGTGCTGACGCCGTGGTGGCGATCGGTGGTGGGGTCGTCACCGACGTGGCCGGGTTCGTCGCCGCGGTGTATCACCGGGGGATTCGTTTCGTGAGCGTGTCGACGACCCTGCTCGGTCAGGTCGATGCTTCGGTCGGCGGCAAGACCGGTGTCAACCTGCCCGAGGGCAAGAACCTGGTCGGCGCGTTCTGGCAGCCGACCGCAGTGCTGTGCGACACCGAGACGCTCTCGAGCCTGCCGCATCGTGAGATGCAGTGTGGACTGGGGGAGGTTGCCAAGTATCACTTCCTCGGTGGCGATGGGCTCGACACCCTCGCACTCGACGAGCGGGTGGCGGCCTGCGTGCAGATCAAAGCCGACGTGGTCGCAGCTGACGAACGCGAAGGGGGCCGGCGGGCGGTCCTGAACTACGGCCACACGCTCGCACACGCGATAGAGACCGCGGGCGACTACGACCTTCGTCATGGTGAGGCCGTTGCGGTCGGAATCGTGTATGCCGCCGCGGTGGCCCACAACCTCGGCCGCATCGACGAAGGGCGGGTCGCCGAGCACCACCGAGTCCTGGCGGCGTACGACCTCCCGAGCACGCTGCCCCCCGGACTCTCCGACGATGAACTCTTGTCGCTGTTCTCCCGCGACAAGAAGGCCATCGATGGGGTGACCTTCGTCCTCGATGGAGACGCCGGCGTCGAAACCGTGGTTGGCGTCGACAGCGACATTCTGCGGGCATCCTTTTCGGCGGTTCGTTGAAAATGGACGAGGGTCTTCCGCCGCTCGAGGTCGCCGGCCGTCTTGACCGACTGCGTGTCGCTGTTGCTGGCCATGCCGATGCGATCGTCATCTCGGATCTGATGTCGATCCGTTGGTGCACCGGGTTCACCGGATCCAACGCACTCCTCGTGATCACCAACGAGGATTCGACGCTGATCACTGACGGTCGCTATCGGGTGCAGGCCCCCGATGAGCTCGCCGCGGCCCGATCCAACACGATGGTCGAGATCGCCATTCAGCCGATCGAGGCGGCCGCCCGGGCGCTCGGGTCGGTCGAGATCGTAGCTTTGGAAGCCGACGTCCTGACGTGGTCTGAGCAACGGTCGTGGATGAAAGAGACCGATGTCGAGTTGGTACCGACGCAAGGACTGGTCCGCGAACTTCGAGCGGTCAAGGACGACGCCGAGCTGGCCCGAATCGAGCGAGCCGCCGCAATCGTCGACGCCGCGCTCGCTGACCGGGAAGACCTCCTCGTCGTGGGAACGACCGAACGCGAGATGGCCCATGCCTTGGAGCAGTCGATGCGAGCTCGGGGTGCCACCGGTCCGGCCTACGAGACCATCGTGGCCGGCGGTCCCAACGGGGCGTTGCCCCACGCCCGACCGACCGACCGGCCCTTCTCCGACGGTGAACTGGTGGTCATCGATGCCGGATCGGTCGTCGAGGGCTATCGAAGCGACATGACGCGCACGTTTGTCATCGGCGCGGCAGGGGATGAGGCGTGTCGAATCCGCGAGATCGTCACCGAGGCCCAGGCCGCCGGCGTCGCCGCGGTCGGCCCTGGGGTCGAGGCAAGGGAGATCGACCAGGTGTGCCGATCGGTGATCGCTGACGCCGGCTACGGAGACGCTTTCAGTCACGGCACCGGCCATGGCGTCGGCCTCGACATCCACGAGCTCCCGGCCGTGCACGCCCGAAGCACCGCTATCCTCCAGCCCGGTCACGTGATCACGGTCGAGCCCGGTATCTACATCCCCGCTCTCGGCGGATGTCGGGTCGAAGACCTGCTCGTGGTCACCGAGTCGGGCTGTCGCCCCCTGACCAACTCGCCAAAACTGACCCAATCCCCAAAGCCCTCGCGTTGACCGGAGTCGCATGTCCACCATCACCACCAACGATCTGAAGAACGGGATGACGCTCGACCTCGACGACGGGTTGTTCCAGGTTGTCGACTTCCAGCACGTGAAGCCCGGCAAGGGCCACGCGTTTGTGCGCACCAGCCTGCGCAATGTCCGTGCCGGCGGCACTGTCGAGCGAACCTTTCGCTCTGGCGAGAAGGTTGAGCGAGCCACGATCGACAAGCGCGAGATGAACTTTCTCTACCGCGATGGCGACGACTACGTCTTCATGGACAACGAGACGTACGACCAGATCAACGTCACCCCCACGACGCTCGGCGACGCCGGCAACTACATCGTCGACGGCTCGGCGGTTGTGCTCGAGATGTACGGCACCGAGATAGTCGGCACAGATCTCCCCGCATCGGTCGAGCTGAACATCGCTGAGACCGAGCCCGGACTGCAGGGCGATCGTTCGTCTGGTGGTACCAAGCCCGCCACGCTGGAGACAGGCCTGGTCATTCAGGTCCCGTTGTTCATCAGCCCCGGCGAGCGGGTCAAGGTCGATACCCGTTCCGGCGACTACCTCAGTCGCGCGTGAGTGAATCCATCCCCGGCTTCGGCAGCCGCCGCGAAGCCCGTGAAGAAGCCTTGGGGCTCCTCTACGAAGCCGAACAGACCGGCGAGCCGATCGCCGACTCGCTGGCTCGCCGGCCGATCGCGCCCGCCGACTATGCGATAGAACTCGCGTCGGGTGTGGAGGCCACCGTCGCCGACCTCGACACCTTGATCGGCGCGCATCTGACCGGATGGACCGTGTCGCGCATGCCCGTGGTCGACCGGGTCATCGCCCGCATCGCCGCGTGGGAACTCGGCCAGCGGCCGGAGATCCCCACTGGTGTGGTGTTGAGCGAAGCCGTGGAGATCGCCACGCAATACTGCGCCGAGCAATCGCCGCGGTTCCTCAACGGCGTGCTGCGGAGCATCGCTGACGAGGTTCGAGTCGGCGAGTGAGCCTGCCGACGGTCGAGCTGGCGAAGTGTCGTCTCCGACCGTGGCGCGCGGCCGACGCTGACGCACTGGTCGCGGCGTGGGCCGACCCCGAGATCCTTCAGGGGTCATCGCCTCCGGAGGATCGGTCCGTCGCTGCCGCGATGCGTTGGATTGCATCAGCTGAGGATCGTTGCGAGCGGGGACTCGCCGTCGATCTCGCCGTGGCCAACCTCGAGGACGATGAGGTGGTCGGCGAAGTGGGCCTGTCATCCATCGACCAGCGACGAGGCGCCGCGCTGATCGGGTGGTGGGTCGCCGCTGACGCGCGTGGCAAGGGAGTCGCCACCGAGGCGATCGATGCGTTCGCTGCCTGGGCCCTTGCCGACGGCGGTCTCGTCGCCCTCGTGGCCGAGATCTCGCCCGACAACGTCGCATCCCTCCGTGTCGCCGAGAATTGCGGCTTCCAACCCCTCGGCCCGAACGCCTGGGTAAGAAAACGTTGATGAACTCGTGCAACGTCGTTGCTCTTCTCGTGACGACGTTGCACGAGTTCGAAGACATTTCCACAGCGAGCGCGCGCCGCGCGGCGGCGCGGGACTGTTATGTTCAGATCTCGACCGTGAAATGAGTCCAGAGAGGCTCATACGGACGAGAGAAGGAAAACGTGGCAGAGCGAGAACGTGGCTTGGCTGCGCCGCAGAGCGGCCGGTTTCAGGCACGGACCAGGGTGATGTCGGCCGACGACGTTTCCCGAGCGATTCGTCGAATGGCCCATGAGATACTCGAGCGCAACCATGGTGCCGACGATGTCGTGATCATCGGTATGCAGACCGGTGGGGTGGATCTCGCCCAGCGGTTGGCCGCCGACATCAGTACCATCGAGGAAGCTGAAGCCGGCTCAGTTCCTGTCGGGACGCTCGATGCCACCATGCACCGAGACGACTTCGGACTCCGCCCGGTCATGCCCGAGGCACTCACCGAGATTCCCGTCGATCCGACCGGAAAGGTGATCGTGCTCGCCGATGACGTTCTCTACACCGGACGTACCGTGCGAGCGGCGCTCGACGCAATTCACAGCTACGGCCGGCCACGGGCGATCCAGCTCGCCGTAATGGTCGACCGCGGCCATCGGGAGCTTCCCATTCGCCCCGACTATGTGGGCAAGAACCTCCCGACCCGCAAGGACGAGATCGTCGACGTGAACGACGAGGGCGTCGATCTCGGTGATCTCCTCGGAGAGGGTGACATCACATGATCGGCGGCGAACGTCACCTGCTCTCGATGGCTGACCTTGACCGAGACGACATCGAACAGCTCATGTCCCTCACGGCGAGTTTCGCCGAGGTGGGGGAGCGGTCGATCCCGAAGGTTCCCGCGCTACGCGGCAAGACGATCGCCTGGCTCTTCTACGAAGACTCGACCCGCACTCGGCTCTCGTTCGAGACGGCAGCCAAGCGGCTGTCGGCCGACACGATGAACTTCAGCGTCAGCTCGTCCTCGGTGAACAAGGGCGAGTCGCTGCGAGACACCGTCGAAACGATCACCGCCATGGGCGTCGACGGCATCGTGGTGCGTCATCGAGCGGCCGGTGCGCCAAGCCGGGTTGCCGAGTGGGTCGATGCATCGGTCATCAACGCCGGCGACGGATGGCATCAGCACCCCACGCAGTCGCTACTCGATCTCTACACCGCGCGCGAGCATCTGGGTGACCTCGATGGCAAGCATGTCGCCATCGTTGGCGACATCAAGCACAGCCGGGTAGCCCGGTCCAACGCACTGGCGTTCGCCACCATGGGAGCGCAGGTCACCCTGGTGGCGCCGAAGACGCTGCTGCCCACGCATTTCGAGGGCTGGCCGGTCAACGTCACGCACAATCTGGACGAGGTCATCGACGACCTCGACATCTGCTACCTGCTGCGAATGCAGCTGGAACGCCAGGCCGACGCTGTCGTTCCGTCTCTACGGGAGTTCCACACCGAGTTCGGCCTCGACGTGCGGCGCGCCGACCGGCTTGGCGATGCGCTGATCATGCATCCCGGCCCGATGAACCGGGGCGTCGAGATTGCGGGCGAAGTCGCTGATCGCCCCAACGCCGTCATCACCGAGCAGGTCGCCAACGGCGTCTCGGTCCGTATGGCCGTGCTCTTCCTGCTGCTCGGCAGCGGGCTCGACCTCGTCGACGGACGGCGGGCGGCAGCATGAGTCCGACCATCGCAATCACCGGCGCTCAACTCGTTGACGAGTCCGGCACTCGCGAAGCCGACGTCCTGATCGCGGACGGTCGGATCGTCGACGTGGGTTCCGGCCTGGCCGGCGACATCAACGTTGCGGCAAACGGCCAGGTCGTGGCCCCGGGGTTCGTCGACCTCCACGCCCACCTTCGCGAGCCGGGGGACGAAGAAGCGGAAACCATCGAGACGGGCGCACGCGGCGCTGCCCTCGGTGGCTACACCGCCGTCGTGGCGATGCCGAACACGTCTCCCGCCATCGATTCCGCGGCTGTCGTTGCCCAGGTGATCGAGCTCGCCGCCGCTGCAAACCTCTGCGACGTCCATCCCTCGGCCGCCATCACGATCGGCCGGGCCGGGGAGCAGCTCGCTCCCATGGCTGAACTGGTGCGTCTCGGGGTCCGGATATTCACCGACGATGGCGCAGGAGTGCAAAACGAACGAATCATGCGCTCGGCGTTGGAGTACGCCGGCTCCTTGTCGCACCTCGCCGACGGCGCGCCGATCGTGCTCGCCCAGCATTGCGAGATCGAATCGCTGAGCCGGGGTGGGTTGATGCATGAAGGAGCCTGGTCGAGTCGTCTGGGCATGCCCGGTCAGCCCGCCGAGGCCGAAGAGTTGATGATCATGCGCGACATCGCGCTCGCTCGGCTCACCGGTGGCCGCGTGCATTTCCAGCACGTGTCCACGGCCGGAGGAGTTGCGATGGTGCGGGCGGCCAAGGAAGCCGGCCTCCCGGTCAGCGCAGAGGCCACGACCCATCACTTCACCCTCGATCACAGCGTGTGCGCAAGCTTCGATTCGGTGTTCAAGGTCCATCCTCCGTTGCGTACGGCTGTCGACATCGTGGCGATCAAGGACGGCCTGGCCGACGGCACGATCGATGCCATCGCCACCGATCACGCACCCCACACGTCCCACGCGAAGGACGCCACGTTCGCCGACGCTCCGCCGGGCATGCTCGGTCTCGAGACTGCATTCGCTCTGGCCAACACCGAACTCGATCTCCCCCTCGAGGAGATCGTCGCGCTGATGTCCTGGCGCCCGGCACGGATAGCTGGAATCGACACTCGCCACGGTCGTCCGATTGCCGCCGGGGAGCCGGCCAACCTGGTTGTCCTCGATCCGGAGGCCACGTGGACCGTCCGCGGTTCGGCGATGGCCAGCCGCAGCGCCAATACTCCGTACGAAGGCCGCGAACTCCGCGGCGCCGTACGCCACACGATCTACAACGGCGAACTCGTCGTGCAGGAAGGAACCGCTACACGATGAGCGACATTCGCGAGTACCAGCTCGTGCTGGCCGACGGCGAAGTCTTCGAAGGGGAAGGGATCGGCGCCGACCCCACCGACGGAGTGGCCACCGGCGAGGTGGTCTTCAACACTGTGCTGTCCGGCTACCAGGAGGTCATCACCGACCCGTCCTACGCCGGCCAGATCATCACGTTCACCTACCCCCACATCGGGAACTACGGCGTCAATGCCACCGACGACGAAGCCGCTCGGCCGTTCTGCCGTGGTGTGATCATTCGTGACCTCGCACGCCGCCACAGCAACTGGCGCAGTGAGGAAGATCTCGAAGCATTCCTGCGTCGTCACAACCTGGCCGGAATCGCCGGAATCGACACGCGGCGCCTCACCCGTCACATTCGCGACTCCGGCGCGATGCCGGGCGCTTTTGGTTCCGCTGATGAAGCCACCCTGCTCGCCGCGGCGAAGGCAGAACCCGGCACCGACGGTATCGATCTCGTCGGCGTCGTCAGCACCAAAGGGCCCTACGTCGTCGGCCGCGGTCCTCGCAAGGTGGTGGCCTACGACTTCGGTGTGAAGGCCACGATGCTCCGCCATCTCGGCGAACTCGCCACCGTCACGGTCGTACCGGCGGACACCTCCGCCGCCGACGTGTTGGCGATGGATCCCGATGGTGTCTTTCTCTCCAACGGCCCCGGTGATCCCGAGGTTGCGGGGATGATCAACGAAGAGCTCCCCAAGCTCATCGGCGAGGTGCCGATCTTCGGGATCTGTCTTGGCCACCAGTTGCTCTCACTCGCGCTGGGCGGACGAACCTTCAAGATGAAGTTCGGCCACCACGGGGGCAACGTGCCAGTGCAGGACGTTCGAACCGGCAAGGTCGAGATCACCGCTCAGAACCACAACTTCGCGGTGGAGATCGGTTCTGTGCCGAACGTGACCGAAACCCATGTCTGTCTCAACGACGGCGCCTTGGAGGGCCTGGTGCACAACGACTTGCCCGTGTTCAGCGTCCAGTACCACCCCGAGGCGGGGCCCGGCCCGCACGACAGTCGTTACCTCTTCGACGAGTTCGCCAAACTGATGGATGACCATGGGTCAGGGCGGGACTCGCCCGCCGCGGCGAGCGGGAGTGCTGAGAAAGGGGTCTCGGCTTCCGGACCGAGCAACCAGTAATGCCCAAGCGCACTGATCTCCAGTCAATCCTGATCATCGGTTCGGGCCCGATCGTGATCGGCCAAGCCTGCGAGTTCGACTACTCAGGCACTCAGGCGTGTCGCGTCCTCAAGGAGGAGGGCTATCGCGTCATTCTGGCCAACTCGAACCCGGCCACGATCATGACCGATCCCGATTTCGCGGATGCCACCTACATCGAACCGCTCGATGTTCGAGTCCTCGAGAAGATCATCGAGAAGGAAAAGCCCGACGCAGTGCTGCCGACCCTTGGCGGCCAGACGGGTCTCAACCTGGCGATGGAACTCGAAGCAGCCGGGATTCTCGAAGCCCACGGGGTCGAGCTCATCGGGGCAGATGCGGAAGCAATCGAGACAGCCGAAGACCGCGAGAAGTTCAAGGTCGCCATGATGGAGATCGGGCTCGAAGTGGCTCGGTCCGGCACTGCTCACACCATGGAAGACGCTCGCAGGATCGTTGAAGAGGTCGGCCTTCCGATCATCATTCGGCCTGCGTACATCCTCGGTGGTCGGGGAACCGGCATGGCCGAGACGATGGAAGAGTTCGAAAAGGTCGCAGCCTTCGGCATCTCGTGCAGCCCGATCAACGAGATTCTCATCGAGGAGTCGATCAAGGGCTGGAAGGAGTACGAGCTGGAGGTGATGCGCGACAAGAACGACAACTGCGTGATCATCTGCTCGATCGAAAACCTCGATCCCATGGGTGTGCACACCGGCGATTCGATCACGGTTGCGCCTGCGCAGACCCTGAGCGATGTCGAGTACCAGCAGATGCGTGACGCCTCGTTCGCATGCATCCGCCGGGTCGGTGTCGAGACCGGCGGCTCGAATGTGCAGTGGGCTGTGCATCCCGAGGATGGTCGTCAGGTGATCATCGAGATGAACCCGCGTGTGTCCCGCTCGTCCGCGCTTGCTTCGAAGGCCACCGGCTTCCCGATCGCCAAGATCGCCGCCAAGCTGGCCATCGGCTACAGCCTTGATGAGATTCCCAACGACATCACAAAGATGACCCCGGCCAGTTTCGAACCCTCGATCGACTATGTCGTCACGAAGATTCCCCGCTGGGCCTTCGAAAAGTTCCCCGGGACATCCGGGGTGCTCGGCACTTCGATGCAGTCGGTGGGTGAGGTCATGGCCATCGGCCGTACCTTCCCCGAATCGTTGCAGAAGGCCCTCCGGTCCCTCGAACAGGGCCGCCACGGTCTCAACGCCGACCCGGCCGAGGTCCAGCTCGACGACATGCCGACCGCCGAGCTCCTCGCCGCCGCGGCCATCGGCACCCCCGACCGTCCGTTCCAGCTGGAGGCGCTCCTGCGCCGTGGCATCTCGGTCGACGACGTGTTTGCAGCCACAGCCGTCGATCCATGGTTCCTGGATCAGATGTTGATCATCACCGAGGAGCGAGCCCATCTCGAGGCGCGGTCGATGAGCGACATGACCCGTCGGGGCTGGAAGCGAGCCAAGCAGCTCGGCTTCTCCGACGCCCAGCTCGCCTACCTCTGGGGTCAGGACGAAGCTGAGGTGCGCGCAGCCCGGCTCGCGGTGGGGGTGCGCACAACGTTCAAGACGGTCGACACGTGTGCGGCGGAGTTCGAAGCATCGACGCCGTATCACTACTCGACCTATGAGGACACCGACGAGGTTCGTCCCGGCGGACGCGAGAAGGTCATCATCCTCGGCTCGGGTCCCAACCGCATCGGTCAGGGCATCGAGTTCGACTACTGCTGCGTTCACGCCAGCTTCGCCCTGCGCGACGCCGGCTACGAGACCATCATGGTCAATTGCAATCCCGAGACGGTTTCGACTGACTACGACACGTCCGATCGCCTCTACTTCGAACCGCTCACGTTCGAAGATGTCACTGACATCATCGAAGTCGAGCGGCCGCTCGGCGTGATCGTTTCGCTCGGCGGGCAGACGCCGCTGAAGCTGGCCGATCGGCTTCCGCCGGAGCTCGTGCTCGGCACTTCGGCCGCGTCGATCGACCTCGCCGAGGACCGAGAACAGTGGAACGCGCTGTGCGCCCGCCTCGAGATCCCCCAGCCGGCCGGCGGCACTGCAGTCGACATCGATCAAGCGCTCGCCATCACCGAACGTATCGACTATCCGGCCCTGGTCCGACCGTCGTACGTACTCGGCGGTCGAGCCATGGAGATCGTCTACGACGACGACCATCTCCGCCGGGCCATGGCCGAGCTCGCGGGCTTCGGTTCGCTCGGCAAGGAAGGTGGCCTCTCCGCAGAGCGACCGGTTCTCGTCGATCGTTTCCTCGAGGACGCCACCGAGGTCGATGTCGACGCCATTCGTGATCACACCGGCGACTCGGTCATCGGTGCCGTCATGGAGCACGTCGAGGAGGCGGGTGTCCATTCCGGCGACTCGGCCTGTTCCATTCCTCCGACGAGCCTTTCCGACGAGACCATCGACGTGATCGAGGACTACACCCGCCGGATCGCCGCGGAACTCGACGTTCGCGGCCTGATCAACGTGCAATACGCCGTGAAGTCGGGCCAGGTTTTCGTCATCGAGGCCAACCCCCGGGCGTCGCGCACCGTTCCGTTTGTGGCGAAGGCGACAGGCGTGCCGCTCGCCAAGGTCGCCAGCCGGGTGATGGTCGGCGCCACCCTGGCGGAGCTCCGCAAGGAAGGCCTACTCACCGAGCGGGTCGTCTCCGATCATGTTGCGATCAAGGAAGCCGTGCTTCCGTTCAATCGATTCCCTGAAGCCGATGCCATTCTCGGGCCGGAGATGCGGTCGACGGGCGAAGTCATGGGCATCGATCTGACGCCGGGCCTGGCGTTTGTGAAGGCCCAGCTGTCGGCGGGTACTCGCTTGCCTGACGAAGGCATGGTCTTCATGTCGCTGGCTGATCGCGACAAGCAGGTCGGAGTGGCGGCGGCCAAGAAGCTGGTCGCACTTGGCTTCACGATCGCCGCCACGTCGGGCACGGCGGCTTCGTTGCAGGAAGCCGGAGTCGCAGTCGAGCATGTGGTCTCCAAACTCGGCGACGCCGATGGTGTGCACGCCGTTGACCTGATCGAGCGGGGCGACGTGCACCTTGTCGTGAATTCTCCGCGCGGCCGTGGTCCTCGGGCTGATGGCGAACACATTCGCAAGGCCGCCGGCCTCGCATCGGTCCCGCTGCTCACCACGGGGGCGGCCGCGCTGGCCGCCGCCAACGGTATGGCGGACTGGAAGGCGCACCTCTTGACCGTGAGAAGCCTGCAGGAGTATCACGCCGGTGCGTCGGTGAATGATCTCGAGAAGAACGGAGTCGGCTGATCGACACCATCACCCAGATCGGCTCTGTCGGTCTCAGCGCGCCTGTACTCACCGCGTCTGGCACCGCGGGCCACGGAGCGGAGCTTGCTCGTTACTTGAAGCCCGCCGAGCTCGGTGCCGTGGTGGTGAAGTCGATGCGAGCCGAAGCGTGGGCGGGTAATCCGTCACCCCGCGTTCATCCCACCGCGGCCGGAATGATCAACAGCGTTGGTCTGCAAGGAGAGGGGATTCCCCATTGGCTCGAGCACGATCTTCCGCCGTTGCTGGAAACCGGTGCCACGGTTGTCGCGAGTATCTGGGGTGGATCGATCGCCGACTATGAGGCGGCTGCTCTCGCGTTGGCCGACGCGCCCCATGGCGTGGTGGCTGTCGAGGTCAATGTTTCCTGCCCGAATCTCGAAGACCGTCGCCGAATGTTCGCTCACTCCGCCGCGGCAACCGCTGAAGCGGTCGAGGCCGCCGCGGCCTGTGGTCGGCCTTGCTGGGCCAAACTGAGCCCGAATGCTGCGGATCTCCCCGAGATCGCCGATGCCGCCAACAGGGCCGGAGCGGAGGCGGTGGTCCTGACCAACACGCTCCTCGGCATGGTGATCGACGTCAACACACGCAAACCGGTGCTCGGCGCCGGTCGGGGTGGACTCTCCGGCGCGGCGATGCATCCCGTCGCTGTGCGAGCCGTGTACGACGTGCATGAAGCACTGCCTGACCTCCCCATCATCGGGGTGGGTGGCACGACGAGCGGCGCCGATGTCGTAGAGTTTCTGCTTGCTGGAGCCTCGGCGGTGGAGGTCGGGACTGCGACGTTCGCAGATCCGCGTGCACCGCGGCGGATCCTCAAAGAATTCGAACAATGGTGTGAGCGGCGGGGAGTGTCCACTGTCGCCGAACTGATCGGAGCTGCCCATGGCTGATACTGCAACGACCATCGATTCGGCCGTGAGCGACAAGCTTGCGCTCGCGCTTGATGTCGATGATCTCGTGGCTGCGATTCGTCTCGGGCGCGAACTAAAGCCGTACTTCGGCGTGGCCAAGATCGGACTCGAGCTCTACTCGGCCGCCGGTCCTGAAGCCATCGGGGCGATCGCCGACCTGGGCTACAAGGTCTTCCTCGACCTGAAGCTGCACGACATTCCGACCACGGTCGGCAAGGCCACACGCGTTCTCGGAGCGCTCGGGGTGCAATACCTCACCATGCACGCCCATGGCGGAATTGACATGCTCAGCGCCGGAGTCGATGGGCTCAAACAGGGTGCGCACAACGCCGGCCTCGAGCAGCCGCACTCGCTCGCCATCACGGTCCTGACCAGCGACGGCGATGCGCCGCCACACATCATGCCAAAGCGCGTCATGCTGGCCGCCGAAGCCGGATGCAGCGGCATCGTGTGCTCGGCGGGCGAACTGTCGGAAGCCCACCACTATGCGCCCCGCCTGCTGCGCGTCACCCCCGGCATCCGCCTCCCCGGCGACAAAGTCGATGATCAGGCCAAGCCGGCATCACCGGATTCTGCGCTCAACGACGGCGCTGACCTGCTCGTCATCGGTCGCACCGTGACCAACGCATCTGACCCCGTCGCCGCCGCCCAAGCAGTCCACGCCGCCGCCGCAGCTGCCAACTGAGAGCGGCTCCCTCGCTGGTCCGGATCGAACCGATACAGTCCAGACAATGTCTTCCCAGCCCCCGCTGCTCACCGACGAGGCCCGCGCTGCTGCGCTGAAGAAAGCGGCTGAAGCTCGCCGGGTTCGTGCCGAACTGAAGCAGCTGCTCAAGATGGGATCGATCTCGTTCTCCGAATTGTTGGTTCGCGCCGATCTCGATGAGACGGTCGCCAAGACGAAGGTCTTGGCTGTCCTCGAGTCACTTCCCGGCGTTGGCAAGGTGAAGGCCCGTCGCACGATGGAGTCGATCGGCATTGCCGAGAACCGACGGCTCCGTGGCCTCGGTGAGAAGCAGCGCGAAGAGCTGTTGCTCGCCTTTGGTTGAGGAGCGCGGGCCGCGGCGATGAGTTCCCTCAATGACCGCCTGGTCATCGTTGTTTCCGGCCCCGGGGGCGTTGGCAAGGGCACGATCGTCGCCCATCTGCTCGATCGCGATCCTCGGCTCTGGCTGTCACGAAGCTGGACCACGCGGGCCCGCCGACCCGGGGAACCGATGGAGGCGTACCACTTCACCACCCGTGAGCTGTTCCTCAGTCACGTCGACAATGGTGGGTTCCTCGAGTGGGTCGAGTTCCTCGACTATCTCCAGGGCACACCGATGCCGGACCCGCCCCCCGGTCATGATGTGGTGTTCGAAATCGATGTGCACGGCGCCGCGCAGATCAAGGAGCGTTTCCCCGACGCCTTGCTGGTCTTCGTCGACGCTCCGTCTCGCGAACACCAGGAGCAGCGCCTTCGCCATCGGGGCGACGCTGATGAGAAAGTGGCCAAGCGCCTCGCCAAGGCGAACGAAGAGGCCGAGGTGGCGACGGGGCTCAGTGCGAACGTGGTCGTCAATGACCTGCTCGAATCCGCGATAGACGAGATCCAGACGCTGATCGCGCAGCGCCGATCGCAGCTCGACCGCTGCTAGCCTGAACCGCTGGACTTCCAGCCCGTCCACGATCTCGGAGAACCGCAATGGCGCACGGCTACGACACGATGATGAACCCCGCGATCGAGGAACTCCTCGAAAAGACCGGGTCCAAGTTCCGTCTTGTCTCTCTTTCCGCCATGCGGAGCCGCGAGATCACCAACTATGTCGGCCAACTCGGTCAGGGCATCGGCGCATCCGTGCCGCCCCAGGTCACCTCGACCGCGGCGAAGCCCCTCTCGATTGCCTTCGAAGAGATCGCCGTCGACAAGATCGTCGCCGAAGAATACGACCCCGACGCTGAGGCTGAAGCCGCTGCGCTTGCTGAGGCCGAGGCAATCGCTGCCAAGGCACTCGGCAGCGACGACAGCGCCTGAGTCTGGTCAGCACGTGAGCTCGCTCGCCGGTCGCCGAATCGTTCTCGGGGTCACCGGCGGTATCGCCGCCTACAAGGCTGTAGAGGTATGCCGCAGGCTCGTCGACGCCGGCGCGCACGTCGTGCCGATCCTCACGGAGGGCGGCGCACGCATGGTGGGGAAGACCACCTTCTCGGCGTTGGCCAGCGAGCCGGTGCGCACATCGCTGTTCGACGATCCCGAGACACCGATTCCACATACGAAGATGGGACAATCGGCAGACCTCATCCTCGTGTGCCCCGCTACCGCTCGCGTGCTGAGCGACATGCGGACCGGTCGCAGCGCCGATCTGCTGACCGCCACCATTCTCGCCAGCCGAGCGCCGGTGATGGTCTGTCCGGCGATGCACACAGAGATGTGGGAACAGCCCTCGGTGCAGGACAACCTCGCCGTCCTCGCGGCGCGGGGTGTGCTGGTCGTGGCGCCGGAGAGCGGCCGTCTTGCGGGCGGCGACATGGGCCACGGTCGTTTGGCGGAACCGTCCACGGTGGTTGCGGCCGTGGAGGCCGCGCTCGGAGGCGGCGAGCTTGCCGGCCAGAAGGTCCTGGTGACCGCCGGCGGCACCCGCGAGCCGATCGACGCCGTGCGCTACATCGGGAATCGATCATCGGGCAGGCAGGGGAATGCTGTTGCAGCCGAGGCTGCGTCACGCGGCGCCGACGTGGTCCTCGTCACGACACGGCCTGCGTCGGCACCCGTTGGGGTTCGCGTCGTCAGCGTGGAGACCGCGGCGGAGATGGCAACGGTGTGTGAACGAGAAGCGCCAGACGCAGCGCTGGTCGTAATGGCCGCGGCGGTCGCCGATTTCAGGCCCGCTGACGCAGCTGAATCAAAGCTCAAGAAGGCGGACGGAACCCCGGAGGTCGTTCTGGTCCCCACGACCGACATTCTGGCCGCGCTCGGTGCGGCAAAACCTGCGGGTCAAACCCTCGTCGGTTTCGCGGCGGAGACGGATGATCTCGTTGCCAACGCTGCCCAGAAGCTCGCGCGCAAGAACCTCGATCTGATCGTTGCCAACGATGTCAGCAAGGCCCACGTCGGGTTCGAGCACTCAACCAACGAAGTAGTGCTTCTCCTTGCTGATGGGACACGGCATGATGTTCCCCTGTCGGACAAGCGCGAGATCGCGCGTGCAGTGCTCGATGCTGCTCTCGGCCACCTTTCCTAACTCTTTCTTCCGATACCAGGAGTTCCAGTGACCACTTGGACCTTTACCTCTGAGAGCGTCTCCGAGGGTCATCCCGACAAGATGGCTGACCAGATTTCCGATGCCATCCTCGACGCGATGTTGGCCCAGGATCCGCTCAGCCGAGTGGCGTGCGAAACCCTCGTCACAACCGGCCTGGCGGTCGTGGCCGGGGAGATCACCACCCAGGCCTATGTCGATATCCCCGGCACCGTCCGACAGACGATCAACGAGATCGGGTACGACCGCGAGTCGTTCGGTTTCGACGGCAACACCTGCGGCGTCATGGTGACCATCGACGAACAGTCGCCTGACATCTCACAGGGCGTCACCGCCTCTGAAGAGGTCCGCTCCGGTTCGGCCGGCGAGGAGGACGAGCTCGACAAGCAGGGAGCCGGCGACCAGGGAATGATGTTCGGCTACGCCTGTGAGGAGACCGATGTCCTCATGCCGCTGCCGATCCACCTTGCGCACCGTATGGCCGAAAAGCATGCCGAGGTTCGCAAGTCCGGCCGCATTCCATACCTCCGTCCGGACGCCAAGACCCAGGTCACGTTCGAGTACGAGGACAACCGCCCCGTCCGACTCAAGACCGTGCTGGTCTCGACTCAGCACAACGACGGCATCGACCGCGACACGATGATTCGGCCCGACCTGATCGAGCACGTGATCCGCCCGGTGATCCCCGAGCAATTCGCCGACGATGACTACGAGGTTCACGTCAACCCGACCGGTCGATTCGTGATCGGCGGCCCGGTGGGCGATGCCGGTCTGACCGGTCGCAAGATCATCGTTGACACCTATGGCGGCATGGCCCGGCATGGTGGTGGTGCCTTTTCGGGCAAGGATCCATCGAAGGTCGACCGCTCGGCCGCATACGCCACCCGTTGGGTTGCAAAGAACATCGTTGCCTCCGGCGCCGCGTCGCGTTGCGAAATCCAGGTGGCGTATGCCATCGGCATGGCTCATCCGATGTCCATCCTGATCGAGACCTTTGGCACTGAACGCGTGGATCACGCGGCGATCGAGAAGGCCGCCGATGAGATCTTTGACCTCCGCCCGGGTGCCATCATGCGTGACCTTGATCTGCGGCGGCCGATCTATCGTCCGACGGCGGCTTACGGACACTTCGGTCGCGAACCGAAGGACGGCCTGTTCCCGTGGGAGCGCACCGACCGAGTCGACGATCTGAAGTCGGCGCTCGGGCTCTGAGCGACTCCGGTCAGGGCTCGTTCGACCTCGGCGGGGCCACCCTCGCCGCGGCCGCAACCCCTGCCGCGCAAGATCCCGTCTTCAGCGATGCATCGGCTCGGCCCCGAGGGCGGGTCGTGCGCGTGCTGCCTGATGTCCCGGCGATCGACAAGGAATTCGACTATCTGATCCCTACTGCGTGGGACGACGACGGTCGCGGAGAACGGATCGCAGTCGGTTCCATGGTCCGTGTGCCGCTGGCCGGCCGCCGCGTCGCCGGTTGGGTCACAGCGGTCGATATCGACCCAGAGCCGGGGGTTTCGCTGGTGCCGCTCGCCAAGCTCAGCGGGATCGGGCCATCGCTGGAGATGATCCACCTGGCGGACTGGGCCGCCTGGCGGTGGGCCGGTCGTCGAGTCCCATTCCTGCGGGCGGCATCACCAAGCCGAATGGTCGCCGCACCCGTGACGGCACCCCCGCGGCGTCCGGTCCCGAGCGGGCCACGCGATGTCTTCGACCAGGCCTTCGAGCTCGATTCCGCCGTCGTCCGGGTTCCGCCTTCCGATGACGGTGTGGCGGTGGCGCTCGCCGCATGCCGGCTCGGCGACGCGCTGATTCTCGTGCCCGACGCGTCCCGCGCCCGGCGACTTGCGCTCGCTTTGAGGCGAGCGGGAATCCGCACAGCCCTGGCGCCCGATGATTGGGCGATTGCCGCCGGCGGCGCCACGGTGATCGGCACTCGTTCCGCGGCATGGATGCCCATGCCCGAACTCGCCGCAGTCGTGGTGATCGATGAACATGATGAGCGTTTCAAGGACGAACGCACACCGGCGTGGCACGCACGTGACCTCGCGATCGAACGGGCCAAACGGCGTGGTGTCCCAGTGGTCATGGCCACACCCACGCCGTCGCTTGAAGCGCTGCGAGAGGGGAAACTCCTGCGGCTCGAGCGCTCTGTCGAGCGCGAGGCCTGGCCGATCGTCGAAGTCCTCGACCGGCGTGACGATGACCCGGCGAAGGCCGGTCCTTTCGCCGAGCGGCTCAATTCGTTCATCGGTGAAGGGCGGGTGCTGTGCGTCCTGAACCGGAAGGGGAGAGCTCGGCTCCTGGCCTGCGCCCAATGCGGGGAATTGGTCCGTACCGAGGACGGCGGCCGGCCTATGGTGCTGCTGGGCGATCGCCTCGAGAGCCCCGATGGCTCCGAACACCGTCCGGTGGTGTGTGCCCATTGCGGCTCGACCACGTTGAAGAACTTGAGGGTCGGCGTCGAGCGGGCACGCGAGGAGCTGGCGGCGTTCGTGGGTGAACGCGTAGACGAGGTCACCGGCGAGTCCGACGACCTTCCCACCAGTCGTGTGGTGATCGGCACAGAAGCCGTCCTTCATCGCGTTGAAGAGGCCGACGTGATCGTGTTTCTCGACCTCGACCAGGAGCTTCTCGCTCTGCGCCAGCGGGCGGCGGAGCAGGCGATGACCATGGTGGCCCGGGCCGCCCGAATTCTGGGTATGCGGCGGCCCGGTGCCCGGCTGGTGATCCAAACCCGCCAACCCGACCACGAGGTCGTCCGAGCCGTGTTGCGAGGCGACCCTGCCCTCGTGGCCGTCGCTGAGCGCGATCGTCGCCAATCCTTGAAGCTGCCGCCCTATGGCGCCCAGGTCGCGGTGTCAGGCGCCGGGGGCGAGGCGTTCATCGAGTCGTTTGGTGCCGTCGAAGGGGTGCAGGTCCGCGGCCCGCTCGACGGGCACTGGTTGCTCCGGGCCGAGACGCTGCCGCCGATCCTCGATGCGCTGGCCGAAACGCCGAGACCGGCGGCCCGCGTGAGGGTCGAGGTCGATCCGCTGCGAGTATGACCGTCGTGCGTCGCCGCCAGATCCCTCTTCTCGTCCTCTTGTTGCTCGGCATCGGTGGCTTTGTCCTCGTCATGACCGCGCCGGCTGACGGCCCAGCGCTCGAATCGGTCACAACCGGCGAGGGCCTCGAAACCAAGATTCCCGCAGGGTGGGGGCGCAGCGAGCAGTTCGCATTCGAGTTCGCCCCCGAGTCAGGGGTTTCCCAGATTCTCGACCGGTGGACCGTCGCTCGAGCATGCGGCCCCGATGGCTGCGAGCAACGGTCCCTCGACGAATGGCTCACCGTCGGTGCGTCGCTGCCCACGTTCCTGCAGGCACTCGATCCGAGCGCAGAGCTCGAGGTCGTTCGCGTCGAGTTCGGCGACGACTACCGCGTCCTTGAGGCTCGCACCGCCGCCGATGCCCCCGTCGTCTTCGTGGCCTCGTTCATCGAGGGCGCCGAGTTCTATGTGGAGTGCGGTGTCACGCTCGGCCTCGACGGGGATCTACGGTTGCTCGACGCGATCCTCGATGTTTGTCGCTCCACAGAAGCAGCCCGATGATGTCCTCCCCCTCGCAGTACGCCTCGGCGACGTTCGCTCCGCGACGCATCGTGCAGTGTCTCGGCTTCGCTGTCCTCCCCGCCGGGATCTTCTTCGGCGTTTCGCTCCTGGTGCTTCGTGACCGGGGCTTCTCGACCGCACAAATCCTCCGCGACCCTGTCCAGCAGCGGGGAGGATCGAGCTTCCTCGGGTTCCTCTCGAGTGCCGGGCTCTGGCTCTGGATCATGGCCGTCGCCATTCCGATCTTCGTGCTCTTGACCGAGCGAGCGAGCTTCTCGACCCGGCGCCAGGAATTCCTTGCGTTGCTGGCCGGGTTCTCGATGCTCCTGGCGCTCGACGACTTCTTCCAGCTCCACGTGGATCACGTTCCGGCGGCGTTCGTTTTCGGTGGCTACGCCGCGCTCGCAGCAGCGTTGGTCCTTCGTCAGCACGCCGAGATCGTGGCCACCGACGGCTTCGCCTTCCTGCTGGCCATGGCGCTCTTGGCGGGATCCGTAGCGGCGGAAGCGGCAGGAAGTGATCTGCCGGTCAGGATCGGCACGGTCGAATCGATCGAGGAAGGCTGCAAGTTCCTCGGAGCCGCCACCTGGCTGTACTTCTGCGGCCGAGCGGCGGCGCTTCGCACGTAGCCGCGCCAGATCTCCGCGCTACGTCTGGCCTGTCCAGTTGCGGCGCCGGGCCTCGTAGATGGCGATCGATGTCGCGGTGGCGACATTGAGTGAGCCGACCTTGCCGAGCTGGGGGATGAAACCGACGGCATCACAGACCGAGAGCGTGGCGGCGGTGACGCCTCGATCCTCGTGACCGATGACGAGGGCGACATCGGTGCCCATCTCCACCTGATGGAGCGGTACCGCTTCGGAGGTGAGCTCCACGGCGACGGCGCGGTACCCGGCAGCCTTGGCGGCGGCGACCGCAGCCCGGCCATCGGGGAATACGTCCCACGTCAGATAGCGGGCGGTGCCGAGTGCTGTCTTGTTGACCTTGTCGTGGGAGGGCTCGGTGCCGCCTCCGATGAAGATGTGATCGACTCGTTCCGCGGCGGCAGTGCGGACAATGGACCCGATGTTGAACGGATTCTGCACGTTGTCGAGCACGAGAGCGAGCCGTCCGGTTGTGCGGCGTCGCCACTCGCGGTGCAGTCGTTTCATGCCTGTGCCGTCGAGTTGGCTCATGATTGTCGGACCTCCAGAATGCGAAAACCGGCTCGGACTGTGAGCCGCTCGGTGGGGTAGCCGTGTTCGCTCAGCCACCGGGCCAGTGAGTCGGCGCCGAGATGGCGTTGGACCACCAGATGGGCCACCCCATCCGGGGCCAGGTGGGGCAGCCAGCGCAACAGGATCTCGTGGAGGGTCTTCTTGCCCACCCGGATCGGTGGGTTGCTGAGAATCCGGTTGACGACGAGATCGTCAGGGACGTCGTCGGGGCCCACGACATGAACCCGGTCGGCGGCGCCGACCAATTCTGCGTTCTGCATGGTGAGAGCCCGTGCCCGCTCGTTCACATCTATCGCCCAGACCTCGGCGTGAGGTGCTCGCCTGGCGGCGACGCAGGCGATCGGGCCCCAGCCACAGCCGATATCGAGAATGACAGCATCGTCAGCGGTCAGCGGTGGTGCTTCGAGCAGCAGAAGATTGGTGCCGACATCGAGTTTGTCGGCCGAGAAGACACCGCGATCCGAGCCGAGCATGATCGAGAGGTCGGGCAGACTGACCTCGACGGATACGGGTGAGCTCGCCACCGAGGGATCGTCGTCGAAGTAGTGAGTGCCGGACACGTCGACGACGGTACCCGGCTGGTCGATAGCCTGGTGCCCATGGCCGCTTATGACATTCGTGTTATCGGGGATCCGGTGCTGCGCCAGGAGGCGAAGCTGATCACCGACATCGACGGGAAACTCGTCCGTCTCGTCGACGACATGCTCGAAACCATGTATGAAGCACCGGGCATAGGCCTGGCGGCGCCCCAGGTTGGCGTCGCGAAGCGGCTGTTCGTGTGGGACGTCGGTATGGGTCCCCAGGCGATCGTGAACCCGGAGATCGTGGAGTCCGACGGCGAGTGGACCTTCGAGGAGGGATGCCTGTCCGTCCCCGGCCTGTCGTGGGAGATCACCCGTCCAAAGATCGTGCACATCGTGGGACGTGACATGGACGGAAACGAGATGTCGTTCGAAGCCGATGAACTCGAGGCCCGCCTCTTTCAGCACGAACTCGATCACCTCGAGGGCACGCTGCTGATCGAGCGCCTCGACGACGAGACCCGCAAGGTGGCCCTGAAGACGATCCGAGACCTCCAGCTGGGTCTGACCGTTCCGCCGGTGAAGAACGAGCTGCGGCTGCCGTGACTGTGCCGCCCCCGGCGGACATCTCTCGGGTCGTCTATCTCGGCACTCCCGCGCTTGCTGTCCCACCTCTCGTTGCACTACATGAGGCGGGGTACGACATTCCTCTCGTGATTTCCCGCCCGGACGCTCGACGCGGACGGGGCAACGAGCTCACCTCGTCGCCGGTCAAGGCCGCGGCCCTCGAACTCGGACTGCCGGTCACCGATGATCTAGCCGCCCTCGACGAGATCGATACTGACCTCGCGGTAGTGGTGGCCTACGGCCGAATCATCCCGACCGAGCTGCTTGACCAGCTCGCGTTCGTCAACATCCATTTCTCGCTGCTGCCGCGCTGGCGCGGCGCCGCGCCGGTCGAGAGGGCAATCCTCGCGGGAGACACCCACACCGGCGTTTGCCTGATGGCCCTCGAAGAGGAGCTCGACACCGGGGCCGTCTATCGCCGCTCTACCGTCGCCATCGACCCTGACGAGGACCTCGAAGAGCTCCGCGATCGGCTGGTCGAGATCGGCACCCGCCAACTCGTGGATGCGCTCGCCGAGGGTTTGGGCGAGCCCGTCGCCCAAGTCGGCGAGCCGGTGTACGCCAAGAAGATGACCAGCGCAGAACGAGAGATCGACTGGACCGACGACGCCGAGGAGATTCATCGCCGGGTCCGGGTCGGTGGTGCGTTCACGAGCTTCCGCGGCAAACGATTCAAGATTCACCGCACATCTCGGTCCGACGCTCCGAACGGCCTCGAGCCAGGGGCGTTCGATGGCTTGCTGGTCGGCGCCGGCCAGGGCGCCCTCCAGCTGGTTGAGGTCCAAGCCGAGGGCAAGCCTCGTCAAGAAGCAGCCGCTTGGCGGAACGGCGCGCATCCCACCTCTGACGAGAGGCTCGGCCGATGACCGACGACCCCCGCCGTATTGCGATAGCGGCCATCCAACGAATCGACGAGGACGGCGCATACGCCAACGTCCTCCTGCCCAAAATGCTCGTCGAGACCGACATGGAGCAGCGAGACAAGGGCTTCGCCACGGAGCTCGTCTACGGATCCACACGCCAGAAGCGTGCGCTCGATCACCTGGTCGATCGGTTCTTGGTCCAGGACCCGCCACCCGCGGCCCGAGCGGCGTTGCGCATCGGCGCTCACCAGTTGGTCAACCTCGGCACTCCGCCCCACGCCGCGGTGTCGGCCACGGTCGATGCTTCTTCCAAGCGCTTCCGTGGTCTCGTCAATGCCATCCTCCGCAAGGTCGCAGCCGCAGCCGAGGACGGCGTGACCTTCCCGACCCAAGCGATCGAGCTGAGTTACCCCGACTGGATGGTGGAGCGACTCATCGCCGATCTCGGGGCAGAACGTGCCGTCGCCGCCCTCCGGCAGATGAACGAGCCGGCCACCGTGCATCACCGTGATGATGGCTATGTGCAGGATCCGAGCTCTCAGCTCGTCGCGGCTTCGGTTCCCGGCGACCCCGGCGGCGTGGTGCTCGACTTGTGTGCTGCCCCTGGCGGGAAGTCAACTGCCCTCGCCCAGCGGGGGCTGCGTGTCATTGCCGCCGACCAGCGTCTTTCCCGCGCCGGCCTCGTTGTCGGCAACCGAGATCGACTCGAGATCGACGATCTCCACGTGGTGCAGTCCGACGGAACGGCACCGCCGTTCGCGCCAGGCAGTTTCGATGCCGTGCTTGTCGATGCGCCGTGCTCGGGCATCGGCGCCTTGAGGCGGCGGGCTGACGCGCGCTGGCGCATCACGGCCAAAGACGTCGCTGAGCTCGCCATGCTGCAGCGCCAAATCCTCACTGCGGCCGCCGATCTGGCGCGCCCCGGCGGTCACCTCGTGTACAGCGTGTGCACTCTGACGACCGCCGAATCGGTCGACGTGGTGACGAGCGTTGCTCCGTGCCTCGCCGACCTGGGCTACGAGCCGCTGGATACTCCGGGGGATGGCTGGTCGCCATTCGGTGGACCCGTGCACATCCTCATGCCCGACGCTGATCACGACGGAATGGCCATCGCGCGCTGGCGTCGAGCGGACTAGCTAGCCTCGGCAAATGCCTGAGAAGCGCCCCCTGCCCGTGAAGATCCTCACCGTGTCCGATGGGGTGATTCACCGAACGCGTGAGGACAAGTCCGGCGCGATCCTCGAGGCCCACTTCGTCGAAGCCGGATGGAACGTCGTCGAGCGAGCCGTCACCGAGGATGGTGCCGACCCTGTCGCGGCAGCACTAACCGGCCTGGCTGCAGGCTTCCACGGCCTGATCGTCACCACCGGTGGCACCGGGTTTGGTCCCCGGGATCGAACCCCCGAGGGCACTCGAAGGGTGATCGACCGAGAGGCGCCCGGGCTGGCCGAAGCGATGAGGCTGGTCAATCCGCTCGGTCGTCTGAGCCGAGCCGTCTGCGGCACACTCGATACCGCCCTGATCATCAATACACCCGGATCGGCGAAGGGCTGCGTGGAGACGGTCGACGCCGTGCTCGATGTGCTGCCCCACGCCGTGAAGCTGCTCGTCGACAACTACGACCCGCACCCCTCAGGCGAGGGGCAGGGCAGCGGTCACCGACACTGATGACAAACGGAGTCGAACTGATGCAGCGGGCAATCGCCAATGCGGCTCGAATTCGGCACTCGACGTCCCCCAATCCATGGGTCGGCGCCGTCGTCGTACGCGTGGACGGCGAGATCTTCGACGGCGCCACCGAGCCCCCCGGCGGACGGCACGCCGAACGCGTGGCGCTTGACGCCGCTGGTGACGCCACCGGTGCCAGCATCTACACAACCCTCGAGCCCTGCAGCCACCATGGCCGCACCCGCCCGTGCACCGAGGCACTGATCGACGCCGGTGTCGCTCATGTCGTGATTGGCATCGAGGATCCCGATCCCCAGGTTGCCGGTACCGGAATCAGCCGGCTTCGAGACGCCGGCATCGAAGTGGATGTCGGCGTCGGAGCGGAAGCGGTCGAACGCCAACTCGCCCCATACCTCCACCACCGTCGCACAGGTCGCCCGTATGTCGTGGTGAAGCTCGCTGCAACACTCGACGGCCGCACCGCCGCCCCCGACGGGACATCGCAGTGGATCACCGGACCGCAGGCGCGCGCCGACGGGCACCGGATCCGCGCCGAGTCGGACGCGATTCTTGTTGGTGCCGGTACGGTCCGCGCCGACAACCCTTCGCTCACCGTTCGGGACTGGACTGCTCCCGACGGGACCCCGCCGGCGAGCGACCCCCGTCGAATCGTTCTCGGCAGCGTCCCGGCCGGTGCACGCATCCATCCCTGCACCGAATGGTCCAGTTCACTTGAGGAGCTGCTTTCAGCCCTTGGAAGTGACGGCGTCGTTCAGCTCATGGTCGAGGGCGGTGCCGGTGTGCTCGGAGACTTTCAACGGGCTGGTCTGGTTGATGAGTACGTGCTGTATCTCGCTCCCGCACTGTTCGGCGGTGACGATGCGCGAGGGCTGTTTGCAGGGGCGGGTGCGGCGACTATCGCCGACATGGACCGCGGTCGGATCATCGACGTGACTCAGCTGGGAAACGACGTGCGGGTCGCCATGAAACCCGGAGCCGGGGACCCCACCGCCGGATAGCCTCATCCCGGTCTCCCTCCCCCAAGAACGACCGCCGGTTAGGAATCCATCGTGCTCAAGCTCGTCCTCCCCAAGGGCTCCCTCGAGAAGGCAACCCTCGAGCTGTTCGAAGCGGCCGATCTGCCGGTTGAGCGATCGTCGTCTGTCAACTACAAGGCAACGATCAACGACCCTCGGATCGAGTCGGTTCGCATCCTTCGCCCGCAGGAGATCCCGACCTATGTCGCCGACGGCCTCTTCGACATCGGTATCACCGGCCGCGACTGGATCGAGGAGACCTCCAGCGACGTCATCTCGCTCGGTGAGATGAAGTACTCGAAGGCAACGTCGAAGCCCGTCCGCATCGTGATGGCCGTGCCCGAGGATTCGCCCTGGCAGTCGATCAAGGACCTGCCCACCGGCGTGCGGGTGAGTACGGAGTACCCCGAGATCACGGCCCGCCACCTCGCGGCTGCCGGTATCGACGCCGATGTTCGTCTCAGTTACGGCGCCACCGAAGCCAAGGTCCCCGACATCGTCGACGTGGTGGTCGACATCACCGAGACCGGCCGTGCCCTCAACGCCGCCGGCCTCCGCATCATCGAGACGTTGGTCACGAGCTACACCGAGCTCATCGCCAACCCGACGACCGCTGCGGATCCCGACAAGGCGCACGCCATGCGTCAGATACACACTCTGCTCCAGGGTGTGCTCGATGCCCGCGGCAAGGTCCTGGTGAAGATGAACGTGCCAACCGATTGTCTCGACGCCGTGATCGGCGTACTGCCGTCCCTGAAGGCGCCGACGGTCAACGAGTTGTTCCGGGCCGCCGGCTACGCCGTCGAGACCGTCGTGCAGAAGAGTGAGATCAACATTCTCATTCCGAAGCTTCGGGACAAGGGCGCAAGCGGCATCGTCGAGATGCCGATCACCAAGATCATCCCGTGATCACCGCTCCGTCGAACCGCCGCCGGGGATTCGTGCAGGCGTTCGACGATGCCACCGGCTTGGGCGTGCTTGAATCCGGCGATGACACTTGGCTGTTTCATTGCACCGCGCTCGCCGACGGCAGCCGCACGGTCGCGGTGGACACGCCGGTCGATTTCGTGCTTCACGCAGCCCATCATGGCCGCTGGGAGGCTGCCGACGTCCGCTGGGCGGACTGAACCCACATGAGCGCCGTCGCTCTGGCGCTCGTCCTTGGCTCCGCCTTCGTCCACGCCTGGTGGAACGCACGGATGCACGCCGGCGAGGATCACCAGGCCGCGCTCACGGTCTCCTACCTGGTCGGAGGAACCCTGCTGCTGCCATTCGCGATCATCGATCCGCCGTTTAACGCCTGGCCCCTCCTGATCGGTAGCGCGGTCGCTCACTCGGGCTACATCTGGTTTCTGTCAGCCGCCTATGACCGGGGTGGGTTGGCAACAACGTATCCGTTGGCTCGAGGTGCGGCCCCACTGCTGGTAGCCGTTGCCGGAATCTGGTTCCTTGATCAGACTCCGACCATCCTGGTCGTGAGCGGGGCGCTACTCGTTGCCTTCGGCCTTGTGCTTGTCGGCGGCGTGGCATTCGGCATCGGCGAACGAACCGCGGTGGCCATGGCGTTGACGACCGGCGGATTCATCGCCACCTACACCCTCGTCGATGCGAAAGGCGTGTCGCAGACCGGCGCTCTTGGCTTTTACTCGGTCTCGTCACTCATGGGAGTCGTCCTGCTCACGCTCATGACTGGTCTCCGGCCCGCTCGGGCTCGCGCCTCGATCGGTGACGGAGTCAAGGTCGGGATCGCCTCGACAACGGCCTACGGCCTCGTCCTGCTCGCCTACACGCGGGGCGATGCTGCCAACATCTCGACGCTGCGCGCAACGTCGATTCTCTTTGGCCTCGCGCTCGTTCGGCGCACCGTCACCCGACGACTGATCATCGGGGCAACGCTTGTGGTCGCGGGTGCGGTACTCGTCAGCATCTAGGCCCCTCGGTTTCACGCTTGGTGTTTCCAACCGGCAAACTGCCGAGGTGCCCGATGCCGATGCGCCAGCGCCGAAGGCCCCAAGGCTGGGAACTGCCGACGTGCTCGCCATGGCGATCACGTTCTTCGCTCTCGGAGTGACCCTCCAGGTCTTGCTCATCGACCGGGGGACCTCGGTCGGGCGAGCTCTGCTTGCCTCGGCAGTGATCTTCTCTGCCACCTCGCAGTTCGCGTACCTCGCGGTTCGCGACGCCGGGGGCGGGGAGTGGGCCGCCATCGCTGCCGGAGCGGTGGTCGCCACGCGGTTCGGGATCATGGCGATGACGTTGGACCCGCGTCTTCCTCGCGTGGTCTGGCGGCGGGTCGGTGCGGCAGTCAACGCCTTCGATCCCAATGTGGCGGTTGCCGTTCAGCAGGAAACTCCCGAAGCCGTTGAGAGGGAATTCTGGCGCACCACGGCGGCCATGATGGTCGGGTGGTTCAGCGGAATCCTGATCGGCACGTTCATCGGGAATGTGGTGGGCGACATCGATCGCCTTGGTCTCGATGCCGTCTTTCCGGCAGCGCTGCTCGCCATCATCGGCAACCTCATCCGTACAGGGGAAGGACGGATCGCCGGTATCGCCGGAGGGATTATCTGTTTGCTGCTGATTCCGGTGGCTCCGGCCGGCGTGCCGATCATTCTCAGCGTGCTCGGTGTGGCAGTGGCGATATCGGTCCGTCGAGCGGAGGCGACTCGATGACCACCCTCTCGATCATCGCCCTCGTGGTCGCAGTCTGGGGTCAGCGTCTGTTGGGCGCATTCGTGATCGGTCCGGTCCTCAGCCGTCGGCCGATCGTGGCCCGAGCGATGGGCCTGCTGCCGGCGGCCGTGGTGATGGCGGTGATCATCCAGCTCACCGTCGCCGAAGGGAAGTCGCTGGTTTTCGATGCTCGGCTCGCGGGGATGGCCGCCGCCGGCATCCTCGTCTGGCGCCGAGCGCCGTTCATCGCCGTCGTGCTCGCCGCCGCAGCCGCCACTGCCGCGATCCGATTGCTCTAACGCACGCTGGGGACAGACCCCAGCGTGCGTTAGAGATCAGTCGCCGGTGTTCTTCAGCTGCACGTAGACCAGACGTAGCTGGTCGAGCCCCTCGCGCAGGGTGGGCTCAGCGTCGCCGAGGCGACCAGCGAGCGAATCGACGAGCGCGGTGAGGCCATCAATGGCCACGGTGGCTTCGGTGAAGTTCGGTGTCTGCTGCGAGAGGTGCAGTGCGGCGAGCTCGTAGAGTCCCATTGCGTGGTTGGCGACAACGGTGGACGCAGGAGTGGACGTCAGTCGTTCACGGGCTTCGGCCATCTCCAACACCATCTGCTCGGCCTGGGCAAGCTGTTCAGGCGTCAGGTCATCGAGTCGGACACCCTCGGGGAGGGCGGCGGCGATCGCGTCCTCCATGTCGGGCGTCAGGCCGGTCTCAGCCGCGATCGGCTCATCGTCGGCGGTGGGGTCAGGGGAGGATGCGGGCTCACGAGGGACCTCGTGTTCGCCGCCAGGTGTCCAGAGAGAACTCATGCTGGTACCATACAGAGCACAATTCATAGGGAAGTGGGGTCTGGCTTGCCAGATCTCCACCCGGCCATCGTTTCAGATGCGTCGGGTCGGCCTACACGGCAACACACGGTGCTTGCACCCGTGTTTCGCGGACGTCGACAACCCGGCGTCCGTTTTGCATTTTTCGCCAGAATCCTGCAGGCAGGCGTTTCCACCAAACGACGGAGGTTCCGTGCTCACGAGGAGTTCAGGGCGATAGCACCGCCAACCAATGAGCCAAGGATCAATGACCGGATCCGCGCCCGAGAGGTCCGACTTGTCGGATCGGACGGCGAACAGATCGGCATCAAGCCTTTGTCCGAGGCGCTCAACATCGCTCGGGCAGCAGGTCTCGACCTCGTCGAGGTTGCCGATCAGGCCAAACCACCCGTTTGTCGAATCATGGACTACGGGAAGTTCAAGTACGAGGCCGACCAGCGGGCCAAAGAGTCCCGCAAGAAGGCATCGAACCTGACGGTCAAGGAGATGAAGTACCGCCCGAAGATCGGGATCGGCGACTTTGACACCAAGACTCGCAAGGTCGAATCGTTCTTGGGTGAAGGCCACAAGGTCAAAGTAACCATCATGTTCCGAGGCCGCGAGATGCAGCATCCGGAACTTGGTCGAAAGATTCTCGACAAGGTCGCGGTAGCGGTTGGTCATGTCGGCAAGGTGGAGTTCCACCCCCGCCAGGACGGCCGCAACATGATCATGGTGCTCGCTCCTGACAAGCAGGCGCAGGCCCGTTATCAGAAGGAACAGAAGAAGGCCGCGGCAGAGGCGGCCGAGAACGAGGCAGCTGTGCAAAGCAGTGCCGAAGAAGCTGTGCAGAGCAGCTCCGACGAAGAAGAGTAGATACCAATGCCCAAGATGAAGACGCACAAAGGTGCGGCCAAGCGATTCAAGCGCACTGGCACCGGCAAACTCCGGCGCCGTCAGGCCAACAAGAACCACATCCTCGAGAAGAAGTCGCCGAAGCGCATTCGGCAGCTTCGTGGGGACGCACCCGTGGCCAAGGCCGACGAGCGCAATCTTCGCGACCTCGGCGTCTGAGCCGACCGACAATCACGCAAGTACGAAAGAAGGAGAGTTGAGATGGCACGCGTCAAGCGCTCTGTGCACTCAAAGAAGCGCCGTCGGGTAGTACTCGAACGTGCGAAGGGTCACTACGGCAACCGGTCACGGTCGTTCAAGTCAGCCAACGAGTCCGTCATGCACGCGGGGAACTACGCGTTCCGCGACCGTCGCGCTCGTAAGGGCGACTTCCGCAAGCTCTGGATTCAGCGCATCAATGCTGCATGCCGTGAGAACGGCACCAGCTACAGCCGGTTCATCGCCGGGCTGAAGGCGGCCGGCATCGAGGTCGACCGCAAGAACCTCGCGGAGATCGCCATCGAAGATCCGGCAGCATTCGCCGGCCTCGTCGAGGTCGCCATGAATGCTGTTTCGGAGTCGGCTGCTTCCTGAGCGGCGTACTCCCGGTTTCATGACTCCTGTCTTGGGGCCAAAACATCCGAGAATCGCTGAACTGCGTCGCCTCTTCGGGCGGCGCAGCTCGCGTTCTCCGGAAATCATTCTCGAGGGTCCCCGCACTGTTGGCGAAGCCCTCGACGCCGGCCATATGCCGACGACGGTGCTCGTGCCGGAGTCCAAGGTCGATCACGGCGAGATCCGCAGCGTGCAGTCTCGACTCGGCTTCGACGTCGAGTATCTGGTGCTGCGCGACCATCTCTTCGAGAAGCTGGCGCCGTCGGTGACGCCGCAGCCGATGTTGGCCATAGTGCCGAGGCCCCAGGCCGAGTTGCCCGTGGCAGCCGACGAAGACGATGTCTTCCTCGTTCTCATCGATGTATCCGATCCCGGCAACGTCGGCACCCTGATTCGGGCCGCCGATGCTGTTGCTGCCACTGCAGTGATCGTCGCCGGTGGCGCCGACCCGTGGGGCACGAAGGCCGTGCGTTCATCGGCCGGCTCGGTGCTACGTGTGCCGGTCATCTCCGGCATCGATGCAGCCGACGCACTCGACGCCCTCCGGGCGGTCGGCGTGAATGTTGTCGGCACCAACGTCCATTCGGGTGAACCTCACGACGAGGGAGTGTTGGCTCGGCCCTGCGCCATCGTGTTGGGTTCAGAGCCGCATGGCCTCGACAATGAAACCGGCGTCGACGCCTGGTGTCGCATCGACATGCCCGGCCGCACCGAGTCTCTCAACGTGGCCATGGCCGGCACCCTGCTGCTCTACCAAGCCACCCGCTAGTTCGGACAACTCGGGACTGGTCAGCCGGCGAGTAGCTCATGGTCGTCGGGGTGCTGATGGATGAAGTCGGCCGCAAAGGAACAGAGCGGTCGGATGGTTCGTCCGCCGGCGCGCAGGTCGTCAAGCATTCCGCGCATGAGGCGATCAGCCATGCCTTGTCCGCGCATCGCCGGTTCGGTCTCGACGTGGGGCACCGTCAACATTGTCCCATCGAGCACGTAGTCGGCCACGGAGATGATGCGGTCGTCGATGACGAGCTCATAGCGGCAACGGTCCGGGTTGTCTCGAACGATGTGATCCACGTGCCCGAGTGTGCCATGAAATGGCCGCGCCTCCAGGGCTGCCAGGCCGTACCCTGTTGCCTCAATGATCTCTGTTGATGGAATGAGCGCAGAACTCGAAGCAGGCGCGGCGGAAGCCGAGAAGCGGTTGGAAGCCGCTGCTGATCTGGACGAGGTCCGCGCCATCGACGCCGAAGCTCTCGGCAAGAGATCGGCCCTGACGGCGGCCAAGAAGCAGCTCGGCCGGCTCGACCCCGGCGACCGCAAGGCTGCCGGCATGGCCATCAATGCGATCCGTACGCGCCTTGAAGCGGCCGTTGCCGCCGCCAACGAACGCATCGCTGTCGGTGCGCGGGCCGCCCAGTACGACGCTGAGCGCCTCGATCTGTCCGAGCGACTGTCCGAGATCCGGCGTGGCTCGCTCCACCTGACCACCCAGGCCCGTGATCGGCTCGAAGACGTCTTCGTCGGCATGGGATTCACCATCGCCGAAGGTCCGGAGGTCGAGACGGCCTGGTACAACTTCGAAGCCCTCAACATCCCCGAGTGGCATCCAGCTCGCGGCAGCTTCGACACGATCTTCGTCGACCTCGGTGAGCCGGAGGAGGTCATGCTGCGCTCGCACACATCTCCCGTGCAGATCCGCACCATGGAGAACACGGAGCCGCCGATCTACATCGTGGCTCCCGGACGCACGTTCCGCACCGATACGGCCGACGCAATACACCTACCGGCTTTCAACCAGATCGAGGGGCTTGTGATCGACCGCGGTATCGGCCTCGGTGATCTCGCCGGCACGATCGACGAATTCGTACGCGCGTTCTTCGGTGGCGACGTCAAGACCCGCCTCCGTCCGTCCTACTTCCCGTTCACCGAGCCATCGGCGGAGTTCGACATCTCGCGGCCGGACGGATCGTGGCTCGAACTCGGGGGATGTGGTGTCGTCCACCCCAATGTCCTGGTCAACTGCGGGATCGATCCCGAGGAGTGGCAGGGCTTTGCCTTCGGCTTCGGCATCGACCGCCTGGCTGCGATGCGTTACCAGCTCGACGACATCCGTGAACTCGTCAACAGCGACGTGCGCTTCCTGAGGCAATTCTGATGAAGGTCACACTTTCTTGGCTCCGCGAATTTGCGCCCGGTATCGACGGTGATCCAGTCGAGCTCGGTGAGGTTCTCTCTTCGCTCGGTCTTGCGGTCGAGGAGATGGACGTCGTCGGCGAGATGGTCGACGGCGTCGTATTGGCGAAGGTGCTGGATCTTCGTCCGCATCCCGATGCCGACAAGATCCAGCTCGTCGACGTCGACCGCGGCGACGGCCAGGCCCTTCAGGTCTGCTGCGGGGCGTTCAACATGCAGGTCGGCGACCTCATCCCGTTCGCCACTGTCGGCACCGTCATGCCCAACGGCATGGAGATCGCCCAGCGTGAGCTGCGCGGTCAGACTTCCAACGGCATGTGCTGTTCGGGCGCAGAAATCGCCATGGGCGACGACCACGACGGCATCCTCATTCTCAACGACCGCGTTGTCGAGGGTGCCGTGTTGGGCATGCCGATCGGCGAGGCCCTCGGTATGGAGGCCGACATCCTCTGGGATCTCGAGGTCAACGCCAACCGTCCCGACGCCATGTCGGTCGCCGGTGTGGCTCGTGACCTCGCGGCAGCGCTCGGTGTGCCGTTCTCGTTCCCCGACTACCCGATCACAACGACCAGGGAGGACGTCGATGATCTGATCGACGTCACGATCGAGGATCCGACCCTCTGCGGCCGCTTCGTCGCCACCGTGCTTCGGGGCATCAGCGTCGGAACTTCGCCTGCGTGGATGCAGAGCCGCCTTTCGCAGCTCGGAATGCGCCCGATCAATTCGGTCGTCGACATCTCGAACTATGTCATGCTCGAACTCGGCCAGCCGAACCACACCTTCGACCTCGCCACGATCCCCAACGGCAGGCTCAATGTGCGCCGGGCTCACGATGGCGAGACCCTGGTGACCCTCGACGACGTCGAGCGGTCGCTTGTGCCCAACGATGGTGTCATCACCAACGAGGGCGATGAGGTCATTTCGCTTGCGGGTGTCATGGGTGGGGCGACGACGGAGATCTCCGACTCGACAACCGATGTGCTTCTCGAAATGGCCTGGTGGGATCCGCCGTCCATCTCTCGCACCGTCAAGCGGCTGAATCTGCCTTCTGAGGCATCCACCCGGTTTCGCCGCGGTGCTGATTGGGGCGACAACATCGACCGCGCCATGCGCCGGTTCATCCAGCTGGCGGCAGAGTCCGGTGTCACCGCCGTCGAGGGGTTTATCGACGTCGCAGGCGAAACGCCGGACCGTGGCGCCCTTCCCGTACGCACCGCCAAGGTCAACAGCCTGCTCGGGACGACGCTGAGGCCCGACGAGATGGCTGGTCACCTGGCCTCCATCGGCTTCGGCGCGGAACTCGACCGAGGGGACCTCCTGGTCACGGTTCCCACGTGGCGCTGGGACACGGTGACCGAGACCGATGTGGCCGAGGAAGTCGGCCGTATGTTCGGCTATGCCAATATCGAGCGCACCGTGCCCAAGGGCACTGTCGCCGGCGGCCTGAGCGACTATCAGAAGGACCGCCGCCTCGTTCGCGATGTGCTGGTCGGGGTCGGCTGCGATGAGACCCTGCCGATGCCGTTCCTCGCTCCTGGCGATCTGGTGCGAGCCGGCTTGCCCGAGAATGGCATCACGCTCTCCAATCCGCTGCATGCGGAGGAGTCCGTGCTCCGGACCTCCCTGTTGCCCGGTCAGTTGAAGGCGATCGCCTACAACCAGTCACACCGTGCTGCCGGCGTTCGATTCTTCGAGATCGACCACGTCTTCCTGCCGGCGCCTGACGGCCAACTCCTGCCTGATGAGCGTGAGTACCTCGCCGTCGCGTTGGCGGGTTCCGAGGCAACGGCGGCAGTTGAGGTCCTCGACGTGCTGGACCGGGCCCTGGCGCTTCCCAACGTGCAACTCAAGCCGGCGTCGCCCGCAGGCTTGCATCCGACCCGGTCGGCCGAGATCGTGATCGCGGGGCGCACCCGTGGTCATGTCGGCGAGGTCGACCCGACCGTTCTCGAGGCCTATGGCGTCGAAGGGCGCGTGGCCTGGCTCGAACTCGACTTGGGCGCGGTCCTCGAAGGTCCGCATGGCAATCGGAAGTACACACCGGTCAGCAAGTTCCCATCGTCAGATATCGACCTGGCGTTCGTGGCCGAGGACTCGGTCGCAGCGTCCGCGATCGAAGGCTCGCTCCGCAAGGGCGGGAACCCGTTGCTGGTGGATCTCGAACTGTTCGATGTCTACCGAGGCCAGGGTGTCGAGGAGGGTTCGCGTTCGCTGGCCTATCGACTCCGCTTCCAGGCTGCCGACCGCACCCTGACCGACGCCGAGGTCGCCGCCGCGCGCGAATCCTGCATCAACCAAGTCGCGAAAAAAACCGGCGCCGTCCTCCGAGCCTAAGCAACTCGTGCAACCTCGTCCTCCCTCTCGTGACGAGAGTGCACGAGTACAACGGACCTCTGTCTGTCACACCCGGGTGGAACGATCGATGGATGAGAGAACGTCCATCGAACGAAGTCATTGAGCGCCTGGCGGCCGCACAGCACGGACTGGTAACCCACCAGCAGCTGCGGGCCGACGGCCTCTCGAGCAGCCAGGTCAACTGGCGCGTCAACAACGGTCGACTGATTCGCCTGAGCCCCTCGGTGCTGCGGATTGCGGGTGCCCCTGAGACACCGCACGCCGAGCTGATGGCGGCGGTTCTCGACGCCGGCCGGGGGGCGGTCGTGTCCCACGAGTCGGCCGCGGCACTCTGGGACCTGCCCGGCTTCGAGCTCCTGCCCGCAATGGTCACGGGGCGGCGGTGTCGCCCCCGCCGATCATCGGCGCAACTCGGCAATGTTGCTCAGCCACTCGACCTGTCGCCGATGCACACGACCAGCGTTCTCGACCTGCCGGTCACTACCCCCGAGCGGACCCTTTTCGACCTCGCCGGTCGAATCCGGAGAAATGACCGGATCGCCCAGCTGGTGGACACCTGCCTGGCTCGGCGTCTCGTGACGGTGGAACGTCTCGGCGTGACAGTCGATCGTCTTGCGATTCGAGGGCGAACGGGCAGTGCGATCATGCGCGAGATTGCGCAGGAGCGACGCGCCAGTCCGGTGCCGTTCGAATCCGGGCTTGAGCGACGGTTCTTCCAGCTGGCCGGTCAGATCGCGTCTCTGAGATTCACCTGCCAGGTCGACGTCGGAGCTGGTGAGACATGGCTTGGGCGCGTGGACTTCCTTGATCGGTCCCATCGGCTTGTCGTCGAGGTCGGAACGCTGCTGCACCATGGCTCGTTGACAGATCTCAGGCGCGATGAGCAGCGACACTTGGCTCTCGAGGCTGAGGGGTTCACCGTCGCAACGTTTACCGATGCAGACGTCTTCAGCCGTCCGTCCGATGTCGTGGCGCAGCTAAACGCCCTCGCCCTGTTGCTCGCACACCGTCGCACGGCCTGACGACCTCCGAACTCGTGCAACGCCATCACGAGAAGCACAACGACGTTGCACGAGTTCAGAACGGGGGGCCACGGGGCGTTCTGAGGGATGGTTAGGCATGTTCGCGTAAGCGCTAGACGCTCTAACTCGATCCTGTTAGCGTTGCCCAAGATGGGTCGCGGGGCGACCCATCCGAGAAGGGACCACCATGTCTGATCTGCGCGCTGATGCCCAGGCCCACGTTGTTCCGCACTTCACGAAGGGTCCTGCGTGGAACGCGGACGACATGCTCGTCATGGACCATGGTGAGGGTTGCTACGTCTGGGACACCGACGGCAACAAGTACCTCGACGGCCTTGCCGGACTGTTCTGCACCAACCTCGGCCATGGCCGCGCCGATCTTGCCGCGGTGGCATCGAAGCAGATGGAGAAGCTGGCCTTCTACCCCAACTGGGGCACTACCCATGAGCCCGTAACCCGGGCCGCCACGATGATTGCCGAAGTTGCCCCCGGCGACCTCAGTGACACGTTCTTTGTCAGCTCTGGATCCGAGGCGGTGGAGTCAGCGATGAAGTTCGCCCGAAACTTCCACGTCGCCAGCGGCGAGGACACCCGCTACAAGATCATCTCCCGCAACTGGTCGTACCACGGCACCACACTGGCGGCACTTGCCGTCACCGGCGTGCCGAAGTTCCGCCAGACCTTCCTACCGATGCTGTGGGACGGTGTCCGCAACGTTCCGAACACCCACCGCGACACGGCCGACTCGCTGGCGTCGGCTGCCGCGGTCGAAGAGACGATCCTCGCTGAAGGTCCTGAGACCGTGGCGATGGTGATCGCGGAACCAGTCCAGAACGGTCGGGGATGCCTCGTGCCCCCCGACGGCTATTGGCAAGAGCTCCGTCGCATCTGTGACAAGTACGGCGTCCTGCTCTGTGCCGACGAGGTCATCTGCTCCTTCGGTCGCCTCGGGCACTTCTTCGGAAGCGAGCGCTTCGGTGTTGTCCCCGACATGATCACGTTCGCCAAGGGTGTGACCAGCGCGTACCTCCCTCTCGGCGGTGTGATCGTTCGCCGCCCATTGCTCGAGACGATCTGGGAGAGCGATGTTGCGCTCTTCAATCACGGCTCCACGTTCGGCGGCCACCCGGTCTCCACTGCGGTAGCGGTCGCCAACATCCAGGCGATGCAGGACGAGGGCATCATGAAACATGTCCGCGCCAACGAGGGCTACTTCGCGGCGGGCATGGAATCGCTCGTCGAGAAGTACGACGTGCTCCGCGAGAAGCGTGGCATTGGTTACTTCTACGCCCTTGAACTCATGGGCAGCCGCGCTGAAAGCCGCGATCTGAATGACGAAGAGACCGTCGGCCTGCAAAGCGGCGCTCTCGCCCGCATGGTCCGCGACGCCGGCCTCCTCATCCGGCCCGATGACCGTGGGGCCACGATGCTCACGTACTCGCCGCCACTGGTGGCTGACCGAGCCGTCATCGACGACATCATCGACCGGTCCGATCAGGTTCTCACCAGAGCCACGGCATGGCTTGCCGGGGATCGCTGAGCGGCTCTCATCGCCATGAGCGTTCTCGACGATTGGTACGAACGGGCAGCGTCGGCACCGCGCCGCATCCTGCTTGCTGACGACGACCCACGGGCCTACGGCGCGGCCGACCGCCTCAACGCGGAGGGACTCGCCGAAGCTCTCGTGATCGGTCGCGATATCGGCTCTTTGGCCGAGGCTGCTCATCCGGAGGCAGACGAGCTCGTCGCTGACCTGGCCAGCGCCACAGAAGAGCCGTGGGCCGGTCGCCCATTCGATATCGGGGATCCGCTCACAATCGCCACGGCTCTCGTGAAGACGGGGTGGGCGGCGGGTGCCGTCGCGGGCGCCACCCGACCGACCGGTGATGTGATTCGAGCCGGGCTTCGTGTGCTGGGGGTGGCGCCGGATGTCGGCGCGGTGAGCAGCTGCTTCTTCTTCGTTCTGCCCACGGGCCAACCGATCGTCTATGGCGACTGCGGTGTCCTTCCGGACCCGACTGCTGAGCAGCTGGCGAGCGTGGCGGTTTCCAGTGCCGCCACGTTTGCCCAGCTCAGCGGGGTTGTTCCTCGGGTTGCGATGCTGTCCTTCTCGACAAAGGGGAGTGCTGCGCACTCCCGAGTCGACAAGGTTCTGGAGGCGACGGCCCTCGCCCACGATCTGGCTCCCGACCTGGCCCTCGATGGCGAGCTCCAGTTCGACGCGGCATGGGTGCCCGCGATCGCCGAGGCAAAGGCGCCGGAATCAGCGGTGGCCGGCCAGGCCAACGTGTTCGTGTTCCCTGATCTCGACTCCGGCAACATCGCCTACAAGATCACCGAACGGCTCGGTGGGGCGCAGGCCTTCGGGCCGCTGCTCCAGGGCCTCGACGGCGTGCTCCACGATCTCTCCCGTGGTTGTAGTACTGACGACATCGTCAACGTCGCGGTGATCTCGGCCCTTCAAGCTTCTGCCTGACGTGGATCTGTCGGCCGCTCAGCTGTGGCTCTCAGGCCGTCTCGAACGGTGGGTACTCGTCGGTCAGGAGCGTGAAGTACGCGTTCCCTCGGGTGGCGACGCGAAGGGCCCCTTGCACGAAGTCGAGCAGGCCGGTCGGCCATTTGCCGGTGAAGAGCACGGCAAAGAACGCGATGAACCAGAGGATCTCAGCAACGAGAACGATCACGAACACGAACAACATCGCGGGGATCGCCCAGATGATGCGGAGGAGAACCGTCAGCCGGTTTCGCCCCTCGAGCGCGGGCTCGAAGTCGACGCGCACCGGTTGCCCGCCAGGGTCAGCGGCCGTCATCGTGAAGTCGAATGGTGGATACTCGCCGTGCAGAAAGCCGGCGTACGCCATGACCCGCATCTCGTAGCGGTTGGCCATGCAAATGAAGTCAGCCAGTCCCTGCGGGAGCTTGCCGGTGATCACGATGGCGAGCCACGAAATCAGGAGGCAGACCCCGGCCACGATTTGGATGAAGTAGAGGACGATGAAGTGCGGGACCGCCATGATCCACTGCACAAGCGGTCGCCAGTTCTCCACCTTTTCGGGTGGATCGAACGTGAATGTTGCGGGGTACGTCATGTGACGGCCCTCCCTGTTGATTGTCCCGACTGCGACAGTAATCGCTCGGGTCGCGCACATCCCTGACCGTCACTCACCTCTAACAAATGTGCAATGGCTTCTAACGGCGGACTACCCTCGAAAGACATGGCCGGATCCCTCGATTCCCAACGCGTGATCGATGAAGCGGCGGTTCTCGCTGATTCCGAAGGACTCGACGCAGTCACTCTCACCAAAGTTGCCGAGCGTCTTGGCGTTCGACAGCCTGCTCTCTACCGCCATGTCGAGGGGTTCGACGATCTGCTGCGAAGCCTGGGGCTCCGAGGTCGAGAACTCCTGGCCGAAGCGCTCAGCGCGGCGGCGATCGGGGTGGCCGGTGATGAGGCTGTCCGAGCCGTCGGCCGAGCCTGGCGCGAAGTCGTCCGCATCAATCCCGGCCTGTATGCCGCCACCGATCGCTACCCGTGCGCCGGGGACCCGGAGCTCGAGGCTGCCGTCGAGAACGTCGTGGCGATCATCGCTCAATCGCTTGCGTCTTTCGACCTGACGGACGACGAGCGGATGCACGTTGCGCGAGGGCTCCGGAGCGCCTTTCACGGCTTGGCCCATCTCGAATCCGGTGATGGTCATCCGCTGCCGCATGACCCCGACGACACGTTCGACCATCTGGTCGATCTGCTGATCGCAGGGATTCGAAACCTGGAAACCGACGGATGACACGTCCAACCACCGAGTGATACCATATAGCAATTCTGTTAGAAGGTCTCACGGAGGACCTGAGTCGAGGGGGAGACATATCTCATGACCCGTATGACGCCCAGCGAGGCTTTCGTCGAGACCATGGTGGCCAACGGCGTCACTACCATCTTCGGCATCATGGGCAGTGCGTTCATGGACGCCATGGACATCTTCGCTCCGGCGGGCATTCGCCTCGTTCCGGTGGTTCATGAGCAGGGTGCCGCCCACATGGCCGACGGTTATGCCCGGGTCAGCGGCGACCACGGTGTCGTGATCGGCCAGAACGGCCCAGGTATCTCCAACTGTGTCACCGCCATAGCGGCCGCGTTCTGGGCGCACAGCCCGGTCGTGATAGTCACCCCTGAGACCGGCACGATGGGCATTGGCCTCGGCGGCTTCCAGGAGGCCAACCAACTCCCGATGTTCCAGGAGTTCGTGAAGTACCAGGGCCACATCAACAACGAGAACCGTATGGCCGAAATCACGGCGCGGTGCTTCGATCGTGCCATGTCGGAGATCGGCCCGACCCAGCTCAACATCCCCCGTGATCGCTTTTATGGCGACATCGACGTCGAGATCCCCGAGCCGATGCGCATCGATCGCGGCCCTGGCGGCGAGCGCACACTCAATGAAGCCGCCGAACTGCTCGCCCAAGCCGAGTTCCCGGTCATGGTCAGTGGTGGCGGCGTGGTCATGGGTGACGCGATGGCCGAGGCCATCGCCCTCGCCGAGCGCCTCGGCTGCCCAGTGGTCAACAGCTACCTGCACAACGACTCCTTCCCGGCCAGTCATCCGCAGTGGACGGGCCCGCTCGGCTACCAGGGTTCCAAGGCTGCGATGAAGCTGATCAGCCAGGCCGATGTCGTCCTCGCCCTCGGTACTCGCCTTGGCCCGTTCGGGACTCTGCCCCAGCACGACATGGACTACTGGCCCAAGGACGCCAAGATCATCCAGGTCGATGCCGACCAGAAGATGATCGGCCTCGTCAAGAAGGTCACCGTTGGCATCGTCGGCGACGCCGGCGCGGCGGCGACGGCCATTCTCGGCCGTCTCGACGGCAGGACGCTTGCCTGCGACACCAACCGCGTCGAGCGTGAAGCAAAGACCGCCGAGGAGAAGGCGGCTTGGGAAGCCGAGCTCGACGGGTGGACGCACGAGCGCGACGATTTCAGCCTCGAGATGATCGAGGAAGCCGACCACGAAGAGGGCAAATGGCTTCATCCCCGCCAGGTCCTGCGCGAGCTCGAGAAGGCCATGCCGGCTCGGGCGATGGTGTCGACCGACATCGGCAACATCAATTCTGTGGCCAACAGCTACCTGCGCTTCGAAGAGCCCCGTTCGTTTCTCGCCCCGATGAGCTTCGGCAACTGTGGCTACGCACTGCCGACGATGATCGGCGCCAAGGCTGCCGCACCCGATCGTCCGGCCATCTCCTACGCCGGCGACGGCGCATGGGCGATGAGCATGAGCGAACTCATGACCGCCGTTCGTCATGACATCCCCGTCACCTCGATCGTCTTCCACAACCGACATTGGGGAGCCGAGAAGAAGAACCAGGTCGATTTCTACGGCCGCCGGTTCGTTGCCGGCGAGCTCGATGGCGGCGAGAACTACTCCGAGATCGCCCAGGCGATGGGCGCCAACGGTCGACGCGTCGACGACATCGACGAGGTCGGTCCCGCGTTCAAGGCGGCTATCGACGCGCAGATGAATGACGGCCAGACCACCGTCATCGAGATCATGTGCACCAAGGAGCTCGGCGACCCGTTCCGCAAGGATGCGTTGAGCAAGCCCGTGCGTCACCTCGACAAGTACAAGGACTACGTCTGAGTGGTTGACGTCCCCGACGTCGCGGTCGACGTTGAAGCCGTCTTCGGCTTCAAGTGCGACCTGGAGGTCCTGGCGTTCGGCGAGCCCGATGAGCACGTCCCGGAAGTGGATCCGGCCTACCGATTCGACGTCCAGGTCACGACGGCGATTCTCGCCGGGTTCGGCCACAACCGCCGTGTGTTGCTCCAGGGCAGCCACGGCACAGGGAAGTCCACCCACATCGAGCAGGTCGCGGCTCGTCTCAACTGGCCGTGTGTTCGCGTCAACCTCGATGGTCACATCACCCGACTCGACCTCGTGGGCCGCGATGCCATTGTCGTCCGCGATGGCGTGCAGGTCACCGAGTTCCAGGAGGGCATCCTCCCCTGGTCGCTCCAACGGCCTGTCGCCCTGGTCTTCGACGAGTTCGACGCCGGCCGACCAGATGTCATGTTCGTCATCCAGCGGGTCCTCGAGCGAGGGGGACGGTTCACGCTGCTTGACCAGAATCGTGTTCTGACCGCACACCCGAGCTTTCGGATGTTCGCCACCGCCAACACGGTTGGACTGGGGAATCTGACTGGGCTCTACCACGGGACGCAGCCGCTCAACCAGGCCCAGGTCGACCGTTGGGACATCATCGCCAAGCTCGACTATCTCGACGTCACCGACGAGGTCGGCATCGTCGCCGCTCGAGTTCCGTCGCTGATGGCAGCGCCCGGGGGTGAGCAGCTCATCGCCGGAATGGTTGCTGTCGCGGGGATGACGAGGATTGGCTTCCAAGCAGGCGACCTGTCAACGGTAATGTCGCCTCGCACCGTCATCTCGTGGGCAGAGAACGTCGAGATCTTCGGCGACGTGGCCGATGCATTCCGTCTCTCGTTTCTCAACACGTGTGACCCCGCCGAACACTCCATTGTCGGCGAGTACTTCCAGCGGGCCTTTGAGCGAGAACTGATCGAACAGGACCCGAACGGTGAGTTCGACTGACGCTGTCCGTCGGCGCCGCCGCGAGCGCCATGCGGCGGCCGTCGTACGAGCGATCAGCGGCGAGCCCACCGCAGAGCTTCGGGCGCGGCGGTTGCGCGTCAACGGCGAGTTCGTCGCCACAGCCTCACCCCATCTCGCTGTCGATCTGGCGGGGGCCGACCGGGCGGTGGCCCGAGGGGTGAGCGACGGGCTGGGACTCATGCTGCGTCACAGCGATCCGCAGCTCCATCGTCAGCTGGCGCCCTCTACACCGCTTGAGCGAGTGATTTTCGATCTGGCCGAACAGGTGCGATGTGAGGCACTCGCTCCGCCCGAACTCGCCGGATTGCGGCGAAACCTCGCCGCCGGATTCGACGACTGGGTGGGCCGAATGCAGGCCAGTCGCGTCACAGATACTGGCGTGGGAATGCTGATCCTCACGGTTGCCCACATGCTGCGAACTCGCTTGATGCGCTCGATCAACGACCCGATCGTCGATGATCTCATCGAAACGACTCGAGGGAACCTGGCTCCGCTCATCGGTGCGGCGCTTGCCGAGCTTCGCGCTGTGCTCGACGATCAGGAGGCGTTCGCTTTCCACGCCAGAGAGATTGCCGAGGCCGTGGCACTGGTGGCGGGTGACTCAACGGTCGCTCCGGAGTCGGCCTCCGCCATCGAACGAGCAAAGGTCCTCCTCGCCGGCTGGGATGTTCAGGATCCCGAGGTCCACGACATCGGTGATGCGATGGTCGGCGGGGGTGTCGGCCGCGGCGATGCAGAGGTGTTGCTGCGAGAACTCGGCGACTATCACGTGTTCACCCGGGAGTTCGATCGAGAGGTCGGGGGAGGGGATCTCGTTCCTCTCGTTCGGCGAATCGCATTGCGCGAGACGCTCGACGATCACCGTCGGGCCCAGTCGGTGAGCGCGCCTCGCCTTGCGCAACGACTTCGCCGTCAGCTCGCGCGCCCCACCGTCGACGGTTGGACGTTCGCTGAAGAGGACGGCCAGCTCGACGGCAGCCGCCTCAGCCAACTGGTGACCGACCCGACCAATCACCGCGTCTTCAGGCGCGAACGCATGCGACCAACCGCCGACGTCTGTGTCACGTTCCTTGTCGACACGTCGGGCTCGATGAAGGTGCAGCGCTACGAGGAGATGGCGGTGATGCTCGACACCTTCGCCCAGGCGCTCGACCTCGCGGGTGCATCATGTGAAGTGCTCGGATTCACCACCGCCGCATGGAACGGCGGCAAGGCCATGAAGGCGTGGCGCAGGAGTGGAGCGCCGCTCGAGCCCGGTCGTCTCAACGATGTGCAGCACATCGTCTACACCGATGCGGACACGACCTGGCGGCGGTCTCGCCGGTCGCTGGCCGCCATGCTCTCGACCTACCACTATCGAGAAGGGGTCGACGGAGAGGCGTTGATCTGGGCGTATGAACGGCTCCAGGTTCGGACCGAGGCGCGCAAGCTCCTGATTGTGATCAGCGATGGATCGCCGATGGACGCAGCCACGGCGAACAACAACCGAGACGGGTTCCTCGACGATCATGTTCATGCCGTCGCTGCCGCCATCGAGCAGCGTGGCGACGTGGAACTCGGCGCCATTGGCCTCGAGGGTGACGTGGCCAGCGTGTTCCGCCGGTCAGTGGCGCTCGATCTTTCCGCCACTCTCAGCTTCGGGACCTATGACGTTCTCGACGCCCTGTTCAGCTGAGCCTGCCCGGTAGCGTTTCGTCCATGTTCATCAACGGCGAATGGGTCGAGGCGCGTTCAGGCGCAACGTTCGAGATCACGAATCCGGCGAACGGCGAGGTCATCGGCATGATGCCCGACGGTGGAGCAGAGGACGCCGACGCGGCCGTCGCCGCCGCCGATGCTGCTCAAGCCGGGTGGGGAGCGACGACTTCGTACGAGCGGGCCGACGTGCTCATGGGGGCCTGGCGGGTCATGACCGAACGGTCAGGCGAGCTCGCAGCGCTCATGACCAAGGAACAGGGCAAGCCACTCAAGGCATCGTCCGCCGAGGTGAAGTACGCCGCTGATTTCCTCCGGTGGTTCGGCGAAGAAGCCCGTCGCATAACGGGGGAGTGGTTGCCGTCGGCCCGCAAGGACCAGCGCTTCTTGTCGGTGAAGACACCCGTTGGTGTGGTCGCGGCGGTGACCCCTTGGAACTATCCGATCTCGATGCTCACCCGCAAGATGGCACCGGCGCTCGCCGCCGGGTGCACGATCGTTCTCAAGCCGGCCGAAGCCACGCCGCTCTGTGCCAGGGCCGTGTTCGAGTGCCTGATCGATGCCGGTGTCCCTGACGGTGTGATCAATCTGGTCACCGCGTCTGATCCCGAGCCCATCGGCGATGTATTCACGTCCGATCCCCGGGTCAAGAAGCTCACGTTCACCGGTTCGACCGCTGTCGGCCGCACCCTGGCATCCAAGGCCGGCCACAGCCTCCAGCGTGTATCGGTCGAGCTCGGCGGCCACGCGCCGTTCATCGTCTACCCCGACGCTGACCCCGTGCACGCCGCCAAGGGCGCCGCCGCGCTGAAGTTCCTCAACTCCGGCCAGGCGTGCATCAGCCCCAACCGCTTGTTCGTCCACATCGATCACGCCGAGGCGTTCATCGACACGATCGTTCCTCGCGTCGCGAAAGTGAAGGCAGGGGACGGGACGCTCGAGGGAGTCGGCGTGGGCCCACTCGTCAACGACGCCGCCGTGGCCAAGGTCGAGGCACAGGTCGACGATGCTCGGGCCAAGGGCGCTGAGGTACCCGTCGGGGGTCAGCGGCTGCTCGACGACGGCCTCGATCGCGGCTACTTCTATGCGCCAACGGTGGTCACCGGCGTCACCGACGACATGGTGATCTACCGCGAAGAGACCTTCGGCCCGGTCGCCCCGATCATCACCTACGACGACGTCGATCAGGTCATCGCCATGGCCAACGACACCAACTACGGCCTCGCCGCCTACGTCTACACCCGCGACCTCTCCACCGCGATCCGCGCCATGGAAGGCCTCCGCTTCGGAATCATCGGCATCAACGACGTGAACCCCACCTCCGCCGGTGCCCCCTTCGGGGGGATGGGGGATTCGGGCCTCGGCCGTGAGGGCGGCACCGAAGGCATCGCCGAGTACCAGGAAACCAAACTCGCCGGTATCGCCCTCTCGCCCGCTCCTTCCTCCAGCCGGTCAGATGTTGCATGATTATGCAGAGGACTGTATAGTTCTGCCATGCAAAAGGTTGCGATCATTGGTGCGTCCGGGTTCACCGGGGCTGAGCTCCTGCGAATTTGTGCCGTTCATCCCGAGTTGGAGGTCACCTCTGCCACGGGTGACTCGCAAGCGGGCACGGCAGTAGCGGACCTCTATCCGAGCCTGGCCGGCGCGTATCCCGAGATGGTCTACGCGCCGTATGCCGACGATCTGGTGGACGAGGCCGACCTCGTCTTTCTGGGTCTCCCCCACGGTGCCTCACAGTCGATCGTGCCCCAGCTGCGGGGTCGGGCGAAGCACATCGTCGACCTCGCCGCAGACTTCCGGCTCGACGATCCGGGGCTGTACCCGACCTGGTACGGCGAACCCCACGCGGCTCCTGAATTGTTGGGCGATTTCGTCTACGGGATGCCGGAGTTCTTCCGAGACGACATCGTTGGTGCCGAGCTCGTTGCCGCGCCAGGCTGCAACGTCACTACGGCGGCGTTGGCCCTGGGCCCGGTCGTCAAGGCGGGCCTCGCCGACCCGAACGGCATGGTGGTCAATGTGGCCAGCGGTGTGTCGGGCGCCGGACGGCCACCGAAGCCTCACACCACCTTCTGCACCGTTGACGAAGACTTCACCGCCTACGGGCTACTCACCCACCGGCACACACCCGAGATCGAGATGGCGGTCGGCCGCTATGCGGACACGGAAGTTGAGGTGATCTTCACCCCGCACCTGGCGCCCATGAACCGAGGCATTCTGGCCACCTGCTACGCCCGAGCGGTCGGGAGCCCGGGCACCGACGATGTGCTCAACGCGATGCAGGACGCGTACGCCGATGAACCGTTCATTGTGGTGAGTGAACGTTCGCCGTCGACCAAGGCCACACTCGGCTCCAACAGTTGCCATGTCACCGCTCGGGTGGACGACCGGACCGGCTGGGTGCTGATGATCGCTGCCATTGACAACCTCGGGAAGGGCGCATCCGGCCAGGCCGTTCAGTGCGCCAACCTTGCGCTCGGTCTCCCCGAATCCACTGGCCTGGCTGTCTCCGGCCTCTACCCGTAGGTATCCCGATGGCTGACTCTGTTTCACCTCTCGCCCCTGAATCGTTCCCCGCCATGCCTCCGCTCGCCGGAGTGGCGATCTCGACCCGTGCGGGTGGCCTCCGCTACAAGGGCCGCAAGGATCTCTTCCTCGCCACCCTGGCCGAAGGCACATCCGTCGCGGGAGTGTTCACCCAGACACTGTGCCCGTCGGCCCCCGTTGACTGGTGTCGCTCGATTCTGAACGACGGCGACGGCACCGCTCGGGCGGTCGTCTGCAACAGCGGTAACGCCAACGCTTTCACCGGGCAGGCCGGGGCTGACGCCGCGGCATTGACCGCCGAGATCGTGGGCGATCAGCTTGGGATCGATCCGCAGCGCATCTACCTGGCGTCCACCGGGGTCATCGGCGAGCCGTTGGCGGAGCAACCGCTGCGGGACGAACTCCCCAAACTCGTCGACGGCATCGACGTGTCCGGTCCGGACACGTGGGAAGACGCGGCCAACGCGATCCGCACGACCGACACGTTTGCGAAAGGAGCGTGGTCGGCAATCGACGGAGCGGCCGCCCATGTCGTTGGCATCGCCAAGGGCAGCGGCATGATCGCCCCCGATATGGCGACGATGCTCGGCTTCATCTTCACGGACCTTCCTGTGGAACCGGATCTGCTTCAGGAGTGCCTGTCGAGCGCGGTGCGTAAGAGCTTCAACCGGATCACGGTCGACTCCGACACATCCACGAGCGACACAGTGCTGCTCTTCGCCACCGGCGAGCAGATCGACGACGACCTGCACGATCGCGAGGATGCCCGCCTCCCCGCGTTTCAAGCCGCGCTCGACGGTGTGTGCATGGAACTCGCGCATCAAGTCGTGCGCGACGGCGAAGGGGCGTCAAAGTTCGTCGAGGTCACGGTCACCGGCGCGGCCTCTGACGGCGCGGCCACCGTGATCGCCAAAGCAATCGGAGATTCGCCGTTGGTCAAGACAGCCCTCGCCGCCGAGGACGCCAACTGGGGCCGGATTGTCATGGCAGTCGGTAAGGCGGGCGAGGCTGCAGAGCGCGACAGGCTCGCCATTTGGATCGGTCCCGAGCAAGTGGCGGCCAACGGCATGGTGCTCGACTCCTACTCAGAAGAGCGGGCCACGGTCCATTTGAAAGGTGCCGAGGTCGTCATCAAAGTCGATGTGGGCATTGGTGAGGGTTCCTCAACGGTCTGGACCTGCGATCTCACCCACGGCTACATCGACATCAACGCCGGGTACCGCTCATGACCGACATTCTTCCCGACCGGGGCTTTTCGCCAACCCAGCGCGCCGGCGCACTGGTCGAAGCGCTGCCGTACATCCAGCGCTTCCATGATGCGATCGTCGTCGTGAAGTTCGGCGGCAACGCCATGATCGACGCGGGTCTCGCCGCCACCTTCGCCGAGGACGTCGTCCTGCTCCGCTCGATCGGCCTCAGACCGGTGGTCGTGCACGGCGGCGGTCCGCAGATCGGTGAACTTCTGGGCCGACTCGGCAAGCAGACCGAATTCATCGATGGCCTGCGGGTCACCGATGCGGAGACGCTCGACGTCGCCCGGATGGTGCTCGTCGGCAAGGTTGGCCGCGAAATCGTCGGCGCGATCAATGTGCACGGCGCGTATGCGGTCGGCCTTTCCGGCGAGGATGGTGGCCTCATCACAGCCACGCCACGCGCCGCGGCGCTCGGGTTCGTGGGCGACGTCGCCAGCGTGCAACCCGGCATAGTCGAACGGCTCCTGGCCGAGAACATGATTCCGGTGATCTCCACGATCGGCGCCGATGCCAGTGGACAGGCGTACAACATCAACGCCGACACGGTCGCCGGCGCGCTCGCCGGCGCCCTCGGCGCCGAGAAAGCCATCTATCTCACCGACGTGCCAGGGCTACTCACTGACATCGATGATGTCGGTTCACTCGTCGCCCGAGCGACAGTCGCCGAGATCCGGGCAATGGTCGAAGACGGCACGATCTCCGGGGGAATGATCCCGAAGGTCGAGGCATGCATCAACGCGGTGGAGTCCGGAGCATCCTCCGCCCACATGCTCGACGGCCGCATCCCGCACGTGCTTCTGCTGGAGCTCTTCACCGACGCCGGAATCGGCACCATGATTTCCAAGGAGTCCACATGACCGCAGAGCAAGCCGCGGCCTGGGGAGCCACCGGCGACCACAGCCCGCTCATGAACAACTACGGCTCGCCGCCGCGTCTCTTCGTGAAGGGAAGCGGCGCGGAGTTGTGGGACAGGGACGGCAACCGTCATCTCGACCTGTTGTGCGGCCTGGCCGTCACCGGTCTAGGCCATGCCCACCCGGCGGTCACGGAAGCAATCGCGGCCCAGGCGGCAACGCTCACGCACACGTCGAACCTTTTCGCCACCGAACACCAGGCCCCTGTGGCCGAGACGCTCGATCGACTGATCGGCGGCCCCCAGGGTCAGGTGCTGTTCCAGAATTCCGGCGCGGAGGCGAACGAAGCCGCGCTCAAGCTCGTGCGCAGGTACCAGGGTCGGGGCAAGTACGTGATCGTCAGCGCGATGCGTTCGTTCCACGGCCGCACCCTGATGGCGCTCGCCGCCACGGGCCAGCCCGAGAAGCACGAGCCGTTCCAGCCGATGCCCGAGGGCTTCCGGCATGTGGTCTGGAACGATCCCGGTGAACTCGAGAAGTTGCTGACCGAAGACGTCGGCGGCGTGATCCTGGAGTCGGTGCAGGGGGAGGGTGGGGTCAACCCCGCCGACGCTTCCTATCTTGAGGCCGTCGCCGAGATGTGCCAGGAACGCGGGATCCTGGTGGTATTCGACGAGATTCAGGCCGGGCTTGGCCGCACCGGCGACTGGTTCGGATTCCAGCACGCCGGCATCCACCCCGACATCGTCACCATCGCCAAGGGTGTCGCCAACGGTATGCCAGTGGGGGCAATGTGGGCGCGCGATGAGGTTGCGGCAGCGTTCCGGCCCGGCGACCACGGCTCGACCTACGCCGGCCAACCGCTCGCACTGTCCGCCGCCCGGGCGACACTCGCCGAGCTCGAAGCAATGGATGCTCCACTGGTAGCCCGCCAAAAAGAGGCGGTGGTGCGCGAGCTGCTGTTGAACGTGAAAGGCATCGATCACGTTCGTGGTCGTGGCCTCCTGCTCGGCATCGAGATCGAGGCGGAGGCGCTCAATGGCCGCACGGCCGGAGAGATTGCCCGCACCTGCCTGGACCGGGGAATCATCCTCAACGGGGTCACCGCGACTGCCCTGCGGATCGCCCCTCCGTTCATCATCACCAACGACGAACTGGCCGAAGGCATCGGCATCATCGCTGATGTCATTGCGGAAGGGGCCTGATGCGTCACATCCTCGAGATCGATGACCTGTCGTCGAGCGAACTCGCTCGTGTGCTCGACCTCGCCGCGGCGCCCGATCCCGCCCGGGTTCTCACCGGCAAGGGCATGGCGCTCATCTTCGAGAAGCCGTCACTCCGCACCCGCAACTCCATGGAGATGGCGGTTGTGCAGTTGGGCGGCCATCCGATCTATATCGCCGCCAACGAACTCGGGCTCGACACGCGTGAGTCGGTGGAGGATGTCACCAACGCGATGGCCGGGTTTCATGCGGCCATAGGCGCTCGCGTCTTTGAACATTCCACTGTTGAACGCATGGCGGCGCTGGACCGGGTGCCCGTTGTCAACCTGCTGAGTGAGCAGAGCCACCCGATGCAGGCGCTGGCTGATCTGCTCACCATGCGTCGCGAGTTCGGCGAGCTTGCCGGCCGTACCGTCGCCTACGTCGGCGACGCGAACAATGTCGCCCGGAGCCTCGCTCTCGGCGCAGGGCTGGCCGGGATGAACTTCCGCATGTCGACGCCACCCGGCTTCGCCTTCGCCGACGCGGATCTGGACCACATCCGATCAACCGGAATCGAGCCAGAAGTCTTCGATCGGCCCGAGGAAGCTGTCGGCGGCGCTGACGCCGTGTACACCGACACCTGGACCTCCATGGGCCAGGAAGAGGAATCAGAGCAGCGCCGCCGGGCCTTCGAAGGGTTCACCGTCGACGAGCGTCTCATGGGGTTCGCTCAGGTCGGTGCCGTCTTCATGCACTGCCTCCCGGCTCATCGCGGTGAAGAGGCAACCAACGACGTGCTTGATGGACCCCGCAGCCGGATCTGGATCCAGGCCGCAAACCGGATGCACGCCGCTCGGGGCTTGCTCTCGTGGCTGATCAACGAGGCTCAGCAATGACCAAGGCACACCGCCAGCACCGTGTCTCGGGCATTCTCGAGGAGCACACCGTCACCAGCCAGGCTCAGGTCGTCGAGTTGCTCGAGGCTGAGGGCATCACCGCCACCCAGGCAACCGTCTCGCGTGATCTCGACGAACTCGGTGCCATCAAGGTGCGGATCTCGGGCGGCGAGACCATCTACGCCATTCCTGAACTACCCGTCGACAGGGTGGCTCCCGAAGACCATCTGCGCCGCGTGCTGGGCGACTGGATGGCCGACGTCGTCCACTCCGGAAACCTCGTGGTCTTGCGTACACCACCGGGCTCTGCCCATGTCGTTGCTTCTGCGCTGGATCGGGCCGGGATGAACGAAATCCTGGGTACCGTCGCCGGCGACGACACGATGATCGTCGTTGCTGCCGAGGAAGTCGGCGGCAAGTTGCTGGCAGCCCGTCTTCGTGAACTCGCCGGCATGGATTCGTGAAGGAACACGTGAAATGCCCCGAAGCGAAGTTCTGAAAATGCCCCGAAGGGAAAAGCTGAAATGAAGGTCGTACTCGCGTACTCGGGCGGTCTCGATACCTCCATCATTCTTCGATGGTTGCAGAAGACGTACGACGCCGAGGTCATCACGTTCACCGCCGATCTCGGCCAGGGCGAAGAGGTCGAACCGGCGCGCGCCAAGGCGCTGCAGATGGGAGTGCCCGAACGCGACATCCACATCGAGGATGTGCGCGAGGAGTTCGTCCGCGACTTCGTCTACCCGATGTTTCGCGCCAACACGATCTATGAGGGCGAGTACCTGCTCGGCACCTCGATCGCCCGTCCCCTGATCGCCAAGCGCCTCGTCGAGATCGCTGAAGAACACGGCGCCGATGCCATCAGCCACGGCGCCACCGGCAAGGGCAACGATCAGGTGCGCTTCGAACTCGGCGCCTACGCCCTGGCGCCCGACATCAGGGTGATCGCTCCATGGCGTGAGTGGGACCTCGGCTCGCGCGAGTCACTGATGGCGTACGCCGCCGAGCACGACATCCCGATCGAGATGAAGCGAGGCAAGAAGTCGCCGTTCTCGATGGATGCCAACCTGTTGCACATCTCGTTCGAAGGTGGGCCGCTCGAGGACCCGTTCACCGAGCCGCCGTCGGAAATGTGGCGCTGGTCGGTGAGCCCGGAGATGGCACCCAACGAGGCCACCTACCTCGATCTCACCTATGAATGCGGCGACATCGTCGCCATCGACGGCAAGCCGATGTCACCGGCCGAGGTGCTCACCGAACTCAACCGAGTCGGTGGCGCCAACGGTATCGGTCGTCTCGACATCGTCGAGAACCGGTTCGTCGGGATGAAGAGCCGCGGCGCGTACGAGACGCCCGGCGGCACGATCATGCTCCGTGGTCACCGTGCCATCGAGTCGATCACTCTTGATCGCGAGGTGGCGCATCTCAAGGACTCGCTGATGCCGAAGTACGCCGAGCTGATCTACAACGGTTTCTGGTGGAGCCCGGAGCGCGAAATGCTCCAGGTCGCCATCGATCACAGCCAGCAGTTCGTGAACGGTGTCGTGCGGGTGCGCCTCTACAAGGGCAATGTCGACATCGCCGGCCGCAAGAGCGACGACTCGCTGTTCGACGAGAAGATCGCCACCTTCGAAGAGGACCACGGCGCCTACAACCAGGCTGATGCCGAGGGCTTCATCAAGCTCAACGCGCTGCGGCTGCGCAACCTCGCTCGCAAGCGGGGCTGACCATGAGCTCCACGCTTTGGCACGGTCGGTTCGAGGGTGGGCCGTCGGAGGCTCTCCAAGCCCTCAACGACTCGCTCCCCTTCGACCGCCGCATGTTCCGCGAGGACATCGACGGATCCCGCGCTCACGTCCGCATGTTGTGCGATGTCGGCCTGCTCACCGAGGCAGAGCGTGACAGCATCGTCGCGGCACTCGGCGCAGTGGAGCACGAAATCGCGAACGAGACCTTCGAGTACGCGGTCAACGACGAGGACATTCACACCGCGGTCGAGCGTCGGGTCACCGAGCTCGAACCGGCCGGGGCGAAGATGCACACCGGCCGTAGCCGCAACGATCAGGTCGCAACCGACGTGCGCCTCTGGACTCGAGGAGCCATCGACGAGGTCGTGGAGCTGATCGTTCGCGTCCAGCGCACTCTGTTGGCGTCAGCGGAGGCCGCCGGCGATGCCTACCTGCCGGGCTATACGCATCTGCAACAGGCGCAGCCGGTTGCGTTGTCGCATCACCTGCTCGCCCACGGCTGGGCGCTCGCTCGTGACGTGGATCGTTTGGCCGACGCTCGACGCCGTGTCGATGTGTCGGCGCTCGGCGCCGGTGCTCTCGCCGGGTCGTCGCTGCCGCTCGACCCGGAGAAGACAGCCGAGTACTTGGGATTCGCCGGGGTCTTCGAGAACAGTCTCGATGGTGTCAGCGACCGCGACTTCGTCGCCGAAACGCTCTTCTCGCTCGCATTGCTCGGCGTACATCTCAGCCGCATCGGTGAAGAGCTGATCCTGTGGGCATCGTCGGAGTTCGCGTTCGTCGAACTCGATGATGCCTTCTCCACCGGCTCCTCGATGATGCCGCAGAAGAAGAACCCCGATATCGCCGAACTCGCCCGGGGCAAAGCCGGCCGCTTGATCGGTCATCTCACCGGCTTCCTCACGACGTTGAAGGGTCTGCCCCTCACGTACAACAAGGACATGCAGGAGGACAAGGAGCCGCTGTTCGATGCTGTCGACACGGTGCGTCTCACGCTGCTCGCTCTCGACGGCATGATCTCGACGATCACCTACCGAACCGACCGCATGGCCGAGGCGGCGTCGTCGCCGTATGCGGCGGCCACGGACCTCGCCGAATGGCTGGTGGCGCAGGGTATGCCGTTCCGCGACGCACACGCCGTGGTGGGGGAGAAGGTCCGCAGGGCGTTGGCCGGCGAAGGCTCGCTGAGCGACCTCGTGGCCGCTGACACCCAGCTGGGCCCTGAGGCCGCAGCCCTTCTCGAGCCCGGCGTTTCGGTCACTCGCCGGACCACACGTGGCGGCGGATCGCCAGCTGCCGTTGTTGATCAGATCGAACGGTTCCGCGCTCGCCTCGACGGATGAGTCGCCGGCTCGGGCGCCGATTCTTTGCTCGTTCCCCGATCGAGCTTGCGCCGGATCTGCTCAACAAGGTGATCGTCACGCCGGTCGGTTCGGCGCGCCTCGTGGAAGTCGAGGCGTATTGCGGCACCGATGACCCGGGCAGCCACGCGTATCGCGGGCCGACTCCGCGTACGGAAGTGATGTTCGGCCGGGCCGGCCACCTCTACGTGTATTTCACCTACGGCATGCATTGGTGCGCGAATGTGGTCGCTGAGCACCAGGGAACGGCCGGAGCGGTCCTTCTCAGGGCCGCAACGCCGCTGACCGGCATCGATGGCATGTACGAGCGCAGGGTGAAGGCCAACCGACCCCACGACTTGTGCTCGGGTCCCGCCAAGCTCTGCCAGGCCCTCGGGATCGATGGCGAATACAACGGCCTCGACCTGGCGGCGTCTGCCTTCGGCGTCTCTATCCGAGATGACGGAACCCCGCCCCCGAGTCGGCCCGCACAGGGAGCAAGGGTCGGGTTGTCGCGAGGCGTTGATCTGCCGTGGCGGTGGGCGGTCCCGGGCGTCAAGGACGTCAGCCGCCCTCGTCTCTAAGTTCTCGCTGGTGTTCTGAACGGCCTACGGTCGCCCCATGCTTGCCCCCGAGCTCCTTACCGCGGATTCTCCACGCCTTGCGGCGTCGAGGCGCGTCGGCGACGCCTGGGCGGTGATCGCTCCGGTCGACAACCCCGAGCTTCGCGGGGAGCGCGAACGCATGCGGGCGCTCATCGCGGCGCGGCCATTCCCGCTCGATCGGACGGAACGCCCTGGTCATCTCACCGGCAGCTCGTTGGTCGTGCACGCTGATCTGGAGCGCACGCTCGTGCTCTTCCACTCGAAGCTGCAGATCTGGGTGCAGCCCGGTGGGCACGCCGATGGCGACGCCAACCTTCCGGCCGTGGCGCTGCGCGAAGCCACTGAGGAAACGGGCATCATCGGGCTGCGAGTCTGGCCGGTGGCCGTCGATCTCGATATCCACGAGGTGCACCCACCCAAGGAGGACGCACACTTCCATCACGACGTGCGATTTGTCGTGCTCGCTCCTGATGGCGCGGAGATCGACGCCAACCACGAGTCGGAGGCCCAGCGCTGGGTCCGGCCGAGCGAGCTGGCCGATCTGGGCGCCGACGTCGGACTCCAGCGGCTTGCGGCGAACGGCTTGCGCCTCGCCAGCCGGTTGGTCGGCTGACTAGATATCGCCCGGGACATGGCACGACGCCATGTCGTTGACGTTGGCGAGTCCATCCATCCGGAGTGTGTAGAACCCTCCCGAAACGCGCTCGGAGACGAGGAACGCCAGTTCGTTGCGTGGCGTCTCGTCGGTGGCCTCGGTCAGCCGCACGACGTGGGCTTCGCGGTCGACGATGTATGCATCCCAGTCCTCGAACCATCTCTCGAGTCGGGCTCGGTCTTCCTCTTCGGCCACCAGCGGCATCAGGGCTCGCAGTTCGGCCACCATGGTGATGGTCAAGTCCGTCGCCGTGCGCACATGGACCGCACGCTCCTGAGGCGATGTGGCGGTATGTCCACCGGGCAGACCGTCAATCTCGGCCTGGATGGCCGCGCACATGGGCTCGGCCGCCTCAGAGAAAGCACGATCCGAGAAGCGATCGACATTTTCACGCGATGCGAACAGATAGATCCACCCCCAGAACACCACCATGATGATGACGAGGAGACCGAGCGAGAGTCGGCCCACTGACCAGTAGGGCCTACTCATCCGGCGGGGCCTCGGTTGTCGTCGTTGTCGTTGTCGTGGTGGACGTGGTTGTTGTCGGCGGCGGCGGCTCGGGCTCTACGAAGATCGTCACGATGGTGAGCTGGTCACCCTCGCTGTCTGCGGCCGGACTCTGCGACCAAACCGCACCGATCACCGGACTGTCCCCGCCGTCGGGGTTGGTTTGGAGCTCGACGGCGATACCGAAGCCGGCTGCCGCGATTACTCCCTTGGCCTCGGCCTCGGTGAGGCCGATGACGCTGGGGATCGGGAAGAGTTCGGGCTCTATCGCCACTTCGACGATGATGGGGCTGCCGCCCGGGACCACCGAGTTCGGTGCGGGCGACTGGAAGAAGATCGTGCCTGGCTCGTGCTCCCAGGTTTCGACGTCGATGCCTTCGATCGTGAACACGCCTTCTTCGAGGAGCAGCAGGGTTTCCTCGTCCAGCCGGCGTCCGATCAGATCCGGGACGGTGGCAGTCTCGGGAATCTCGGGCAGCGTGGTGGTGGTGGAGCTGCCAGGAGGAGTCGGGAACTCGACGACCGGTAGGCCCTGCATCGCGGCGGTCATGAGCTCGTGCCAGATCAGCGCAGGAAAGGTGCCGCCCTGGACCTTCCCGCCGTGGAACTCGGTCAGCATGGGTCGCTGTTCTTGCGGGTAGCCGACCCAGACTGCGGTGGCGCGCTGCGCCGTGAAGCCCGCGAATGTGGCGTCGGCGTTGTTCTGGGTGGTGCCGGTCTTCCCGCCCGCCGGATAGTCGTCGAGAGCAGCTCGTGTACCCGTGCCGTAACTGACGACGGTGCTGAGCACCCAACTGATCTGGGCCGCCACGGTGGCGTTCAGGACGCTGGAGCTCTCGAGCACGTCCTCGTACAGCGGGGTGCCGTCGTTGTTGATGATGCGGGTGACGTAGACCGGGTCGACGCGAGTGCCCTGGCGCGAGAACGTCGAGTAGACCGTGGCCATCTCCACCATGTTCACGTTCTCTGTGCCGAGCACAGCCGCGCAAACCGGCTGGATTCGGTCCTCGCCGATGCCGAGATCCTCGGCCATCTGCACAAAGCGAGCCGGGCCGATGTCGATCATGACCTGGGCATAGACCGTGTTGCGGGAGTATGTGGTGCCGGCGGCGATCGTGCTGTCGCCATCGGTGCCACCGCGAACGGTCCACTTCGGACCACAAACCTTTTCCACCACGAGCGGGCTGGTGGCGTCATACACCCTGGTGATCGGTAAGCCGAGCGACAATGCGGCGGCGAGAGCGATCGGCTTCATCGATGACCCGGCCTGTCGGCCCGAGCCACTCGAGAGGTTGAATTTGGCGTCGTCGTCACCGCCGAAGAAATCCCGCCCACCGACCATGGCGAGGATGTGGCCGTCGTCCTCGGCGGTGGTGCCCATGATGACTGCGGCGGCGTCAGGGTTCGGTGTGCCGTCCTCACGGTATTGGGGCAGTATCCGTTCGACCCCCGCTTCAGCCTCGGCTTGGAGTTCGAGATCGATGGTGGTGTAGATGTCGAGACCGCCTTCGAAGAGCAGACGGGTGCGCTCTTCGCGGGTCGCTCCGAACGCCGGGTTACCGAGGAACCACTGCTTCACGTCCTCCACGAAGTGGGCGGCCGGGTACTCCTCTTCGAGGATGTTCACGTTCTCGACGAGGTCGATCGGCTCGAGCAGGCCGGCGTCGTACTCCTCCTCAGTGATGTATTCGTTGGCGTACATCCGCAGGAGCACGAGATCTCGGCGATCGCGAGCGGCGTCGTAGTTGGTGTGCGGGTTGAACCGCGAGGGTGCCTGGATGAGGCCGGCGATCGTGGCAGCCTCCACGACAGTGAGCTCATCGACCTTGAGGCACTCGCGGTCGTCTTCATCGGCGGCCGAGGTCTGGCGCGCACATTGCGGCGGCCCGAAGTACTCGCGGGCGGCAGCCTCGACGCCGTATGCGCCGTTGCCGAAGTAGACCCAGTTGAGATAGCGCTCGAGAATGAACTCTTTCGTGTAGCGCTGCTCGAAGCGGCGGGCCATGAAGATCTCCTCGATCTTTCGGCCGGCGGTCTGCTCGGAGCGGTCGAGAAAGACGTTGCCCACGTACTGTTGGGTGATGGTGGAGCCACCCTGGCTCACGCCGCCGGCGCCCACGTTTGATCGGGCGGCACGAAGGATGGCCTTGAGGTCGACCCCGGCGTGGTCCCAGAAGCGCTCGTCTTCGATGGCGACCACCGCGTTGTACACGAGCTCGGGGATCTGCTCGAACGTGATGTCACGTCGGTTCTGCTCGCCTCGCAGCTCGGTTATGAGCACACCATTGCGGTCGAACACCCGAGACGACTGAGCCGTCTCGAGTTCGCCCACGGAGAAGTCCTCACCGAACAAAGTGTCGAAGTCTTTGGTCTCCACCGAGCACGCAGTGGCCACGAGGAGCGCGACCAGGAGCGCGACGAGGGGACGACGGAAACGACGCATGCCGCCATTCTGACGGGAATTGCGCCCCGAACCTCGGCACCCCCGCATATCGTTGTGCGCATGACCGGTGCTGCCATCATCGACGATCTCCGCGCCCGCGGATTGATTCACGACACCACCGACGAGGTCGCCCTACGGGCTCGTCTCGATGAAGGTCCGATCACGCTCTATCACGGGATCGATCCGTCGGCGTCGAGCCTGCATCTCGGAAATCTCATCGGTATCCTGGTGCTGCGCCGGTTCCAGGATCACGGTCATCGGCCCGTCGCCCTCGTCGGTGGCTCCACAGGCATGGTCGGAGACCCAGGCGGCCGTTCCGAGGAACGCAACCTGCTCGACGCCGATGCGCTTGCGCACAACGTGGCAGGAATCCAGGCCCAGGTCGAGCGATTGCTCAACGTCGGCGGCGACAACTCCGTCGAGCTCGTCAACAACTTCGATTGGACGAAGGGCGTCACCGTTCTGGAGTTTCTCCGCGATGTCGGCAAACACGCCACCGTGAACCAGATGGTTGCAAAGGATTCCGTTCGCAGCCGGATGGACAGCGAGCACGGCATCTCGTTCACGGAATTCAGCTATCAACTCCTCCAGGCCTTCGACTACTGGTGGCTTCACACGCACCTGAACTGCGACATGCAGATCGGCGGTTCGGACCAGTGGGGCAACATCACGGCTGGGATCGATTTGATTCGACGACGCGAAAGCGCCCATGTCCATGGCCTGTCATGGCCCCTCATCACCAAGGCCGACGGTACGAAATTCGGAAAATCGACGGACGGGGCGTTGTGGCTCGACCGTGACCAGACCCTGCCGTACGAGTTTCATCAGTACTTCCTGCGCACTGATGATCGCGACGTCGAGCGCTTCTTGCTCCAGCTCACGCTGCTCCCGGTCGACGAAGTGGCCGCGATCATGGCCGCGCACAACGAGACACCGGAGCAACGAGTTGCCCAGTCGGCGCTCGCTGATGCGGTGACAGAGCTGATCCACGGATCCGACGAGGTCCGAAAGGCAACGCTGGCGGCGCGGGCGTTGTTCGGCGGGGGAGTTCTCGACGCCGACGGCCTCGAGGCCCTTCGTGGTGTGGTGGCCGAGACGTCGGTGCACGCCGCGCTGGCCTCGGGTGAGGAGGCCGTGGTGGACCTCCTGGTCGCCACCGGGGTCTGTAGCTCCAAAGGAGACGCCCGTCGCACGATCCAGCAGGGTGGAATCCGTGTCAACGGAGATCGAATCGAGTCCACGGCCGATGGATTCGCGTTCGTCGGCGAGAGATTCGCGCTTGTCCAACGGGGCAAGAAGCAGCGTCATCTTGCGGTGGTCGGCGGCTGAGTCGAGAAACCTGCCCGAAATCGAAGAATATCCCGCCGATCGGGTGGGACTCGGGTGGTGGAGCGCTAACTTCGTCGGGGCTGCACCGCCGAACAATCTTGTTCGGAGAAAATCTCGAGCATCAGGGTTGAACTTCCCTGGTGGTCACGATAACGTAGCAATTCGCTCCAATCGGATGCCAATAGGCATCCGCAGGAGTTGCAACAGGCACCAACTTTCCGCCTCGCGGTCAGTGTGCCCGGCACTGCGGTGCTGATTGCTCCTTGAAAACGGAAGAGACGGACGCAAAAGCGAGTGCGGGTAGCGTTTTAGGTTTCGCGACTTAATTCGTTATCTGTCAAATAGTAATGCCGGTCCCCAACGGGCCGGCGAGCCAGTCGTCGTACTTCGGTACGACGGCGAACGTCGTCTGAAGCCTTCGGGCCGAGGGCGGCAACAAGTTGACCATCGCTAGCCAGTGATGGTCACGCTCAACGTAAATCGCAAGCTCCTCACGCGATCGTCGCGCTGCTTGCAGTGTGGTGATTGGGGAGCAAGCAAACCGATTCAAGGATCAGCTTCGGCTGGTCTGGAGATCTCGACGGAGAGTTTGATCCTGGCTCAGGACGAACGCTGGCGGCGTGCCTAACACATGCAAGTCGAACGAGATCCCGGAGCTTGCTCCGGGGGACAGTGGCGAACGGGTGAGTAACACGTG
>JAJCXZ010000098.1 GCA_029263175.1 Acidimicrobiales bacterium | reverse complement strand
TTGTCGAGCGACTTCTTCGGCAAGATCATCCTGAAGCCCTGACACTGATCCTGACACCGTGCCGTGAACGAACCCCGAGACCCGCCGTATCCGGAGCTGAAGAAGTCGCACACCATGGCCCACACGGGCCGCCCGTGGAGCGACTTCAAACCACCGGCCGCGGCCCCGGTCTGGGCCGCGATCGAGGGTCTCGGCCGCTACTACATCCTCGTTGCGGCTCTCGAACTCGACGTGTTCGACACCCTCGAGTGGACGGGGCCCGTTCGTGTGGAGGAGTTGGCCGCCAAGTTGGATCTGCCGGTCGACCACCTGCGCTCCCTCCTCGATGGAGTGGTGGCTCAGGGATTGCTCGACCAGTTCGTCGACCTCTATGAGCTCAACGACACCGCGCGGCGGTATCTCGTGAGCGATGGACCCGCCACCATGGCGTCGCTCGTGCCCGTTGCCCCCGGCCCTCACGGGAACTGGACGCGACTTGCCGACACCGTGCGCGACGGGCGGCCGGCCACACCGATCGAAGATGATCCGGCCGCGTTCTATGTGCCCCTCGTCGAGGGAACCTTCACCACCATGTTCCGCTGTGCCGGGCGCGCCGATCTGAAGGTTCGCTACTCGGCCAACCCGGCCAGTCGCGTCCTCGACCTCGGGGCCGGCGGTGCCCCCTGGGCGATCGCCATATTGAAAAGCTGCCCGGATGGCACCGCAGTTGTCAACGACCTCGACGGCGTCGTCGATGTCGCCCGGCGCAAGGCCGCGGAGCACGACGTGGCCGACCGGTGCGAGTTCCGGGCCGGAGACTTCCACACGATCGACATCGAGTCGGGCGCCTATGACCTCGTCGTGCTCGGACACGTGTGTCGCACCGAGGGAGCGGACGGTGCACGGCACCTGATCCGTCGGGCATTCGACGCGCTCGCCCCCGGTGGCCGCCTCTTGCTGGCCGATTACTTCCCCGACATGGAACGAAAGTCCAATCCCCACGCCGTCCTGATGGGAACCACCATGATGGCGAGCACCGTGAGGGGGTTCACATTCACCCACCGGGACTTCTCGGAGTGGCTGGTCGATGCCGGATTCGAAGCGCTTCGACTCATCGAACCCATCGGGTTCCAGCAAACCTTCATTGCGACAAAGCCCGCTGCTACCAAGCCCCGCTGACCATCCGAGAGGAATCCCCATGGAAGAGATCGATCTGCTCGTCAAGGGCTGGTACGTCGTCACGATGAACGCCACCCGCGACATCATTCGCGATGGTGCGGTCGCTGTGCGCGGCAACGAGATCGTGGCCGTCGGCAAAGCCGCCGATCTCGAGGAACGCTTCCGGGCAGCCAGGACCGTCGGCGGCGACCGCTTCGTGGTCACACCCGGTCTGGTCAATACCCACATCCACATCACCGGCGAACCGCTCACCCGGGGCTATGTCCCCGACGACACACCATTCGAAGAGAACGTGTTCATGTGGTTGTGTCCCCTCTACGCCGTCCACACCGCGGAGGAGGAGCGCCTGTCCGGTCAGCTCGCTGCCGTGGAAATGCTGAAGTCGGGCACCACCACATTCCTGGAGGCCGGCACGATCCGCTTCCTCGACGAGGTGGTCGACGGCCTCGACGAGGTGGGTATCCGTGGCCGAGTCGGCCGTTGGGTGTGGGACCTTCCTCCGGAGCCCGACGTCTACAAGCAGGACACCGATCAGGCCATCGCGTTTCTTCAGCACCAGCTCGAAGACTTCGGCTCAGTCGCCGACGGCAGGCTCGGCGCCTGGTCGACCCTTGTCGGTCATACCACCTGCTCTGACCCCTTGTGGCGAGCGGCGCGCGAACTTGCCACCGAACACGGCACCGGCATGAGCTTTCACATGTCGCCGGCCAAGCTCGACCCCGAGGGGTTCGTCGCGGAGTTCGGGCAACGACCGATGATTCATCTGGCCGAGCTCGGGGTCCTCGGCCCTGACGTCGCCATCACCCACTGCGTGCAGATCGACGATCAGGAACTGGCGGTGATGGCCGAGACCGGGGTTCACGTCGCGCACTGCCCGACCACCGCGCTGAAGGTGAGCTACGGCATCACCCAGGTCGGGAAGATGCCAGAGATGGTGATGGCCGGTATCAATGTCGGCATCGGCACCGACGGCAACAACGCGTCGAACTACTCCGACCTCATGCGCGCTACTTATCTCGTGGCCGGCCTGTTCAAGGACGCCCGGCAGGATCCGCAGATGTTCCCCGCCGAGAGGGCGTTTGAGATGGCCACCCTCGGCGGCGCTGAGACAATGCAGATGGGCGATGAGATCGGCTCTCTCGAGGTCGGCAAGAAGGCCGATCTGGTCCTTCATGACACCGAACGGCCCGAGTGGCGACCGCTGCTCAACGTGATGAACCAGCTGGTGTGGTCGGCCGATGGGCGCGGTGTTCACACCGTCGTGTGCGACGGTCGCGTGCTCGTGGAGGACGGGGCCATGACCACCGTCGACGAAGCGGCGCTCTATGCCGCGGCTCAGCGCGCCGGCGAGGCCATCACGACCCGCAGCGGACTCCCCGACAAATCGAAGTTCCCGATCTACTGAGCCGGGCGGGCGCTACTCGATGGTCCAGCCGTCGGGCAGCTTGGCATCACCGATCAACTCGTGGGTTTCTTCGTCCTGCTCGATGCCCTCGAGGTGCTGCCAGAGCATCAGCTGGTTGCCCCACGGATCGCGGAACGACGCGTTCGCGCCACCGAACTCCGTCCAGAAATGGTGGCGCCATTCCTCGGTGGCGCCGTTGGCGACGGCGCGATCCATGATCTCGTCCATGTCATCGTCATCGGAGATGAGGATCCACGCCCGCGTGGTGCGGCCGGTGTCGTGCATGTGGTTCTTGCCCCGATCGGCGAGCGGCCGTGGGTCTGGTCGTGGATCGGTGGCCAGCGAGATGCCCATGTGGAGGTTGCCGCTGGGACCCTGCGACCCGTCATCGACCTTCTGGTTCTGTCCAGGGACGATGCGATTGAACACACCCGGGATGCGCTCCTCGATCTCCCATCCCATGACCGTTTCGTAGAACCTGGTGGCGGCCACCACGTCATCGACAGGGAAATCGACGAATACGAGAATATTGGGATACGTCACGGGGCTCCTCCGGCTGCGTTCGGGTCCCGACACTACTCGCGGTCTGTTGGTCTGACCATCCGGTGGGGATCAGGCGGGAGGGCACGAATCAGCGGCTCGACCACTTCGGACGGGGCGTGACCCCGGCCCGGTCCAGCAGCGACCGGCGCGCCTCCGCGGCCACTGGTGCGAGCTCACCGAGATCCACCCGCGTCGGGCGATTGTCGGCCACCACCTGCTCACCGGCCACCCACACATCGCGGACCGAGCGGCCGTCGCTTCCCCAGACCAACTGGAGCACGACATCCTCGGCGTGGGGATACCACGACGGGCCGGTGCGGTCGTGAACGACGAGGTCGGCCTGCTTGCCGACTTCGATCGATCCGATCTGATCGGCCATCCCGATGGCCTCGGCGCCGCGAATCGTCAGGAGCTCGAATGCCTCATGAGCTCCGAAGCGCGTCGGATCGACGGGCACGTCCTTGGCAAGGCCGGCGAAGAGGGCGGCCGCCCGGAGACCATCGACGGCATCGCCGGCGTTCTCCGCGTCGCATCCGAGCGCAAGGCGCCCTCCCCGGTTCCAGAGATCGAGATGACGGAACTCCCGGCTCGTTCCCTGCCCCAGCCGCAAGTAGGCCCAGGGGCAGGCCGCCACCGCGGTGCCCGAATCGGTGATGAGCTCGACTTCGGAATCGGAGAGGTGCACCCCGTGAGCGATCAGTACCTCGGGACCGAGCACCCCGAGATCGGCGAGATGCTCGATCGGCCGGCGACCGGTGCGGGCCAGGTAGGCATCGACGTCGCCCGTGGTGGGGGAGAGATGGAAGGTGAGGCCGGTGGTTTCTCGCCGGGCGAGGGCGGAGGCCTTGGTGAGCAAGGCATCGCTCATCAGGTCGTGCCCGACGAGGGTGACCCAGGCGGTGATCAGTGCGCCGTGATCCTCCGCCAAGAGTGACTCCTGGCGGGCGATCACCTCGTCTGGCGGCGCGGCGAACGGGCCGTCTTCGACATCCCAGCCCCACATGCCGAGTGTGATGCGAGCACCTATGGCGCGAGCGCCCGCGGCGACCCGTGACGGATGGGCCACAGTGCCGGCCTCCACCGTGGTGGTGATCCCGTTGGTCAGGCCCTCGGCCAGGGTGAGCGTGGCCGTCAGCTCATCGTCGTCGGGAGTGAGCGCGGCGTGGGTCGGCACCGCCCACTCGAAGATCGATTCGCCGGGAGGAAGGTCGTCGGGAATCGACGACTGCACGAGTCGATCGGCGGTGAGGTGTTGGTGGGCGTTCACGTAGCCCGGTACGACCAGGTCGTCGGCGCGACCGGCGACCGTGGTTTCGGGGAAGTCGGCCGTGACGTCCGCCCGCGAACCGACCCCGACGATGCGGTTTCCGGCGATGGCGACGGCACCGTCGTCGATGACTTCTCGCTGGGTGTTCATCGTGACGACCGTGCCCCGCAGGATCAGGTCGGCAGGATCGGGCCTGCGCGGCATGGTTCAGATCCCGGCGTTTCGCAGACCGGCCACGACGCGGCTGGGGGTGAGCGGGAACTCGTCGAACCAGACCCCGGTGGCGTCGTGAACGGCGGCGATGACAGCCGGCGCGTAGGTGATGAACGGCATCTCGGCCACACCGCGGGCGCCGAAGGGACCGAGTGGATCTGCCAGTTCCAGGATCTGAGAGTCGACTTCGGTGGGAATGTCGCCGATGCCGGGGATCAGGTAGGCGCTCAGCCGCGGGTTGGTGATGAACCCGTCGCTGACCTGCAGGTCTTCGCTCAGCACGTATCCGTGGGCCTGCACGACGGCACCCTCGACCTGGCCCCGGAGCATGCGTGGGTTGATGGCGCGGCCGACGTCGTGGGTTGAGGTCACTCGGTCGACACGGATGTGGCCGGTGCCGGTATCGACGGTGACCTCGACCGCTTGCGCCATGTAGCCGTAGCAGAAGTTGGGTTGGCCCTCGCCGGTCTCTTCGTCGAGAGACTCGGTCGGCGGCGGCGTGTAACGGAATCTGCCGATGGCGGGCCTCTGGCCATCGCGCCACGCCTTCTCGGCTTCCTCGGCGGCGCCGAGGATCGAGTTGCCGGACATGAACGTCAAGCGGCTGGCCGACGCCGAGCCGGGGTCACCGGATGTGGCCGTGTCGGAGAAGTGCCCGCGTATCCGGTCGAGGGTCACGCCGGTTACCTCGGCGGTCATCTGGCGCATCGCCAGATGATTGCCCTGACCGACTTCGGCTCCCCCATGGAACAGGTCGGCTGACGTCGGCTCGTCACCGTCGCCGTGCAGATGGATCTCGGCCTCGCAACGTTCGGGGAAGCCGAACGAGAAGCCGACGTTCTTCAAGCTGGTGGCAAACCCGCGGCCCCGCCGGGTCACCGTCGGCTCGGGCGGCAGTGTGGCGATCGGCGCGAACGGCTCCACGTCGGCCATTGGTTCGTTGAACGCGGCTCGGCCGGCACACGCGGTGATGACCTCGACAGCAGTGACTCCCTCGGGCAGCACGGCCTGGGTGATTCCCTCGTCTCCGTCGACCACAGCGTTGAGCAGACGCAGTTTGACCGGATCGATATCGAGCGCTGCGGCAAGCTTGTTCATCGTCGTTTCGATGGCGAACGCTCCCTGCGGTCCACCAAATCCCCGGAACGCGCCGCCGGGCACGGTTGTGGTGTAAACGGCGCGACTGTCGATACGCGCATTGGGAACGCGGTAGGCGCCGCTGACGGTCAAATGAGCGTTGCCCAAGACCTTGTTGGACGTGTAGTTGTAGGCGCCCGCATCGAGGGTGACGTCGGCCTCGAGGGCCGTGATGATGCCCTCGTTGGTGGCACCGAGCCGAAGGTGAATCCGGCCCCGGTGGCGTTTGTGGTGGCCGACGATCGATTCCTCGCGTGACCAGCGGCAGTGGATCGGCCGACGTTCTCCACGCTCGGCCAACCGCATTGCGGCGAGACCGAGTGCGATCTGGATCGACATGTCTTCCTTGCCACCGAACGCCCCGCCGATCGCCTTGTAGACGATCCGCACCCGTTCGTCGGGCAGGCCGAGAACGTGAGCGACTTGTTCGCGGTCCTCTGTGGTCCATTGACCCCCGCCCTCGATCGTCACTCGGCCTTCGTCGTCGATATAGGCGGTGCCCGCCTCGGGCTGCAGATAGGCATGTTCTTGATGAGGGACGGTGTAGGTGCCCTCGATCACGACCTCGGCGTCGGCCCAACCCGCTTCGAGATCGCCCCTGCGGATCTTCAGCGGGTGGTAGGCGTTCGTCGGCAACCCGTTCTCCGGATGCAGCAGCGGAGCGTCAGGGGCGAGCGCGTCGTCGATCGTGCCGAGGATTGGAAGGTCTTCCCAGTCGACGTCGAGGGCTGCCGCCCCGGCGCCCGCGGCTGCCCGCGACTCGCCGATCACGACGGCGATCTGGTCGGCTTCCCATCGGCTGATGGCTCCATCCACCGCTGCGACTCCGGTGTGGTCGACGCCGACCAGCGCGGGCTGGTCCAGCATTGTGAGGCCGTATTCATTGACAGGCACGTCGGCGGCTGTGATCACATCGACGACCCCGGCAATGGCCCGGGCGGCATCAGTCGACATCGACACCATGCGGGCGTGGGGCCTGCCGGAGAACACGATCACGGCATGAAGCGCGTTGTCGGGGACGGCGTCGCCGGCGTACTGGATGGAGCCGTCGGCCTTGGGTGCAGCGTCCTGGCGAACGGGAGATTGACCGATGCTCATGTGTCGCTCACCGCCGCGGATCGGATGGCCTGCATGATCGGGTAGTAGCCGGTGCAGCGACAGAGGTTGCCCGAGAGACCGAGCCGTATCTCGTCGTCGGTGGGGTCGCTCACCTCTTCGAGCAGGGTGGCGCCCGACACGATGAACCCGGGAATGCAGAATCCGCATTGGACCGCGAACTCATCGACGAAGGCCTGCTGGATCGGATGGGGTTGGCCCGTGCCGGGGGCGATGCCCTCCACGGTGAGGATCTCGGCGCCGTCGACCTGGGCGGCGTTGACGAGGCAACTCATCACGCTGCGGCCGTCGACCTGCACGGTGCACGCACCGCACTCGCCTTCCGCACATCCTTCCTTGGTGCCGGTGAGACCGGCCTCGTCGCGCAGCCAATCGAGCAGGGTGGCGGAGGCCGCACCCGCGGCGGCGAACTTTCGGCCGTTGAGCGTGACGCTGACTTCGGTGCGGTCATTGATCGATGCCATCTCATCAACGGAGCGACGTTCTCCGGACCTGCGCGTCAGGCAGATCGGGCGAGCCGGCCATTCAGTGGTCGAGCGCCCGGCTCGGATCGCATCGAGGGCTCGGGTGACCAGGGTGGGAATGGTGTCGATGCGGTACGTGGCGGTCGCGCGAACGTCGTCGATGGGCGCCACCGCGTCGACGGCTGCCTCAGCGGCTCGCTCGATGGCGTCGCCGGTGAGACGGGAACCCACGAGTGCAGCAGCGGCCTCGGGAAGAAGGACCACTCGGGCGGCAACGCTGCCGATCGCCAATCGCGCTGTTCGCACGACCCCGACATCGTCTCGATCGACGACGATACCGAGGTGCACGACCGAGATGGCCTGGGCGGCGCGGTTGCCGAGCTTCACCCAGATCCCACCGTCGGGAGACGACAACGCCGGGAATTCGATCGCAGTGATGAGTTCGCCTGGTTCGATCGCCGTCGTGCGAAAACCGACGAAGAAGTCATCGAGTGCGATGGTGCGCATGCCGTCGAGTGAAGCCAGCGTGACGCTGGCGTCGAGGGCGAGGAGAGCGGAGATCGTGTCGTTGGCCGGGCTGGCCGTCGCGATGTTGCCGGCCACCGTGGCGCGGTTGCGCAATTGTGGCGACCCGATCTCCAGACACGCTTGGGCCAATGGCAAGCCGACCGTCGTCATGTCGGGGTGGGCGATGACCTCATTGTGGGTGACTCCGGCGCCAATGCGGACGCGGCCATTGTCGATCGAGATGCCGCGCAGTTCCGCAAGCCCGCTCAGGTCGAGAAGGGTGACCGGCTCGCCCGGCCCACCGCGGTGCAGGTCGAGGAGGAGGTCGGTGCCACCCGCGATCGGACGGACGTCCGGGTCGGCCGTCAGAATCTCCAATGCGTGGGTGAGGCTGCGCGGACGCTCGACAGCCTGCACGACCCGGCCCGGTCTCTGCACGTGGTGCACTTGTCCGGCCGTCATTTCGCGGGTGCCCTCATTTACAAAGCGTAAAGCACGGGGAGCAGTTCCGGAAAGAAACCCGCACACTCAGCACCCGAACGCGGCACTCATGAGTGCGCGAGGGTCGGCCGCGCCCGCGAGCGTGCCGTGCTCGGTCACTTCGATGAGATGAGCATGACCGAACGCTCCGGGGTCCTTGTCGACCACAGTGGTGACGTGGCCCCGTGCAGCCAGGCCGTCGTGCCACCCGAGGGTCGGATCCTCGACGATCACCCGCCGCCCGAGGCCAGGACGCCATGTCTCGAAGCCGGCGGAGTGGTCGTCGGGTCCGAGCGTCCAGCGAGCTGCGCTGATCGCCTTCCCCGGCGACTCACCCAGGCCAAGGGAGCGGGCGATCACTTGGAGCAGGATTTGTGGCTGAGCGTCGCCGCCCATCGTGCCGAGCACCTGATGCAATTCGCCGCTTGGCTTGGTGACCAACGTCGGCGACAGTGTGTGCGGCGGCCGTCGGCCCGGCGCGTACTCGGCGGGATGGCCGGGGAGCAGTGAGAATCCGATGCCGCGGTCGTGGACGAAGATGCCAGAACTACCGGCGACGAGGTGGGCGCCGAACCCACTGGCGTTTGAGTTGATGAGCGACACGCCCATGCCGTCGCCGTCGACAGCGCAGAGGTAGGTGGTGTCGCCGAGTGCGGCGGGTGGGGCGACGTTCCCCGCTCGCTCCAGATCGATCGCCGCGCGACGGGGGGCGAGAAGCGCGGGGTCGACCAGTGCTTGGCCATCCGCATGTTCGTGCAGTACTCGCATCCGATCGTGGCCGGCTTGGGAGGCGGCCTCGATGAGGAGGTGCGCCCAGTGATCGTTGGCTTCCGCGGGAAGGGGAAGTCCCTCGGCAATCCATGCCCCCGACAGCGTGAGGTATCCCTGGGAGCTCGGCGGGGTCGTCCACAGCACGTGTCCGAATGCCTCAGCCCGCACCGGTTCCACCCACTGCGCGATCGGACGTTCGAGATCGTCGGTCGTGAACTCGTTGGGCGCGTCGCCGGTGAGACGATCGCCCAACGCGAGGAGGCCTTCGCCGAACTCGCCACCGTAGAACCCGGCCCGCCCTTGAGCGACGACTGCCCGAAGCGCTCGCGCCGACCCGGGCCGCCGAACGAGCTGGCCACGAGTGAGGTCACTGGGGATGTCGGTGTTGTCGGGCACAGCCGCGACGAGGTGGGCGCCGCTCGCCAGCCCGGGCGACGCCGCGTACCCCTCGTCAGCGAGTCGTATCGCTTCGGCCAACACATCGCCCAGCGGCAATCGCCCGAACCGCTCGTGGAGCGCGAGCCAGCCGTCGACAGCACCAGGCACCGTGACCGAGGAGATGTTGCCCTTCAACGGGATGTAGTCGTGGCCTTCGGCGCGCACCCGGTCGGCGTCGGCCCCCGACCCGGCGAACCCGGCGGCATTCAAGGTCAGCGGAGCGCCCGAGCCGTCGTGAACGAGCGCCCACAGATCACCGCCCATGCCGCACATGTTCGGTGCGATCACGGCGAGCGCGGCATTGGCCCCGATGGCAGCGTCGACGGCGGACCCGCCGCGACGAATCAAGTCGACGCCGGCCGCCGTGGCGATGGCGTCAATGGTCGACACCATCCCGGCGCGGGCGTAGCGAGTCGGAGCATTCAGGCGAGCAGTCATTGCTGAAGCCTGCCCGCTCCGGCGGGGCCATGCCACATGCCCGTGTGACGTGGGTACCCTCGGCGTCGATGTACGACGCCGAGGAAACCCCGAATCAAGAGCCTGAGTCCGCGGTCGACGGCGATGCTGTCGAGGGTGATGCCGAGCTGGATCAGCTCGAGTCGGATCTCGAGAGTGTCGATACCGCATTGCGTGCGCTCGACGCGGATGAAATCGACGAAGCGGAAGCGCTGACCGCCGCGCTGACCGACGAAACCACGGCCGAAGGCTGACATGTGGCGCGGCCTGCGCCTGCTGTTCCTGATGCTCGTCGGTGGTGCGCTGGTCGTTTGGCGCCTCGGCAGGGGCACCACTGAAGACGGCCCGATCGCTCATGCCAACCGCGCTCAGCGCACGACGGCCATGGCCCTGCTTGCCGCACGCCGTGTCACCGATCGCACCTGGACGAAGGGTCGACAGCGGCTGGCGTCCGACGAGACGCGACGTCGACTTCAGGCCGGTCTCGAGCGCCGGGACGCCGACGACGTGGTGGCTGCCCTCGGCAATATGAAGGGCGCCATGATGAAGCTCGGTCAGATGGCCAGCTATCTCGACGAAGGAATGCCGGAGCCGATGCGCGAAGCGCTCGCCGGTTTGCGCAGCGATGCGCCACCGATGCCCGGCGACCTGGCACTCAGCGAGATAGAGCGTTCGCTCGGCGCACCCCTGCATGAGCTGTTCCAGGAGATCGACACCGAACCGATGGCATCGGCGTCGATCGGGCAGGTCCATCGGGCGATCACGGTCGACGGCCGCAAGGTCGCGGTGAAGGTCCAGTACCCAGGCATTGCGGGCGTCATTGCCGCGGACCTCGACAACTCCGAAGCGCTGGCGATGATGCTGTCGATGATCTTCCCCGGTCTCGATCCCAACGAGTTGGTCGCCGAGCTGCGAGCTCGGGTCAACGAAGAACTCGACTATCTCAACGAAGCATCCAATGTCCGGGCCTTTGTCGACTACTACCGCGGCCACCCGCACATCTGGATTCCCGACGTGATCGAGGAACTCAGCACCCGCGACGTGTTGACGACGGAGCTGGTCGAGGGGACTCGTTTCGAGGAGATCTACAACCGGCCGCAGGAAGAGCGGGATCGGGTCGGCGAGATCCTCTACCGGTTCGTATTTCGCAGCCTGAACCGTCAGTACGTCTTCAACGGTGACCCGCATCCGGGCAACTACCTGCTGGCCGACGATGGCCGGGTGGCGTTCATCGACTTCGGATTGGTGAAGCACTTCGAGGAGGACGAGGTCGACCAATTCGCCCGCCTCATCCGAGCGATGCTCGATCGTGATGCCGCCGAATTCCGCCGCACGGCCGAAGAGGTGGAAGTCCTGCGGCCAGGTGCACCGTTCAGCGATGATGAGATCTTTGACTGGTTCGCGGCCTACTACGAACTGATCCTCGAGAACGAGCCGCTGACCGTGACCCCCGAGTACAGCGCTCGCCTGCTCTACAAGACGTTCGACGCGCGCACGAACGCGATTCTCAAGCACACCAACGTGCCGCCCACGTTCGCCCTCATCCAGCGCATCAATCTCGGCCTGTTCTCGCTGATGGGCAAGCTCGAAGCGACCGCCAACTGGCGAGCGATCTCAGAGGAGTTGTGGGTGTGGACCGATGCCGCGCCGTCGACCCCGATGGGTGAGGACGAAGCGGCGTGGGTGGCCAGCGGTATCAGCGGGGCCGGTCGCTGACAGCCAACAGGTAGCCGGTGGCTCGTTCAGCCAAGGGATACCGCTCGACGATGGCGTCGAACTCGGGCCCATGATGGGGAACGATCAGGTGCGCAAGCTCGTGGACGATCACGTAGTCGAGAACCCACGGAGGTACATCGACGAGACGGTCCGAGATGCGGATGTCGCGTGAGTCGATCGTGCACGAACCCCACCGTTGGCGCTGCACCTTCGACCAGGTGATCGACTCCGGCTCGGGGAGAGAGAACTCGCGAGCGAGGGTGCGTGCCCGGCCGTTGAGGTTGACGGCCGCGGATTTACGTTCACGTTCGATGCGCTCGACCACGTCATCGACGAAGCGCTCCTCATCCGCCGCGGTCATCCAGGCGGGGATACGCACTCGGATGACACCATCGACGATCTTGGCCGACACGGTCTTGTTGCGCTTGTCGCTGCGGATCACCTCGACCGGATAGCGAGTGGACATGCGCCGTCCCGCCACAGACGGATGCGATGGGTCGCGATCTGGTGCGGCGACCCTCGAGCGCTCGATCGTCATCAGACCGCGTCGCGATCAGCGTCGAGGGTGATGTCGTCGGGCGCGAGTTCGATGCGTTCGCCGAGCTTCCAGCGCTTGCCGTCGTGATGAACCCAGCAGCCGCCGAGGTTGGGGATGCGGCCCCGACGTTCACCGAGGTGCTCCTCGATCGAATAGATCAGTCCGCCGTGGGTGACCACGAGGACCTCGCCGTAACCGGCGGTGCGGAGATGGATCTCGTCCATGGCCTCGAGCGCACGACCGACCAGGTCAGCGTCGGGCTCCCAGCCCGGTGGCCAGATGCGTGCGGCAAGATTTCCGGGCCAACGCTGCTCGATCTCGTCGCGAGTAAGGCCCTGATATTCGCCGGCCTGGCGCTCCATGAGCCGTTCGTCGACGAGTACGGGCCCCACACCTGTGGCCTCACTGATCGTGGTGGCGGTGTTGAAGGCACGCTCGAGCGTGCTTGCCACGATCGCGTCGAACACGCCGGCGTTGAACGCCGCGGCGCGTGCCTGAGCCCAGCCGAGTTCGGAAAGGGGAGGGTCGGACTGCCCCTGCCAGCGACCGAGGGCGTTCCATTCACTCTGTGCATGACGGGCGAGGAGGAGATTCAGCATGCGCGGCCGACCGTAATGGCGCCCTGTGACAGTGAAGCGGATGGGTTGGGATCGACTTGGTTGTCAGCCGATCGTCTCGGCGAAAAGGGGCAGACCCTAGGTATCGGCCAGACTGTGTGCATCGCTGCCCCTGAAGGATTCATGTGGACGCGTCGCAAGAACGGCGACGTCGTGATCACGCATCACGGTCGACGGGCCGCCACGCTCCGCGGGCGAAAGGCCGACGATTTCATCGTCCTTGTCGATATCGATGCCGATGTGGGTGATGCCGATGATCAAGAACTCATGGCTCGCCTCACCGGCAACTACAAGCGCGGCAACGAGCGTCGATAGTGAAGCCTCGTGTCGTTCTGATCACGGGTGTGAGTCTGGTGACCGCATGATCCGACGAATCGACACTGATCGCCTCCGGCTCGTTCCCATCACGATGGACGACATCGATCTTCTCGTCGAACTCGACGCCGATCCGGAGGTCATGCGGTTCATCACCGGCAAGCCGACACCTCGTATCGACGTGGCTGAGATCGTTCGGTCCTCGTTGGGCCACCGGTGGATCGCCCATGATGCCGACCTCCAGTTCGTGGGATGGTTCGGGCTGCGACCGTCCGGACCCGGCGAGGCCGAGTTGGGATACCGACTCAACCGCCGGCAATGGGGTCGCGGCTACGCCTCCGAGGGAGCCAGGGCAGTGATCGATGTCGGCTTCGCCGGCCCGGATCTCGTTCGAATCTGGGCGCAGACGATGGCGGTCAACGAGCGCTCTCGCCGCGTGCTGGAGGCCTGCGAGATGAGCTACGTGCGCACGTTTCAGCTCGACTGGCTCGAGCCGCTCGAGGGAGCTGAGCAAGGCGACGTGGAGTACGAGATCCGGCGCAGCTAAGACGGCTTCGACGGCGACTCCAGCACAGAGCGACGCTCCTTGATGCTGTGCAGGATCGCCTCGGTGCGGTCGTTGAGACCCACGCCGTCGGTGCTCGGCCAGGCGGCGACCTCGCTCTTGGCGTAGTCCACCCACCGAACCATCAGGTCGAAGAGTTCGAGCTGCAGGGCCGACTCGACCGTGGCGATGGCCGGCGAGACCGAACTGATGGATCTCTGGTGAGGAAGCTGCCGAATTCGCTGGGGCTGAACCGGCCCTCGTTCGTCGCAGATAGCGTGACGTCATGGCTCGACTTCGACTGTTCGCGAGTGCCCGAGAGGCGGCCGGAACAGGGTCTGATGAGTTCCCCGGCGCCACGGTCGGGGAGATCCTCGACCAGGCCGGCGAACGCTACGGCGCCCATTTCGTGGGGTTGCTCGACACCTGCAAAGTGTGGTGCAACGGCGAACCCGCCGACCGTGATCAGGCTGTTGTCGACAGCGACGAAGTCGCCGTGCTCCCACCCGTTTCAGGCGGGTGAAGCTCAGGCCGGTAGGCTCCGCTCCGATGATTCCTGACCTGCAACGCGTGCTTGAGCCGACCTACCTGTCCGGTTTGGTCGACGTGCCGACCGATCGTGTCCGTGAGATGCGTCGGGAATGCACCGATCTCGAGAACGGCCTGTCCTATGTCCGCCGGGTTGCCCAGGGTCGCCTTGACCTGTTGGCCAAGGAGACCGAGAGCCGTACCAACGGCGGCGGCGGGAGTCTGCGCGACCTTGTCGAGCGACTGCCAGAGATGTTGAGCGGCGGCGTTCGCGGGGCCGGAAGTGGCCGTGTGGAGCAAGAACTCGACCCGCCGGACCATGTCGTCGACCCGCTCACCGACAAACTCGACAGAGCCGTTGGCCCCAACGTGGTCACCTCCGTTGCCGATCTCGAGGACGATGCTCTCTCCGCTGCGGTGATTGCTCTCGCCAACTTCGAAGAGGAGCTGTCGAGCGCTCGCCACTTCCTTCACAGTGCTATCGACTCCATCAACGACGAGCTCGCCCGCCGCATCGCCGGGGGCGAAGCGCCCGTGAGCCCTACCTGATCATGTCAATGGTTTGTGCGACTCGGAATGCCACGGGCATCAGATCGGTTGAGTAAGCCGTGAACCGAGCAGCCGTTCTTTCCTTGCACACGTCCCCTCTGGTCCAGCCAGGCGGCGGCGACGCGGGTGGAATGAACGTCTACGTCCGGGAGCTGGTGTCTTCGCTGGCCCAGGCCGGCACGGAATGCACCGTCTATGTGCGTCGCTGGGCCGAGGGCCTGGCCGATGTGGTCGAGGTCGAACCCGGCTGTCGGGTGCGCCACATCGACGCCGGTCCGGTCGATCTCGCCAAGGAAGACTTGCCGTCGATCGTGGACGAGTTCACCGATCGCGTTCGTGCCGATCTCCTCGAGCACCCCGTCGACGTCATCCACGCCAACTACTGGCTCAGTGGTGTCGCCGGTCATCGCCTCAAGCACGAACTCGAGCTGCCGCTCGTCTCGACGTTCCACACGCTCGCTCGCGTCAAGGCCGAAACCGGTGATCTCGAGCCTCAGGATCGCATCGATGCCGAAGCCGACGTCATCGCATGCAGCGATGTCATCACCGCCAACTCGGTCACCGAGCTGCATGAACTCGTCACGCACTACGGCGCCGACCCAGATCGCATCGAGGTGGTGCCGCCCGGTGTGGATCACGCCTTCTTCTCTCCTGGCACCCGTCGTGGTGCTCGCCACGCGCTCGGTTGGGGACAGGAACCCGTGCTCTTGTTCGTCGGCCGGATCCAGCCGCTCAAGGGTGTCGACGTCGCAGTCGAAGCACTCGATCTGGTTGGGCGTTCCGACGCTCGCCTCGTGATCGTCGGCGGGTCCAGCGGCCTCGAGGGCGACGACGAGGTTCGACGCGTGGAGAAGATCATCCACGATCGCGGTCTCGTCGACCGGGTCACCATGATCCCGCCCCAGCCGCACCACGTGTTGTCGACGTACTACCGGGCCGCTGATCTTTGCCTCGTACCGAGCCGGTCCGAGTCCTTCGGTCTCGTGGCGCTCGAAGCCGCCGCGTGCGGTACGCCTGTCGTGGCCTCTGATGTCGGCGGCCTGCGCACACTCGTCGACCACGGCCGCACCGGCCTCCGGGTGAGTGGCCGCAACCCCGCCGACTTCGCAGCAGCCGTTGACCGGATCCTCGGCGACCCGGTCTTCGCTGACCGGCTCTCGTTGCGGGCCGCTGAAGCTGCGAGCGCCTACACCTGGACATCGATGGCAGCACGCCTGCGGCGCGTCTACGACGACCTTTCGGCTCGCGCCCTCGTCGACTGCCTGGCGTAGTGCAGTCGCCTCCCGCGTCGCCTGAGGAACTGGCCGCGCTCGAAGCCCGAATCGACGAGTGGCTCGAAAGCGAGTCGGCCGCGAATCCCGCGATCGACACGGTCGAACGAGACACCGGTGACATCGTGCGCTGGTACGTGCGCCTGCTCGGCGAAGAGAAGGACGTCTGGACTGCGTGGCTGACTCTCGGTCAGCGGACCCTTCGCTACGAGACGTATGTGATGCCTGCGCCCGAAGAGAACGAGAGCGAGTTCTACGCTCACCTTCTCCGTCGCAACCGCAAGCTCACCGGTCTGAACCTGGAGATCGGCGAGGAGGAAGCTGTCTTCCTCGCGGGCTCGCTGCCGGTGGCAGCCGTAACCGAGGTTGAACTCGACCGGATCCTCGGCTCGATGTGGGCCGCGGTCGAGCAGATCTTCGAACCGGCGTTGCGAATCGGCTTCGCCTCGCGTTTCGAGGACTAACCCGGGCAGGGTCGCCCGGCACGAGGCAGCCGGACCCTGCAACAATGGACGGACCAGTCGAATCGAGGTCCTCAATGTTGATCAGCCAGCTCCTCCAGCGCAAAGGCGGCAACGTGGCCACGGTCCTGCCGGGCACCTCCATCGCAGATGCGGTCGCGGCGTTGGCCGCTCATCGCGTCGGCGCCCTGGTCGTGTCCGCTGACGGCGCGACGTTGAACGGCATTCTCTCCGAACGCGACATCGTGCGGGGACTCGCCGCACACGGATTGTCGACGATGGATCTCACTGCCGGAGATCTCATGACGGCAGATGTCGTCACCTGTTCGAAGGAGGCCACCACAGAACAGTTGATGGCGGAGATGACCAACCGACGGTTCCGCCACGTCCCCGTCACTGAAGATGGCAACCTGATCGGGATCGTCAGCATCGGCGACGTGGTGAACGCCCGAGTGCGTGAACTCGAAATCGAGGCTGAGCAACTCAACAACTACATCACGGGGAGGTAGTTCGATCGAGCCGTGCCGTTGTGTTGCATTTCATGTTGTTTCATGTAGTGTGATCCTCGACGGGCGGCGGCCCACTCGGGGAAGTGTGGAAGCCGTCGCCTGTCGCCCTTCACGGAATCCTTCGCCACCGAATACCGTGCGGGCGTGACGAAACTTCAGATGGTCGGTGGCGGCAAGATGGCCGAGGCGCTACTCGGCGGACTCATCGAACACGGGTGGGCCAACGCCGACGAACTCCATGTCGTGGAGCCGGCCGCTGAGCGACAGGTTGTACTCGATGCGACGTACCCCGGCATCTCCGTCGGCAACGCGCCGATGTCCGGCATCGATGCCGTCATTGCCGTGAAACCCCACATCGTCGAGGTCGTGCTGCCCGTACTCAGCGAGGCGGGAGTCGGACGGGTGCTGTCGATTGCCGCCGGTGTGCGCACCGACACGATGGAGATGGGGCTTCCCGACGGCACCCGGGTCGTTCGTTGCATGCCCAACACTCCTGCACTGGTCGGCAGGGGAGCTGCTGCGATCGCCGGTGGATCAGCGGCCACCGCGGCCGATCTCGACTGGGCGGCCGAGATCCTGACGGCGGTCGGCACGGTCGTCGTCGTCGACGAAACCGATATCGACGCAGTCACGGGTGTCTCGGGTTCAGGGCCCGCCTACGTCTTCCATCTCGCCGAAGCCATGATCGCGGCAGGTATCGCCGAAGGTCTGACCCCGCAGACTGCCGATGCACTCACCCGGCAGACGCTGCTCGGCGCGGCGACATTGCTGAGCCAGAGCGGCGAGGACCCCGCGCAGCTGCGGATCAACGTGACCTCTCCGAACGGCACCACTCAAGCCGGGCTCGAAGTGTTCGCCGAGGCCGACTTCATGGGCCTGGTCGGTCGAGTCGTGAAGGCGGCCACTGATCGTTCCCGCGAGCTCGGTGGATAGCGTCGACCCGTGAGCTTGCGTTTCAACACGGTCTCCTTCCTGTCCGACTTCGGCCTCACCGACGAGTTCGTCGGCGTCGTGCATTCGGTCATCCACTCGATTTCGCCAGAGGTGCGGGTCGTCGACATCACCCACGGCGTGAATCGTCACGATGTCCGTGGTGGCGGCCTCGCCCTCGCCCGTGCTGCCAACTACCTGAACCCCGGCGTGGTTGTTGCCGTCGTCGACCCTGGCGTCGGCACCAACCGTCGAGCAGTTGCGGTTGAGGTTGGTCACGGCGCGTCGATTCTCGTGGGTCCCGACAATGGGCTGCTGGGCCCCGCCGTCGCCCTGGTGGGCGGCGCCACCCGCGCCTTCGAGATTCGCAATCCCGAATACACCCTCCCGCTGAGCGGGGGTGCCACGTTCGACGGCCGCGATGTCTTCGCTCCCGCGGCCGCCCACCTCTGCAACGGGGTCCCCATCGAGGCGCTCGGCCCCGAGATCGATCCTGCCCTGCTCGTCCCCGGCGTGATGCCGCTCTCACATTTCGCCGACGGTGAACTCGCCTGCGAGGTGTTCTGGGTCGACCACTACGGCAATTGCCAACTCAACGTCGCCCCCGACGAGATCGACGTCTTCGGGCGCGAGATGGAGTTCGAGGTTGCAGGTGAACAGCGACTCGCGGTGCGGGTCGATGCCTATGAACAGATCCCGGTTGGCACCGCCGGGTTGATCGTTGACTCCAGCGGCCTGGTTTCGGTGGCCATCGCTCGCGGATCAGCCGCCGCTGAGTTGGGCCTCGGCGAAGCGATCGAGGTCAAACTGCGACCCCTCGACGAAGGCGATCGAGGCGGCGCGGGCACCCACGTCGAACTCGGCCGTCGAAACGGAGAATCATGAGAAGCGGCACCACCATCGTGATCGCCATACTGCTGATGATGATTCTGGGCGCCGGCGCGCTTCAGTTCTTCCTGCTCGCTCGCTAGGTCGAGGCCGCGATGCGGTCTCTCGCGAAGCGCGAGGCGCCGCGCCAGACGAGCAGCAAGGCGAGCAGCCACAGCAGCGCGCCGACACCGATCGAGACCTCGAGGTCGACGAGAAGCAGTCCGGTCGACTGTCCGACGGCGAGAAAAATGAGCGGCAGGATCACAGCACCACCAAGCTGATTCGCTTCCTGGCTCGTACTTGCTCGCGCCGAGACGCGGACCATCACGCCGAGGCCGACCATGGCCACTGCGGGGGCGACCCAGAGAACCATCACCAGCCAGAGTTGGTTGGGAACGATGAGTCCGTCCACGTATTGCCACGAAACCGCGTTGGCGACGACGGTGAAGGCAGCGAATCCTCCCCACGTCACCGCGAGCGCAGGGATGTAGCTCGTGAGGAGTTTGGCGAGGAACAGGTCGCGATCGCTGATCGGGAGGTGCAACAGCGTCTCCATGGTGCGCCGTTCCTTCTCGCCGGCGAATGCGTCGGCGGCGATGACGGCCGAGACCATCAGCGGCACGATCATGAAAAGCGGAGCCAACAGATAGCCGAGGACCAGTCGAAGCAGCTGCTCCTGGGGTGGCTGCGCCAAGATCTCGGCCGCCAGCGCATCGGGCACGGCATCAAGAAACCCGAGAGCTGCGTTGTTCTGGCTGCTTGCTTGGGCGGCGGCGTATCCGATCACCAACGGCAGCACGACCATCAGCAGTATGGGCACCAACATCATCGGCAGGACGACGGCCTTGCTGCGGCGTATGGCTCGCAGGTCGCGGCCGACGATTGCCCAGATGACCGGCCAATCCCGCCCGTGGCGGTTGGCCGGTACATCAGCAGGGGACGTGGACAACGTGGTCAAGACACCGACTCGGTGGTGAAAGATTCCTCGAGTGCGAAGTAGACGTCTTCCATTGATGCCCGCCGGAGGTTTGCCCCGAACACGTCGATGTTGTGGGCGGCGAGCTGCCGTAGGACGCCTGCCATCGTTGCTCTGTCGCGAACTCCGACGGTGAGGCCCGCAGCCCGCGGCACAGTGTGAAGAACGCCGTGCAGGCTTTGGACGAGATCGACTACCCGGGTGGTCGGCGGCCCGCCGAGGTCGATGTCAGCGGGTATGCCGTCCCAGAGCTCGGCGGCGAGTTCTTCCGGGCGGCCACTTGCCCTGAGGCGGCCGTGGTCGAGGACGGCCATTCGGTCGGCGATGCGGCCCGCCTCGCCCAGGAAGTGCGTCGCCAGGACGACGGTGCGGCCGTGTTCACGGGCGAGGGACCCGATGAGGTCGGTGACATCGCGAGTCGCGCTCGGGTCGAGGCCCGAGGTCGGTTCGTCGAGGAAGAGGATGTCGGGGTCGTGCAGCAGTGCCCGGGCGAGCGCCACCCGTTTGCGCTGGCCGGTCGAGAATCCGACGGTGCGCTGATCGGCTTGGTCGTGCATGCCGAACCGGTCGAGCTGGACGTTCACGCGGTCACGGGCTTCGGTCTTCGAGTATCCGCGCATTCGAGCGGTGTATTCGAGGTTCTCCCGAGCAGTCAGTCGATCGTCGAGCCCGGCGTTTTCGGTGAGCACTCCGGTCCGTCGGCGTACATCGTCCCCGTGCGTTGCCGGGTCGAGCCCGAGCACCGTGGCCCGTCCCGAATCGGGCGCGAGCACGCCGTTGAGAAGACGCACTGTGGTGGTCTTGCCGGCACCGTTCGGCCCCAGCAGCGCGAGCACCTCGCCTTGCTGGACCTCGAGGTTGAGGCCATCAAGCGCGATCCGCCCGTCGAACGAGCGCGTGAGTCCGCTCGCGGTGATGATTGGTTCGGGCGTCATTGAGATTCAGGTGCCGACGAGTTCGACCATCTCGACCAGCGTGACGACGCGAGCCGCAGCTATCGACGGCGGCGCGAGCGGGGGCAACGTGGTGGTCGGCGGAACGGTCGGCGCAGACGGCTGAGGGCTCGGATTCGTTCCGGCAGTCGTGGTCGGCGGTGGGGCGGTCGGCGGCGGGTCAGTGGGCGTTGGCGGCGCTGCCGTGGTGGTCGGGGGTGGCCCCACCGTCGTTGTCGTTGCCGTCTCGCCGGGGATCTGAAGGAAGCGGTGCGTCGTGTACAACGCGTTGTCGCGCCAGACGACACCGACGCCGATCTGGGTGAACGACGGGTCGACGATGTTGGCGTAGTGGCCAGGGCTGGCGACGAACGCGTCGACGAGAACCTGGACGTTGGCGCCGACGCCGACGTTCTCGCCGATCTTCGACCAGGCGCCGCTATAGCCGGCGCTGATCGGGTCCGCATGGAAGATGTCGCCGGCATCGGCCATGACCTGTGCATGGCCGCGCGAGAGGTTCGAGAGCTGAGCGTTCACGGTGAGTGTCGGCAGGCCGGCGTTGGCGCGAACCTGGTTCAACGCCGATACGAACGCGGCTTCGTCTGAGCTGTTGGCGGATGCATCTTCCGCACTGCCGGCCGTGAGGGTGGCGACCAGCGCGAGCAATACTGCACAGATAGCCCCGAAACGGACCGAAAATCCTGGTTTTGGCGAGGAATCCAACGCGCGCTGCATCTCTTTGTTCCCGTCGGCTCGCGCGCCCCTGGTCTTGAGGCCGACAGTGGGATCCGCTCCAGTAGTTGCTGGGGCCGAAGGCGTGCCAGAATTGCCGGGTTGTCCACTCCCAAGGGAAGCCCGTGAATCTCGCAAGTCTCATTGATGACCATCCCGCCGATCGCACCGCGATCGTTGCCGGTGGTGATCGCATCTCCTACGGGCGACTCCGCGAGGAGGTGGCGAAGACTCGGGGGGTGCTCAACTCCCTGGGCCTCGAGCCCGGCGACCGGGTCGCAATCCTCTGTGGGACCAACTTCCGGTTCGTCCGCGCCTGGTTCGGGATCCTTGGTGCCGGCATGGTCGCGGTGCCGCTCAATCCGCAGAGTCCGGCTCGTGAGGTCGAGCGCGAGTTCGCGGCTGCCGACGTGCGAGCCGTGATAGCGGGCCCGGCAGGAGTCTCCGTGCTCCGAGACCTCGATCGGGCGGCGACGCACGGGCTCGAACATGTCCTCGTTCCGGCTGGGGTCGAGATCGATGGCGCCGTCGACCTCGACGCACTCCGAGAAGACATCACGCCCGCCGAGCGGATCGATCGTGACGACGATGATCTCGCCGCGCTTCTCTTCACCAGTGGCACGGCCGGTGAGCCGAAGGCCGCGATGCTCACCCACGGCAACCTCGCCGCCAACCTCCGCCAGGTTCAGTCGACCGGTGGCCGAGTCGCTCGCCCCGATGATGTCGCGCTCTGTGTCGTCCCGCTCTTCCATGTGCTCGGGCTCAATTCGATTCTGAACCTCACCCTCTGGAGCGGTGCCACCCTGGTGCTCGTCGAGCGCTTCGATCCGGTGTCGATGTTCGAGACCGTGGCCGAGGAACGAGTGAGTTTGTTGGTCGGCCCGCCCACGATGTGGGCCGCCATGAGCCAGGTCGAGCTGCTTCCTGACGACGCGCTGTCGACGGTCCGTTTGGCGGTGTCGGGAGCGGCGACGCTGCCGGACCGTGTTGTCGAAGATGTCATGGGCCGTTTCGGCGTCCGTATCTTCGAGGGCTACGGCCTCACCGAAGCATCACCGAGCGTCACCGTGTCGACCGAGGACGAAACGCCCGTTGGCAGTATCGGGCGTCCGCTTCCGGGCGTCGAGGTGCGAGTCGTCGACACGGACGGCGACGATGTCTACATCGGCGACGCCGGCGAGATTCTCGTGCGAGGCCCGAATGTCTTCCTGGGTTACCTCGGCGACGATCAGGCGACCCTGCGTGCGCTTGATGGCGAGGGCTGGCTTCACACGGGCGACATCGCCGTGGTCGACGACGACGGCTACCTCTACATCGTCGACCGGGTGAAGGATCTCATCATCGTCTCCGGGTTCAACGTCTACCCGGCTGAGGTCGAGAGAGTGCTCAACGCCCACCCCGCAGTGGCCGAGTCCGGCGTCATTGGCGTGGCCCATCCCCACAGTGGTGAAGCGGTGAAGGCGTTCGTGGTGGCCGAACGTGGGCGTGTCGTCGAAGAAGACGACCTGATCGAGTGGTGTGCGACCGAGCTCGCTCGCTACAAATGCCCGACCAAGATCGACGTGGTCGACGAGATCCCCAGGGGCTTGGGCGGCAAGATCGTCCGCCGCGAACTCGGCGGTTGATCAGTGAGGGTCGAGCGGCTTGGCGACGCGCCGATCATCTCGCCCGATTCCGATCCGAGTATCGGCCACAACATCCAGGGTCCGTCGGTCATCCGTGTCCCGGACTGGGTCACTGATCGACTGGGGCGGTTCTACCTCTACTTCGCCGATCACAAGGGAGCTCACATCCGCCTTGCGTACGCGGATGCGATCGGAGGGCCGTGGACAGTCCATCCGCCCGGTGCCCTCCAGCTCGCCGACTCGCACTTTCCGACCGAAGAGATCGACCTCGACGCCGAGGCGTTCGAAAGGATCGAGGCGGCCTGGACCGCCGAGCTCGGCACGGTCGCGCCGGCTGACCTCCGGTCCGATCTGGTCATCCCCCATATCGCTTCGCCCGACGTTCACGTCGATGAAGAGCGCCGCGAGATCGTGATGTACTTCCACGGACTCGAATCCCTTGGTCGTCAATGCACGCGCCGGGCGAAATCGGGCGACGGTGTCAAATTCACCACGGCCGAGCCGCTGCTCGGGCCGTCGTACTTCCGGGTGTTCGAGTACCGCGGCTGGCACTACGCGTTGGTCATGCCGGGCACGGTCTGCCGCTCAGCCGACGGACGGGTGGGCTTCATTACCGGCCCCACACTGTTCGAGCCCGCGATGCGTCACTCCGCGGTGCGCCTGGCCGGCGACACACTCGAGGTCTACTGGACCCGAGCCGGAGACTGCCCGGAGCGGATTCTTCGCAGCACGATCGATCTCCGCCGAGACTGGATGGAGTGGAGCGAGAGCGAACCGGTGGAGATCATGCGGCCCGAGCGCGGGTGGGAGGGTGCCGAGGAGCCCCTCCGTCCATCCCTGCGGGGTGCGGTCAACGAGCTCGTCAACCAACTGCGTGATCCGTGCATCCTCGAAGACGACGGTCACACGTTCCTCTTCTACGCGTGCGGAGGCGAGGCCGGCATCGGTCTGGCCGAGCTGGTCGAGCCGGTCTAACGCAGCGAGCGCATCGACTTCCGCCAGGTGAGGCCGGCAGCAAGAACGACGGTGACGGCGCCAACCATGCGCATCGTGTCGGTCGGTCCCATGAGCCGCGACAACGCGGCGGCGATGCCGGCACCGATCGGAAGTCCGCCCATGAAACCCATCATCATGAGCCCCATCACGCGTCCCATCATCTCCGATGAGGTGTTGTGTTGGAGGACGGTGCGATGACTGGCCATGGCGACCCCGGCGTTCATCCCCCAAACCAACATCACCGCAACAGCGATCCAGAGCCCGGGGGCAAAGCTCAGCGCGAACTGACCGCCGCCGAGTCCGAGGCCGATGCAGATGGCCATGTTCCGGCCGTGGTTGACGCTGGTCCGGTTCGCCATGAATGCCGAGCTGAGGAGCATGCCGAAGCCGAACGCCCCGAGTACCGAGCCGGCGCTGGCGGCCTCGCGTTCGTAGACGTCCTCGACCACCCGCGGCATCGAGATCTGCATCACCGCGAACGAGCTACCGAGCACGAGGCTGATCAGCAGGAGGCTGCGGATCGGTTCCGTCCGCGCCGCGTAGGCGAATCCGCTGCGGATGGACTTGCCGAGGCTTTCGCCCGCTGCCTGCTTCGAGCCCTCGGTGACCTTGTCAGGGGGAATGACAACCTTGCGGATGTTGAGTAGGGAGATCGTCGCGAAAACCGTGAGGAGCGCGAAGCCACCAGCGTCGCCCAGTACCTCGATGGATACGCCGGCGATGATCACGGCGCTGAATCCCGCTGCCTGCATGGCACCGTTCTGGAGAGCTACGGCGTTCATCAGGCGATCACCCGGAACGAGCAACGGAACCATCGCGTTCAGGTTCGGTGGGTTCACCGTGATCAAGGTGCCGATGAATACTGCGGCCACACCGGTCCAGAACGGGGTGGCCCAGCCGGCAGCGATCACCGCGGTGAAGGTGGCGAGGCCAATGACGAGCACCGTTGTCCACCTGACGAACATGCGCTTTCGGTCCACGCGATCGGAGTAGGCACCGGCAGGAAGCGAGAACAGCATCGCGGGTAGGCCGAGGCAGACCGCGACGAGCCCTTCCGCAGCGGTCCAGTCGGTGAGGGTGATGACGAGCCAAACGAACGTGAATCGGGAGGTGCCGTTGATGCCCGCGATGAACGTCTGGGCGAGCAGGAAGCCGCGGTAATCCCTGTTTTTCAAGAGTTCACCGGCGGGGTTCGACATCGCGGTGTGAGACTACTGAGGTCCCATTGCTTGTGCGATTGTGATTGTGAAGCCGTGCACAAAGTCGTAAGTTGGAAGCATGGCCGGATCGGGACACATCCCCGAAGCAACGGTGGCTCGGCTCCCGCTCTACCTGCGGGCGCTTGATGAGGTCGCGCCGTCCGGGCAGGTCACGGTTTCGTCCGAGGAACTGGCAGATCTCTCCGGAGTCAATGCCGCGAAGGTTCGGAAGGATCTGTCGTACCTCGGCACCTACGGCACGCGCGGCGTCGGCTACGAACTCGACTATCTGAAGTTCGAGATCGGTCGTGCGCTCGGACTCGCCCACACATGGCCGGTCGTGGTCTGTGGACTCGGCAACCTGGGTCGAGCGCTTGCCAACCACACGGGGTTCACCGACGCCGGCTTTCCGGTGGCTGCCGCGGTCGATACCGATCTCGACAAGATCGGCACCACGATCGACGGTGTGCCCGTGTTCGCGCCAGCCGAACTCGGCGCAGTGGTCAGCGAATTCGAGATCGCCATTGGCGTCATCGCCACTCCGGCGAGCGCAGCACAAGCTGTGGCCGATGCGCTGGTGGGCGCAGGCGTGAAGTCGATCATGAGTTTCGCGCCAACCGTTCTCGTGGTGCCCGACGACGTCGAGTTGCGGGCCGTCGACCTCGCCACAGAGCTTCAGATCCTCGGCTTCCACCTGCATCGTTCGATCGAAAACGCTGAGACGTGACGGTCGTCGCCCGACGGGCATCTCGGCCCGCGGGGAGGGTACGGTAGACGCCGATGTCTCTCGTCGCTATCGGCTGCAATCATCGGTCTACGCCGCTCGATTCTCTTGAACGCATGACTGTCGCGCCCGATGAACTGTCGAAGGCGCTCGCCGATCTCGGCACGGCGGAGAACCTTTCCGAAGTCGTGGTCCTCAGCACCTGCAACCGGATCGAGGTCTACGCCCTCGCCGAACGTTTCCACGGCGGCTATCACGACGTGCGTGAGTTCCTTTGTCGCCATGCCGGCCTGGCTCCGGAAGACGTTGCCGACCATCTCTACGCATTGCACGACATCGAAGCGGTCCGCCATCTCTTCTCGGTTGTGTCCGGTCTCGACTCCGCCGTCGTCGGCGAGCACGAAATCCTCGGCCAGGTCCGAACCGCTTGGGACACCGCGCGCTCGGAAGGCACGCTGGGTTCCACCCTCGAACCGCTGTTTCGACACGCAGTCGAGTGTGGCAAGCGGGTCCGCACCGAGACCGCCATTGGTCGCGGCATCGCCTCGGTCAGCCAGGCCGCTGTCGCCTTGGCGCAGGACCGACTCGATGGTCTCACCGACCGCTCCGTGCTGGTGCTCGGTGCCGGCGACATGGCCGAAGGCACGGTCAAGACACTGGCCGCTGCCGGTGCCCAGCAGATTTTCATCGCCAACCGCACGTGGGAGCGGGCTGAACGGCTCGCCGGCGTCTGTGGTGGCCAAGCCGTCGCCCTCGACGATCTCACGGAGACGCTGGCGAGCGTCGATGTGCTCGTCACCACCACCGGAGCGACGGAGCTGATTCTCGAACGTGCGGCTGTCGCCGATCTCCTCTCATCCCGCGAAGGTCGCGAGCTCTTGATTGTCGACGTGGCTGTGCCGCGTGACGTCGACCCCGCGGCCACCGAGCTCCGAGGTGTCACCCTTCTCGACATGGAGGCCATCGGCGAGTTCATCGAGGTTCAGATGGAAGGCCGCACCGCGGTTGTGGTCGATGTCGAACACATCGTCAACTCGGAGGTCGATCGATTCCACGCCATCAATTCCGCTCGAGAGGTTGCGCCTCTCATCGGCCAGCTCCGCGGCCAGGCCGACACCATCGTTGATGGAGAACTCGAACGGTTCGCCGCCAAGCTCGCCGACCTCGAACCCACCGAGCGCGTCGCAGTCGAAGCGCTGGCCCGCGGTGTGGTCAACAAGCTGCTCCACGAACCCACGGTTCGATTGAAGGACGCGGCGGGCAAGGCACGCGGCGATCGTTTGGCCGAGTCGCTGCGCGATCTGTTCGATCTCTAGGGCTCCATGACCGCGTCAACGCCGCTTCGAGCCGCCACGCGCGGGAGTGCGTTGGCGTTGTGGCAGACCCGCCATGTGGCCGAGCTGCTCGGCCGTGCGATCGAAGAGGTGGTCGTGTCCACCGTCGGTGACCGGCACACGGATGTGCCGATTCATTCGATGGGTGGCAAGGGAGTCTTCGTCAAGGAAGTCCAGGCGGCGGTTCTCGATGGCCGGGCCGATTTCGCTGTTCACTCCGGCAAGGATCTTCCCGCTGTGACTCCCGACGAGCTGGTTGTCGCTGCAATCCCCACGCGAGCAGATGCTCGTGACGCGCTTGTCGGCGCGGCGTGGGATTCGCTTGCTCCAGGTGCGCGGATCGCCACGGGTTCAGTGCGTCGTCGTGCGCAGATGGCCTGGCATCGTCCGGACCTGAACTTCTCCGAGCTCCGGGGCAACATCCAGACCCGTCTGGAGAAGGCCGCCGGCTTCGACGCAATCGTCATGGCCGCTGCCGCAATCGAACGTTTGGACATCGATGCCGGCGTTGTCGACGTGCTCGACCCTTCGCTCATGGTCCCCCAGGTGGCACAAGGCGCGCTCATGATCGAGTGCCGTGCCGATGACGCCGAAACCCTCGCCGCGTTGGCCGTGATCGATCACGCACCGACCCGCCGGGTTGTCGATGCCGAGCGGGCCTTCCTCGCCGAACTCGGAGGCGACTGCGACCTTCCCGCCGGCGCGCATGCAGTGCTGCTCGACGATGAGGTCCTTGGAGAGATCGAGCTGGTCGGGATGTTGTCGTCTCTGGATGGACGAGTCCTCATTCGGGAACGGCGGCGCGGTTCAGATCCTGATGCGCTCGGTCGGGGTGTGGCACGCTTCCTGCTCGACGATTCTGGGGGCACGGACCTCCTCGCCGATATTCGATGACCGTCATGCCACTGTCCGGGCTCCGGGTGGTGCTCACACGCCCGCGCCATCAGGCTGCGGCACTCGTTGAAGCGCTCGAGGCGGCCGGGGCGGCGGCCGTCTCGATCCCGGTCATCGACATTGCTGATCCGACGGACGGCGGCGAGGCCTTGCAGGCGGCGCTCCGGTCGCTTGGTTCGGGTGACTGGTTGGTCTTCACGAGTCCCAACGGAGCATCTCGGGTCGACCCGACCGATGTGCCGGGAGGTGTCCGCGTCGCCTGCATCGGTCCTGGCACTCGAGTTCGAGCGGAATCCCTCGGGTTCGCCGTCGATCTGGTCCCGGATCGATCGATCGCCGAAGGCCTTCTCGAGGTCTTCCCCGCACCTTCTTCGTCGGGCGGGCGAGTGGTGCTGGCTCGCGCTGAGTCGGCGCGGCCGGTGCTGCCGGACGAGCTGAGCACCGCGGGGTGGCTTGTCGATGACGTGCCCGTGTACCGCACCATCCCCGTGGAACTCGACGACGTTGACCGGGAGGTCTGCCGCAATGCCGACGCCGTGGCGTTCACGTCGGGTTCCACCGTCACCCATCTCGTGGACCAGGTCGGTGCCGATGGTCTTCCGCCGGTTGTCGCCGCCATCGGCCCGGCCACTGCCGAGGTCGCCGCTGACCGCGGCATCGAGGTCACCATCGAAGCTGCGGTTCATACGATCCCGGGTCTTGTGGAAGCACTCATCGACTACTTCGGCGACCAGGTCGTGATCCACACCGAAGATGCCGCGTCGGTCGATGCTCAGTGGTGTCTCGAGCGGTACTTCGCCGATATCGATGATCGCTTCGAGACCGGGCTCAATCGCGGCGTCGTCCTCACCTCTGACCCTCACGAAGTGTCGCCTCCCAACGGCCTCTTCCTGGTCGCCCGCCTCGACGGCCGACCGGTGGGATGCGGCTGTCTGAAGCTCGTTGCCCCCGATGTCGCCGACATCAAGCGGATGTGGCTCGATCCGTCGGTGCGCGGTCGGGGGCTCGGTCGAGGGCTTCTCGATCGGCTCGTCTCGGAGGGGAGAAGGCTGGGTCTCCGGCGAGTGCAGCTCGAGACGAACGAGTCGCTCACGGAGGCGATCGCGTTGTACCGGTCGGCGGGCTTTCAAGAGGTCGAGCCGTTCAACAATGAGCCCCACGCCCACCATTGGTTCGCTCTCGATCTCGACTGAGGCCATGATCACCTGGTGATTCCTTCTGCCGTCATATTCGATTTCGATGGCACCATCGCCGATACGGAGTGGCCGATCTTCGAGATGGTGCGAGCTGCCTATGCCGCCCACGATCTCGAAGTTCACCTAGAGGACTGGGTGCACTCGATCGGCAAGGCCGACAACCGCCCGCTGCACGAACATCTCGAAGAACGACTCGGACGTCCTCCGGACGCCGCCGCGATCGAACGGGCACGCGAAGCCCACGAACACGCGCGCTCTACCGTCCCCGCCCTGCCGGGTGTCGTGGCCGTCATCGAAGCGGTTGTGGCCGCCGATCTCCCCCTGGCCGTGGCGAGTAGTTCGCCGATCTCCTGGGTCGATCCCCATCTCGAGCGCCTCGAACTGCGTCACCATTTCGCCGCCGTCCGCACCCGTGATCACGTCGACCGTGGCAAGCCGCATCCGGACCTTTTCCTCGCGGCTGCCGCCGCTCTGGCAGTCGACCCCGCAGAAACGCTCGTCATCGAGGATTCAAAGCACGGCTGCTCAGCCGCCAAGGCTGCCGGCATGACCTGCATCGTCGTCCCCAACCGAATCACCAAACTCGACGTCCACCCCGACGCCGACCTCGTCCTGGAATCCCTCCTCGACTTCCCCTTCCCCCGCTTCGGCCTCTGAACGAGAGGCGGTAGCCTCGCGGGGTGAGTTTCCCGCAGCGCCGCCTTCGCCGCCTCCGCCGCACGCCCGCCCTCCGGCGGATGGTGCGCGAGACCCGACTTCATCCGGATGATCTCATTGCGCCGCTGTTCGTGCGCGAAGGCATCGATGAGCCGCAGCCGATCGGTTCGCTGCCGGGTCAGATGCAGCACAGCCGCGAGTCGCTCCGCGAAGAGGCCCGCCAGCTCAAGGATCTCGGCGTCCCCGCCGTGATGCTCTTCGGCGTTCCCCTCAACAAGGACCACGAGGGTTCCGAGGCGTTCAGTCCCGACGGCATCGTGCAGCTCGCCATACAAGACCTTCGCGACGATCACGGCGACGATCTGGTGATCATTCCCGACCTCTGTGTCGATGAATACACCGATCATGGCCATTGCGGGGTGCTCGACGATCACGGCCAGCCGGACAATGACGCCACGCTCGAGATCTACGCACAGATCGCAGTCGCTCAGGCCGCCGCCGGCGCTGACATCGTCGCCCCGAGCGGGATGATGGACGGACAGGTCTTCGCCATTCGAGAAGCGCTCGACGATGCCGGCTTCGACGAGGTCGCCATCCTTGCCTATGCGGCCAAGTACGCCACGGCGCTCTACGGCCCATTCCGCGATGCGGTCGACGTCACCATCGTCGGCGGCGGTGACCGCAAGGGTTACCAGCAAGACGTGGCCAACGCCCGCGAGGCGATGGAGGAGATTCGCGAAGACATCGGCGAGGGCGCCGACATCGTCATGGTGAAGCCCGCCATGCCGTATCTCGACGTGATCTCTCGGGCTCGCCAAGAGATCGACATCCCGCTCGCCGCCTACCACGTGAGTGGCGAGTACGCGATGGTGCACGCTGCCGCCATCCAGGGCTGGCTCGAACTCGAACCGGTTGCCTTCGAACACATCGGCGCCATCAAGCGAGCCGGCGCCGATCTCATCCTCACCTACTTCTCCCGACTGATCGCCGAAGGCCTCCAATGAGGCCGCTTGGATGGAGCCTCGAGTGACCAACACCAACGCAAGCCTCTTTGCGCGCGCTCAAGCCGTCATCCCCGGCGGTGTCAATTCGCCGGTTCGAGCTTTTGGCTCCGTTGGCGGGACGCCGTACTTCGTGGCCCGGGCCGAGGGTCCGTTCGTCTACGACGTCGAAGGACGCCGCTACATCGACTACGTGCAGAGCTATGGCCCCTCAATCCTCGGCCACGCTCACCCGGCGATCATCGCGGCCATCCAGGATGCCGCCACCCGTGGCACCAGTTATGGCGCGCCGACGGAGAACGAGGTTCTGATTGCCGAGGAGATGACCTCCCGGGTCAACGGCATGGACAAGGTCCGGCTCGTCTCCAGCGGCACCGAAGCCACGATGTCAGCGATCCGTCTCGCCCGCGGCACCACTGGCCGCGACAAGATCATCAAGTTCGCCGGTAACTATCACGGCCACTCCGACTCGCTCCTCGTGGCCGGCGGTTCCGGCGTTGCTCAGCAGGGTCTGGTCGGTTCTGAAGGGGTGACGGCGGGTGCGGTGGCCGATACGGTCGTTGCTCCGTTCAACGTGGTGCCCGAGATCGACGAGACGGTAGCTGTCGTTTGCGTCGAGCCGATCGCCGCGAACATGGGCCTCGTCGGCCCGGCCCCTGGTTTCCTCGAAGGGATCCGGGAAGCCTGCGATGCCGCCGGTGCGCTGCTGATGTTCGACGAGGTGATCACCGGCTTCCGGCTCTGCCGCGGCGGTGCCGCGGAATGGTTCGGTGTGCAGCCCGACATCTGGTGCTTCGGCAAGGTGATCGGCGGCGGACTCCCCATGGGGGCCTTTGGTGCATCCCACGAGATCATGGGCAACCTCGCCCCGCTCGGCGGTGTCTACCAAGCCGGCACCTTGTCGGGGAACCCGTTGGCAACCGCCGCGGGCCTTACCGCGATGCAGCACCTCACGGTTGAGGCCTACGACGAACTCACGAGCATCGCCACCCGGCTGGCCGACGGCATGCAGGCCGCCTTTGATGCGGCCGGCATCGCCGCCGTCGTTCCGCGGATCGGTCCGCTCGTAGGGCTGTTCTTCGGCGACACCGCCCCGACCGACTTCGACAGCGCCAAGGCGATCTGCGACAACGGCGTCTACGCCAAGTTCTTCCACGGCATGCTCGACCGCGGCATCACCCTCGCGCCCGGTGCGTACGAAGCGATATTCCCGTCGCTCGCCCACACCGATGCCGAGATCGAGGAAACCCTCGCCGCAGTAGCCGAAGTTGCAGCGTTGCTCTGAGCAAACGATGCATCTGCCGCAGTTGCGGCGGGTGCTCCGAGGTGTGCTGCGTCTCGTTCTTGCTTTCGCGAACCAGACTGGACCGCCTTGCGTACTGACCCCCGAACACGCAGGGCGAACAAGGATTGGGTATGAACAAGAAGACGTTGATCGGTGGAGCACTCGCGGTAGTGGCGATTCTCGGAATCGCGGTGTGGTGGTTCGTTTTCAAAGACGATGCACCGAAGGCGGTGTCAGTGGACGACGCCAACGCACAGCTCGATGCGGACCTCGCAGCCGACGATGCGGCGGTGGCCGGCTTTGACGGCGACATCAACGGCATTTGGGTCATCGATGACGAGATCGGAACGTTCGATTTCGAAACGGCGAGCGGTAGCTTCGCCGGTTTCCGAGTCGATGAGGAGCTCACCGTCGGGGCGGTCACCGCGGTGGGACGGTCCGGAGGTGTCACCGGCTCGCTCACGATCGACGGCAACACGCTCACGGCGGCCCAGATCGCCGTGGACATGAACACCATCGTTTCGAACGACTCTCGTCGCGAGCGGGCGATTCGCAACACCATCGACGCGACCAACCACCCGACCGGGACATTCACGCTCACACAGCCCGTCGAGCTGGCTGCCGGGCTCGCCGACGGCGATCAGGTAGCGGTCGATGCGGTGGGCGATCTCACCATCAACGGCACCACGAACGAAGTCACCTTCGCCATCACCGCCCTCATTCGTGACGATGGCTTCGGCGTCGTCACCGGATCTGTCGATGTTGTGTGGCAGGACTTCAACATCACGCCCCCCTCGGCGCCGGTCGTCGTCTCGATCGCCGACGAAGGCATCCTCGAGTTCCAGCTCGTCGTCGCCAAGGGCTGAGAATGAAGCGGCGATGAGCGCGGCGTTGTCGAATTCCAGCTGATCATCCGCAAGTCGTAGCCGCTGCGACTTCGGCGACGTGCAGCGGCTATACAACATCCGATGGGTCAGCCGTTCGCCGTAGACAAGGAGACCGGGCAGCCGCTGCTTGGTCCGATCATGGCTCATCACCTCACGTCCCTTGCGACCCAGACGAGCCGCAATCTCTGGCGGATCGACCACGACGCAATCGTCGAAGGCCGGCCACGATGAAAGCCATCATCGTCGGTGGAGGTCCAGCCGGGTTGATGGCCGCGGAAACGCTTGCAGCTGCCGGTCATCGTGTAACCGTGATCGATCAGCGGCGGTCGTTTGGACGGACGTTGCTACTCGCGGGACGAAGCGGACTCAACCTGACCCACAGCGAGCCGTTCGACGACTTCCTGGATCGGTATGGCCCAGCGCGTCCTCAGCTCGAACCGATGCTTCGAGCCTTTGACCCTGAAGTGCTCCGCGCGTGGGCCGACGAGCTTGGCGCCGAAACGTTTGTCGGCTCCAGTGGACGGGTGTTCCCAGCAGCGCAGAAGGCCACGCCTCTCCTGCGGGTCTGGTTCTCGCGATTGGTGGAGATGGGGGTGGACTTCCGTCCCGGCCTCACTTGGACCGGTTTCGTCGATGGGGGAGTCGAGACCGTTGCCGCAGACGGATCGAAACATGAGCTGCGGGCCGATCGGATCGTGCTGGCGCTCGGTGGTGGGAGCTGGCCTCGCGTCGGCGGCAATGGAAGCTGGGTCGGGATTCTCCGTGATGCGGGGATCGAGTGCGTCGAACTCTCCGCCGCCAATGCTGGGGTGCTCGTCGACTGGACCCCCGAACACCTGGCCGCTTTCGAAGGAGAACCACTGAAGAATGCGGCGGTTTCGATCGATGGCTTGACCGTTCGTGGCGAACCCGTGATCACACGCGACGGACTCGAAGGCGGCCCCATCTACAGTCTCGGACCAGCGATTCGCCGCCAGCTCGGTGAACGGAGTGTGGCCACTATCCACATCGATCTCCTCCCCGACGTCTCGCACAACGGCCTTGCGATTCGACTCGAGACGAAGCGGCCGAAAGACAGTGCTTCGACCTATCTTCGCCGCGCCGGCATCAAGCCGGTGGGCATATCGCTGATGCGCGAGGCCACGGGCAACCGGCTTCCTGGCGATTCGGTGGGGATGGCCGCGCTGGCCAAGGCTGTCCCGGTGCGCATCACCTCGATGGCGCCGATCGAGCGCGCCATCTCGACCGCCGGTGGCGTCGCCTGGTCAGCCGTCGACGACTCTCTCCAACTACGAGCCCGACCCGGTGTCCATGTCGCCGGCGAGATGCTCGACTGGGAAGCCCCCACCGGCGGCTACCTCCTCCAAGCCTGTCTCAGCACCGGCGCCTGGGCCGGTCGGAGTTGAACGGGCGGCGGCAGACCCCGTCTGTTCTCGTGGGTGCCCGCCGAACGTCTGGGTTAGGTTCGCCCGATGGCCATCCCCACCTCCCTCGACCAGATCGACACTGCCTTCCTCGCGGGCGTGCTCGGCAAACCGGTCGCCTCGGTTGATCAGCAGCGCATCGCGGTGGGCGAGGGGTTTCTCGGAGAGCTGGCCCGGCTCACGCTCGCTTATGAGGACGGCGTCAACGGGCCGCAGACGCTGATCGCCAAGATTCCCACGACCGATGGCGGGCTGAAACCGATCGGGTTGCTGCTGCAGGTCTACGAGCGCGAGGCTCGAGCCTACAAGGAGGTCATTCCCCAGCTGAGGGTGCGCACGGCCAACGCGGTCTACAACGAGATGGATGTCGAGGCCGACGAGTATTGCCTCATCCTCCAAGACGTCGGTCATCTGGAGGCAGGTGATCACCACGCGGGCGGGACGCTTGAGCAAGCCGGCGCGGCGATGGTGGGGGCGGCGCGGATGCACGGACGGTGGTGGGGCAACGTCGACGAACTCGAGTGGGTGCCACCGATCGACAGCCCGCTCAATCTTGGGCTGCAGGGCATGGCGGAGGCGTCGTTCCCTGCGGTGGTGAACATGTACGGCGACCTTCTCGGATCGGACGTCGTCGCTCACTTGGAACGGTTCATCCCGACCATCAGCGACCTGTTGGTGGCGTACGGGTCGATGAGTCGCACCCTGTGCCACAACGACTTCCGACTCGACAACATGTTTTTCGACGCTGGCGAACTGGTTCTGATTGATTGGCAGCTGGTTGGTCGCGGCGACGGGATGGGCGATCTCTGCCCGTTCATGGCGACCAACTTCGACCCCGGGTTCCGGCGCCGCCACGAGCAGGATCTGTTCCGGCTGTATTTCGACACCATCTCGTCGATGGACGCCGGCTACCTCGAATTCGATGACCTCTTCCGGAGCTACCTCATCACCTTGAATTTCTGGCTGGCGATGTGGTGCCACGGCGGCGCGACCAAAGGCGATACGACAAAGCGGGGCGAAGAGCTGTTCGAGCGCGTGATCACCCGCGCCGTCGATGCGTACCGTCAACACGAGGCGTGGCAGTACATCGGAGAGTTCGCGCCCCACTCCCGCTACCACTAAGTCACGCTGGGGTCTGCCCAGTGTGACTCAGATATCGACGTGACCGTCCACGCAGGTGACGGCGTCGCCGCCGACCCAGATTTCGCCGTCGGCTTGATCAACGAAAACCCGCCCGGCGCGGCCGAGGGCGGTTCCCTGCGCGGCGACGTAGGGCGCGCTGAGCGTGCCATCGGCAAGTAGCCATTGGGCGAGCGCAGCGTTGAGGCTCCCAGTGACCGGATCCTCGGCTGGTTGTCCGCCGGCTCGGAAGAACGCGCGCACTTCGATGGCCGGCTCACCGCCAGTGGACGCCAGGGCGCCGACCTTGCCGATCACGCCGATCGGATTGGGCCCGACGACGCCCACGTCGTAGCTCTCCACGGCGCTGAAGTCGGGTTCGAGAGCCAGGACAGCCTCCGCACTTGCGAGGCGAACCGCGATCCACCCGGGTCCGTTGTCGCACCATTGGGCGTCGAGCACGTCGGCACGGTCGATCTGAAGGATCAGGCAGACCTTCGCGATGTCGTCCTCACCGGCTGGGCCTCCACGGATCAGGTCGGGGGCGGCGAAGGCGAGCCGATTGTCCGAGCGGCGGAGGCGCACGAGACCGACGCCGCATTCCTGCACGACGGTGCCTTCATTGGTCGGAACGCCGCCGGCTTCGAGCCACGCGTGACAGGTACCGATGGTGGGGTGGCCGGCAAAGGGCAACTCCGAGCCCGGCGTGAAGATCCGTACTCGATAGTCCGCGTCGGGGTCGGTGGGCTTCAGCAGGAACGTGGTCTCGCTCAGGTTCGTCCAATGCGCGAACTGTTGCATCTCCTCGTCGGACAGGTCATCGGCATCGAACACCACTGCCACCGGGTTGCCCTTGTACGGAACGGCGGTGAAAACATCAACTTGCTTGAACGGACGCATCCGCGCACCGTACACCCCGAAATTGCTGCCGATTGTCCCCCTCTGACGTGGTCTGGCAGCAGCAATTTCGGATGGGGGTGTCGGGTACGTGCCGTCGGAGGGCCTGCGTCGCTGCTCTGGCTGCGACTATTCTCGATTTCATGACATCAACAACGACTCGGTCCGGCATCTGGAGCCTTGTCGCGGTGGCGGCATTGGTTTTCGCTGCTTGCGGCGGTGGCGACGAGGACTCTACGACAGACGCTCGGGGCGACGAACCGGCAGCGTCCGATGACGCCGAACAGTCGGATGATGCTGAGACGCCATCCATCGATGTCGACGCCGACGTCGATGAGCTGGTGGAGGATGCCGAGGAACTGTTGGACGCCATGGTCGACGACCACGGGGGCGTGGGGGTCATCACGATCGGAGCGGAGACCTGGGAGTTCACGTTGCTTCCAGACCACATTCTCGCATCGTGCGACGCCGACTTCTTCGGAGGGTTCTTTGCGATACTCACGAGCAATGACGACATCATGGAGACCGGCGACACGCTGGCGCTGACTCTGCCCGGCGGCGACTTCACCGACCCGCCCCAAGTGACGCTGAACATTCAGACTGCTGGAGAAGCTGAGTGGATCGCCGACGAGACGTGGTACGAACGGTATCCGGATCTACCGCCAGGCATCGGCGTCACCAACTTCTCGATCGACGGCAACACGGCGAGCGGAACCGCCACGTTCTTCGAGGAGGAGTCGTGGTTCCAGTCGAGGGCCGGCGACGCAAGCCTCCTTCAGATCGAAGAAGGGACCTTCCAGATCACCTGCGGCTAACGGATGGCCGTCTGCGGCACACCCGAAATTGCAGTCGATTGTCCCCCTCTGACGGGGTCTGGCGGCAGCAATTTCGGTTAGGGGCGCAGTGCCCGGTACCGGCGGATGAGGGCGTTGGTGCTGGCGTCGTGGTCTAGGGCCGGCTCGTCGGTTGAGGTGAGCTCGGGGACGATGGCAAGGGCCAGGACCTTGCCGAGTTCGACGCCCCACTGGTCGAAGGAGTTGAGCCCCCACACCACACCTTGGGTGAACACCTGGTGCTCGTAGAGCGCCACCAGCTGGCCGAGGACCGACGGCGTGAGCCTCGGAGCCATGATCATCGTCGACGGACGGTTGCCCGGGAACGTGCGATGGCTGACGAGCGCCGGGTTGGTCTCCGTCGCCGCCACTTCCATTGCGGTCTTGCCGAACGCAAGAGCCTCCGACTGGGCGAAGCAGTTCGCCACGAGGAGATCGTGGTGGGCTTCGACGCCGGAGAGCTGATCATCGGTGTGGTCGGGCGCCCCCATCAGGATGAAGTCGGTCGGCACCACCGTGGTTCCCTGGTGCAAGAGCTGGTGGAACGAGTGCTGACCGTTCGTCCCCGGCTCGCCCCAGACTATGGGCCCGGTCTCGTACGTGACCGGCTCACCGTCGATTCGCACGCACTTGCCGTTGCTCTCCATGTCGAGTTGCTGAAGGTAGGCGGGGAAGCGATGGAGGTAGCGCGAATAGGGGAGCACGGCCCGAGTCGGGAGGTCGCAGAAGGTGCGGTACCAAACCTCGATCAAACCGAGGAGGGCGGGCACGTTCTCCTCGATCGGAGTCGAGACGAAGTGCTCATCGACGATCCGGAATCCGTCCAACATCTCGCCGAACGCCTCGGCCCCGATCGCGAGCATGAGTGGCAAGCCGATGGCGGAGTCGACCGAGTAGCGACCGCCGACCCAGTCCCAGAACCCGAACATGTTTGCGATGTCGATCCCGAACTCGGCAACCTCGTCGGCGTTGGTCGACACGGCGACGAAGTGCTTGGCGATTGCATCCTCCCCCAGTCGATCGACCAGCCAGCGCCGAGCTGACTTGGCGTTGGTGAGCGTTTCCTGAGTGGTGAATGTCTTCGATGAGATCACGAACATGGTGGTCGCCGGGTCCAGGTCGGCGACGGCTGCCGCGAGATCGCTGCCGTCCACATTGGAGACGAATTGGCAGCGAATTCGTGGATGACGGAACGCCGCGAGCGCCTCGTAAGCCATCCCCGGTCCAAGGTCGGACCCTCCGATTCCGATGTTCACGACCGTCTCGATCGGCAACCCGGTCGCGCCGACCCAGTCTCCATCGCGCACACGATCGGTGAACGCCGCCATCTGGTGCAGCACACGGTGCACGCCGGCCACAACATCCTCGCCATCGACCTCCACCACCCGGCCCGCCGGTGCCCTCAGCGCGGTGTGCAACACCGCTCGGTTCTCGGTGGTGTTGACACGGTCGCCTCGCATCATCGCTGAAGCCCGGTCGGCCACTCCGGTGGTCTCGGCCAGCGCGGCCAGATCAGCGAGCACCGCCTGAGTGACGCGGTGCTTCGACCAATCGACCACGAGGTCGCCGACGGACAGCGTCATCCGGTCGACTCGGTCCGGGTCGTCGGCGAACAGCGAGCGGAGCTCGAGGTCGGCGAAGTGTTCCGCGTGCGCACGGAGCGCCCGCCATGCGTCAGTCATCGTGATGTCCACGTGGTCTCCTCGACCTCACTGCCCCGACACTTGATCGCGGGGCGTTCAATCCGTACTCACCATGATCGCGGGCGAAACAACCCGGGCAGGTGACCTATACGCGGGAGCCGTTTGCCTCATGTTGCTGAGTCCAATGGTTTCTACGATCGAGTCCGAGCAAAGATGCAGATGTCGTCCAACCCCTTCCGACTGTTCGTTCTGAGCGTGGCTTCGGCCGCTGTCGCGTTCATGATCATTTCCGGGAGCCTTCGCCCTGACGCCCCGACGACCGATGTCGGCCAAGCCGGCGTCGCTCTGGGCGACGACACGGCCCGCGCCGTGGAGCGGGTTGCCTATCGCCAAGACGTCATTCGTATTGGTGATGTCGTCGTCGTCGATGGTCAGCCCGAGGGGCCGATCGACGACGACGATATCGCTGCCACATGGGAGTTGGTCGACGCCATCTGGCCGCAGTCACTGCGCAGTGAACTCCGCCAACTCTCGGTCATCGAAGAAGAGAGCCGCGGTCTCGTCGGTGTCGTTCACCCCGCCGCCGGTGGTGGCTGGATCCTCAGCCTCGATCTCGCCGACCTCGGTGACCAGGTGTTGATCAGGGAGACGATCGTTCACGAGCTCAGCCATGTCGTGACACTTGCCCCCGGCGTCTTCGCCTTCGGTGAAGGTGAATGCGTTGGAGTGAGAATCGAACTCGGCTGCGCCGCCCCGGACTCGGTGCTGGCTGACTACGCCTCCACGTTCTGGCCGGGCGCTGTCGGTTCTGACAACGAATCCGACTATGTCAACGACTATGCCATGAGCGCGGCCCATGAGGATCTCTCCGAGACCTTCACCGCCATGGTGCTCGGCTGGCCGGTCGACGGTGGACAGGTCGACGCGAAGATGGCCATGCTCGAGGGCAGTCCGCAGCTGTCAGCGTTGGCGACCGAGCTCCGCGGCAGCCTCGGCTGACGGACTGGGACACCTACGGTCGGCCGGGTCAGCCGGCAGCGGCTTCCGCATCCCCGCCGGCGCTGGCGCGGGCGGTGTCGACGAGGTGCTGGATGTCTTCGGCCTGAAGTCCGGAGCCGAGATCGGTGCCTTCTTCTTCCATCACCCGGAGAAGCTCCTCGAGCAGGTGGAGCTCGGCCTCGGCGGCGGCTTCGTCGAGGCCGCCGTGAGTGACACGCTCGTAGTGGACGACGGCGACGAGTTCTTCAGCTGACAGGCCGCCACCGAAGCCGCTCATCTGACCGAAGCTGCCGGGAGTGTGGGCGCCGCCGCCACGGGCGGGATCGCCATATGTGGCAGTGGTCGTGCCTGCGGTGCCGTTGGCGACCCATGCGATCTGGCCGGCGAGGCCGTCGTAGCTCGCGCCCGCTTCGACGCTTGGGAAGGTCAGTAGGACCTGGCCGTCGTTGAGCTGGCGGCCGGTGCCGCCGCCACCGGTGCCGCCGTGGCAGCTCGAGCACTGGCCGCTGTAGATCTCGCCACCCTCGACCAGGAGACCACCGGCCTCGGCCGGGGGGTTCTCGAGGAAGCCGACGTAGTAGATGGCCCAGATCGGCAAGAACAACAGGACGGGGATGATCCACGCCGGAATGGTCTTGCGGTTCAGGCCGGCCTCGACATACGGGGCGACGGGTTCGGGAGCCTTGGGCTCCTCGGGAACTGCTGGTGTGGCTGCGGCCACCGGGGCAGCAACGGCAGGCGTTGCCGCCGGGGCGTCGCCACCGGCCGTATCGCCACCTCCGCCGCCTTCGCCGGTAAGGCGAGCGCGGGCTTCGGCAGCTCGTTTCAGCAGATGCTCGGGTAGTTCGGTCACCGTGGTCTCCGGTGCGGGGCTAAGGACAGATTGGTTGTGCCCTCACCCGATCCTGTTCAGACAGGAGATGACACAGACCAGTAGAGGATAGAGGCAGTGTCGCACGTCCCGCCAAGACGGCGCGGGAATGTCGCGAGATCTGTCGCCGAATGTGTGGAGACCGGAATTGCCGTGGTAAACCGTTCACCCAACCCGAGGGCTTTGGCCCAACGGGACTACACTTGTGCGCGGTTTCACGAAGTTCGTGAACTCCCGCCTCCCACCTGGAGTCGAGCGTGGTTGCTTTTGTTCTGTCCTGCATCGTTGCCTTCGGGATCACAGGCGGCATCGTCGCGTATTCAAAGCGGCGTCCGGTCGATGCGCCCGTTACGTGGGGCGAAGCGATGCTCGGCTCACTCGTTGTCTTCTTCTTGATGTTCTGGGTCTACGGCGTCGTTCCTCACCAGTGGCTGGTGTGGGCGGACAACGAGCTGAACTGGCGGGTCGACAAGTTCTTTGTCGGCCCGGGGGGAATCCTGAAGCACTCCCGTGATGGCGGCTTCATGCCCCTCGACATCACCTATGTCGTGCTTCGCGACATCATTGCCGTCCTCATCTACACCGTCGCCCTCGGCGCCAACATCGCCCTCTGGTCGATTTGGCAGAAGCGTGGTCAGGACACCGGCGCCGCTACGCCTGAGCGTTCCGTCTTCGGTCGTCCGCTCATCAAGGAGGGCTCGTCGTCGTGAGCAAGGTCGACGCGAACCCTCCGATGCCGGTCTTCCGGGACGACTACGTCCTTCAGGAAGTCGACGCGGCGTGGCTCAGTCAGCAGGTCAAACCAAAACAGTTCATTCACATCGACCAGTCCGAATGCATCATGTGCGAGGGCTGTGTCGACATCTGCCCATGGAAGTGCATCTTCATGGTGAGCCCGGATGCGATCGACGAAGCGATCGGCACCGAGCAACCGGGCAGCGACCCCAACGATCATGTGATCTTCACGATCGACGATGATGTGTGCACCCGGTGCGCACTTTGCGTCGATCGTTGCCCGACAGGCGTCATCATCCTCGGCAAGATCGGCGATGCGCCGGCTGAGGGCGACTCCCATCAACGCACCAACACCCACGGCTACGGATACGGAATGCGTCTCAGCTGAGGCGCAGGAGAACAACGATTTTTAATGGCTACCGACGAAGATGTGAAGAAACCGTTCCCGCAGCGCATGCAGGATTCGATGTCCCAGATGGGGGATCAGATCCAGGGTTCGCAGGCGTGGAACTCGATTTTCCGGCCCGGTTCGATATTCCGGAAGGGCTACACCGATAGCCCGCGTAATCGGTCATACGTGATCATGAACAGTGTGCTCTACCACCTGCACCCGGTGAAGGTGAAGCGCCACGCGGTGAAGGTCAGCTACACCCTGTGCCTCGGTGGCCTGTCGTTCCTCTTGTTCATCCATCTCACGGTTACAGGCATCTTCTTGATGTTCTTTTACCGCCCGACGGCGGCCGCGGCCTGGGACGACATCTACACCCTCCAGAACACGGTGACCTTCGGCTTGCTGGTGCGCAACATGCACAGATGGGCAGCCCACCTCATGGTGTTGAGCGTGTTCCTGCACATGGCGCGCGTCTTCTATCACGGTGCCTACAAGCCGCCCCGCGAATTCAACTGGGTGATCGGCGTGATGCTCCTCCAGTTCACGCTGTTGCTGTCGTTCACCGGCTATCTGCTGCCGTGGGATCAGCTGGCACTCTGGGCCGTCACCGTGGGCACCAATATGATGGGGTATACCCCTGTGTTCGGTGACCAGGTGCGGTTCGTGTTGCTGGGTGGCGTAGAGATCGGCACTGACACCCTGCTTCGTTGGTACGTGCTCCACGTTCTGCTGCTTCCATTCGTTGTCGTCATATTCATGGCGATTCACTTCTGGAGAGTCCGCAAGGACGGCGGAATCTCGGGGCCGCTGTAGGACGAGGGAGAAACAGAACATGACTGAAGTTCCCGAACACCTCCGGAAGCGGGCCGAAGAGGCTCGCGCCAAGGCGGCGGCTGAAAAAGCAGAAGCGGCGGCACCCGTCGCGTCTGGCGGAGGCGGCGATGATGCCGCCGAGCAACAGGAGGCCGAGTCAAAGATCCCTGCGCACTTGCTCGAGCGCTCGAAGGCGGCCAAGGCCAAGTCGGGCGGAGCGGAAGCCGGTGCCGTTGCCACCGCCCCCACGGCGGCGGCCCCTGCGACCGCGGCTGGTGGGCCAGTGCTCACCGGTCCCGGCGGAAACACCCAGCGATTGCTCACCGTCGTCAAGTCCGGCTCCATTCAAGACACCAAGTCGGCACCCCAGGACAAGGTCCACACCTGGCCCCATCTCCTTGTGGTGGAGTTCGCGGCGGCCTTGTTCATCACGGCATTCATCCTGATCTTCTCGATCTTCGTCAACGCGCCGTTGCTCGAGTTGGCCAACTTCAACCAGACGCCAAATCCGTCGAAGGCGCCCTGGTACTTCCTGGGGCTTCAGGAACTATTGACGATGTTCCATCCGATGGTTGCCGGCGTGACCATCCCGGGTATCGGCCTCTTTGTGCTGATTCTGGCCCCCTATATCGACCGAAACCCCTCGAGCAAGCCGGAGGACCGCAAGTTCGCGATCTCACTGATGACGATGCACCTGATGTTCTGGGCAGTTCTCGTCATGATCGGCTCGTTCTTCCGTGGCCCCGGCTTCAACTTCGTCTTCCCCTGGGAAGCCGGACTCTTCTTCGAGCTGTGAGCAAAGGAGACTGCCAATGATCACCCTCGGAATAATCGCAATCGTCGTTCTGGCCGGCATTGCCGTGTTCGCCACCATGCGCGGCCGACAGGCCGACGAGGCGCTTGGCATCTTGTCCAGCGAGACGAAGAAGCGCGACGCCGCCAGCTCTGCACTCGGCTCAGAAGCCGAGCTCTCCGGCAAGCAGGTCGAGAAGGCCGCCGCGCTCGACCGCAAGGCCGCGTCCAAGCAGCTTGTTCTTGCAGGCGACTCTGCGCCCCCTGCCCCGTATGTACCGCCCGATCCCGAGATCATCGGCGTCAGCCGGCGCCAGTTCTTCAACCGGTCGATCGTTCTCATGATGCAGATCGGCCTGGGCGGATTCGGCGCCGCGTGCATTGCGTTCCTGTGGCCGCAGCTCGGCGGCGGTTTCGGTTCGGCCTTCAAGGTCGGCCTCGTGACCGATCTGCTCGCCGAGATCCGCAGCAACAACGGGTTCCTCTACAAGGCCGAAGGCCGAATGTGGCTCACCGAGTATCCCAACGGTGCGATCGAGAAGGCTCGGGCGGCGTACTCGGCTCCTGAACTCGCCGGAATGGAAGCAGGCCACACTCTCGGCCTCGACGGCGGCATTATTGCTCTCTACCAGAAGTGCCCTCACCTCGGTTGTCGTGTGCCCTCCTGCGGCACCTCGCAGTGGTTCGAATGTCCCTGCCATGGATCGCAATACAACCGGGTTGGCGAGAAGCGCGGCGGTCCCGCCCCTCGCGGCATGGACCGTTTCGCGATGTCCATCGGTGCCGACGGTTCACTTACCGTCAACACCGGCGCAATCGTGCAGGGCCCCCCGATCGGCACCAACACCACTGGCCAGGAAGCCGAAGGCCCCAACTGCATCGGCCAGTCGAGCCACTAGTAACCTCCGTCCGTTCCCCAGCTGAGTATTCACACCAAAGATCCAGAGTTATCCACGCGCATGCTGCTCGCCGCTTCAACACAACGAACCATCGGCCTCGTCATTTTGGCGATCGTCTTTATCGGTGGCCTCGTCTACATCTACTTCAACATTCGATCCGCGCGTGACGAGCTCGGTTCCGAAATCGAGTTGGCCGCCAACCGGCGTCCCTACATGGACGATGACGAACTCGAGACCAAGCGTCTCGACCTCGCGCTCGGTTCCAGCCTCGTCTTGTTGACCATCACTGCGATCACGCTGCCGTTGTACTGGCTCGGCGAACCCGGTCGTCATGAAGGCCGCGACGTCGACACCGACCGCATTTTCACCAACCGCGGCGAGGAGATCTACCTGGAAGGCGCTCAGTGCGTTGCCTGTCATGGCTCCGAGGGCTCGGGCGGCTCGGTCTCCACGGCAATCACCACCGAAAGCGGCGAGTTCGTCGCCCAGGTCAGCTGGAAGGCTCCTGCGCTGAACACCCTGCTCTCCCGCTTCACCGAGGACGAGGTCATCCATACCCTCAACTTCGGCCGCAATGGCGTCATGCCGGCATGGGGTGCTGGTGGCGGTGGCCCGCTCACCGATCAGCAGCTCGAGGAAGTGGTCTACTACATCCGGTCGATTCAGATCGATGAGGATCAGATCAACACAGAGGTCGCAAACGGCATCCGTGAGGGCGTCGAGACCAAGCTTCGCGCCGAGAGCGACGCCGAATGGGCAATCGCCTTGCGCGAGGTGAACGAAGCGAAGGACGCCACCGCCCGCGACGTCACCCTGGCCAGTCGCGACACCTTCGGCTTCGACTGCACCGAGCAAGGCGATGACCCCCGTTGTATTGCCGACAACGAAGCGGCCCAAGTACTTCTTGCCACCGAGGCTGAACACGCCGGAGCGCTCGAGGCGGCGGTTGAGTCATGGCTCGCCGACGTCGACGCGGTCCGTCAGAGCGCCTGGGATGCGGCCCTGGCCGACAACCCTGCGCTCGACAACGAAGGCAACGAGGAGGATTGGCGCTTCGCTGCCCTCGAGTTGCTTTCGACTCCTGGTGAAGTTGAAGGCCAGGAGCTGTATCTGGAATACGGCGAGATCCTCTTCACGAACACTGCGGCGGCGGGGTCCTACAGTTGCGCTCGCTGCCACACCTATGGCTGGAGCTTCGACGCCACCGGGCCCTACAGCCTTGAGCTTCACGGCACCGACCAGCCGATCCTCGACGAGTACACCCAGGGTGGCGGCTTCTTCGGTCCGAACCTCCGTGGCGGCACAGAGCTCGAACAGTTCGAAACGGCTGCCAGTCACGCAGACTTCATCACCAGGGGTCAGACCATCGGCGCCACCTATGGTCGTGGCGGCTCCGGCGGCAACGGCCAGATGCCCGGCTTCGGCCCCGCTACCGACTCGTCACCCGTTGGCCCCACCATTGGCAACAGCGATGAGTTCTCGTACCCTGCCCTGCTCACTGACGAGCAGATCGATGCAATCGTCGCGTTCGAGAGGAATCTCTGATGGAGATGCTCGACATCATCGCCGGTCTCGCGTGGGACCCCGAGATCCGTGGCTTCATGGCCGTCCTCACCGGCGTCGTGGTGCTGATGGGCTCGATCTGGCTCATTGTCAGCACCAACTCCGGACCCCGCCTCGGCACTCTGATAACGCTGGCCGGGTTCTTCGGCTGGATGGCGATCATGGCTTCGGTCTGGTGGATCTACGGAATCGGTTACGCGGGCGACTCTCCGGTGTGGGAGCCGGTTGAGATCGTTGAAGGCACCGACACCGAGGGACATTTCACGTTTGCCGCGCTCGATGAGACTGACAGCCTCGCCACTGAGAATCTCCGGGACGCCCACTCGGTCGTCGTGGCCGCGGTCGATGACTTGATCGACGAGTACGGCGACGATGCACTGACGATGGCGACAACCGGCCTCTCCGCCGACGATGCCGAACATGTCGTCGAGGTGCAGACCGCCTGGGCCGAATACGGTGTGGTCACTGCTGAGTCGCTCACGCCCGATCAGACCGAGGGTCTGTCCGATGACGAAATCGAGGCCCTGGCGGCGGAGGAGCAGGCGAAGAACGAAGCCACCACTCTCTCTGAGTTGGCGGCAATCGCACCGGGACTGATCGACCAGGACAACAGTGATCTCGGTGGATGGACGCTTCTGTCCACCGCCCAGTCAGGTGAGGCCCAGGCGTCCGCCATCGCAATGCTGCTCGCGTCCAGCGACTTCGACTTCCAGACCGCGGCCGACTTCAAGGTGCTCGACGCCTTCACCATTGGTGGCAAGCGTGGCCTCCCTGAGGATCCCAACCGCTGGGATCGAATCGAAACCCAGGTCCGCACCGCGTTCACCATCACGCACCCGACTCGTTACGGAATCGTGCAGATCCAGCAGGTCACAGAGGAGTCGACGACCAACCTTCCGGGCACCGCTCCGAAGCGACCAGAAGTTGACCCGGACGCGCCGATCGTCTCGATCATCATGATCCGCAACCTCGGCAACCTGCGTCTCGTGCCCGCCATGATCACGATCGGTTCGCTCATCATCTTCCTCGGCCTTTGCTACATGCTTCACGAGCGCGACAAGCTCGTCATGGCGCGGCGGGCCGAGTTCCAGGCGGGCTAGCGCATGCTGGGCCAGTACCTTCCCTTGCTGGCGCTCTTGCTGCTCGCAGCTGCGTTTGCGGCGGGCAGCTTCATCGCCTCTGGTTTGCTGGCTCCGCGCAATCCATCACTTGCCAAGCGGGCCGCGTACGAGTGCGGCATCGTCCCGAGTCGTGAGACGCCAGAGCGATTCCCGGTCCGTTTCTTCCTCGTGGCGATGATCTTCATCGTCTTCGACATCGAGATCATCTTCTTCTACCCCTATGCCGTTGCCTTCGGTGGCCTGGGTGTGTTCGGCCTTGTTCTGATCATGGTGTTCACCTTTGCGGTGTTCGAATCGTTTGTGTACCTGATCGGAAACGGCGCCCTCGAGTGGGGTCCGCTGAAGCAGGTTGCCCGCCCGAGTGGCGCAGTTTCGCCTGATCGCACGGTTGAGACCACGATCCGTCGAGTCGGCCTCGAGGATCGTGGAATCCCCGCTGACGACGGGCAAGCTGCCTGATGGCGCAGATTCCGCTTCTGGGCGACTCCAACTCGATCGCTGAGTCCGGCCTCGAGGGGATGGACCACAACTTCCTCACCGGCAACATCGAAGACCTGGTCAAGTGGGCGCGAGCCCGCAGCTGTTGGCCCGCCACGTTCGGTCTCGCCTGCTGCGCCATCGAGATGATGGCGAGCGGTGCTGCTCACTACGACCTGGCCCGCTACGGCATGGAAGTTTTCCGGGCGTCGCCCCGCCAGGCCGATTTGATGATCGTGGCCGGCCGTGTCTCGCAGAAGATGGCCCCGGTTCTTCGTCAGGTCTACGACCAGATGATGGAACCCAAGTGGGTCATCTCCATGGGCGTGTGCGCTTCGAGCGGCGGCATGTTCAACAATTACGCAATCGTGCAGGGTGTCGACCAGGTGGTGCCGGTCGATGTCTACGCCCCGGGCTGTCCGCCCGGTCCCGAAACCCTCATGCACGCCATCTTCACCCTGCACGAGAAGATCCAGAGCGGCGAGCTCACGCAGCGCCGTGAAGCTTCTGGTGCCGGGGCAGGAATCACGATCGAGCAGCGCGACGGGCAGACCGCCGGCCTCACCATCGGGGGCTGAATATGAGTGACGAAATCGCAGCCGAGGCTGCCGACGACGTAGCTGAGGCTGCTGCGATCGCAACGCTTCGTTATGACGCCATCGTGGCCGACTCCAATGGCGACGTCATCCTCCACGCCACCAGCGACACCTATCTCGACACGATCACCGCAGCTCATGCCGATGGTTTCGACCAGCTGATCGACCTCACCGCCGTCGACTATCTGACCTATGCTGGCAAACGTTCGCTCCCCGAGGGCATCGAGGCCGGTCGCTTCGAGCTGGTGACTGCGCTCATCAACCATCAGCGTCGTGAGCGCATCCGCATTCGCGTGCAGCTTGATGGTGACGAGCCGACGATCGCCACCGCATTCGATCTCTACCCCGGCGCCGAGTACCTCGAGCGTGAGGTCTACGACATGTTCGGCATCGTGTTCTCGGATCATCCCGACATGAGCCGGGTGCTCATGCCCGAGAATTGGGTCGGACACCCGCTGCGTAAGGACTACGCGGTTGGATCGATCCCGGTGCAATTCAAAGCAGCGAGCAACCAACGATGACCCTGACCGATCCCGAGCACCTTGAGCAGTCCGAGGCCGGCGGCCTCGGCGACAATATCGACGGTGCCGAGCGTGTGAAGCGTCGCGGCAGCGACTCCGCCGTGCTCCGCCTGAGCGAAGCCGAGTGCGCCGAGATCGGCAACGACCCCAACACCGATGCCGATGACGAGCGGGTCCTGCTCAACATGGGCCCCTCGCATCCGTCGACTCACGGCGTGTTGCGCCTGATGCTCGAGATGGAGGGTGAAACCGTCCTCCGCTCCAAGCCCGTGGTCGGTTACCTGCACACCGGCATGGAGAAGCAGGCCGAGCAGCTCACGTATCTTCAGGGTGGCACCAACGTCACCCGTATGGACTACGCCTCGCCGCTCTTCACCGAGCTGGCGTTCAGCCTCGCCACCGAGAAGCTGCTGGGTATCGAGGTTCCGGAGCGGGCCACCTGGATCCGCATGCTCATGTGCGAGCTCAACCGCATGTCGTCACACCTGTTGTTCATGGCCACCAACGGCATGGACCTCGGCGCCGTCTCGATGATGATCTACGGCTGGCGCGAACGCGAGGAAGTGCTGCGGTTCTTCGAGAAGGTCACCGGCCTCCGTATGAACCACAACTACATCCGCCCCGGAGGCGTGGCGGCCGACATGCCTGACGGCTGGGAGGCCGACGTCGAGCACCTCCTCGCGCTGATCCCACCCCGCCTCGAGGAATACGACATCCTCATGACCGGGCAGCCCATCTGGCGCGAACGCCTCCAGGGTGTCGGCGTCCTCAACGCCGACGAAGCCCTCGCCCTCTCCGCCACTGGTCCGATCCTCCGTTCCACCGGCTATGCCTGGGATCTTCGTCGCGACGAGCCGTATCTCGCCTACAGCGCGGTCGACTTCGACGTCATCGTCGGGTCCTACGGCGACTGCTACGACCGCTACGCCATCCGCCTCAACGAGATCCGCGAGTCAATGCGCATCGTCGAACAGATTCTCGACAAGATGCCTGCCGGTGACTACCGAGTCCAGGACAAGAAGGTCACTCCGCCACCGCGGGTGCGCATCGATCAGTCGATGGAAGCGCTCATCCATCACTTCAAGATCTTCACCGAGGGCTACAAGGTCCCCGAGGGTGAGGCCTACGCCTGTGTCGAGTCGCCTCGCGGCGAGCTCGGCGTCTACCTGGTGAGCGACGGCACCTCCACGCCGTACCGCATGCACGTCCGCGGCCCGAGCTTCATCAATGTGCAGACGATGCCCCACCTCATGCAGAACGGCTTGATCGCTGACGGTGTCGCCATCATCTCGAGCGTCGATCCGATCATGGGTGAGGTCGACCGATGACGGATCACTTCAGTGCCGCCAACCTGGCCACAGCGCACGAGATCATCTCCCGGTATCCCAAGCCGAAGTCGGCACTGATCCCGCTGTTGCATCTGGCTCAGGAGCAGGACGGCTGGGTCACCGATGACGCCATGCGTCAGATCGCGGAGCTCACCGGCACCACGCCGGCTGAGGTCAAGGGCACCGGCTCGTTCTACGAGATGTTCAAGTTCCACCCGGTGGGCAAGTACATGGTCAATGTGTGCACCAACCTGTCGTGCCAGCTGCTCGGCGGCGAAGAGCTGCTCGCTCACGCCGAGGAGAAGCTCGGTGTGAAGGCCGGCGGCACCACCGCCGACGGAATGTTCACCGTGGAAGACGTGGAGTGCATCGCAGCCTGCACCGAAGCGCCGGCCCTGCAGGTCAACTACCGCTTCCGTCACCGAATCACCATCGACGAATTCGATGAGTTGATCGACGACATCCGCACCGGTAACGCCGACGACATTCCCGAGCACGGCACGCTCGCTCGTGTGCGCCAGTCGATCCCGTCCGGCTCCGGTGCCGGCATCCATCCGCCCGAGCATGCCAGCGAAGCCCCGGTGTGGCTGGTCCGGAATGACGCGCCGGAAGGCGCCGATCTCTCGGTGACCAGCGCTGGGGGATCTGGGGCGGAAGTCCCCGGCGAAAGCAGCGAGGGACCCGTCTGATGCCGACCCACGACTACATCCCTCACGCAGCCGGGTATGTCGACAACGACGGTCCCAAGATCGTCACCAGCCGATTCCCCTACGAGGATTCGTACACGATGGAACGGTCGGAGGCCACCGGTGGTTACGAAGGTCTGCGCACCGCCCTGAGCCGACGGCCGGCCGACGTCCACACCGAGGTTCGTGACGCCACGGTTCTCGGTCGTGGCGGCGCCGGCTTCCCCGCCGGTGTCAAGTGGGGGTTCATGCCTCCTGGCAAGTTCCCGTACTACCTCGTCGTCAATGGTGACGAGAGCGAGCCCGGCACCTACAAGGACCGGCTGCTGATGGAGCGCGACCCGCACCAGCTAATCGAGGGTTGCCTCATCACCTGTTACGCCCTCGGCCTCGCCCAATGCTTCCTCTACGTCCGCGGTGAGATGGCTCTGGCCCAGGAGCGCATCGGCCAAGCCCTCAACGACGCCTATGCCAGGGGCTATGTCGGGAAGAACATTCTCGGCACCGACTTCAGCGTCGACATCACCCTCACGTGGGGTGCCGGCGCCTACATCGTCGGCGAAGAGACGGCGCTCATCGAGAGCCTCGAGGGCAATCGCGGTATGCCGCGTCTGAAGCCGCCATATTTCCCGGCTGCGATCGGTCTCTACGGCCAACCCACCATCGTCAACAATGTCGAGACGCTGGCCAACCTGCCGTGGCTCATGCAGAACGGCGCCGACCAATACACGACGTACGGCTCCGAGACCGCGCCCGGCACCCGCATGGTTGCGGTGTCAGGTCACGTGAAGCGTCCTGGCGTCTACGAGATCGAGCAGGGTGTCACCACATTCCGCGACCTCTTCTATGGCGACAACTTCTGCCAGGGCATCCGCGAAGGTCACGAGCTCAAAATGTTCGTACCCGGCGGCGGCTCGGCCCCATGGTTCTTTCCCGAGCAGCTGGATCTGCCCCTCGAGGCCAGGGCGGTCGGGGCGGCGGGATCGATGCTCGGCTCCGGTGCACTCATCGTGATGGACGAAACCACCGACGCGGTCAAGGCCGCGCTGCGGCTCGTGCGCTTCTATGCCCGCGAGTCCTGCGGCAAATGCACCCCGTGCCGGGAAGGCACCACCTGGGAGGAGCGGGTGCTCCAGCGCATTCTCGATGGTGAAGGCCGCCCGAGCGACATCGACATGCTGCTCGACATCGCCGACAACATCTCACCCGGGCCCTATCCCGTGGCCGCCGATCCGTCGCAGGATCTCGAGGCCGTGCCATTCCCTCCGAAGCAGACCACGATCTGCCCGCTTGGTCCTTCATCGGTCGCCCCGATCACGTCGACCATCCGCCGCTTCCGCCACGAGTACGACGCGAAGATCACCAAGCGCGACACCATTCCCGTTTCTGCCGCTCCAATGAACGCAGGGGCCGTTTCATGACCGACACCCAAGATGCTGTCTCGACGGTGGCGGTCACGGTCAACGGCGCAGAGATCCAGGCCAACCCGGGCGAATTGTTGATCGACGCCTGCGAGCGCACCGGCACCTACATCCCCCGATTCTGTTACCACCCGCGTATGTCGCCGGTCGGCATGTGTCGCATGTGTCTCGTCGAGGTCGACACCGGCCGTGGCCCGGCCCTGCAGCCGAGCTGCATGCTGCCGGTCACCGATGGAATGACCGTCGACACCGAGAGCGAGCTCACCAGGAAGGCCCAGGACGGCGTCCTCGAGTTCCTGCTCGCCAACCATCCGCTCGACTGTCCGGTCTGCGACAAGGGCGGCGAATGCCCGCTTCAGGACCAGACCATGGCCTTCGGGCCCGGTGAGTCACGGTTCATCGAAGAGAAGCGTCACTACGAGAAGCCGATCGCCATCAGCGACACCGTCTACCTCGACCGTGAACGCTGCATCCTTTGCGACCGCTGCACCCGCTTTGCCGACGAGGTGGCAGGCGACACGCTGATCCACTTCATGGACCGGGGCAACAACACCCAGGTCAACACGTTCCCCGACGAGCCGTTCGCCTCCTACTTCTCGGGCAACACCGTGCAGATCTGCCCGGTCGGGGCCCTCACGGCCAAGCCCTACCGATTCAAGGCTCGCCCGTGGGATCTCGAAGAGAACCTCTCCACGGCGTGGACCGACTCGGTCGGCTCGCGCATCACCGTGCAGTCGTCACGCAACAAGGTCCTTCGTGTCCTCGGTGTCGACAGCGAGTCGGTCAATTGGGGTTGGCTCTCGGACAAGGAACGTTTCGCGTTCGAGGCACTCAACAGCGTGAACCGCATCACCCAGCCGATGGCTCGGGCCGACTCGGGAAGCGACCTGGCCTCAACCGGTTGGGCCGCGGCGATGAGCACCATCGTCGATGTGTTGACCGACGTTGATCCTGCTCGCATCGGTGTCATCGGTGGCGCCCGTCTCACCAACGAGGCCCAGTACGCCTGGGCCAAACTGGCCAAGGGCATCCTCGGCACCGACAATGTCGACGCTCAGCTCGGCGATGGTCTTCCGGCCGCGGTGGTTCTCGGATTACCCCGGGCCACCATCGCCGATGCGTGCCGCCCCGGCGGCACGATCATCCTTGCGGGCCCCGACCCCAAGGAAGATCTCGGCGCGCTCTTCCTGCGTCTGCGACACGCCGTGGTCAACGACGGCGCCACGCTGATCGAACTCACGCCCCACCGCACCGGACTGTCGGGCATCGCGGCTCACTCGCTGCATCCCCGCCCAGGCGAGCTCGGCGATCTCGCCGCGGCCGTTGTCGCCGCCGGATCCGGGACGGCCTCCGACGCCGCCGGCGTTGCGGCCGACGCGATTGCGGCCGCAGCCGCATCCATCAGCGGCCCCGTCACGGTTGTGCTCGGACGAGCGTCGCTCGCGGAATCCTCGGCTGCAATCGTTGACGCCGCCACCGCGTTGAACGGCTTGGCCGATGTTTCCTTCCTGTCGGCCCTACGTCGTGGAAACGTGCACGGCGCCCTCGACGCGGGCCTTGCGCCGGGGTTGCTTCCCGGTCGCACCACGCTCGCTGATGGCGGCGAGGCGTTCGCCGAGGCCTGGGGTTCTGTCCCCGAGTCCACGGGCTTGGACACGGCCGGCATGCTCGCCGCAGCCGCTGCGGGCGATATCGACGTGCTTGTGCTGTTGGGCGCTGACCCGCTCAGCGACTTCCCGGAGGCGGCAGCGGCCGAGGCCGGTCTCGCCGGTGCGGCCACGGTGATCGCCATCGACACGTTGCCCAACGCCTCACTCGTGGCCCACGCCGATCTCGTCCTTCCCGCCGCGGCCGCCACCGAAGTCGACGGCACGTTCACCAATCTCGAAGGTCGAGTGAGTGTCTGTGAGCAAAAGGTCACGCCCTGTGGCACTGCACGATCCGACTGGATGATCGCCGCCCAGATTGCGCAGCGTCTCGGCAAGGACCTCGGCATCGAGTCACCCGCAGCCGCCCGAGCCGAACTCGCGGCCTTGTCGGCCGTCCACGGAGATCTGACCGAGGCGGCACTCGCCGCGGCTGGCGTCGAAGGTGTGTTGTGTTCCGGCAACGGATCCATCGCCGAACCCGCCGGTAGCGGAAGCGTCGACCCGGCCAATGACGCGTACTCGCTCCGGCTGGTCGCCACGCGCCGCATGTACGACGCCGGCACGACCCTGAGCCACTCGCCATCGAGTGCCGGTCTCGCTCGTTCCATCGAACTGCGTCTCAACCCCGCCGACTTCGACAAGCTCGGGGTCGAGGCGGGCAGTGTCGTGCAGCTGATCTCCAACAAGGGCGAGCTGATGACCCCGGTCATCGCCGACCCGGGGGTGCCCGCCGGCTCGGCCGCCATTCCGGCCAACTCTCCGGGCGCCAACGCCAACCAGCTGATCGACGCCTCGCAACCGGTCACCGATGTGCGGGTGGAGCGCTCATGATCCTCGGCCTCGACCCCCTCTATGTCGGCGACTTCATGGGTGACCTTCTCGTCACCTTGCTGAAGGTCGTCGTTGCGTTTGTCTTCCTGCTGATCTCCGTGATGTTGATGGTCTGGTTCGAACGCAAGCTCATCTCCGACATGCAGAACCGAATCGGCCCGAGCATCGCCGGTCCGTGGGGCATCCTCCAGACCCTGGCCGACGGCATCAAGTTGTTCTTCAAAGAGGACCTGGTCCCCGACAACGCCGACCGCTTCGCCTTCAAGTTGGCACCGTACCTGTCCTTGGTGCCGGCGTTCCTCGTCTTCGCAGTCGTGCCCCTTGGTGGTGATTTCAACGGCGATGATGGTGACGGTGTCGTGACCATGTTCGGTCACGACACGTTCCTGCAGGTCGCCGATCCGCCGATGGGCATCCTGTTCTTCCTGGCGATGTCCTCGATCGCCATCTATGGCGTGATGCTCGCCGGTTGGGGTTCCGGCTCGAAGTACCCGCTGCTCGGCTCGGTTCGTGCCTCGGCGCAGATGGTCTCCTACGAGGCGGCGCTCGGTCTCGCCATCGCGGCCGTTGTCCTGCAAACGGGTTCGCTCAGCACCCACGACATGGTGCTCGATCAGGCTGCTCCCGGCTTCTCGCTTGGTGCATTCGGGATTCCCAACTGGAACATCATCGTCACCGGCTTCGTGCCGTTCGTCGTGTTCTTGATTGCCGGCACCGCCGAGCTCAACCGCCCTCCTTTCGACCTTGTCGAGGCCGAACAGGAGCTGGTCGGCGGCTTCCATACCGAGTACTCGTCGATCCGCTTCGCCCTGTTCTTCCTCGCCGAGTTCATGAACACGATCACCATGTCGGCCGTGATCGTCACCTTGTTCCTCGGTGGCCCTGCCGGACCGGCGCTCTTCCTGCCCGAGGGCTGGTGGATCGGCACGGTCTGGTTCTTCCTCAAGCTCTTCATCTTCTTGTTCATGTTCGTCTGGTTCCGGGCGACCCTCCCGCGCTTCCGCTACGACCAGCTCATGGATCTCGGCTGGAAGCTTCTCATCCCGCTGTCGCTCGCCTGGTTCATCATGTTGGCGGGTCTGCGTGTCGGCGATTCCGAGAACTGGAGCACCACCAAGACCTATGCCTTCGTGCTCGGTTTCATGGCCTTCTGCGGTCTGATGGCAACGCTGCTGACGGCCGCGATCAACACTGCTCGATCCGAGCGCATCAAAGCGATGGAGGACGCCAATGGCTGATCCACTCGACTATCTCCGCGGCTTTGCGGTCACCTTCAAGAAGCTCTTCGAGGATCGTGTCACCGGCGATTATCGGGGCGGCAAGGCGAAGGAAGGTGCTCCGGACAACAAGCGACCGAAGCCCGAGCGTTTCCACGGCCGCCACGTTCTCAACCGTTACGAGGACGGCATGGAGAAGTGCATCGGCTGCGAACTCTGCGCCGGTGTCTGTCCGGCGAAGTGCATCTATGTGCGCGGCGCCGACAACGACCCTGACGATCCAACCTCACCCGGCGAGCGGTTCGGGTACGTCTATGAGATCAACTACCTGCGGTGCATCCACTGCGACCTGTGTGTAGAGGCGTGCCCGACGCAGGCGATCACCGAGTCGAAGCTGTTCGAGTTCTCCTTCACCAACCGCAACGATGCCATCTACACAAAGAACGAACTCGTGGTCGATGACGACGGCATGCCCCAAAAGATGCCGTGGGAAGACTGGCGCGAGGGCGATGACCAGCTGACCTCGGGCTGGATGCGCGCCACCTCGTCTGCCGGTGATCACCGCTACGAAGGCTCGGTCCATTGGGCCGGTGAGCTCGGTTACGGCGTCCGCGCTCCCGAGGTCGGGCAGTCGGCGGGCACGATCAGCACCGATGGTGGGAATTCTCCGGCGGAAGTCCGGAGCGAGAACGATGGGTGAGCGCGATGCGTTTCGGGGATTCTCCGGCGGAAGTCCGGAGGGTGTGACATGAGCGAGGAGATCGTCTTCATCATCAGCGCCGTGATCGTGCTGGTCGGCGCCCTCGGTGTCGTTCTGTCGAGGAATCCAGTGCACTCGGCGCTGTTTCTGATCCAGACTCTGATGGGTGTGGCTCTGCTGTTCCTCATCGAGGATGCGCACTTCCTCGCGGCCGTGCAGGTCGTGGTCTACGCGGGCGCCATCGTCATCCTGTTCCTGTTTGTGATCATGCTGCTCGGCGTCGACAAGGCTGAAGAGCTGGGCATCGATCCGATCGGTGGCCAGCGAGAGTTGGCCTTGGTGGTCGGCGCCTCGATCGCTGCGCTCACGATCGTCACGGTCGGCTGGAGCGTCGACGGCGCCACCGGCAGCGCTCCCGCATCCGCGGAGAACGCTCTCGACAACGGCCTGACCGACATCGAGCGCATCGGCCGCGTGCTGTTCACCGACTACGCCTTTGGCTTCGAGATCACGGCGGCATTGCTCACCATCGCGGTGATCGGCGCGGTTGTTCTCACCCGGTCGATTCGTCGTGAGGATGTGCTGGCCGATCTCGAGCCGGCCTCGTTGGAGCTGCCGAGCCTCGCTCCGGCCGGCGCCAACGATGAAGACACGCCTCACGACGGTGACAGCGGGAATTCTGGAGCGGAAGTCTCCAGCGAAGGCAACAGGGAGTCGTAGTGGAGCTCACCACCACCTGGTACCTCGTGTTGTCGGCGTCGATGTTCTCCATCGGTGCCACTGGCCTCTTGGTACGCCGCAACCCACTCGTGATGTTCATGTGTGTGGAGCTGATGCTCAACGCTGTCAACATTTCGTTCGTGGCCTTCGGTTCGGATCTGAATGATGTCGGCGGTCAGATCGCCGTGTTCTTTGTCCTGGTGGTCGCGGCTGTGGAGGTCGTCGTCGGCCTCGCGTTGGTTGTGGCGATCACTCGTCGTCGAGCGGATGCCACCGCCGATGATCTGTCGGTGTTGAGGGGGTAGGCGTCGCTCATGCTTGATGCTGCTTTTCTGATCCCCGCCTTCCCGCTGTTGGGTTTTGTCGCGATCTTGTTGTTCGGACGCAAGCTCGGTGAACCGGGTGCGGGCTGGTTGGCCACACTGGCGATGGGCGGCTCGTTCGCCTCCGCCGTGGTTGTGTTCATCGGTCTGGTCAACGAGCCAGAAGAAGATCGCCGCTTCGTGCAGACGTTGTGGGAGTGGGTACCGGCCGGCGACTTCTCCGTCGATGTCGGCTTCCTGGTCGACCCTCTGTCGGTCACCATGACGCTGTTCATCACCGGTGTCGGTGCGCTGATCCATCTGTACTCGATCGCCTACATGCACGGCGACAAGAACTTCTCGACGTTCTTCCTCTACCTGAACCTGTTCGCCTTCTCCATGCTGATGTTGGTGTTGGGCGACAACATGCTCATCACCTTTCTCGGCTGGGAAGGCGTAGGCGCCTGTTCGTACTTCCTGATCTCGTTCTGGTTCACCGACGAGGCCAATGCGTCGGCCGGCAAGAAGGCATTCGTCACCAATCGCATCGGCGATTGGGGGTTCATGGTCGCCATGTTCCTCACTTTCACCACGATCGGTTCGATCCAGTACGTCGACCTACTCGGCAACGCGAGCACGCTCACCCAGAACACTGCCACCGCGATCACGGTCCTGCTGTTCGTGGGCGCAGCGGGCAAATCCGCCCAGATCCCGCTCTACGTTTGGCTCCCCGACGCCATGGCCGGCCCCACGCCGGTCTCGGCGCTGATCCACGCCGCCACGATGGTGACCTCGGGCATCTACCTGCTCGTTCGCGTCAACCCCGTGATCGCTGAGTCCGCCGCGTGGGCGCCATCGATGATCGCCTGGGTTGGCGCCGCCACCGCGCTCTTCGCTGCGACCATCGCCGTTGCGCAGAACGACATCAAGAAAGTGCTCGCCTACTCCACGGTGAGTCAACTCGGCTACATGTTCCTGGCCGTTGGCACCGGCGCCTATGTCGCCGCCATCTTCCACATGGTCACCCACGCCTTCTTCAAGGCCCTGTTGTTCCTCGGCTCCGGCTCGGTCATCCACGGCATGGACAACGATCAGGACATGCGCCACTACGGCGGCCTGCAGAAGCTGATGCCGATCACGT
>JAJCXZ010000097.1 GCA_029263175.1 Acidimicrobiales bacterium | reverse complement strand
ATCTGTCATCCACGGAATGGACAACGATCAGGACATGCGCCACTACGGCGGCCTGCAGAAGCTGATGCCGATCACGTCGATCACGTTCATCATTGGTTGGCTGGCCATCGCCGGCGTGCCGCCCTTCGCCGGCTTCTGGTCGAAGGACGAGATCCTCGCCTACGCCTACGAAGAGAACTTCGCGCTCTGGGCGGTTGGCCTCGTCACCGCGATCCTCACCGCCTTCTACATGAGCCGCCAGGTCTTTATGACCTTCTTCGGCCGCTACCGGTTCGCCGATGTGCGTCCCGAGGAAATCGCTGAAGTCTGGGATGGACGCGTCGCCACCGCTGACACCGCACTGGAAGAGGCCGAAGCAGGCATCGGCAGCGCGGAGGAGGGCATCGCCAAGGCCGAGGAGAAGCTGGCCAAGGCAGAAGAGAAGCTCGACCAGCGGCGAAACGAACTGGCCGAAGTCGATCAGTCCGACGAAAAGGCCACCGACAAGGCCACCAAGAACCTCGAGAAGGCCAACGACGGTGTCCTGAAGGCCCAGACGTCGGTCGACGAGGTCGTCGCCTCTGTCGAAGAGGCCCGCGCCTCGGTGATGGAGGCTCGTCTCAATGTCGAGTCCATCGCCAAGGCCGCGGCCGCGGGCGGCGACGATCTCGACGGCCTCTCCGAAGCTGATCTGCCTGATGCCGTGCGTGCCCGACGCGAGTACCACCCGCACGAGTCGCCTTGGCAGATGACCCTGCCGCTGGTCGTACTCGCCGGTGCCGCGATCGTGGCGGGCGCGATGAACCTTCCCTTCAGCAGCGATCTTCACTTCCTGGGTGATTGGCTCAAGCCATCCACCTTCGGGAACGAAGCCCATCTCAGCTCCGGCGGCGGCACCCTCTGGGTCCTCGCCATCATCGCCGTAGCCGGCGGCATTGCCGGTATCGCTGTGGCAGTGGCGATTTATCTCAAGGGTCGCTATCCCGCCGAGAAGGTCGAACTGCCGATCCTCGAACAGGCCTGGCGCTACGACGAGACCATCAGCAACTTCATGGGTGGACCGGGCCGCAGAGGCTTCGACTTCGTTGCCTGGTTCGACGCCACGGTCATCGATGGTGCGGTCAACGGTGTGGGCCGTCTCGTCCGCGAGGGCGGTGGTCAGGTCCGTCGATTGCAGACCGGCCTCGTTCGTTCCTACGCCGCGTTCGTCGCCGTCGGTGCGATCGGGCTCCTTGCCTGGTTCCTCACGAGGACGACGATCTGATGACTTCCCTTCTTGCTTCTGAGACGGCGGCGGTGTCGTTCCCCGTCCTCACCGCGATGGTGCTCACGCCGTTCCTTGGTGCGCTCCTCCTGCTCGTCCTGCCCAACAACCGTCCTGAGTACTTCAAGCAGGTGGCCTTTCTCGTCTCCGCTCTCACCGCGGCGATGACCGCCTGGGTCATGGTCGAGTTCGACAAGGCCCACGCCGCTACCTTTCAGTTCGTAGACCAGTACGAGTGGATCGAGACGCTCGGGATCTCCTGGGCCCTCGGCCTCGACGGCATTTCGCTGTGGCTGGTGGTGCTGACAGGAGCACTCTTCCCGATCGTGATCCTGGCGATCGACGCCGAGCACTCGCCGAAGCCCTACTACGCATGGATCCTTGTCCTCGAGGCCGGTTGTATGGGCGTCTTCTTGGCGCTCGACCTCTTCGCCTTCTTCGTGTTCTTCGAGATCGTGCTCGTGCCGATGTACTTCCTCATCGGCCAGTGGGGTCACGGCGAGCGGGCCTACGCCGCCACCAAGTTCTTCATCTACACGATGATGGGCTCGGCACTGATGCTCGTCGGCATCATCTCGACCGCCGTCATCACCGCGAACACCACGGGCAACGATCTCACGTTCGGTCTGATCGAGCTCGCCGAGTCACAGGCACTCGGCCAGACGGCGGCCCGCTGGATCTTCCTCAGCTTCGCGCTGGCATTCGCGGTCAAGGTCCCGATCTTCCCGCTCCACACCTGGCTGCCTGACGCTCACACCAATGCGCCAACCGCGGGCTCGGTGATCCTGGCCGGCGTGATGCTCAAGCTCGGCACCTACGGCTTCCTTCGTTTCGGGATCTACCTGTTCCCCGAGGCCGCGGTCTACTTCGCTCCATTCCTTGTCGCCCTCGGCACCATCGGCATCCTCTATGGCGCCATCGCGGCCACGATGCAGCGGGATCTGAAGCGGCTGGTCGCCTATTCGTCGGTTGCTCACCTCGGCTTCATCGTGATCGGCACCTTTGCTCTCAACACCGAGGGCATCGAGGGCGGTCTGCTCCAGATGGTCAACCACGGTGTCTCCACGGGTGCGTTGTTCCTTCTGGTCGGCATGATCTACGAGCGTCGCCATACCCGTGAGATCTCGAAGCTCGGAGGCCTCCAGAAGCCGGCACCGATGCTGGCGGGCGTCTTCATGGTCGTGATGTTGTCGTCGATCGGCTTGCCTGGCCTCAACGGTTTCGTCGGCGAGTTTCTCACCCTGATCGGCGCCTTTGCGGCCCATCGTTGGTGGGCCGTCGTGGCGGCCTCCGGTGTCATCATCGCCGCCCTGTACCTGCTCTGGGCCTACCAGCGGGTCTTCCACGGTCCAGCCGAAGGCGACAACGCCACCATGCCCGATCTGACCGTTCGGGAGGGACTCACGATGGTGCCGTTCCTCGTCGCGATCGTGTTCATGGGTGTCTACCCGAAACCGGTGCTCGAACGCATGGAACCGGCAGTGGACGCGCTGGTGGCCCACGTTGAAACCCATGTCGAGGACTTCGATGAGCCGGTGGCCGACATTGCGCACCACGTCGAGCTCGAGGATCTGGCCGACCTCGGCACCGATACCCATGGCGAGGAAGACGGAGAGCACGGCTGATGCTTGCCCAACTTGATGCCACGCCCGTCGAGACTCCCGAGATTGTTTGGGCAGGGCTCCTTCCGCTCCTGATCCTGTCGGCTGGTGCGTTGTTGCTGGTGATGCTCCGTTCGGTCGTGAAGCGACTTCCCGCCGACGTCGAGCCGCATTTGATCACCGCCATCGGTCCGATCACTGTCCTTGGCATGTGGTTCGCGGCCGGCCTCGCCGGCACCGACGTGCCGCTTGCGGGCCTTCGCGACGACATGGGTGAACCCGCGTTCTACATCGGCCTCGCCCTGGTGATGGTGCTTGCCGGCACACTCGTGCGAACGATGGAGATCGGTCTCGACGCGGCGATAACTGTTGGCCTCGGCCTCTCGGCCTTCGCCGCCACGTGGGGGATTTGGGACGATCGTTGGCAAGTCACCGGACCGTTCAACGCCATCGGCGACCAGTTTGCCGTCGACGGTTTTGCGCTCCTGTTCGCGGGTGTTCTCGCGGCCTCAGTGGTCCTCGTTGCCTTGCTGCTCGACGGCTATCTCCGTCGTGAGAGCTTGGACGGCCCTGAGATGTACGTCCTCATGCTGCTATCAGCGGCCGGTGGAATCGTCATGACCGGCGCCAACGATCTGATCGTGATATTTCTGGGCATCGAGACCCTCTCCATCGCGGTCTATGTCATGGCCGCCATGCACAACCGGCGAACCGAATCACAAGAGGCCGGCCTCAAGTACTTCGTGCTGGGGGCATTCGCATCGGCGTTCCTGCTCTACGGCATCGCCTTCACCTACGGCGCCACCGGTTCGACCAATCTCGTCGACATCCAGATTTTCCTCAGCTCAGGGCAGCTCGTCGACAACGGCCTGCTGATGGCAGCGTTCGGTCTCCTCCTTGTCGGTTTCGGCTTCAAGATCGCGGCCGCGCCGTTCCACGCCTGGACCCCCGATGTCTACCAAGGTGCCCCGACACCGGTCGTCGCGTTCATGGCGTCGGCGGTCAAGGCCGCCGGGTTTGCTGCACTACTGCGGGTCTTCATGCTCGGCTTCTTCAGCCACGTTGACGACTGGCGTCCTGCGATCGGTGCCCTCGCCGTACTCACCCTGATCGTGGGTTCGGTCATGGCCATCGTCCAGAGTGACGTGAAGCGAATGCTGGCCTACTCATCGATCAGCCACGCCGGCTTCATTCTCGTTGGCGTGCACGCCGCCTCGTTGGCCGGCATCAACTCTGTCGCCTTCTACGCCGTTGCGTACACCTTTCTCGTCATCGGAAGCTTCGGTGTCCTGACCGTGGTCTCGGGTGTGGGCGACCGGGCCACATCACTTGATGACCTCAACGGAATGGCGAAGCGCCGACCGGTTCTGGCGTTCATGTTCACCGTCTTCCTGCTCGCCCAGGCCGGCGTTCCACTCACCGCCGGGTTCGTGGCCAAGTTCGAGGTGATCAACGCTGCTGTCGACTCGGAGTTCTACTGGCTCGCCATCGTGGCCATGCTCACAGCCGTCGTCTCGGCCTTCCTGTACCTCCGCATCGTGCTGTCGATGTATCTCGGCACCGCGGATGGGGATGCAGCAGATCTCGGTGACCCGATCCCCAAGGCGGCCGGCCTCGCGATCGGGATCGCCTTTGCTGTCACCGTGGGTTTCGGAATCTTGCCCGGCCCGCTCAGCGACCTCGCCAGCGACGCCCTCCCTGCCCTGATCGGTGCCGGTTGAGCCGATGACCGAACCCAGCGAGGTTGAAGGCGCGGGCGAGTCCGAGTTGCCGATCAGCTGGGATGAAGCTCGCGAGGTTGTCGTCGTGGTCCTGCTGACATCTGCGGTGCTGCGGGTGCTGTCACCGCTGCTCGGCTATCTCGACTCCGGTGTTGGCGGCGCACTCGCAGACGACATCGCTGAGGTCACCCGCAACGCCGACATCTTCACCGGGGTTCTGCTGTTGGGTGCGGGCTGCCTGATCGCCACCACGCCGCCGGTCGACATTGTGCCTGCGCTCCGACGAGCGGGAGTGTTGGTTGCCACCCTGGTCGCTGTCATGGCCGGCTGGGCGCTTGTGGTCGAGCTCACGAGAGCATCGGGCTCCGGCGTGCTCGGCCGTCTGCAATCCGTGTTTGGACGCAGCGGCCCCGGCCTTCTTCTCGCTACGACGAGTGCCTGGCTCGCCCGCCGCGTGATTCCCTTCGCGAACTAGGCGACCTCGACTCGGAGACGGCGAAGTAGGGCTGGAACGTCGGGAGGCTGGACGATCGCCGCTCGTACGAGATCGTCGAACTGCTCGACAAAGCTGACGATGTGATTCTCATTGGTGAGGACCAGATGGAGTTGCCCGAGGTAGACGACCGCGCGGCTGAGTCCGAAGATCGTGACAGCGCCCGCGTAGCGCTGGCGCGAGTCGTAGAGAAACCAGCGGAGGGTCGGGTAGAGCTCCTCGGTGAGTTCGATCATCGTGTCGAGTTGGTCCACACGATGGCGGTGGTCGAGTGAGGCCCATGAGCCCTGGCCGCGGGCGAATCCTTCGAGCATCTGGATGGAGGAGCAGCACTCGACGTCACTGCCGGGCGCACGCGCCATGTCCAGCGGCGCCTCGGCGGTCTCGATTCGCTGCTCGGCATAGATGGACGCGAAGCGGGTGAATTCGTGACGGATGACGGGTTCGGTCTTGAGAAGGTCGGGAAGTGACGCAGGAACGTAGCGGACCTTCTGCCCCGTCGACTCGCTGTACCAGGTGATGAGGGACTGATCGAACGGTGTGAGTTCGCCTCGTGCGAGGGACAGTTCCTCGCGAACGATGTCGGTTCGGGCCGGCCCGTCGTTCGACATCCCGAGGAGCCAGTCGACCGATGCGCCGGTGGCGCGTGAGATTGACGCCAGCGTCTCGACTCGCGGGAGCCGCCGGTTCTGGTGGGAAAGCAACTGGGAGAGTGTCGATCGGTCGATGCCGGCCTCGCGGGCGAAGGCAGAGTGGCTCTGAGGATCAGCCGCGAGCATCTCTGTCAGCCGTTCCCGGAATCGATCGAGAATAATCTGGCGCTCGGACATGGTGTGAAGCTACCCCATAGTGCTGCACTTACACCGCACTAGGGGTGAACTGTGCGCAAATGCGACGGATAGTGCGCAATCTCTCGTGGCAAAGAAGCGCTGCATGCGGTCCACTGACCACCGTGAGGAAGCAACGCGGGGCTCAGCAAGAATCAGCGATCGAGGTACCGACCGTGCTTCTGGCGGCAGTCATCCACGGATCGTGGCTCACCCTTGTCCTCGCCCACGAGGCCATTCCGACTGCAATCACCATCGTCCTGCTCGGCTTCGTCGTGGCGTGGCACGGGTCGCTTCAGCACGAGGTGCTCCACCACCATCCCTTCCGCAGCCAGCGGATCAACGATCTCGTCGGGTCGGCTCCACTCGCGCTCCGCCTGCCGTATCCGTTGTACAAGCGAGACCACCTCGCCCACCATGAAGCTCGGGGCCTGACCGAGACCGATCTCGACACCGAGAGCTTCTACATCGACGCCGAACGGTGGGCGGCAGGCTCCCGGGTCACGCGTTCGATCGCTCTGCTGCATCATTGTCTTCTGGGACGGTTGCTCATCGGGCCGCTGGTGATGAACGTCGCCATAGTTCGAAGTCAGCTGCGCGAGGCTCGCGCCGGCAACCGTCAGGTGATCCGATGGTGGGTGGGTCACGCGGTAGCGGTCGCCATGCTGCTTTGGTTCGTGACCGGTGTCGCGGGCATGCCGGCGTGGGTGTATGTGGTCGGAGCCGGCTACTTCGGTCACTCGATCGGGCTGATCCGGTCGTACTGCGAGCACCGCTGGGTCGAAGGCGACGTGTCGCTCTCCGCGGTCGTTCGCTCCGGGCCCTTCTTCAGCCTCTTGTTCCTGAACAACAACCTCCACCATGCTCACCACGCCCGCCCCGGTGCGCCGTGGTACATGCTTCCGGAGATTGCGGGCGCCTTGCGTTCTGACGACGCGGCCCGAGCCGGCGCCGGCTACTACCGCGGCTACCGAGAAGTATTCCTGCGCTACCTGTTCCGTCCGTTCGATCACCCCGTCCACCCGCTTGAGCGGGCTCGAGCCGGGGTCACGGCGCGCTAGTCGGCGATCCGCCGGCCACGGGTGTCAGGTGCTCGCAGAAGAACTGATCGATCCCAGCCTGCGGATGGGTCGCGTCGTGGCCACCACCCGCAACGGTGACAAGATCGACGGTTCGACCGGCCTCGGCCCAGGCGGCCGCGAGCGTCCGGGCCTGTGACACGTCGACGATCGTGTCGGCCGTGCCGTGCACAATGAGGATCGGTGCCAATCCGGGGCGCTGCAACGCCGGGCTCAGGGCCGCCACCTCATCGGCGCAGTCCGCCGCGCAGCCAAGTCGAGCGCGGATCTCTGCGGCGGCGTCGGCGGGCGCACGCTCCTCAAAGACTGCCGTCAACGGGTCGATGAGCGGCCTGAAGTCCGTCGGCGCCCCTGCGATGACGGCTGCGGCAATGCCGGGTTCGTGGGCGGCGATCATGGCCGCGAGGTGACCACCGGAGGAGAATCCATAGACGCCGACCCGATCGCGATCGATCGACCAACTCTCGGCGTTCTCGAGGATGTGATGAGTGGCAGCGAGCGCGTCCGCCACCGAATCGGCGATTGTGTCGCCATCGACGGCGAAGCGATAGTTGATCGCCACCACGGCGTAGCCGCGCTCGGTCCAGTCCCACACAGGCATGTCGTCGCCCTTGTCGCCAAGGAACCAGCCCCCCGGATGTATCCAGATCACCGCGGGGAACGGTCCTTCCTGGTGGGCCGGGAGATAGATGTCGGCCCGTTGTCGCCGGTGGTCGCCGTACGCGACGTCGAGATCGGCGGTCGCCCCGGCGGCCGCTGGGGTCTTTGCCGAGTTCTCGGGCCAGCGCGAAAGCACCGTGGACAGCCCCGCTGCGAGCACGGCGAACACAGCGATTGGGATGCCGAAGCGACGCAGGTTCACGATCCCGAAAGATAGGCGATGAATTCCGTCGGCCGATCACGGTGAAGCGTCGCTGTCGGCGGTAGCCTCTCGGCGCTGGGAAACGTGCTGTCCCCGGCTTTGTTCTGCCCAAAATTCCCTGATTAGGCTCACCCTTCGTGTCGGATTATCTCCGTAGCTATCTCACAGTTGGAATCTTTGGCCTCGTTGGCGTCGCCCTTGTCGGGGTGTTCCTCGGCTTGGGCCGGATCCTGCGCCCCGACCACCCCAACCTCGCCAAGAACGAGGCGTATGAGTCCGGCGTCGAGCCGACCGGCGACATGTGGTCCCAGGCCAACATCCGCTACTACGTCTTCGCCCTGCTCTTCGTCATGTTCGACGTGGAAGCAGTCTTCATCTTCCCGTGGGCCGCTCGGCTCGAGGCCTACGAAGTCTTCGGTCTCATCGAGATGGCGATCTTCATCTTCATCCTGCTGCTCGGGCTCATCTACGCCTGGCGCAAGGGAGTACTCAAGTGGGTCTAGTCGAATCGGGAAAGATCGGTGGCGGCCTCCAGTCGCTGCTGAACATGAGCCGCAAGTACTCCATGTGGGTGTACCAGTGGGGCCTCGCATGCTGCGCCATCGAGATGGGCGCCGCCTTTGCGTCCCCGCGCTACGACGTGATGCGCCTCGGCGTGATTCCGTTGCCGGCCAGCCCCCGTCAGGCCGACCTCCTCGTTGTGTCCGGTACCGTGACCGACAAGATGGCTCCGTCGGTCAAGCGGCTCTACGAGCAGATGCCTGAGCCGAAGTACGTGATCTCCATGGGTTCGTGCGCCAATTGTGGCGGCCCGTACTGGGACAGCTACAGCGTCACCAAGGGCGTCGACCAGGTGGTGCCGGTCGATGTCTATGTTCCGGGCTGCCCACCCCGCCCGGAAGCACTGCTCGAGGGCATCGTGCTTCTACAGGAGCGCATCCAGAACGAAGACATGGCCGAGCGTTGGAGGGGTGAGCCGATTGTCATCGACTGACGCTCCCACGGACGAAGCAGAAGCAACACCAAGAGACGACACCGCTCGCAACGAGCTGGTCGCCCGCTTGACCGCTCACCTCGGTGAGGGCCTTCTCGAGTCGCACATTGAGCCTGGTGTCGATGTCTGGCTGCGCGTTTCACGCGAGTCATGGCGGGAGGCCGCCGCGTTCGCCAAGGACGGCCTCGGCTTCGCCTACTTCAACTTCTTGAGTGGCATCGACTGGATGCCCTCACCGTTCGGTCGCGAGATGGACTCCCAGATCGACACGATTCTCGCTGCATCCGCGGACCACGATGACGTTTCGGCTCCGGCGAATGCCGATGACGGTCTCGAGCAGGGACTCGCCGGTGGGGAGACCCGTTTCCAGGTGTTTGCTCGCCTCAACGACGTCGTCAACGGTCTCGGAATCACCCTGAAGGTCGATCTTCCCGACGACGACCTCAGCGTCGACAGTTGGGTGCCTGTGTACCCGGGCGCCAACTGGCACGAGCGTGAGGCGAAGGAGATGTACGGCTTCTCGTTCAACGGTCACCCAGGCTTGCGTCCGCTGTACCTACCGTCGGAGTTCGAGGGTCACCCGCTGCGCAAGGACTACCCGCTTCTGGCCCGTCGCATGAAGCCGTGGCCCGGCATTGTCGATGTCGAGCAGATGCCCGGTGACGACGAAGAAGAAGATGGGGGAGAAGCGTGACCTCCATCTCTGATCGCGAAAAGCTGAGCTACATCGCCGCCCAGGCCGCCGACGCCCGCGTCAATGTCGAGCTCGAAACCGAGGGTATGACCCTCAACATCGGGCCCCAGCACCCCGCCACCCACGGCACTCTTCGCATCATCGCCAAGCTCGACGGCGAACAGGTCGTGGCCGTCGACCCGGTGATGGGTTACATGCACCGAGGCTACGAGAAGCTCGCGGAGGTCCGCACCTACCCGCAGGTCACCACCCTGATCAACCGCATCGACTGGGTCGGCAGCTTCGCCAACGAGGTGCCGTTCATCCTGGCCGCCGAGCGGCTGATGGAGGTCGAAGCGCCGCCTCGTGCTCAATGGATCCGCACGATCTTGTTCGAGATGAGCCGCATCGCCAACATCACGCTGTTCCTCGGCGACATGGGTCTGCAGGTTGGCGCAGTCACCCCGGCATTCTTCGCCTTCCGTGACCGCGAGCACGTGCTCAACCTCATCGAAGCCGTCACCGGTGGCCGCTTCCACCCCAATTTCGACCGCATCGGCGGCATCAAGGACGATCTGCCGGCCGGCTGGATCACCGAGACCCGCCGGGTCATGAAGAAGATGCGCCAGTACTGCGACGAGATCGAAGCCCTTGTCGAGGGCAACGAGATCTTCCAGGCCCGTACCCGCGGCATCGGCGTGATTCCAGCCGACATCGGCCTCAGTTACGGCTTGTCCGGTGCCAACATCCGTGGCTCCGGTGTCGACTGGGACGTTCGTCGCGACAACCCCTGCGGCATGGTGCACAACGAGACCGACTGGAAAGTCTGGACTCACCCCGACGGCGACTCGTTCGCTCGCTTCTGGGTTCGTCTCCAGGAGACCCGTGAGAGCACCCGCATCATCGATCAGTTGCTCGACAATCTTCCGTCGGGTCCGATCATGGCCAAGGTGCCGCGCATCATCAAGGTGCCCGCCGGTGAGGCCTACGTCGAGACCGAGAACCCTCTCGGGGTGATGGGTTACTACGTGATCTCCAAGGGCGACCTGGTCCCGTATCGCGTGAAGATCCGCTCGGCGTCGTTCAACAACATCTCGATCACGCCCTGGCTGCTCAAGGGTGTCTACGTGCCTGACATCATCACGATTCTGGCTTCGCTGTACTTCATCCTGGGAGACATCGACCGGTGAGCGCGTCCCTCAACATCATCGGCGAACTTGCGTACTGGCAGCAGACCGGCATCCGTGTCGGCGCTGGTCTCGCGGCGGTTCTGCTCATCGCCGGCACGTTGGTGTACCTGCACCTGTTCAAGCTGGTGTCGTTCATGCAGAGCCGCCTCGGCCCGATGGAAGCCGGCCCCTTCGGTTCGCTCCAGCTGCTGGCCGAGGTCGGCAAGTTCCTGCAGAAGGAAGACATCTTCCCTCGCAAGGCTGATCGGTTCGTCTTCGCCGCTGCACCGTTCGTCGTGCTCATGTCGACGTTCCTGCTCGTGGTCGTCGTCCCCGGCGGCCCCGATGCCTGGTTCATCGACACTGAACTCGGCATCTACCTCGCCATGGCGGTGTCGTCGATATCGGTCATCGGCATTCTCATGGCCGGCTGGGGCTCCGCATCGAAGTACTCGATGCTCGGCGGCCTGCGCGCCACCGGCCAGCTCATTGCCTACGAACTGCCCCTGATCCTCGCCGTGATCGGCGTGGTCATCCAGGCCGGCACCATGAACATGCAGGGCATCGTCTTTGCGCAGGCCGAGGGCTCGATCTTCGGCTGGGATGGCATCGGCAACCCCTACATCCTGACCCAGGGTGTGGCCTTCCTGATCTTCATGATCGCCATGCAGGCCGAACTCACGCAGGCACCGTTCGACATGCCGATCGCAGAGTCCGAGCTGGTGTCGGGCTATATGACCGAGTACTCGGGCATGCGCTTCCTGCTCTTCTTCATCGGCGAGTTCGCCACCGCCGGCGTCTTCTCCGCCGTCGCTGCCGTACTCTTCCTCGGGGGCTGGTACATCCCGGGCATCGATCCCAACGACAACATCATGAACGTCCTCGGGCCGCTCGTGATGCTGGTGAAGATTGTCGGGCTCACGTTCGTTGTGTTCTGGGCCCGTTTCACTTTCCCTCGTTTCCGTGAGGATCAGCTCCAAAAGCTGGCCTGGAAGGTCCTCATTCCGCTCGCTCTCGCCAACATCGTGGTGACGGGCATTCTCAAGGTCGCCTTCTAGGACATCGCATGGGACTCGTACCAGGACTCATCAAAGGCCTCGGCGTCACCGGCGGTACGATGCTTCGTACCATCTTCCCCGATGGTCTGAAGAAGCCGATTCCGAACCCTGTCAAGGGTGCGGAAACGGTGCAGTACCCCCACGAGAAGGAATCACCTCCCACGAGGGCTCGTGGTGTGATCGCCCTTCACGAGGAGAACTGCACTGCATGCATGCTGTGCGCTCGTGAATGCCCCGATTGGTGCATCTACATCGAGGGCCACAAGGAGAAGGCACCGCCGCGCCGTGCCGGGGGCAAGCCTCGCAAGGTCAACGCCATCGACCGATTCGACATCGACTTCGCGCTCTGCATGTTTTGCGGTATCTGTGTCGACGTCTGCCCGTTCGACGCCCTCTTCTGGAGCCCGGAGTACGAATTCTCCGAGCCCCGCATCGCCGATCTCCTCCACGACAAGTCACGGCTGGCGGAGTGGATGGAAACGGTTCCCGCCTTTGAGGCCTATGAGGCCGGTTCGGAAGCCAAGGTGAAGCAGGTGCCCCCAACATGATCGGGTTGCTAGCTGCGGCGTCGGCCGACATGGACCTCTATGTCGCCCAGAACATCTTCTTCGGCATCATCGCCGCGCAGATGATCTACGCCGCGTTCCGCGTCGTCACCACCGCCAACGTGGTTCACGCAGCCTTGTGGCTGGTGCTTGTGCTGTCCGGTGTCGCCGTGCAGTTCATCCTCCTCGGTGCCGAGTTTGTGGCCATCACTCAGGTGCTCGTCTACATCGGCGCCGTGGTTGTGCTGTTCCTCTTCGGTGTGATGCTCACCCGAGCCTCGATGGGCGCCGACGAGTCGGTCGCCAGCGAGAAGCGGTCGATGGCCACGGTCGTCGGTGTCCTCCTTTTCACCGTGATGGCCGTGTCGCTCATCGACTCGTTCGAAGACACTCGCCTTGTGATCGACGAACCGCAGTCGACCACGTTGGTCAGCGACTCGATCTTCAGCCAATACATCGTGCCGTTCGAAGCGGTCTCGGTGCTTCTGCTCGCCGCCCTCATCGGGGCCATCGTCGTGGCCCGCCGGGATTAGGAGGAACGCCTGATGCTTCTCAACCAGTTCCTCCTCCTCGCGGCCGTTCTGTTCTGCCTCGGGGTCTACGGCGTCCTCGCTCGCAAGAACGCCATGCTCGTCTTGATGTCGATCGAGCTGATCCTCAACGCCGTCAACATCAATCTTGTCGCCTTCGGCGCCCTCAACGACGACG
>JAJCXZ010000096.1 GCA_029263175.1 Acidimicrobiales bacterium | reverse complement strand
AGCACGTCCCGGTGTACGTCACCGAGTCGATGATCGGGCACAAGCTCGGTGAGTTCGCCCCCACCCGCACGTTCAAGTTCCACGCGGGCCAGGAGCGAGGTGCTCGCCGATGACGGGACCGAAGACGAACGAGCGTCCGGGTACCCGGGCCAAGGTCAGCCATGTGGGGTCCTCGGCCTACAAAGCCCGTGAGGTGCTGAACGAGATCCGTGGCAAGAGCTATGCCCAGGCCGCGGAGATCCTGGCGTTCTCCGAGCGTGGGATTGCTCGCGAGATTCTCAAGGTGCTCGACTCGGCTGTCGCCAACGCCGAGCACAACGACGGCCAGCAGGCCGAGGAACTCTTCGTTTCGGCGTGCTACGCCGACGAAGGTCCCACCATGAAGCGCTGGCGTCCCCGTGCTCGTGGTCGTGCCACCCGCATCCGCAAGCGCACCTGTCACATCACGGTCATCGTGAGCCGCTACGACGACGTCACCCTTGACGCTCTTCGTGAGCGCGAGGCCGCGACCGGCCGCGCCGGTTCGAGCGTTGCCGCTGAGGCTCGCCGTGCCCGTGTTGCTCAGTCGAAGGCCCGTGAAGAGGCCGACCACGACCACGATCACGATCATGATCATGACGACGACGAACCCACGATCGAGGAGCAGGCCTCCGAGATCGTTGCGGCCACCGAGGCTGCCCTCGAAGACGGTTACGACCCCGAGACCGCCGACTCCGACGATGACACCATCGTCGATGCCGACGACGCCACACCGTTCGGGCCGCTCAGTCACGCTCCTCTCGAGGACGTGCACGAGGCTCCCGAGGGCTACCCGATCAAGGGCAACGCCGATTCGATGAAGTACCACCAACCCGAAGGCCGTTGGTTTGAGCAGACCGTCGCCGAGGTGTGGTTCGCCACTGCCGCGGCCGCCGAGGAAGCCGGTTTCGTCGAAGCCGGCAAGTCCGCTCCGGCGGATGCCGGCGACGAGAACGCTGAGGAAGATTAAGCATGGGTCAAAAGATCAACCCCTATGGCTTCCGCCTGGGAATCACCACCGATTGGAAGAGCCGCTGGTTCGCCGATCGCCAGGAGTACGCCGACAACGTGATCGAGGATTGGAAAATCCGCGATTACCTGCTCAACGAACTCCCGCACGCGGCCATCAGCCGTGTCGAGGTCGAGCGCACCCGTGAGCGTCTGCGTGTCGACGTGCACACCGCACGTCCGGGCATCGTCATCGGTCGCCGTGGCTCAGAGGCCGACCGTCTTCGTGCCGGCCTCACCTCGATCAGTGGCAACCCGAAGGTTCAGCTCAACATCCAGGAGATCAAGCAGCCAGAGCTCGACGCTGCGTTGATCGCCCAGGGCATCGCCGATCAGCTTGCTGGCCGTGTCGCGTTCCGTCGTGCCATGAAGCGTGCCGTGCAGAACGCTCAGAAGGCCGGCGCCCTCGGTATCCGGGTCCAGTGTTCAGGCCGCCTCGGTGGTTCCGAAATGGCTCGCACCGAGTGGTACCGCGAGGGCCGTGTGCCTTTGCACACGCTCCGTGCCGATGTCGACTACGGCTTCCGTGAGGCTCGCACCACCGCTGGTCGTATCGGTGTGAAGGTCTGGCTCTACAAGGGCGACATCCTCCCGTACAAGACGCAGACCGAAGACAAGGCCACACTCGAGGCGGCAATGGCAGCCGGCGAGACCAGTGGTCAGGTCAAGCCTCGCAAGATCGTGTCGAGTGCCGCCGCTCGAAAGCGTGTTGCCACGCCTGAGACCGACACTGACGTCGAGGTCGAAGAAGAGCCGGCGCCGCTGATCAAGGAAGCGGATCCCGAGTTCGAGAAGCTCCTCGACGAGGAAGATGCCATCGAGGCGTCCACTCGTGAGCAGAGCGAAACCCCGCATTTCCGGGCGAACGACTGAGGTTGTTGTCATGTTGATGCCCAAGAAGGACAAGCACCGCAAGCAGCACCGGGGACGCACCAAGGGTGTGTCCAAGGGACGCACCGAAGTCACCTATGGCGACTTCGGCATCCAGGCCCTCGAGCCTGGCTGGATCACCGCTCGTCAGATCGAAGCGGCTCGTATCGCCATGACCCGTCACATCAAGCGTGGCGGCAAGGTGTGGATCAACGTCTTCCCGGACAAGCCGGTCACCCAGAAGCCGGCCGAAACCCGTATGGGTTCCGGCAAGGGCAACCCCGAGCACTGGGTTGCGGTCGTGAAGCCCGGCAAGGTCATGTTCGAACTGACGTACCACGACGAGGAAATCGCCCGTGGCGCAATCGACCGTGCCATCCAGAAGCTGCCGATCAAGGCCCGTTTCGTGAGCCGTGAGGAGGCGTTCTAATGGCGAAGACGAAGCCGCTGAGCGAGCTCGGCGACACTGATCTCATCGAGAAGCTCGCCGACGCGAAGGAAGAGCTGTTCAACCTGCGCTTCCAGCTCGCTACCGGCCAGCTCGACAACTCGGCCCGCATGAAGCTGGTCAAGAAGGAAATCGCCCGCGTCAACACTGAGTTGCGGGCCCGCGAGATTGCCGATGCCGACGCTCTGGCGTCCTCGGTGAGCGGAGAGGACAGCTAATGACTGAAAAAGCAACGCCTGGGCGAGAAACTGAAACTCGTCCCAACGCCCGCAAGGTCCGTGAAGGCATGGTCGTGTCCGACAAGATGGACAAGACCGCTGTCGTCGAGACCGTCGACCGTGTGCGTCATCGCCGCTACGCCAAGACCGTGCAGCGCAACAAGAAGCTCCACGTGCACGACGAGGAGAACACCCTCAACGTGGGCGACCGCGTGCGTGTGCAGGAAACCCGACCGCTGTCGAAGAACAAGCGCTGGCGTCTCGTTGAAGTCCTGGAGCGTGCGAAGTGATCCAGCAGGAATCCCGTCTTCGGGTCGCCGACAACTCGGGCGCCAAAGAGGTCTTGTGCATCAAGGTCCTTGGCGGTTCGAAGCGTCGCTATGCATCGATCGGTGACATCTTCGTCGCCACGGTCAAGGATGCGATCCCGGGCGCTCAGGTCAAGAAGGGTGACGTCGTGAAGTGTGTCGTCGTCCGCGTAAAGAAGGAAAAGCGCCGTCCGGACGGGTCCTACATCCGCTTTGACGAGAACGCTGCTGTCCTCATCAACGATCAGAAGCAGCCTCGCGGTACCCGCATCTTCGGTCCCGTCGGTCGTGAGCTTCGCGACAAGCAGTTCATGCGCATCGTTTCATTGGCGCCGGAGGTTCTCTGATGCCGGCGAAGAGCAAGAAGCAGAAGATGAAGATCATCAAGGGTGACCGAGTCGTGGTCCTGTCCGGTAAGGACAAGGGTTCCGAGGGTGTCGTCGAACGAGCCATCCCCGAGGCCGGCAAGGTCATCGTGGACGGTGTCAACATCGCCAAGAAGCATCAGGCGCCGACCAGCGGCGATCAGCAGGGCGGCATCATCGACAAGGCCATGCCGATCGACGTTTCCAACGTCGCCATCGTGAGCCCAAAGGATGGCAAGGCCACCCGCGTTGGTTACAAGATCAACGCTGACGGTTCCAAGGTTCGCGTCTGCAAGCGCACGGGAGCTGAACTCTGATGAGTACAACAACGCTCACCCCTCGCCTTCGCACGAAGTACAACGAGGAAATCAAGCAGGCGCTCCACGCCGAGCTCGAGCTCCCCAACGTCATGCTCGTGCCCAAGATCGAGAAGATCGTCCTCAACATGGGTGTCGGCGATGCCGTCGCTCAGGCGAAGCTTCTCGATGGCGCCGTTTCCGACATGGAAACGATCGCCGGTCAGAAGGCAGTCATCACCCGGGCCAAGAAGTCGCTCGCCAGCTTCAAGCTGCGTGAGGGCCAGGCCATCGGCTGCAAGGTCACCTTGCGCGGTGACCGGATGTACGAATTCCTCGATCGCCTCATCTCGTTGGCGATCCCGCGAGTTCGCGACTTCCGCGGCCTGTCGCCGAAATCATTCGACGGCAACGGCAATTACACGTTCGGAGTGACCGAACAGCTCATGTTCCCCGAGATCGACTACGACAAGGTCGACACCACTCGGGGAATGGACATCACGATCGTCACCACGGCGAAGACCAACGAACACGGGCGTGCTTTGCTCGCGGCGTTTGATTTCCCGTTCCGACGCGAGGGGCAGTGACCCATGGCCAAAAAAGCACTCATTGAGAAGCAGCAGCGCACCCCGAAGTTCAAGGTGCGTGGATACACCCGCTGTCGCCGCTGTGGCCGACCGCATTCGGTGTACCGCAAGTTCGGCCTGTGCCGAATCTGTCTCCGCAAGATGGCGCATGCCGGTGAATTGCCGGGCGTCAAAAAGGCCAGCTGGTAGGAGGTGGCACGACGATGACAATGACTGATCCGATCTCCGACATGCTCA
>JAJCXZ010000095.1 GCA_029263175.1 Acidimicrobiales bacterium | reverse complement strand
GGGGGGGTCGGGGGGGGGGCCGCGGACGTCGTTTGGTAGTCGGTGGGAGTCGCCCGGCCCATTTCGGGCCGGGCGACTCAACCACTCGTCGATTCCGGTCGACCACTTGCCGACCATGCTTTCCACCCATGATTTCACCTGACGCCGACATACGCGTGTCTCGCCTCGACGGCGGACTTCGCGTTGTGACCGAAGCAGATCCCCAGTCGCGGTCTGCTGCCGTCGGCGTGTGGGTCGGTGTGGGAAACCGTGACGAACCGGCCGAGCTGGCCGGCGCGTCTCACTTTCTCGAGCATCTCCTGTTCAAGGGGAGCTCCACGCGTTCGGCGCGCGACATCGCCGAAGGGATTGGTGCCGTCGGCGGCGATCTCAACGCGTTCACATCAAAGGAGTACACGGCCTTCCATGCCCGTGTGCCCGGTTGGGACCTCGACTTCGGTCTTGACACATTGCTCGATGTCGTCGTCGACCCCGGGTTCAGCGACGCAGACGTCGACGCTGAACGCCAGGTCATTCTCGAAGAGCTGCACTGGAGCAACGACACACCCGACGATGTCGTTCACACTGCGCTCGCCGAAAGCCTGTTTCCCGATCACCCGCTTGGTTGGGAGGTGCTCGGCAGCGAGGACTCCGTGACGGGCATGAGCGCTGCCGCGGTCCGTGAATTCCACCAAGAGTGGTACTGCCGTTCGAACCTGGTGGTTTCAGTTGTCGGCGCAATCGACCACGACGAAGTAGTCGCCAAGGTCGACTCCGCCATCACCGCGCTCAAACCAGGGCAGCGCACCGAACGAACAGCCCCGACGGTGGCACAACGAGCAGAGCTCTTCAACGCTCGACCGATCGAGCAGTCACACTTCGCCCAGGGCTGGCGAGCGCCGAGCCAACAGAGCGACGATCGCTACGTGCTCGCGGTGGCCAGTCAGCTCCTCGGCGGCGGCTGGTCGAGCCGGCTCTTCCAGGAGATCCGTGAGAAGCGTGGACTCAGTTACACGGTGTTCTCGTCTGTCGGCAGCTATGTCGACAGTGGTGCACTGACGGTGTACGCCGCCACCTCGCCCGATCGCCTCGATGTTCTGCGCGGCGTGGTCGACGAGCAGCTCGCTGATCTCGTCGAGAACGGCCCCGGCGAGCGCGAGCTCGAGATCGCCCGCGGCGGCTTCGAGGGTGCCACCGTGCTCGGTCTCGAGGACACGGGTTCTCGGATGGCCCGGCTGGCCACCAACGTGTTGATCCGCGACCGTGTCATTCCCGTCGACGAGTACCTGGATGCGGTGCGTGCCGTCACCGCCGAAGATGTCCGACGAGTGCTGGGCGAGGTTCTGGCCGGGGCCCGGGTGTGCTCGGTCGTCGGCCCCGAAGACTCCTAGTTCGCTCGATTTCGACGGGCGAGTGATGCTTGACCGAATAGCCTGACGCCATGATCCGAGTCGGTGTCGTTGGCGCAGCAGGTCGAATGGGCGAGGAGGTCTGTCGCTCGATCGACGGGGACCCCACGACGGAGTTGGTTGCCCGGGTCGATCTCGGCGACTCCCTGGAGCTACTCACTGAAGCCGCCGTCGATGTGGTCGTCGACTTCACCGTGCTCAGCGTTGCTCGGGAGACACTGGCATTCGCGGCGGCCAATGGCATCCATGCCGTTGTCGGCACCACGGGATTCTCTGACGAGGATCTCGCCGGATTCCGTACCGCGTTCACGACGTCGAACGCGTTGATCGCCCCCAACTTCGCGATCGGTGCGGTCTTGATGATTCGTTTCGCCGAGCTGGCCGCCCCTCACTTCGAGACGGCCGAGATCATCGAGATCCATCATGACAAGAAGGTCGACGCGCCTTCCGGCACGGCGACCCACACCGCCGAACGAATGGCTGCCGCGTCCGCCGAGTGGGCCGACGATCCCACCACCCATCAGGTCTACGAGGGCGCCCGCGGGGGTGTCGGACCCGGCGACATTCACGTCCATGCCGTACGTATGCGCGGTGCGGTGGCCAATCAGGAAGTCATCCTCGGCACGACCGGTCAGACCCTCACGATCCGTCACGACACCATGGATCGCACCTCGTTCCTGCCGGGTGTTCTTGTCGGGGTGAAGAATGTGGCGAACCATCCCGGTGTCACTGTCGGACTCGATAGCTACCTCGGTCTCTGAACCAGACTGTGCGCGGTCTCTTCACCCCCCGCTGGATCCTGTCGCACCTCTTTGTGCTGACGATGGTCCTGGTCATGCTCGGCCTTGGCTTCTGGCAGCTCGAACGGCGGGGCGAACGTCAACGCTCCAACGACGAAATCGCGGCGGCCGCGGAGCAACCCGCGGCCGAGATCGAGGCGTTCCTCGACGGCACCGAGGCGATCGTCGAGCATCGGCGAGCCATCGTGCGGGGCCACTACCTCGACGACTCCTCGTTCTTGGTTGCGAATCGTTCGTTTCAGGCCCAGGCCGGTAGCTGGTTGGCTACGCCGGTCGAGCTCGACGACGGGCGCGTCGTGGTGGTCGCTCGTGGCTGGGTGCCGCGGCTCTGGGTGACCGGCGATGATCCCCGCGTGGTCGAGACCCCGGCCGACGTCGAACTCGTCGGTCGCATCTTCGAGTCGGTGGGGGGCGGTCGCGAGGGGACCGGTACCGACGCGCTGGCCGAGGTGAGCCGAATGGATCTGTCGATTGTCGAGGAGGCAATCGGACGCGACGTCGCCGACATCTGGATACAGATCGAGCTCCAGGTCCCCGAGGTTCTCGACCTCCCGATTCCTGTGCCCCCGCCCCCGCTGGGAGAGGGACCGCATCTGTCGTATGCCTTCCAGTGGTTCTTCTTCTCGAGCGGCGGCATCGTGGTGTACGGGTTGATCGTTCGGCGCAAGCTCCGTGAGTTGGCCAAGATGGACGGCGATGGATGACCTTCAGCTGTTGACGCTCTTGGCGGTGCGCCTGAGAAGCCGCGGTGATGCTGAGGCTGTGCGGCTGACCGTTGGCGACCTCGTCGGCGACGCCTCGGTTGCCATCGACGATGAGCTGGCAGGAGCGGTGAGGCTCGAGCAGGTGCGGATTCGAGGTGGTGAGGGCCGGATCTCACTCACCAGCGCCGGCCAGGCAGAGCTGGCGGCCTACCTCGCCAGGGACGACGGCGCGCGGGCTGAAATCACCACTGCATACGAGGCCTTCTTGCCCATCAACAGGGCGTTCCTTGCCGGGTGTGTCGGCTGGCAGGACGGTGATGTCGACCTCCACGAACTGGTGCGCCTGATCGTCGAACTCACCCCAGTCCTCGATGCCTTGACCGAGGCTCGACCCCGCTTCGGGTCCTACGCCTCGCGGTTCGAGGCGGCACTCGACGAGGCCCAGCTGGATCCCCGCTGGGTGGACTCCCCGAGTTTGGATTCCGTCCACACCGTGTGGTTCGAACTCCACGAACATCTGCTGGCGACGCTCGGGCGGGACCGCTCCGGCGAGCGATAGTTCCCGCAGAAAGCTGACCGCATCGGTGCCGAATCGTGGCACCATTGGTGCATGACTACCGCTCCCATCGCCACGTTCGGCCGGGTGCTCACGGCAATGGTGACTCCGTTCACCGCTGATGGGGCCCTCGATCTCGACGGAGCACAAAAGCTGGCCCAGTACCTCACCACCGATGGCGGCAATGACGGGCTTGTCATCGCGGGCACCACGGGCGAGTCACCCACGCTGACCCACGACGAGCAGATCTCGCTCGTCGAAGCTGTCGTCGAGGCTGTCGACGTGCCGGTCATCGCCGGCGCGGGCAGCAACGACACCAAGGCTGCCGTCGAGTTGACCGAGCGCTGCACCGGCGCTGGTGCAGCAGGCATCCTCCACGTGGCCGGGTACTACAACCGCCCTTCACAGGCCGGTTTGTACGAGCATTTCCGAGCCTGCGCGGACGCCACTGACAAGCCGGTCCTGCTGTACGACATTCCTGGTCGCACCGGTCGCAAGATCGCAACCGAGACGATGATCGACCTGTTCGCCAACGTCGCCAACATTCTCGGCGTGAAAGATGCCTCAGGCAGTCCGGGCGAGACCGCTCGCCTGCTGCGCAACGCCCCCGAGGGCACCGAGGTCTACAGCGGGGACGATGGAGTTACCCTGCCGCTGCTGTCGATCGGCGCCGTCGGCACGATCGGCGTCGCCACCCACTGGGTGGGCAATGAGACCCGCGACATGATGAACGCATTCTTCTCCGGTGACGTCGTGCGCGCCACGGCGCTCAACCGGCTGATGATGCCGTCGTACGAGTTCGAGACTGGCGACGAAGCCCCCAATCCGATTCCGACGAAAGCGATGATGCGCGTGCTTGGACTGCCCGGCGGCCCCACCCGTTTGCCGATGGGTCCCGAGCCCGACTGGGTGGCGTCCGATGCCAAAGCCGTGCTCGCCGGTCTCGGACGGGCCTGACGTGGCTCCTCCCGTAAAGATCACGTACCTGGGTGGCCTCGGTGAGATCGGCCGCAACTGCATGGCGATCGAGACCGAGGGCCGAATCGTCGTCCTCGACTGTGGCCAGATGTTCGGTGGCGACGACCTCCCCGGCGTCGACGCGGTTCTCCCTGACCTCAGCTATCTCATCGAGAATGGCGACCGCATCGAGGCGTGCATCGCAACCCACGCGCACGAAGATCACATCGGGGCCTTGCCGCATCTTCTCGAGCACGTGTCGTTCCCCATCTATGGCTCCGCGTTCACGCTGGGCATGATCGAGCACAAGCTGCGCGAATCCCGTCTCCTCGACAAGGCCGAGTTGCGGCTGGTGAACGACAACGACCGGATGGACGTCGGCCCGTTCGACTGTGAGTTTCTGCCGGTCACCCACTCGATCCCTTCGGGCAACATCACTGCGCTGCATACAAAGCAGGGCGTGATCCTGCACTCGAGCGACTTCAAGCTCGATCTCACCCCGGTGGACGGACGACGTACGAACCTCGCCCGTATCGGTGCGCTGGCCTACGAGCCCGGCATCCGGTTGTTGATGGCCGACTCGACCAACGCCGACAGCCCGGGAATGTCGAAGTCGGAGACCGAGATCGGCGCCAACCTCGCCAACCTCATCCGGGGCCAGGAAGGGCGCCGCGTCATCGTCGCGTCGTTCGCCAGCCATCTTCATCGCATCCAGCAGCTCGCTGATGCGGCGGTCGCCACCGGTCGCACGCTCGTGACGCTTGGTCTGTCGATGAAGCGCAACGTGAAGCTGGCACGCGACCTCGGGATTCTGCGGGTTCCCGACCACTCGATCCGCGATATCGACGATCTCGAGGATCTCGACCAGAGCAAAGTCCTCGTCGTGTGCACTGGCTCGCAGGGCGAGCCGCGGGCCGCGCTCACACAAATGGCGATTGGCGCCAGCCGCTGGCTCAAGCTGGACGACAACGACACCGTGGTTTTCAGCTCGCACCCGATCCCCGGAAACGAGGCGGCTGTCGCCACCGTCCGCAACGGGCTCGCTCGCCATGGGGTCAAGGTGTTCCACAGTGGGATGCTCGACATCCATACGAGTGGCCACGGCAAGCAGCAGGAGCTGCAAACGCTGCACTCGGTGGCAGTACCGGAGTGGTTTGTTCCGGTCCACGGCGAATACGCCCACCTGGTCGCTCACTCCGATCTCGCTCGCAAGATGGGAATGGCCGATGACCGCATCGTGTTCTGTGAGGACGGCGATCAGATCGAGATCAGTGACGACGGCATCGAGCACCTCGGCTCGATCGGCGGCGATCATCTGTATGTCGATGGCACCGTCGGCGACCTCGGCAGCGCGGTGCTCGGCGACCGGCGGGTCCTCGGCGATGACGGCTTCTGCGCCATTGTTGTCCATGTCGATCTGGAGCGCGGCGAGATCATTGCCGGTCCCGATGTGGTGTCGCGAGGCTGGGTTGAGGTCCCCGCACTCGTCGGTCACGAAACCGCAGTGGCCGATGCGGTCGAACAGGACCTCATGAAGGCGCTCGACGATCGCGACGTCACGATCGAAAAGCTCGGCCAGGTCGCCCGTCGAGCCGCCGGCCGCACGGTCAACGACCGCACCCGCCGCCGCCCCATGATCGTTCCCGTCATCCGCGAGGGCTAGTTGCAGCACGGGCTCCGAGGTGTGCTGCATCTTCCGCTCGATTCGAGCTGGGATCGGTACTCAGTTGTCGGGCAGCTCGATCTGTAGAAGCACGGCGGCATCGCCCGGACCGCGGCGTGCCGCCAGTTGCCGGGCAACGTGGGCTCGGTGCGCCTCATCGACATTGCCGCCGTATTTGAACTTGGCTCGCACCTCGGTCACGACAATCGAGATGCCGCGAATTGCCGCCAGCTTGGCGTCGTGCTCGATGGGGTCGACGTAGTCGCCGTCAGGTTCGAGCGCACCCAACTGTTCTCGTAACACGGCGGCGGTATCCGCGGGCCGGTCGACTACCGAGGCGGTGCCGGTGAGTTGTACGGCTCCGTAGTAGGTGGTCGGCACGCCGATCCGCGGATCCTCGTCCCCCACGGCCTTCCATGCGCCCGGGATGTAGGCCCAGTCTCCGGCCACGCTCAGGACGACCTGGTCGTTCTCCGCGAGCGCGGGGAACACCGGATTCGGCTTGGCCAAGTGCAGCAGGACCGTGTCGCCCTGCAGGATGAACTGGGTCGGCACCACGACCGGCACGTCGCGACCCGACCCGGCGGCGACGAGATGACCGAACCCTTGGCCTGCGACGAACGAACGCCATCGGTCCTCGTCAGCGGAGGCGTCGTCGTGGGCGCGAATCAGCATGCGTCGACGCTAGTCAACGAAAAGCGCCTCACATCCGGTGCCGGCGAGGATGTCGTCGACAGCTGCTCGATCCCCGGCTTCCATCCCGTGGTAGATATCCCGCAGCCAGTCGAGACACTTGCGTTGGTAGGCGAACGGGCCCTGTTCGCATGTCACGCCGTCGACCTCGTAGCGCACAACATCACTGTCGGTTTCAAACGCCCGATGGTTCGCGATCATGAACGGCGCGTATGTACGGCCGATCTCGCCGAGGAGCGCGGTGAGAGAGGGCGAGACATCGTCTCGCGTGAACCATGGTTCTGAATCATCGGGCTCGAACCACGAGAGGTCGTCGGCGCGCTCTACCCAGGTCACTGTGCGAGGGCTGACCTCAACTGCCACGTCGACGCCTTCGGTGTCGAACCACGTCAATTGCGACAGCTGTCCGAACAGTCCGAAGTCGCACCGAGATGGGCGCCCGCCGAGCACGAACTCTGAGGTCCGCAGATGTGCATCGAGGATCTCGAGCAGTCGCCGGTAGCTCGCCTCGATCACCGGCACGGTGGAGGGAGTCGACCCGACCAGGCTGAGACGATCGACCCGACGATTCGTGATCCAGTCCCGCATTCGGGTCCAGTCGTCGTCCGCCAGATTGATGCCGGCCTGAAGGGGGAGCAGCTTCCCCGCTTTGTCCCGGGCTTCGGGAGGGTGCCAGCGGTAGTGATACATCGCCTTGGTGACCCACTCGCCGGCGTAGTCCTCGATGAGGTGGTCGAGACACGCCACCACAGGATCAGCCGGGACGATGCTGCGACCGTAGAAGCGCTCCTCCAGCACCATTATTTGTGGACTGGAGTCGGTCATTGCCTCCACATAGGCACCCGAGCCGTCGGGGAAGGCGAGTACGGGGATGATCGGCACCTTCACGGCGGGGATCCCGGTGTGCCAACGCGAACCCTTGGGGAGCCACCGGAATGGGATCTGGCGGTACCGCAGGACGGCCCGCATCTTGCGTGAGTATGGCGATCCGGTGTTGCCGACAAGCGCGAGGGGATGCGTCATGGAGTGACCGTAGCCCTCGACGAGTGTTGGATCCCAAAGATGCAGCGTTGCTCGGAGCACGTGCTGCAACCCGGGGTGCCCGAGGGGGCGAGGGGCGCGCTGGTAGCGTTCGCGTACTGTGGCTACCAAAGCGCGCTCGAAGAAGTCGCCCGCAAAGCGGGCGGCCAAGAAAGCTCCAACGAAGGCTGCACCGCGGGCGGGATCGGCCGTCAACTCCGTCATGGCCGACCATCGAGCCGACGTTTGGGGTGTCGGACTGATCCTGGTCGGGCTCCTGGCCGCCGCCTCGGTTTGGTTGGGTGCCGCCGGCATCGTCGGTGAAGTTCTCGATGATGGCCTCGCGCTGGGGATGGGTCTTGCCCGCGTGATCATTCCGATCGGGCTCATCGCCATCGGCATCTTGCTGGTGCGGGGAGGTGACGTGGAGGATGACGACGTCGAACGGATGGCTCGCGGCGCCGTCGGCGGCATCCTCTTGCTCATCGCCACCACCGGTTTGCTCCACGTCGGTCGCGGCCGCCCCGGAATCGACGACCCGGTCGAAAAGATCGGTGCCGCGGGTGGCGCGCTGGGCATGGCCGTCGGTGGACCCCTCCATGCGCTCACCGCAAGCGTGGGCAGCGTCTTGATCCTCGGGGCTATCGGACTCGTGGGTGCGATCGTTCTCACGGGCTCGTCAGCCCGAGCGGTTGGCAGCGTCGCATACAAGCTCGTGCGGCCGATCCCGGACTTCCTCGGTCGCGGCGTGCACGCCCTGTTCTCCGACCCGACCACCGGCGAAGCCGCGATCGATCTGCGGGAGCAGCCGTTTGATCAGGACGTCGCCGAGGTGGCGCCGCCGGTGGAAGAACCGGAATCCGAACCGAAGCCCAAGGCCAAGCGCAGGAAGGCCGGTGTGGCCGAACCGGTGAACGAGGCCGAACAACAGTCGCTGACACTCCCGGCCAACAACGGCAAGTGGAAACTGCCACCGATGACGCTGCTATCACGGTCCGAAGAGCGATCAGTCGACCAGCTGGAGGTTGCCGAACGGGGCCGGCTGCTCCAGTTCACGCTCAACCAGTTCGGCGTCCAGACCACACTCCTCGAACCGATCGTGGGTCCGACCGTCACCCGCTATGTGCTCGAGCTCGGTGAAGGTGTGAAAGTTTCCAAGCTGGAGAGCCTGCGCAAGGACATTGCCTACGCGATGGCATCACCCGACGTTCGGATCCTCGCCCCGATCCCTGGTCGTCGTGCGATCGGTGTCGAGGTCCACAACTCCGACCGTCAGATCATCGCGCTTGGCGACATCTTGTCGTCGAAGGAAGCGCGTCACGCCAAGCACCCGCTCGAGGTGGCGATCGGTCGCGACATCAACGGTCGCAACGTCATGGTGAACCTGGCCACGATGCCTCACGTGTTGATCGCCGGCGCCACCGGCGCCGGTAAGTCGTCGTGCCTCAACTCGCTCCTCACCTCGATCTTCATGCGGACGACGCCGGAGCAGGTGCGCATGATCCTCATTGATCCCAAGCGGGTCGAGATGGGCCAGTACGACAAGGTGCCGCATCTCCTCACGGCCCCCGTCACCGATCCCCGGCAAGCCGCGAACGCGCTGGCCTGGGCAGTGCGCGAAATGGAACGCCGCTACGACCTGCTTCACAAGGTGGGCTTCCGCGACATCACCGGCTACAACAACGCGGTCGATGCCGGTTCGATCGAGCCAGGGCTCGGCGAGATCGACGAAGACGGCGAACCGCTCCAGTACAAGCGTCTCCCATTCATGCTCATTGTGGTCGATGAGCTCGCCGATCTCATGATGGTGGCGGCTCGCGACGTCGAGGACTCGATCGCCCGAATCGCCCAGATGGCGCGTGCGGTGGGCATCCACCTCGTGATCGCGACCCAGCGTCCGTCGGTCAACGTCATCACCGGCGTGATCAAAGCCAACGTGCCCGCCCGCCTCGCGTTCGCCGTTTCGAGCCTCACCGACTCACGGGTGATCCTCGATCAACCGGGTGCTGAGCGACTCGTGGGTAAGGGTGATCTGCTCATGCTCGGCCCTTCGTCGTCCACGGCTCATCGTGTGCAGGGCTGTTGGGTCGAGGAGACCGAAGTCCGCGCGATCGTCAAGCACTGGATCGACCAGGCTCCCGAGTTCACGGCTGACGAAACGGTCAAAGCTGCCACGCCAGGCGAGGGCATGCCCGAGCCGAGCCGGTCGCCGATACCCGCACCGGGTGGGGTCACCCACACTCCGCCGAGTTTGGGGATCACCGACGCTCCTCCCACCCCGGACGAGGACGGCGACGAATTGCTCGGTCAGGCCATGGAGTTGGTGGTCCAAACCCAGCTCGGGTCGACGTCGATGCTCCAACGCAAGCTGCGCGTCGGGTTCGCCCGCGCCGGACGAATCATGGATCTCCTCGAGGAGTCCGGCATCGTCGGTCCGTCGACCGGCTCCAAGGCTCGTGACGTGTTGATCTCGCCAGAGGAACTCGAAGCCCGCCGCAACGGCTGAGCTTCTCGGCCCGATACCTTCGTTCACGATGTTGCTCGGTCTCCTCTTCGCGCTGAGCGGGCTCGGAGTGCTCACCATTGCCGCCGATCACTTCGTCAAGGGCGCGGCGCGGCTCGCGGTGCACTATCAAGTGTCGCCGGTGGTGGTCGGCGCTGTGTTGATCGGCTTCGGCACCAGCGCTCCGGAGATGGTGGTCTCGGGTATCGCCGCCGGTCAGGGACGACTCGACATCGGCGTCGGCAACATCATCGGCTCCAATGTGGCGAATATCTCCTTGGTGCTGGCCGCCGCTACGTCGGTGGCGGTCATTCCGGTGAACAGCCGCACGGTGCGCCGAGAGATCCCCATATCGGTTGCGTCGGTGGCGGTCTTCGCCTTGCTGATCCAGGGCACGATCGAGCGATGGGAGGGGGCGCTGCTGGCAGCGATGATCGGACTCTTCCTCTACTCGACCCTCAAGTCGTCTGGGGCCGAGCAGGAGCTCGACGAAGAGATCGCCACGTTCACGGGTGACACGGTGGTCGACACCCGGCGCGAGTTCCTCAGAGCCGGGGTGGGCCTGGTTGCGGTGGTGGCCTCGTCATGGTTCATCGTCGAAGGAGCGGATCTCATCGCCGAGGCGCTCGATCTGTCCGGCGGCTTTGTCGGATTCACCCTTGTTGCGTTGGGCACGTCGGCGCCCGAACTCGTGACCAGCGTCCAGGCCGCTCGTCAGGGCGAGACCGACCTCCTGGTCGGCAATCTGCTCGGCAGCAATGTGTTCAACAGTCTCGCCGTCGGTGGCATCATCGGCCTGGTCGGCCCGGGCGTGATCCCAGACTCGACGCTGGGCGAGACCGGCGCTTTGCTCATGGTCATCATCTGTTTGATCAGCGCGGCGTTCATGGTGCACCGAGCGAGCGTCGGCCGGACGAAGGGATTCATTCTGTTCTTCCTCTGGGTCACGTCCGTCGTGGTGCTCGCTGGGGGCGAGAGCGTCGAAGCGACCGGTGGCTCTTTCGGCGGGTTCTGACCGCTCACCGACACGTTTCGCGCGCTGATTGACGTCCAGTGCCACGGCGCCGGAACACCCGACCCCGCGGAGGCGCACCAACCGATGACACTGCCCCTGCTGCAACCGCTCCGCGCGGCCCGACGAGCCCTCAGCCGTTCAGGAGCCGAGCCAGATCATCGAATTCCGGAAGTTGGCCCTCAGGTCCGATCAGGGTGATCTGATCGTCGGCCTCGAGCACGGTGTCGGCATCGGCGCGGATCACCACACCGTCGCGTCGGATTGCCTCAACACCGAAGCCTTCGTCGATCCTGAGCTCGCCGACGCGGTGACCGATCAGCGCTGCGGTCGAGAGCTCCGGCAGCAGGGCGTATTGGCCGATCGACAGCTCCGGGAGCAACGCCTCCTTGACCTCGGACTCATACGCCGCCTCGGCAACGGCTGCGGCAGCACTTTCTTCGCCGTGGAGATACGCGGCCAGTTCGCCTGCGAGTCGCAGCGATCGGCCGGGCTTCTCCGCGCAACCCGCAAGAAAGAACAAGGCGTTGACCCGCTCACCACGGCCACCCCAGGCTCGGGGAATCGGCACGGGTGTCTCGGCCCGCACGATCACGAGGTGCTCGTCGGGGGTGTCGAAGAACGCGATCGGCGTCGCCGTGGGATGCACTTCGGAGGGTTGGATCCACAGTGATTCGGTCTCGAGAAACTTCGCGGTGACGAGTTCGACGTCGACCCCCATTCGGCGGCTGAGGATCTCTGAAGCTCGTAGCGCCGCTTCCTGAATGTCCTCGCCGGCGGGCACACTGAGCACGGTGGCACGAGCGATCAGTCCCGGGTACTCGTCGTCGGCCCGGAGGCCATGGCTCTGCATGGCGTGACTGAGGTCGCGGTCGATACCCCTGTCGACCAGCTGCCCCCATCGCTCGAACACGTGGTAGATCGCACCGTTGTGTTGTGCTCGCTTGCGGCCGTAGAAGAGATACCAGGCGATGCCGATGGCGATCGACGCACCCGTGAGGATCAACGCGAGAGCCCCGAGTTCGATGATCAAGAAGACGTCGACGGCGATGGCGAAGATCTGAAGGTATGGGAACAGCGGAGCCTTGAATCCCGGCGCGTACGACGAGATCCGCGCCGCTCGAAGCACGATGACGGCCGCGTTGACGAGGCCGAGCGTCAGCAGCACGAAGGCGCTGGCGAGCTTGGCGATGCCCGACACGTCGAATGCGACGACCACGACCGCCATACCGACGCCCGTCAGCAAGATCCCCCAGATCGGCGTGTTGAAACGGGTCAGGTTTTGGAAGCGAGCCGCCATCAAGCCGTCACGACTCATGGCAAGCGGGTAGCGGGCGGCGGCCAGAATCCCGGCGTTGGTGGCCGACGAGAACGCCGCGATCGCCGCGATCACCACGAGTACGGCGCCGAAGGCGGGAAGGATCGCCTCGGCTGCGGTGTGGATCGGCGCCAAGTCATTGTGGAGCTGATCAGCGGGAACGACGGCAACTGCCACCCAGACGCCCAGCGTGTAGACCATCGTGCTCACGAACAACGACAGCGACATCCCCAGGGGAATGTTGCGTGAGGGGTCTTCGATCTCCTCTGCGGCCGACGCCACCTTTGTGAGTCCCCCGTACGAGACGAAGACGAGGCCGACGACCGCGGCGAGTCCGCTTGTGCCTTCCGTGAAGAACGGACTCATCTCACCGGCACCGTCACCCACCTCGAGCAACCCAGCGCCGATGAACCAGGCCAAGACGACCAGTACGAAGGTGACGAGGAACATCTGCAACGCGGCGCTGGCTCTCGAGCCGAGGATGTTGATCACGGTGAACACCGCGATGAGCACAACCGCCAGGGGTTTGGCCGGTATGTCGAACGCGATGTTCAGGTAGGCGCTCGTGCCGACGAGAGCGAAGGCGTCCTTGAGCACGAGCGACAACCATGTCGCCATCCCTGCGACCGTGCCCACGGCCGGGCCGAGCGCCCGCTCGAGGAAGAAATAGGCGCCGCCGGCTCGTGGCATGGCGGTGCACAACTCTGCGACGGCGAGCATGGCTGGAACGGCCAGAGCGCCGGCAATCAGGTACGCAACGATCGCACTGGGGCCGGCCTCGGCCGCGGCCAGACCGGGCAAGAGGAAGAGGCCAGAGCTGAGCATCGCGCCCGTGCTCAGGACAAAGACGTGTCGTAGTCCGAGCGAGCGGGTGAGCTGGCGGTCCCCGTCAGCATGAGGCATCCGGCATCGTAGAACACGGCTGGACACGTCGTGACCGTAGAGTGGATCGATGCCTCCGGCCGAGCCCTCGACCTACGCCATCGTCACTCTCGGGTGTCCGAAGAACCAGGTCGACTCCGACAAGCTCGAGGGCACCATGATTGCCGATGGCCTCGTGGCCGCTGGGTCGCCCGACGATGCCGACGTGGTGGTTGTCAACACCTGCGCCTTCGTGGAGGAGGCTCGGACGGAATCGATCGAGACCATCCTGTCGCTTTCGGCGCAGCGTCGCGATGGCGCCAAGCTGGTGGTAACCGGTTGCCTGGCCGAGCGCCACGGAGACGAGCTCGCCGCCGAGCTGCCAGAAATCGACCAGATCGCACCGTTCGGGGTCGCCTTGGCCACCCCGACGACGACCCTGACGACGAGCAGTGCTGTGCCGGTGAGCCTCGGCCCCACCCGTCGTGCCCCGGACTTCGACCTGCTCAACCTGCCGCGCCCCGCATCCTCTCGTCCGTGGGCATATGTGAAGATCGCCGAAGGCTGTGACCGTGCGTGCGGATTCTGTGCCATTCCCTCGTTCCGGGGACCACAACGCAGCCGGACGATCAACCAGATCCTTGCCGAGGTCGACCAGCTCGATGCTCGCGAGATCGTGCTCGTGGCCCAGGATCTTGCCGCTTACGGGCGGGACCAGGGAGTCGGCGAACGTTTGATTGTGCCGTTGGTCAACCAGGTGGCCGACCAAGTGGACCGAGTCCGGCTGCTGTACCTCTACCCATCGGATCTGACCGATGAGCTGATCGACACGATCTGCAACACCGGCGTGCCGTACTTCGACCTGTCGCTCCAGCACGTATCACCGCCGCTGATGCGACGCATGCGGCGCTGGGGCAGGGGCGAGGTGTTTCTCGAACGCATTGCCACCATCCGAGATCGTGAGCCCGATGCGGCGTTCCGCTCGAACTTCATCGTCGGCTATCCGGGCGAGACCGAGGAAGACCACGATGCGTTGCTCGATTTCGTCGAGGCAGCGCAACTCGATTGGTGCGGCTTCTTCGCCTACTCCGAGGAGGACGGCACGTACGCCGTCGACCTCGATGGCAAGGTCGATCCCGGGCTTCGATCGGACCGTCTCAACGAGCTGCAGGAGATGCAGGACACAATTACGGCCACTCGACGTGACCTTCTGCTCGGTCGCGAGGTCGAAGTTCTCGTGGATGAATCAGGGGTTGGCCGAACCCACCGAGAAGCGCCGGAGATCGACGGCATCATTTCTGTGCCCCATGATCTACCGGTGGGAACGTTCCAGACGGTGACGGTGACGGCGGCGATCGGACCCGATCTCGAGGCCATCCGGTGACGGAGATCGCCTCTCCGCGCCAGGCCGGCATCACCCATCCCGCCAATCTTCTCACCATTGCGCGTCTGATCTTCGCCCCTCTGCTGTTCTGGCTCCTGCTCGATGCCGAGCCGGAGCGGGGAGCCTCATGGGCCGGGTTCGGCCTCGGTGTCGTCCTCGCCAGCACGGATTTCCTCGACGGTAAGGTCGCACGCCGGGCCAACGTTGTCAGCCGCAGCGGCGCCTTTCTCGACCCGCTGGCCGACAAGGTCGTGATCCTCGGGTCGGCCGCTTGCCTGGTCTCCGTGGATCGCTACTGGTGGCTACCGGTCACGATCATCGCCATTCGCGAGATTGGTATCACCGCATGGCGGAGCCGGTGGGCCCGGTCGGGCTTGTCGTTGCCGGCCCGCAAGTCGGCGAAGTACAAGACGTTCATCCAGGGGTTGGCCCTGTCGATGGCGGTGATGCCGTCGCTCAATGACGAAGACACTCTGTTGGCCGTGATGCTGTGGCTTGCGGTGGGGTGGACGGTATTCAGTGGGGTCCAATACCTGTTGGACGGGCAGAATGCCCTGAACACGACGGGCGAGTAACCCGTCATCGCATCAGAGGGGTCTGCATGTCTGGAAGGTCAGTGTGAAGTGTGAAGTGGTTGCTGTCGGCACAGAGTTGCTGCTCGGCCAGATAGTCGACACCAATTCATCCTGGATCGGCGAACAGTTGGCCCTCGTCGGGATCGACTCGCACCATCAGACCAAGGTCGGTGACAACCATGACCGGATGGTTGCCGTGCTGGAACTCGGACTGAGTCGAAGCGACGCAGTGATCGTGTGCGGTGGGCTCGGACCGACGCAGGACGACATCACTCGCGAAGCCATCGCCGACGTGATGGGTGTCGAGCTGGTGCGTGACGAAGCGATCGTCGAACGCATCCGAGCGATGTTCGGGAGCCGGGGCCGAGACATGCCGCAGAACAATCTCCGACAGGCCGACATTCCGGTCGGTGCGACCGTGAACCCCGCGATGCCGGGCACCGCGCCCGGGCTGATCTGCCCCCTCCTCGGCGATCACGATGGCAAGATCATCTACGCCGTTCCCGGGGTGCCGTGGGAGATGAAGCAGATGATGACCGAGGGCATCCTTCCCGATCTCCAAGCGCGCGCAGGAATCACGTCCGTGATCAAGAGCCGCACCCTTCGTACCTGGGGCAAGTCGGAATCGGGGCTTGCCGAAGAACTCGACGACGAGATCAATCGGCTCGACGAGAGCGGCGAAGCCACGATCGCATTCCTGGCGAGCGGCTGGGAAGGACTCAAGGTCCGAATCACCGCGAAAGCGGACAGCGAGGATGAGGTCGAGGCCGCGCTCGTTGCCGAAGAGGCACGCGTGCGCGAAATCGTGGGCGACATCGTCTTCGGTGTCGACGACGACACGATGGAATCGGTGCTGCTTCAGATCCTCCGTGAGCGTGGTCTCACCCTTGGCCTCGCAGAGTCGCTCACGGGCGGGCTCATCGGCAGCCGGATCACGGGTATCCCCGGATGCAGCGATGTCTTCAGGGGAGCGATTGTGCCCTACGACCGCGAGTTCAAGGTCAAGCTTCTCGGTACGCCAGACGTTCCCGCAGTCAGTGAAGAGATGGCCATCGCTATGGTCGAGGGTGTATGCCGAACGCTCAACGCGGATTGTGGCATTGCTGTCACTGGGGTAGCGGGGCCTGAGCCGCATGAGGGCAACGAGCCTGGCACCGTTTGGGCGGCGATAAGCATCCAGGGCCGAACCGAAGCTGTCTTGTTGAATCTGCCGTTCGATCGTGAGCGGATCCGACAGTTCACCTGCATCGCGGCACTCAACCTGTTGCGCACCCGTCTGCTCGCCTCGTAAGACCGTCTTTTCATGGGGACCAACATGCGTACCGAATTCGACGTCGAGCTCTACAAGCAGACCGTCCAGGCACTGTTCACGCAAAAGCAGGGTGAAGTGATGGCGGCCGTCATCCACATCGGCGAGCGACTGGGCCTGTTCGCGTCGCTGGCCGAGCACGGACCGTGCTCGTCTGAACAGCTCGCCGGATCAACCGGCCTTCACGAGCGTTGGATTCGCGAGTGGTTGGCCGCGATTGCGTCAGCCGACCTGGCCGAGCACGCCGACGGCGTCTTCGGCCTCACGCCTGAAGCGACCGCTGCGCTCGTCAACCCTGACTTCCCCGGCTCACTGGTCGGCGTCTTCGGTCCACCGATCACGCATCGCGAGATCGACCGCACGATCGAGGCTTTCTCGACCGGCATCGGCATGACGTGGGATGAGCACGGCCCTGACACGTGTCACTTCCAGGCGGCGATGGGCGCCGCCGGACAGAGGGCATTCCTGGCCCCGGTGATGCTCGGCAGCATCGAAGGGATGACCGACAAGCTGACCGAGGGCATCACCGTGGTCGACATCGGCTGCGGTGTCGGCGTTGCCGCCAGCGTTGTCGCCGAGGCCTATCCGAACTCCGTGGTCATCGGGATCGACCCTTCGTCGCTGGCGATCGAAGAAGCGAACAAGCGAGCCCAGGCGGCGGGGTTGTCCAATCTGGAATTCCGCGAGGGGATGTTCGATGACCTCGACGCGCTCGAAGACGTCGGGCTCCTGCTCACGCTCGACGTGATCCACGATCTTGCGCGCCCGGGTGCGGCGGTTCGTTCGGCGGCCTCGTGTCTGGCCGACGACGGTGTCTGGATCGTGGCCGACATCCGGACCAAGGGCGGTCTCGAGGAGAACCGGCGGATGCCGATGCTTCCGCTGTTCTACGGAATGTCGATTCTGTACTGCATGTCGTCGGCGATGTCGGAGCCTGGCGGCGCCGGTCTCGGCACCCTGGGGCTCACCGAGGAGGTCTTCGGCGAGCTCACCACCGCCGCCGGCCTTCGCGTGGTCCAGACCTACGAGCATGAGGTCGACGTCACCAACCGGTACTACGAGGTCCGCAAGTAACGCTGGGGACAGACCCCAGCGTTACTTGGCCTCGCTACGCGACACCGACGATCACGGCGGCACCCCAACCGATGAGGCCAACACCGAGCAGCTGTGAAGGTGCACGACTGGCGGTCACCTTCTCGACAAGTACGACGGCAGCGACGAGCGCAATCCACCACAGGTTCATGACGCCGAGCACAAACAGCAGCGCCATGAGCGCCCAGCAGCAGCCGATGCACAAGGAGCCGTGGTGCGTTCCGAGGACGAATGCCCCCGCACTTCCGTCGCGCCAACTGCTCAGGAGAAAGCCCAGGGGAGACCGGCACCTACTCAAGCAGCGGTCCTTCACGCCGGTGAACTGATATGCCCCCGCCCCGAAGAGCAGTACACCACCGAGCGACTGGCTCGTCGACGTGCCCATGGCGTTGACCAGAGCCAGATCGTGCAACAACCATTGCGCCGCCGTGGCTGCGGCTGCGAAGCCCGCCCAGGCAACGAGATATCCCGCCACAAAGAAGGGAGTCGAGCCCCGGTGTGGCGTCCGATCGGATTTGATGGTCGTGGCATAGCTCTGGATCATCGGCGTTGCCGACGGAATCATCATCCCCGCCATCATCACCGACCACATCGTCCACATGAGCAACACGTCGGCTCGGGTCCACGCTGAGGTCATGGGCATCGCCAGCGGTGATCCCATGTCGCCCATGCGCACGCTGAGCAAGACGAGATAGGCCCAGCAGAGCGCGGTCGTCCCGATCAGGGCGACCGGAACGGTCAGGCTGCCTCGGGTTCGTGTCGGAGTGCTCAGCGCCGTCATGGCTCAGCCCTCGTACTGGAATGGCGAGAAGAATCCGTTGCGGCCGGTGATTTCCCACTCGTAGCCATGGTCGCTGTAGGTGAGCCGTTCGGAGCGAGCAACGACAGCGTCGTTGCTCGGCGAAACCGCCAACGGATGATTGCCCACAGTGACCAGCGCTCCTCCCTGACCCTCAATCGCCTTGAGGTGTACGTCGGTGATCCCGCCGACCGTGAACGACAGCGATGAGGCATCAGCGTCGAACGTGATTGCTGCGGGTGCAACACCCATCACCTCACCGATGAAGCCTGCGAGCACTGCAGGGTGGCCGCCGGCGGCGCCGGAGAAGATCGCTCCGAGCGCCTCGACTTGCGCCTCCGAGGAGCGGTCATCGACGTAGAGGGCGACTCGCCATCCACCGTTGGCCATGTGGCCGCCGGCATAGACGGCCAGCGAGACGTTGAGTCCGTCGATTGACAGACCGTCGAACTCGCCACTGTCGATATGCCATCCGAGGACGGCCGTGCAGTCGCCCTCTGTCGGGGGGCTGAGGAAGACACACGGGCACGCGGCCTCGCAGTTGCACGATTCGAAATAGGTACCCGACACATTCCAGGACATGCTCATTTCTCCGTTTCTCTGTACGGCCACTCAGTGTTGAGTTGCCGGATGTTTTTCATCGTGAAGGGGTACCCGTGCAGTCTGATCTCGGGTCACTTGCAGACGACTCCGGGCGCTTGCAAGCGGCATGCAAGGGATCTGGGCGACACTGCAGGTCATGACCGACGGGAGCGAACTACGAGTACTTGGCGGTATGGCCCTCCATCGAGACGGGGAGGACGTCGCGCTCGGAGGCCCGAAGGCGCAAGTCCTGCTCTCGGTTCTCGTCGCCCACCGCGACACCCTGATGTCGATCGAACGCCTGGTCGACGCGCTCTGGCGCGACGAACCCCCGAAGTCAGCGGTGGGTACCGTGCAGAGTCTGGTCTCGCGATTCCGGACGATTCTCGAGCCGGACTTCGCCATCGCATTCGCATCCGGCGGCTATCGACTCGAGGTCCGCGATGGTGAGATCGACGCGGCCCGCTTCGAAGCAGCTCTCGCCCGGGCTCGAGCCGCAGGATCCGCCGCATCGCTACCGATTCTCGAATCAGGGTTGGGTCTGTGGCACGGCCCCGCCTTCGGTGACTGCGCGGAAACTCCCTTGGTGCAGGGCGAAGCCCGCAGGCTCGATGAGCTGCGGCTGGTGGCCACCGACGAGTGGGCCGAGGCGCGCATGGAATCGGGCGATCCCGCATCGATGGTGGGTGAGCTCGAGTCGTTGGTCACACTGCATCCGCTCCGCGAGACCTATTGGAGACTGCTCATGCTGGCGCTATACCGGGCCGGCCGACAGGCTGACGCGCTTCGACGGGCGAGCGAGTTCCGAACGATCCTCCGGGTTGAAGCCGGGCTCGATCCATCGGCAAGTGCCCGCGAGCTCGAAGTGAGGATTCTCGCGGACGATCCGTCACTGTTGGCGCCCAACGAGCCGGCACGCTCGTCGGCGGTCACCAGCACCAGGCAGCAGCTCGATGGCGTGACCTCGTTCGTTGGTCGCGATCCGTACCTGACAGCGCTGACAACAGCGATCGAACAGCAACCACTCGTCACCATCACCGGGCCTGGGGGTGTTGGCAAGACTCGCCTGGCGCTTCGAGCTGCAGCCAAAGCAATGGGCGACTTCGAGGATGGGCTCACGGTCGTGGAGCTGGCGGCGCACAGCGACCCGTCCAGCGCGGCACAAGCGATCGCGCGCGCACTCGATGTTCAGCAGCAACCGCACCGCTCGATCGAGACCACGCTGGAGGAATTCCTCGCTCCCACCCAGACCCTTCTCGTGTTGGACAACTGCGAGCATCTCATTGACACGATTGCACCGCTGGTCGATCGGCTTCGATCGTCCTGTCCTCGACTGAGGATTCTGACCACCAGCCGTTCCTCGCTAGGTCTCGCCGGTGAGTACATCGAAGCGCTCGATCCGTTGGCAACCCCTCCAGCGGATGCCACGCAGCTGGAGGAGATCGGATCTTGCCCCGCGGTCGAGCTGTTTGTCTCGCGCGCGGCGGCGACCACCCCTGGATTCGCACTCACCGACGACAACGCCGAGTCGGTTGCCGCGATCTGTCGACGGCTTGAGGGCTTGCCTCTCGCCATTGAGTTGGCGGCCGCTCGCCTCCGGACGATGAGCGAGGCGTCACTTGCACAGGGCCTCAACGATCGCATCGAGATGCCAGGTCAGATGCAGCGTGGAGCGGATGGCCGTCTGCGCAGCCTTCATGACCTGGTGCTGTGGTCCTACGAGCTACTGACAACGGAGGAACAGGAGCTCTTCGAGCAGCTGGCCGTCTTCGCCGGCGGCTTCGAACACGCAGCGGCCGCAGCAGTCTGCACGGTCAGTAGCGACCGGTATTCCGTGCTGGGCTTGATTGCCAGCCTCGTCGACAAGTCCATGGTCCTGCTCGATCGGCAGACCTCGCGCTACCGACTCCTCGAACCGTTGAGAGAGTTCGGCCTCGACCATCTCCGCGCGCGAGGGGCCCTCGAGGCCGCAGAGCGACGACATGTCGCCTGGTTCCTCGATCGCGCCGAGGCCGGCGCAGTCGGTCTCGACACCGCCGATGAGGCCCGCTGGTCGTCTGAACTCCTCCGCGACTACGACAACTATCGGTCGGCCCACCTCGCGGCGGTGCGGTTCCAGGATTTCGACAGCGCGCTCCGCCTCGTGAAAGCGCTGCGGGAGTTCGCATTCCGGCGCGTGAACTATGAGATCACATCGTGGGCCGGTGCATCGACGGAACTCGAAGGTGCCGCTGAGCATCCTGACTTCTCGACGGCTCTCGCCATCGTTGCGTATGGCAGATTCGTCGTTGGCGACATGCGGGGCGCGATCGATCTTGGCCATCGATCGCTCGAACACCGGAAGGCTTCGGAGCTGTCGGACACCGGTCTCGCGGAGCGGACTCTCGGAAACGCCCATTTCTATCTCGCCGAAACAGACGTCGCGTTCGAGTGGATGAACCGAATGCTGCTCTCGTCGCGACGCGATGAGGCCCACGGTCGGCTTGCCCAGAACACATTCATGCTGTCGGTTGCCTACACCTCAATCGGTGACGGGATACGTGGTGCAGTGCTTGCCGGCGAGGCGCGTGCAGCCGCAGATGCCTCCAACTCCCCGACGGCTCATGCACGAGCTGACTTCGCGTTGGGGCTCGCGCTCGAGGGTGTCGAACCGGAGGAGGCACTCGTCCTCTTGCAGCGAGCAAGTGTGATTGCGGGTGGTGTCGGTAATCGTTGGATGGAGGCGTTCGCTCTCACCGAGGTTCATTCGCTCGGTGCGCAGCAGGGTGACCTTCGTGCCGCGTTGTCGGGGTACGCCGATGTCATCGATCTCTGGTATCGAGGCGGCGACTGGGCCAACCAATGGTTGTCGCTACGGCGAGTGCTCGGGATCTTCGCAGAGTTGGGAGAGTACGTTTTTGCTGCCGTCCTGCACGGGGCGCTGACTGCAATGGGGGCCGCCCAAGCGATGCCCGGCACTCCTGCTGATGCCGAGCGGCTCTCCGAAGGTGTGCGCCATGTTCAGTCCCAACTTGGTGCCGCCAGTTTCGCCGAGGCGGTCCGCCAGGGGGCGGCGATGAAGGACCGCGAAATCGTTACGTTCGTTCAGCAACGAATCGCCTCGCTGACCGCCAATTTGTGAGGCCTGGTGTCAGCGTGTCCGGTGCTTAACAATTTGTAAAGACGTCGTGCTATTGTAGGATTCTTCGATCAAATCCGAAGGAATCTGATGTCAGAAGCCCCGCCGCTCACACCGATGTCGCTGAATGAATTGTTGCGACGCGTACATCATGAGTGGACATCGCGGCAGCGCATCTTCGACCTCCCCTCGGCCCGTATCTGGACGCCGGCCGACGACATTGACCTGTCGTTTGAGTTTCTCGGTCGCCCCGCGGCGTCGCCGATCGGCCCCGCGGCAGGGCCCCACAGTCAGATGGCGCAGAACATCGTGTTGGCATGGCTTGGCGGCTCTCGATTGTTCGAACTCAAGACCGTTCAGATCCTCGACGACCTCGACATCGCCCGGCCCTGTATCGACATGGAGACCATCGGCTACAACATCGAGTGGAGCCAGGAACTGGAGGTCCACCAGAGCCTCGAGGAGTACGTCAAGGCGTGGATGATCATCGAGATCCTGCGCCGCTGGGAACCGCTTGCCGAGCACCTCGGCCCCGACACCGGTCCTCACGTGTTCGACCTCTCGGTCGGCTACGACCTCGCAGGTATTCAGAGCGACAAGGTCGCGGGATTCATTCGTGCGATGGGCGACGCGTCGGCGGAGATCGAACGCCTCCGCCCGGAGATTCCGGCTGTCTTCGGTGACCTCGCCGATATCGAGTTCCCTCCGACGGTCTCCGACAGCGTCACATTGTCGACCTTCCACGGGTGTCCCCCCGATGAGATCGAGGCGATCACGAAACACCTGCTCGACGACCACGATGTCGATGTGATCGTGAAGCTCAATCCGACCCTGCTCGGCTTCGAACGGGCGAGCGACATCATGAACACACAACTCGGCTACGACAGTGTCGTTCTCGTGCCGTCGTCTTTTGATGCGGACCTCCAGTTCGACCGGGCGATCAGCCTCATCGGGGAGCTCAACCAGTACGCGAAGGATCGTGGACACCGGTTCGGTATCAAGCTCACCAACACGCTTGTCGTTGCGAACGAGAAACAGTGGATGCCCGAAGACACGATGTACCTGTCGGGCCCGCCGCTCCATGTGCTCGCGACTGCGCTCGCGGACAAGCTCGCCGACGCGCTCCCTGGGCAGCTGATGCTGCCCGGCCACGATGGAGACATACAAGTCAGCTTCTCCGCTGGGGTTGCCAAGGAGAACCTGGTGGACACCATCGCCATGGGAGTGCGGCCGGCCACGATCTGTTCGGACCTCCTGAAACCCGGTGGCTATGGCCGCCTCGCCCCGATGCTTCGCACGCTCACGGACGTGGTTCGCGCCGAAGGGGCCACGGATCTCGAGTCTTGGCGAACCGAACGACTCTCCATCGCGGCCCGAGACGGGCACCGGGATCTGGTAGCCGTTCACCTCGAGCGTGTCCTGGGCGATGACAAGAACCGCTATGCGCTCGAAGGCAACTCCAAGCTTCCTCGCTCGGTCGACCACGAGCTCGAGACATGGGGTTGTGTGGCGTGCAACTTCTGCGTCACCGTGTGCCCCAACGATGCGTTCTTCAAGATTCCGACCGCGGGCATGGAGGGGCTCGAGGGGCGACAGCAGTACCTTCTGTTCAGCGAGCTGTGCAACGAGTGCGGGAACTGCATGACCTTCTGCCCAGAGGATGGCGATCCCGCACAGATCAAGCCACGGCTCTACCTCGATGAGGGGCGTTTCGACGCCGCCGACGGGCCGAGGTTCCTCCTCGGTGGCGCCGGTGAGGTCACCGCAACTCCCGCTGGTGGGGCCGACGAGCATGTCGGCACACTGGTGGCATTGCTCAACTCTGCGGAGGGGCTACCGCTCCCGATGCAGTCAGCCGACACGACCGAAGGACACTGAGATGAAGGTTTGGATCGATCAGGACTTGTGTACCGGCGACGGCCTCTGCGAGGAGATTGCCCCGGACGTCTTCACGATGCTCGATGATGGTCTTGCATACGTCAAAGACGGTGACCGCATCCTGAGTGAACCGGGGGGCCCTGAAGGGCTCGCCCCGGTCAGCGACGCACAGCTGGAAGCCGTCATCGAGTCCGCCGAAGAATGCCCCGGAGAGTGCATTTTCATCGAGGTCTGAAGGCACATTACCGATGGCGTCGCCATCTCTGTTGACGAGATCAGTTAACTGGAGCGGCGCTGCTGCGACGCCTTGGCCCCGCCGCCGCTCGCTCGCTTTCGCGGCGCGCCTTTGGACTGGTTGCGCTGAGCTCTCTGCTTCCGAGACTTGCCGGGCTTCTTTGCCGCCTTCTTGGCCGGTCGTTTGCCGCCCTCGGAACGCTGCTCGCCCGCAGCCTGCGGCTTCTTCTTCTTTGGACCGCGCTGGCCCCGTTCGCGCTTCTCGCCCGAGCGGTGTTCGCCCGAGCGGTGTTCGCCGCTCTGGCGATGCTGCTGTTGGCCCTGGCGCTGCTCGACGCGAGGCTTCGGCGTATCGCCGGCAGGGAGGTTGGGGAGCGCGAACCCGTCGTTCTCCGGTGGGTTCGTGATCTCCTGCGGGAGATTGAGCCGCTTCTTCATCTTCTGGACATCGGCCACCTGGCCAGGGTCCACAAAGGAGATGACGTGTCCGCTGGCGCCGGCTCGGGCGGTGCGACCAGAGCGATGGACATAGGCGCTGTCTTCGTCGACGGGATCGAAGTGCAGCACACACTCCACCGCGTCGACGTGGATCCCGCGGGCGGCGACATCGGTGGCGACGAGTGCTTGCACCTTGCCGGCGCTGAATTCCGACAGTGCCCTTTGCCGCTGACCCTGTGATCGGTTGCCGTGGATGGCCGCGGCATGGATGCCGAGCTTGGCGAGTTGACGGGTGGCTCGGTCAGCGCCGTGGCGGGTTCGGCTGAAGACGATGGTGCGGCCGAAGGTCTGGATCACCGACGCACACAGCGGGATCCGCTCGGACCGAGGGATCTTCCAGAAGAGGTGGGTCATCGTGGACAGGTCAGGGGTCGCAGCGCCGACCTCGTGACGAGCCGGGTCATGCTGGTACTCGCGGATGATCTTGCCGACGTCGCCGTCGAGCGTGGCCGAGTAGAGGACCGTCTGGCGTTCGGTTCGCGTCTGGTTGAGGAGGCGACGAACGACTGGGAGGAAGCCCATGTCGGCCATCCGGTCGGCCTCGTCCACGACCACAATGGAGACGTTCTCGAGACTCACGACTCGCTGAGAGATGAGATCTTCGAGCCGGCCCGGGGTGGCGACGAGCACGTCGACGCCGCGGCGCAGCTTCTTGATCTGCGGGTCGAGGCCGACGCCGCCGTAGACGGCGAGCGCTCGACGGTCGGCCACAGCAAGCAGCGGCTGGAGCTCGAGCGCGATCTGGGCGGCGAGTTCGCGGGTCGGCGCGAGCACCAGTGCGCTTGGCAGCTTGGGCTCAGCCTTCGGCACCATACACACGAGCGGCACGCCGAAGGCGAGCGTCTTGCCGGAGCCGGTTGGGGCCCGGCCAACGACATCGCGCCCCGCGAGGAGGTCGGGAATGGTCGCAGCCTGGACAGGAAATGGGGAAGTGATGCCGGCGTCACGCAGGGCAGCACAGATCGACTCGGGCACGCCGAGATCGGCGAAGGTGGGGGCCATCGGGCTCTCCGGCAGCGGGATGGTCGGTGGCGGTGGCCCGCGACGTTGTCCGATGCGGCTGTCAGGGTACCCGTTTGGCCCGCACTCCTGGCCGATTCAGCCTTCGCTGGCTTCTCGGTCCAGCCGCAGCGATGCACTGTTCATGCAGTAGCGGGCGCCGGTGGGGGCCGGGCCGTCAGGGAAGCGGTGGCCGAGGTGGGCCCCACACGCTGTGCAAACGGCTTCTTCGCGGACCATGCCGTGGCTGGTGTCGGTTTCGATGGTGACGACGTCTTGACCGACGGTGTCGAAGAAGCTCGGCCATCCGGAACCGGACTCGAACTTCGTCTCGCTGCTGAACAGCGCCGCATCGCAGACGACGCAACGGTAGGTGCCGTCGTCGTGGCAGTCCCAGTGCTCGCCGGTGAAGGCCCGTTCGGTGCCGGACTCCTGGGTAACCGTGTACTGATCGGCGGACAAGCGCTCGCGTAGTTCCGCGTCGGTGAAGGTGCTCTCGGTCATTTGGACTCCTCGCTGGGACGGTCTATCGCATAAACGCCCTGTGCTCGAGAATCGTTTCCGAATTCCGATGATTTTTCAATCGGCGCCGCGGACGTTCTGGTCGGTTTTCTTCACCCTGAATGCTTGACCGAACGGGTGTTCGGAGTTACGTTCTTGTAATTCGTTCGGCCGGAAGACTGTCACACCCCTTCCGTATGTTCGAGCCCTAGCAAGAAGCCACACCCCCAACACCCTGCGAAGCACTCAGCGGCGCACAGCGAAGAAGCACAGGAGCAAACAGTGGAACGAGACAAGGCACTCGACGTAGCCCTCGGGCAGATCGAGAAGCAGTTCGGCAAGGGTTCGGTCATGAAGATGGGCGACAAGAGCTCGCTGGGGATCGAATCGATTCCCACCGGCGCACTGGCACTGGATCTGGCTCTCGGAATCGGCGGTTTGCCCCGTGGCCGTGTCACCGAGATCTTCGGCCCGGAGTCATCCGGTAAGAGCACCCTCGCCACCCACGTGGTGGCCGAGGCTCAGCGCAACGGCGGCATCTGTGCCTACATCGATGCTGAGCACGCGATGGACCCGGTGTATGCCAAGGCGATCGGTGTCGACATCGACGAGCTGTTGATCTCGCAGCCCGACACGGGTGAACAGGCGCTCGAGATCTGCGACATGTTGATCCGCTCCGGTGCGCTCGACGTTGTGGTGATCGACTCCGTCGCCGCCCTCACTCCTCGCGCCGAGATCGAAGGCGAAATGGGCGACACCCACGTTGGTCTGCAAGCTCGCCTCATGTCGCAGGCGCTGCGCAAGCTCACCAGCAACCTCAACAAGTCCAACACCGTCTGCATCTTCATCAACCAGCTGCGAGAGAAGATCGGCGTGATGTTCGGTTCGCCCGAGACCACCCCGGGCGGCCGTGCACTGAAGTTCTACTCATCGGTTCGACTCGACATTCGTCGCATCGAAGCGATCAAGGACGGCGTCGAAGTTGTCGGCAACCGCACCCGTGTGAAGGTCGTCAAGAACAAGTGCGCCCCGCCGTTCCGGCAGGCCGAGTTCGACATCATGTACGGCCACGGCATCTCCCGTGAGGGTTCCGTGCTCGACCTCGCCGTCGATGAAAGCATCGTCAAGAAGTCCGGTGCGTGGTACACGTACGACGGTGAGCAACTCGGCCAAGGCCGAGAAAACGCCAAGAAGTACCTCACCGAAAACCCTGAGGTCATGGTCGAGATTTCCGACCGGGTCTGGAAGGCCGTGATGCCAGAGATCGAGGAAACGGCAGCAGAGATCGATCTGTCCGAGGACGAAGAGTTCTCCGACGCTGACGATCTGCCCATCGCCCTCGAGGAATAGCGGGATCTCCGACGGCGGCTACTTCCCCCAGTAGAGCAACCAGTCGGATCACGGGCCGCCCACCACGGGCGGCCCGTGTCTCGTTTTCCCCAAAGGATCTCTGCCACCTGCGGCTCGACAAGTAGGGCCGAAGGCGTCAGAAAACGTGCGGGCGGTATCCTCGATCCTTGTGAGCAAGTCGTATTCCATCCGTACCTACGGATGCCAGATGAACGAGCACGACTCGGAACGGATCGCCGGCCTTCTCGAAGCCGACGGGATGCGCCGCGCGGATGACGAATCCGTTGCCGACGTCATCGTCTTGAACACGTGCTGCATTCGCGAGAACGCTGACAACAAGCTCTACGGGGCGCTCGGCAATCTGAAGGCGCTGAAAGCCGAGAACCCCGATCTGCAGATCGTGGTCGGCGGCTGTCTGGCCCAAAAGGACCGTGACACCATCCGTGAACGGGCGTCGCACGTCGACGTCGTGTTCGGTACCCACAACGTGCACCGGGCCGTCGAACTCCTCGACCATGCGGCCGAGCACGGCCCCATTGTCGAGATTCTCGAAGAAGCCGTCCGCGACGACAACGAGGCCTTCCCGTCGGCGCTTCCAACCCGTCGCGAAGTCGACTACGCCGCCTGGGTCACGATCCAGATCGGTTGCGACAACAAGTGTGCGTTCTGCATCGTGCCCTCCGTGCGAGGCGTGGAGATGAGCCGACCGTTCGGCGAGCTCGTGGCTGAGGTCGAGCGGCTGGCCGCCGACGGCGTGAGTGAGATCACCCTGCTCGGCCAAAACGTCAACAGCTACGGCCGTGACCTTGCTCTGGCCCGTCGCGGCGACGTCGTCAACGACGATCTGGGCAACGACGCCTGGTGGTGTGGCGACAACTGGACCGATGATCGTCGGGCCCGCCCGCTGTTCGGTGACCTGCTGCGAGTCGTCGGTGAGATCGAAGGCATCCACCGGGTGCGCTACACGAGCCCTCATCCAAAGGACATGCGTACCGAGACGTTCGCCGCGATGGCCGAGACGAAGGCCGTATGTGAACACCTGCACTTCCCGCTTCAGTCCGGGAGCGACCGCATCCTGAGCGCGATGCATCGTGGCTACACCGCGGAGCGCTACCTGGAGAAGTTGACCGAAGCCCGCGCCGCCATCCCGAACCTGGCTGTCACAACCGACATCATCGTCGGCTTCCCCGGTGAGACTGAAGACGACTTCGAGCGGACTCTCGAGGTCGCCGCCGCGGCTCGGTTCGATGCCGCATTCACCTTCGTCTTCTCGCCCCGCCCTGGCACTGAAGCCGCAGACATGGAGGCCGACTTCGTGCCTCACGATGTCGCGGTGGAACGCTACGAACGCCTCCGTCGCGTGGTCGAGCGCTCGAGCCGCCTGGCCAACGAACAACGGATCGGCCTCGTCGAGGAGGTCACTGTCGAAGGACCGAGCAAGAAGGACCCGGCGGTCCTCACCGGTCGCACTCGGTGGAACACGCTCGTCCACTTCGCCAGCGATGCCCCGATCAGGCCCGGGTCCTACGTGACGGTCGAGATCACGCACGCAAGCGTCAACCACATGCTGGGCGAGCTTCGCGAGATCACTGTCCCGGCCCGGCACCGGACTCGGATCCCCGTCGCTTCCGGCTGATATGACGGCGGCCGACGAAGACCGCCGCCACGTATGGCTGGCGGAGCGACTGGCGGTGGCGAGGTCGGTGCCCGACGGTGCAATGTGCCTGGCCGGCGGCATTCCCGTCGACCCTGAATCGATGAGCCGCACGCTCGGCGGTGCCTTGGCCGAGCTCCATGCGCTTGCGGTCGACGACTTCCCTTTCCCGACCCGAGGGGTGGACGTCTTGCTGTCGGAGGCTCGGATCCGTGCCAACGCTGAGCTCGTCACGGCGACCGAAGGTCCCTACCGAGGATTGTCCCCAGGACGACTGGTCGACATCCTCAACGAGCAGATGGCTGGACTCGGTGACGATCGATCGGTTCTCGTGCATGGCTCGCTCACGGCATCCGACGTCTGGTTCCACCCCGAGACGGGTCTCGCGATCACGTCGTGGGCCGACTCTGGAGTGGGCGACCGCCATCTCGATCTCGCCATGGGAGCCCGGCTCCTGGGCGACACCTACGGTTACGCGGTGGCCGGCCCATTCTTCGACGCCTACGGACTCGACAACGTTGAAGCACTTCGGCTCGATGCGTTCCAACTCCTCGTACACCTGCTGACCTCATGACCGGCACCTCGCCCGCTGAGCGCCCCTTGGCCATCCTCGGGGCCACGGCTTCGGGCAAGTCGGGGTTGGCTCTCGCGGTGGCGGAGCGCCTCCGCGATGTCGAGCTCGTTTCGATCGACTCGATGCAGATCTATGAAGGCATGAATGTCGGCACTGCCACACCGAGCGCTGACGAGCGGGCACAGGTCCCGCATCACTTGATCAACCTCGTACCGCCGGATGAGGCCTTCACCGTCGGCGAGTTCCAGCGGCGGGCTCGCGCTGTGCTGGCCGACATCCGGTCGCGGGCGAAGGTACCCGTGCTGGTCGGTGGCACCGGTCTCTATCTGCGTTCGGTGATCGACGATCTCGAACTGCCGCCGCAGTTTTTGGACGTCCGGGCCGAACTGGAGGCGGAACCGGACACTGAGCTGCTCCACGCTCGGCTCCTCGCCCTCGACCCGGTCGCCGCTGGTCGCATGGAAGCCACGAACCGGCGCCGCGTCGTACGAGCCCTGGAGGTTTGCGAGGGAAGCGGTCGACGGTTCTCCTCGTACGGCCCCGGTATGGAGGCCTATCCGCCGACCCAATTCGTGCAGGTGGCGATTCGGTGGGACCGAGCGGAGCTCGATCGTCGCATTGCCCAACGCTACGAACGCCAGATGGATGCCGGCTTCCTCGACGAGGTTCGATGGTTGAACGAGGTTGGTCCGTCGCGCACAGCCGCCCAGGCTCTCGGCTATCGCGAGCTCCTGGCCCACCTCCGTGGCGAGGTTTCGCTGGAGGATGCCCTTGACGAGGCAATCCGACGAACGATCCGGTTTGCTCGCCGCCAGGAGCGGTGGTTTCGCCGCGATCCAAGAATCACCTGGATCGATGCGCCGGCCGACGTCGACTCGGTCATCGAAATCTGGGACCGAGTTCGAGGAACTCCTGCCTCTTGAGGCCTCGGATCTGCGACAATGGAAGGGCTATGTCACAGCGCCTGTCGAAACACCACGGACTCGGGAACGACTTCCTCGTCGCGCTTGTCGATCATCTGCCCCTTGACGCGTCCACGAAGGCCGTCGAGTGGTGTGATCGTCGCACCGGTATTGGCGCCGACGGGCTGATCTTCGGGCTTCCCAGCATTACCGGCGACATTTCGATGCGCCTGCTGAACAGCGATGGCAGCGCAGCCGAACTCAGCGGCAACGGGCTGCGCTGCTTCGGCCAAGCGGTGGCGCGCTCGCAGGATGCCAACACCCTCGAACTCGATGTCGAGACGCCGGCAGGCATTCGGCACTGCAGCGTCCACGCCTCAGCCGACCCATCCACCGTGGTCGCCACCGTGGACATGGGTGTCGTCTGCCCGGGCCCCGATCCTGATGTCGATGACTTGATGGGGGCCGTCGGAGCGCCGGCCCTGGCCGTGAAGCGGTGGGAGAGTGGCGACATCGGAAACCCTCACGTGGTGTGTGAGGTCGACGACCCCGACGCAATCGACCTCGCAGTGGCGGGACCGGCGGTCGAGGCCCACTTTGCCGAGGGTGTCAACGTGCACTTCGTGACCGTCAGCGGGCTCAACGAATTGATGGTCCGTGTCTGGGAACGGGGCGCCGGCATCACCGATGCCTGCGGCACCGGCGCAACTGTTGCGGCCTCCATATTTCGCGACTGGGGGCTGGTCGGCAACAAGGTCGTCGTGCGGATGCCCGGCGGCGATGCGCTTGTCGACCTGAACGGGCCGGTCACCCTGACCGGTCCCGCCACCCATGTCGCCGATCTCGAAATCCCGTATGCCTGACTCCGAGGACTCTCCTTCGAGCGACTTGTGGCCGGTCGATGGATGGGACGAGCCGGGGGATCCAATCGAGGAAGAAGAAAGTCATCGTGGCGCATTCGGCGGCTACGGCGGCGAGAGCGGCGGTCTCATCGAACGAACCTTCCGGGAGCGCATCATCCTGGTTGGCGTCACTCTCGATGGTGGCGACGACGAAGAGACCCACGCGATGCTCGATGAGCTCGCGCTTCTCGTGGATACCGCAGGAGCTGACGCGGTCAAGCGAGTCCATCAACGCCGTGCGTCGCCCGACCCGGCGACCTATATCGGCAAGGGCAAGGTGCAGGAGATGAAGGAGTTGGCGGAGGCGGTCGACTGCGACACGGTCGTATTCGACGACGAACTGAGCCCCGCTCAGCAGTTCAATCTCGAGAAGATCCTGGGTCGCACCGCCCTCGATCGCACCGCGGTGATCCTCGACATCTTCGCTCAGAACGCAAGCACGCTCGAAGGGAAGGCGCAGGTCGAGCTGGCCCAGCTGCGCTACCGGCTGCCCCGACTGCGGGGCTCAGGTCGCAAGCTGAGTCAGCAGGGTGGCGGCATCGGCACACGGGGTCCCGGTGAAACCCAGCTGGAGGTCGACCGCCGTCGCCTCGTGCGTCGGGTCCACAAACTCGAGGCCGACCTTCGTCAAGTCCAGTCGCACCGGGCCACCCAGTCCAAGCAGCGCTCGCGCACGCGCAATCGGGCGGTCGCCTTCGTGGGTTACACCAACGCCGGCAAGTCCTCGCTCCTCAACCGCCTGACGGATGCCGACGTCCTTGTCGAGGACCGCCTCTTCGCCACGCTCGACGCCACCACGCGTCGGCTCCCGCTTCCTGGTGGCGAGACCGTGTTCGCCACCGACACGGTCGGGTTCATTCGCAAGCTGCCCCATCAGTTGGTCACGGCATTCAAGACCACGCTCGATGTCGTGCGCGACGCTGATCTGCTGGTTCATGTGGTGGATGGCAGCGGCCCTGACCCGGTGGGGTCGATGGATGCGGTGCGAGATGTACTCGAGGAGATCGGCGCGGGAGACGTGCCCGAGCTTCTCGTGTTCAACAAGTCAGATCGCGGCGACACGTCACGAATCCTGGCCGAGCGCTACGAGGGGTCCGTGGCCGCATCCGCAATCAGCGGCCAGAACCTCGACCTCCTTCTCGAGAAGATCGGCGACCGCCTGCGGTCGATGACGGAGCTGGCCGAACTGTTGATCCCCTGGGATCGCGGCGATGTTCTCGCCTCGGTTCACCGCGAAGGCCAAGTACTGAGTGAGTCGCCGGAGGAATCCGGGATGCGTCTCAAGGCTCGCCTGGAGCCGGCGTCCATGGGTGCACTGCGCGACTATCTCGTCCAACACGAATCTGGGAGCGATGCTCCCATCGAGGAGACTGCCCCTTCATGACCCAAGGATTTGTTCCACCCGCCTACCCCTACGATCTGCTCGACGAATTCCGGGCAGGGGCGGTGGAGAAGTTCGGCACAATGATCGACTGCTCGATCGGCGCGCCGATCGACGCTCCACCAGCCGCGGTGATCGAGGCGCTGAGCACCTCCAACGACGAGCGGGGCTATCCGCCGGCGAACGGCCGGCCCGCCTACCGCCAAGCGGCCGTGGACTGGATGCAGCGAGAGTTCGGCGTCACGATCGATCCCGACACCGAGATCGGGGCCGCCGTCGGCACGAAGGAGTTCGTCGCCGGCACCCCCCACTTCCTGAAGATGCGCCGCCCTGACCGCGACACGATTCTCTACCCTGCGATCTCGTATCCGTCCTATGAGATGGGCGCCACATTCGCCGGCTGTCGCGCCGTGCCGGTGGGTGTCAACGAACACTGGGGGATCGATATCGAGTCGATCGACCCCGCCGACGCGGCGCGAGCGGTGTGCCTGTGGATCAACACTCCGGGAAACCCTGCCGGCGGGCTGGACGACCTCGACGCGATCGCCGACTGGGGCCGCGCCAACGATGTGCTGATCCTGAGTGATGAGTGCTACATCGAGTTCACCTGGGATGGCCCTGGTCGCACGATCCTCTCCAGCGGCATGGAGGGTGTCATCGCCGTTCACTCGCTGTCGAAGCGGTCCAACCTCGCCGGCGTCCGGGCCGGGTTCTATGCCGGAGACCCCGAGATCGTTCGCTTTCTCCAAGAAACGCGCAAGCACGGCGGCATGATCGTGCCCGGTCCCGTACAAGCCGCAGCCGTCGCGGCATGGAGCGATCAGGCGCATGTCATTGCCCAACGGGCGATCTATCGGGAACGCCTGGAGATCGGCCTCGAGTTGCTCCGGTCTGCCGGTGCGAAGGTCGAGTTGCCCCGTGGCGGCTTCTACCTCTGGGCTGAATCCGAGGAGGGCGATGGCTGGGCCTTGGCTCGCCGGGTGGCCGAATCGTCGGGTGTCATCCTCAGCCCCGGCGACTTCTACGGCAGCAGTTCGCCGAACCATGTGAGGTTCGCTGCGGTGCAACCCACCGAGGATCTTCGCAAGGCGCTCGAACGGGTGAGCTGAGCTGACGGGGGCCTGCGATGGGCCGCTAACCTGCGGCCATGTCTGACCTCCAAAGCCGTATCGAGACGCTCTGGGAAGGGCGCGACACCCTTGACACCAAGGATCCCGAGATCATCGCCACGGTCCACGAAGCGATCGACGCGCTCGACACCGGGGTGGCCCGCGTCGCCCAGATCAACGACCAGGGCGGTGTGACGGTCAACCAGTGGTGCAAGTACGCGGTGATGTTGTTGTTCAAGGTCTCCGAGATGGAGACCATCGAGAACGGGCCGTTCGAATACGCCGACAAGATCCCGCTGAAGACGAACTACATGGCGCGCGGCGTGCGGGTCGTACCCGGCGCCCAGGCTCGCTGGGGTAGCTATCAGGCTCCTGGTGTCGTCATGATGCCGAGCTACACCAACATCGGCGCCTACGTCGACGAGAACACCATGGTCGACACGTGGGCCACGGTCGGTTCGTGCGCTCAGATCGGCAAGAACGTGCATCTCAGCGGTGGTGTCGGTATCGGCGGCGTGCTCGAGCCCGCCCAGGCCGCGCCTGTCATCATCGAAGACGAATGCATGATCGGCAGCCGGTGCATCGTGGCCGAGGGTGCCCGAGTGGGCGAAGGCACGATGCTCGGAGCCGGGGCCATTCTCACTGGCTCGGTCCCCGTGATCGACGTGGAGACCGGCGAAGAGATCAGCCGCGGCGAGGTTCCGTCCTGGTGTGTCGCCGTTGGCGGCACCCGACCTCGGAGCTTCCCCGGCGGCGAATTCGGCCTGCCCGCCATTCTTGTCATCAAGCGGCTCACCGAGGGCGAGCGCCACGACAAGTCAGCGCTCAACCAGTTTCTGCGCGATCACGGCCAGGCCACCTGAGTCGATCATGGTTGCCCTCCCGTCCGGTGATGTCTTCGGGCTCACCGCTGCACTTGTCGACATCGAGTCCGAGAGCTTCAACGAACAGGAGATCGTGACGCTCCTGGAGGCCGAGCTGCGGGCATGCCCGCACCTTGCCGTCGATCGTGTCGGCGACAACCTCATCGCCCGAACCCAGCTCGGCCGACGGCGTCGACTGGTACTCGGAGGTCACACCGACACGGTGCCGATCAACGACAACCTGCCGTCTCGTGTCGATGGAAGCCGGCTCTACGGATGCGGCTCGACCGACATGAAAGGTGGCGTCGCCATCATGTTGGAGCTCGCCCGTACCGTGACGGAGCCTGCCGTCGATGTCAGTTATGTCTTCTACGCCCGTGAGGAGGTAGCGGTTCGACACAACGGATTGCGCGAGATCGAGGCGGAGCGGCCCGAGCTACTCGACGGCGACGTGGCGCTGCTCGGCGAACCAACCTTGGGTGCCCTCGAAGCGGGATGTCAGGGCACGCTCCGTGTGAAGGTCACCATGGCCGGCGCTCGGGCCCACACCGCACGCCCGTGGATGGGGCGCAACGCGATCCATCGTCTCGGCGACGTGCTCGACATCCTGACCGCATATGAAGCACGGCGACCAATGGTCGATGGCTGCGAATACTGCGAGGCACTGCAGGCGGTTGATGTCAGCGGGGGAGTGGCCGGCAATGTCGTTCCCGATGAGGCCTCTGTGCTCATCAATCACCGCTTTGCCCCGGACCGCTCCGGCGCAGACGCCGAGGCGCACGTCCGTGAGGTACTCGCGCCCGCGCTGGCGGAGGGGGACACCGTGGAGTTGACGGACCTGTCGCCGTCCGCTCGCCCCGGACTCGGGGATCCGATGATCGCCGCTCTGGTCGAGCGGAATCAGCTCGAGGTGCGCGCCAAGCTCGGGTGGACCGACGTGGCCTTCTTCGCAGAACGAGGTGTGCCGGCCTCGAACTTCGGGCCCGGTGACCCAACGATCGCCCACACCCAGGGTGAGTACCTCGAGCGCGAGAACTTGCTCGACACATTCCGTGCCGTAGAGGACCTCGTGGTGAACGGCGCCTGAGCGCCCGCCGCACGCTCAGAGCTTGCGCATCACCGTGACCACACGGCCGTAGATCTGCACTTCATTCGGCGCGAACACCATGTCGGTGAGCGTCTCGTTCGCCGGAACGAGCACGATCTTGCCTGCACGCTCGTCGTAGGTCTTCACCGTTGCCTCTTCGCCGGGTATACCGGCAATGACCACGTCGCCCTTGTCGGCGATGGTCTGGCTGTGGCACACCACGAAGTCGCCATCGAAGATGCCCGCGTCGATCATCGACTCACCACGAACCCGAAGCATGAAGAGCTCACCATCCCCGGTGAGGTCCGACGGCATCGGCACGATCTCTTCGATGTTCTCCTCGGCGAGCACACCGGTGCCGGCGGCCACATCGCCGACCAGAGGCACGTGGCGCACGGGGCGACGCTCGGCGGCCGCGCCGGACTGGCCCTCGTAGCGGACCTGGATGGCACGGGGCTTTGACGGGTCTCGGATGAGATAGCCGGCGTCTTTGAGGTTGTCGAGATGGGCCTTGACGGTGGCAGGGGACTTCAGGCCGACCTCCACCCCGATCTCGCGCACCGACGGGGGATAGCCGTGCTGATTCTGATGCTCGACGATGACGTCGAGGATCTGGCGCTGGCGGGGGGTGAGTACGTCGGACATGTCTGTTTCCTCCGATTGCGGAGCCGCGTCCACGGTGAGGGGTGAGCCCCTGTGGATGAGCTGGGGATGATGAGAACGAGCCTTGTGGATGACCTGTTGACAACGAACGGGTGTTCGGTGTTAACTGAACGAACGATTGTTCGTCGGACACATGTTCGTGAAACATTCGTTCGGTGTCAAGTACCTCATCGAAATCTCTCCCCCAGCACCGTTGGCAGGCTCCGTCCAACCGGCACTGTCACACCCTCTCAGCAGAATGTAAAACATGACCGCAGCGCTTCTTCCCAACACCTTCCAGCCCACCATCGCCGGCGACGGATTCGCCGTCGAGCACGCAGCGCACCGGGTTCGTCCGCTGGATGCTGCCGTCTATCGTCGTCGTCGCCTGGTTGTTCTGGCGCTGGCGCTCGGGATGATTCTCGGCCTCCTGTCCTTCGGCCGCCAGGCCGATGCGTCACCCGATCCGGTTGCGGCCGCCGAGGCGACTGTCGTCGTTGTCCAGCCGGGCGACACGCTGTGGACCATCGCCCGCACTCTGCAGCCGGAGGGTGATCACCGTGCCCTCGTGAGCACGCTGAGTGACCTGACCGATGGCGCCGTACTGCAGCCCGGTCAACGCATCATCGTTCCCGCGACCGCCGCGGGTTGAGAGATCAGACTCGCACGTAGCGAACGAAGAGCGCACTCCCGTGTTCGAGCACGCGCTCGAGGGTGAGCCCGCTCACGTGAGAAACGGGTGAATGGCCAATGATCCCGGGGGATGTACCACCCACGAGGTGCGGCGAAATCGTGAGGCACAGCTCATCGATCAATCCCGCTTCCGCCAGCTGGCCGTTCCACGTCGGCCCGCCTTCGGCCAGCACAACGGAGGCGCCGCGGCTGTGAAGTTCCTTGATCACCATCCGTGGGGAGGGACGCTCGGCGTCGAGGTGCACGAACTCCGCCATGCCTGCCAGCCTGGCAACGCGATCCTGCGGCGGGGTCGCACCCGTGATGATCAGCGGGAGCTCATCGTCGGGCTCCTGGACGGCGAACATCGGCAGGCTGGGATCCAGCTCGACCGATGCGGTCACCACCGCGAGGCGGGCCGCTCTGGATCGGCCGGTAGCAACGCGTACCTCGGTCACATCGGGGGCCGGGCGAGGCACGCGGTAGCGCTCGGCCCTCGCCGTTCCCGCGGCCACCAGAATCCAGTCGCAGCTGGCACGAATGGCCCGAAACGTCTGCGTATCGCCGGGTCCACCGAGGCCGCCACTGAGTCCGTCGATCGCAATGGCGCCATCAACACTTGCCACCATGTTGAGCATCACCCACGGGCGGTCAGGCGGTGTTGGCCGCGCATCGTAGGGATACACGGCCAATGGGTCGACATCCACAAGCAGGTTCGGCAGGAGCTGTCGCACACGAGAGACGCTACCGGCCCTCGCACTACGGGTGGGGAAAGACTGTGGAAAGAGTCGGCGAAATCCACCAACAATCCACACCCGTTCCCCTTCCGATCCACACCCCTGAACCCTAGTGTCGGAGGTGCTGTGGAGGTCGGGTCGCCAGGATGGTGGTGGCGAAGCGTCTCGGTAGGTGAGTCGAATCAGTCCCTTGGGGGCCCTACACCGGCGGTGTGGGGAAGCTGCACGATGTGCTGCCCTCTGACCCAGGAGATCCGCCCTCTGCAGCCGCTCAAGTCAAGAACCAACAGCATCTTCAACGGACTCAGGCACTTTTCACACAGAGTGGTTGGATGACTATTCTCTGTACAACACCGATGAAATTACGCTACTGTGGTTTCTCGTTCGAACTCCTCTGAATTTCTGCCTGAAAGGCCGCCCATCATGGCTCTCGCCCCGCAGCACGCCGGCCTCGACATCGGCCGTCGCTTCACCGTTGAAGGCCGCAACCCCTACGACGACGTCGAGTGGGAACGCCGCGACGCTCGGCTGATCAATCACCTGGACGGCTCCGTCGCCTTCGAGCAGCTGGGGGTCGAGGTTCCGTCGACGTGGTCGGTCAACGCGACCAACATCCTCGCCCAGAAGTACTTCCGCGGGACGCCAGGCACACGCGGGCGCGAGGGATCGCTTCGTGAGGTGATCGACCGCATCGTCGGCACCATCGCCACCTGGGGCGAGCGCGACGGATACTTCGTCGACCGCGCCGAGGCCGAAGCCTTCCGAGCCGAGCTCACCCATCTCCTGGTCGCACAGAAAGTCGCCTTCAACTCTCCGGTGTGGTTCAACATCGGTGTCGAGGGTGTTCCTCAGCAGGCGTCGGCTTGTTTCATTCTCTCGGTCGACGACAACATGAACTCGATCCTCAACTGGTACGCCGAAGAAGGCCGCATCTTCAAGGGTGGCAGTGGCGCCGGTGTCAACCTCAGCAACATTCGCGGCTCCGCCGAATTGCTCGACGGTGGGGGCACGGCGAGCGGTCCGGTCAGCTTCATGCGGGGCGCTGACGCGTCGGCCGGCACGATCAAGTCGGGCGGCAAGACTCGCCGCGCCGCCAAGATGGTGATCCTCGACGCGGATCACCCCGATATCGAAGAGTTCATCTGGTGCAAGGCACGTGAAGAACGCAAGGCACGCGCCCTCGAGGCGGCCGGCTTCGACATGTCGCTCGATGGTGCCGATATCCATTCGGTCCAGTACCAAAACGCCAACAACTCGGTGCGAGTCACCGATGAGTTCATGGAAGCCGTTGTCAACGATGCCGACTGGGACCTCGTTGGTCGCATGAACGGCGACACGATTGCCACGGTGAAGGCCCGTGCGCTCTTCCGCCAGGTTGCCGAAGCCTCCTGGGAATGTGCTGACCCGGGTGTGCAGTTCGACACCACGATCAACCACTGGCACACCGCGGCCAACACCGGCCGAATCAACGGCAGCAATCCTTGCAGCGAATACGTGCACCTCGATGATTCAGCCTGCAATCTCGCCTCGCTCAACCTCTTGAGCTTCCTCACCGGCCCCGAGGAGCTGGGGGCCGACGGCTTCGATGTCGAAGGGTTCTCGCACGCGGTGCGGGTCGTGTTCACGGCCCAGGAGATCCTGGTCGGCAACGCCGACTACCCAACGGAAAAGATCGCCGAGACCACCCGCGCATTCCGCCAGCTCGGCCTCGGCTACGCCAACCTCGGCGCCATGTTGATGGCTCTCGGATTGCCCTACGACTCCGACAGCGGTCGAGCTGTCGCCGGTTCGGTCACAGCGCTCATGACGGGTGAGGCGTACCGCACGTCCACCAAGCTCGCCGAACGCATGGGACCCTTCGCCGGCTTCCACGCCAACCGCGAGCACATGCTTCGTGTGCTCGAACAACACCGCGGCGCGGCTGCTGAGATCGATGAGGACCTCGCTCCGACCAGCATCCTCGACGCCGCTCGAATGGCGTGGGACGACGCGTGCGAGCGTGCGGTCTCAGACGGCGTCCGCAATGCGCAGGCCACCGTTCTCGCCCCCACCGGCACGATTGGTCTGCTGATGGACTGCGACACCACCGGTGTCGAACCAGATCTCGGCCTGGTCAAGTTCAAGCGTCTGGTCGGCGGTGGCTCGATGAGCTTCGTCAACCGCACCGTTCCGCGGGCGTTGCGTCATCTCGGCTACTCGCCTGACGAAGTCGACGGCATCGTCGCTCATATCGATGAGAACCACACCGTTCTCGGCGCTCCCGGCCTCAAGGCCGAGCACACCGACATCTTTGCCTGCTCACTCGGCGACAACACGATCCACTACCTCGGTCACGTGAAGATGATGGGAGCGGTGCAGCCGTTCCTCTCCGGCGCCATCTCCAAGACCGTGAACCTCCCCGAAGAGGCCTCGATCGAAGAGATCGAACTGCTGCTCATCGAATCGTGGCGACTCGGCCTCAAGGCAGTGGCCCTGTACCGCGACAATTGCAAGGTGGCTCAGCCGATGTCGGCGGGCGACGGCACCGAGTCCAACGACGAGACGGCCGCCGCTCCGGTCCGGGTTGTCGAGAAGATCGTCGAGAAGATCGTCGCTCAGCCGGTGCGCGAACGACTTCCGCGTTCGCGCACATCGCGGACCTTCGAGTTCCGGGTGGCC
>JAJCXZ010000094.1 GCA_029263175.1 Acidimicrobiales bacterium | reverse complement strand
GGAATCGTTTCAGCCGATGACGCACAGCTGGTGTGGGCAAGCACGCACCGGGGCGAGACGAGTCTCTCGCTCGCTGACGGCGATGAGCGGGAGGCCGAGCGTCTCCGCCGCCGACGTTCGAGGGCGCAGCGGCGCCTGGCGGACCATCGAGCCGAGCTACGGGAAGTGATGGCGGTATGAGCCAACCGAATCGACAGGTGGGGTCGTCGGGTGGCGACGAATTCTTGATGCTCGCGATCGTCGGCGTAGGGGTTGTGTCTCTCGCAACCTGGGCTGGTGCTCAGTTGGCGGCCATTGTCCATTCCGGGGCGCCCATGTCGGCGACGCCAGCCGACGGGTTTCGTGCACTGTTCCGTCTTCCTGGCTCCGCTGCTGATCCCCGACTCGCGTGGGAATCGTCGTCGGCGTCGCTGCCGGGGCCAGTCTTGTACTGGGCTATGACAGCCGCCGTCGTTTTCGTAAGCCTGGGCCTGGTCGTCGGCCTGTACCTGCGTTTTGTGTCGACAAGGGTCGGGACCGACCGCAACGACCGGCTGGGGGTAACTCCCCAGGCCCGTCTCGCTCGTCGTCGTGACCTCAAGCCGCTCATTGTGAAGAAGCCGACCGAAGGGCGATTCGTGATGGGCCGGGTGGGCCGCCACCTCGTCGCAACCGAGGACCGCAACAGCCAGAGCGGCAAGATGCAACGCAAACGCGAACACACCCGCGTCGGCGATCGCTCCGCCGTTGTGGTGGTCGGCCCCTCGAGGTGCGGCAAGACAGCGAACGTGACCGCGGGTGTTCTCGATTGGGACGGCCCGGCGATTCTGTCTTCGGTCAAGGACGATCTGTACAACGCCACGATCGAACGGCGCCGACAGCTGGGCAAGGTGTTCGTGTTCGATCCCTTCGGCGAGCTGCCTGACGATCTCGGTGAGAACGTCCGTCGTGTTGGTTGGTCACCGCTGCAGGCCTCGACCTCGATCTCGGGCGCGCAACAGGCTGCCAACACGCTGCTCGATGCCGGACCGACCGAAGGCGTCACGAACGCCAACTACTGGTCGACCAAAGGTCAACAACTCCTCTGGCCGATGCTGTTCGCCGCGGCCACCAGCAAGCTGAGTATGGGAGACGTCGTGCGGTGGCTGGCGCTACAGGACGGCAACAACCAGGAAGACAGTGAGGTCGCTCGACTGCTGACGAACACGATGAAAACCAGGCGAGGCGCAGTACGCATGGAAGCGCGCCAGGCGCTGACCTCGTTCGCCGGGTTCTGGCTCCTCGAAGCACGGACCCGTTCCGACATCTTCTCTACCGCTCAGACCGTCATCACCGCGTGGGAGGACCCCTACGTCGCCGCCGCGTCCGCTACCCGAGTCCGCGCCAACAACGAGACGATCATTCGCCATTCGATGAACATGGCCATGCTGCTGGAGGACAACAACACGCTGTACATGGTGCAGCCCCTCAAGTCGACCGAACGGTTCTCGGTGCTGTTCGGTGGGCTTCTCGGTGATCTACTGCGCGATCAGGCCTATGAGATTTCCAAGCGCGCGGGCGAGCCGATCCCAGCGACGCTGGCGGTGATCGACGAGGCCGGCAACACACCACTGCGGTGGCTGCCCGAAGTCGCGTCGACATGTTCGGGCATCGGCATACAGCTGGTCACGGTGTGGCAGTCGCTGGCGCAGATGCGTGCGATCTACCAGGCCCAAACCGACTCGCTGCTCACCAACCATGGATCGAAAATCTTCTTCTCTGGGCTGTCTGATCGGGAGACGCTCGACTACGCCAGCTACCTCGGTGGCGAAGAAGAGGTCATGCAACAATCGACCACCACCGACATCGGGCGCGGCGACCGCCGATCAGTAGCCGCCTCGACAGCACGCATGAGGTTCCTGCCCGGCGACCTGATGCGCCAGATTCCCCCAGGCGCGGCGCTGTTGTTGCACGGGACTCTTCCGCCCGCGCATCTTGTGGGGAGGCGACCTTGGGAGGAGCGTCGTCTCCAGATCCTGGCGGAGGGCGATGGCGCACAGCCCGATGAAGCGGAACGCTCCAAGCGTCTGATCGACGCGTTGGCTACCAAGCACGAGGTGTCGCCCTTCGTGCTGGCTCACATGACGGAGATGACCACCCGTCCGCTCCCGGAAACGCCCACCGACGACGAAGAAGTGACTGAGAAGCCAGACAAAGCTTCAGCGGATGAGACGGACGAACCGGACGAAGCACCGCCGGGTGAAGCTGATGAACCAGAAGTTCCCAGAGAGAAGATCGCAGCCGAAGCGGCGGAAGCCCCGCCGCCTGCGGACCCTGAACGATCCGGGGCTGTGGAGCGTCTCGGCCGCATCAGACGACGGCCGGATCCGCCGTCTCCATCGATCGAGTTGTAGCTCACGATGATCGCAGGGTCGGGCATTCAGCCGAGGCGCGTTGGGGCGATCACCACTGCTGTGATCGCCCGGAGTGGGGCAGCGGTCCCACGCGAGTCCTCGTGACTGCGACTGGCTCGGTTTCGGAGCGCCTGGGTGTTATCGGGTCCTCTGTAGAGGTTGTTCCTGATGGAGTGGTTGGGCGAGGTGTCGCTCGAGTTGGTCATGCGCCTTCTTCCATGGCGTGAGCCGAAGCAGGCTGGACGGGCGTGGGCCCAGGGCTCTTGCGGTGCCGGTTCCAGGTTGGGGTCCATCGTCTGGGGTCAGGCCGAGATGGCGGTGCCGGTACGTTTCGAT
>JAJCXZ010000093.1 GCA_029263175.1 Acidimicrobiales bacterium | reverse complement strand
CGTCGAGACGGTGAAGCGGACGCAGGCCCACCTGTCGGGTCCGATTCCCCTGCCGACCGAGAAGCACCGCTTCACGGTCATCAAGGGCCCGTTCAAGGACAAGGACTCCCGGGAACACTTCGAGATGCGCATTCACAAGCGCCTCATCGACATCCTGGATCCTTCGCCCAAGACAGTCGATTCGCTTCAGCGGCTCGATCTTCCCGCCGGCGTCGACATCGAAATCAAGATCCAGCAGGCCTAGTCCCTGGATCTATGTCACCTCAGGACCACATGGCGGTCCGGATGTGACACAGAACGTGAAAGAGCTCCGGACTTCGGTCCGGGGCTCTTCAAATCTGCACTGACTTTGTTGCTAGGGCGCGGTGTAGGTGATGGTCACACCGATGATTCTCTCGTCGGTGCTCGGAGCGGTGGCAGCAGCGACGTAGTTGTAGGAGTCGGCCGCGATGACCTCGGACCCTCCGCCCACGAGCGTGGCAGCGACCGTCTGGTTTCCTGATGTACCTGTCGACGAAACGATGTCGGTGAGTGTGCTGAACGAACCGGTCGTGAGTGCTTCGCGGGAGACCCAGGCGGTCGCCGAAGATCCACCGGCGTCGTAGAAGTGCATCGTCACCGACACGATGGTCGAACCATCAGGCAGATGTACGGGGGCGACGAGTAGCCCGTCGGAGAACATCCCGCCCGGCGAGGAACCGGGGAACGAGTACGTGGCTGTGTCGTAGGGCGGCCTGAAGTCCGCGGCGCCGATGGTCATCGTCTGTGTGCGGCCGACATGCGCGGTCAGATTCGCAGCGTTGGTGGCTATGTCCGCCTCGTTGGCCGCGACGCCGGCGGTGAGTGTGGTGAGGGCCGGCTGCACCACGTTTTGGTCGTAGCGGTAGTTGAAGGTGATGTTCTCGCCGCGGGTTACGGCGTTCACGGGTTTGAAGGTGTCGGATCCACTGGGGCTTCCGGTGGTGAGGCTGTTGTCCCAGGCCCATTGGACGGGCGTGCTGTAGAAGGGCGTGCCTGCGCCGGGTGCAGGGACATCGCTGAACGGATGTGCTCCAGCGAACGCCGCAGTTGCGCCGATGAGAATCGAGACAGCGATGCTCACCGCGAGCTTTGTCTTGGTAATCGTGAGGGTCATGGCACTCAGATCGGCAAACGTATGAGGAAATGGATGCAGATCACCTTCCGTGGTCGAACGCGAAAAGAGCCCCGGACCCAAGCCCGGGACTCTTCGCACCCTGGGGGATTCCTCAGCGGTCGGCTGGGTCAGGTCGGGCGGACCCAATCCGAGTTGGTCGCCATCCGGTGGAGGAAGGCCGCCATCTGACCGCGGGTGACGATGTCATCGGGGGAGTAGGTCGTGGCGGATGTGCCGGTCGTGATGCCCTGAGCCTTGAGCCAGGAAACGGCGTCGTCGTAGAACGCGCCCTCGGACACGTCGGAGAAGCCGTGATCGGGCGAGCCACCCGGCTCGCCGGCGAGCCGCCAGAGGAACGCTGCCATCTGCCCGCGTGTGACCGAATCATCAGGGGAGTACGTGGTCGTTGATGTGCCGGTGGTGACGGCCGCAGCTTTGAGCCAGGCAACCGCAGCGTCGTAGAAGGCGGTGGATGAAACATCGGTGAATCCGTGAGCGGGTGACCCGGTCGGTTCGTTTACGAGGCGATGCAGGAACGCTGCCATCTGTCCACGGGTCACGACGTTGTCAGGGGAGTAGGTGGTGGCTGATGTGCCGGTTGTGATGCCCTCGGCCTTGAGCCACTCCACTGCCTCCGCGTAGAACGCGTCCGCGGGCACGTCCGTGAACGTTCCGCCTCCGCCTCCTCCGCCGCCGGATGCACCGAAGCGCGTCAGGTTTCCGGGGGCTGACAAGACATTGCCGCTGCTGACGAGTACCCCCTCGTCCGTCGTCGCGGCCACGAAGATTCGGTTGCTGCTGTGAACCTGCACCGCCCAATCAACGGCGCCGCTGTCGGTGAAACCGGCCACCATGCCCTCTTCGAACACGCCTGCAGTCGGGTATCCCGCGGCAAAGATCGCCCCGCCATCGCTCACGTCGACGTCGAAGAGCTCGCGGATCGGACCTAGGGCGCCGACCTCGCTCGACCACACAAGATCTCCGGCCGTGTCGTAGCGGCGCATGAAGCCGGTGCCGGTGGTCGCCATCGTCAACTGGCCCACGACAATCATGTCGCCGTTCGGGTGGAGGGCAACCCCGTTGGCCTGGTTGACCACGGTTCCGGCGTAGAGGTCATCCACATACTCGGTCGAGAGAATCGCACCAGCGCTGCTGATCCGCATGATGAAGCCGTTCCCGATAGAAAACGGCGAGATGCTCGAGCCTCCGACGACCCACACCGTGCCGTCGTTCGCCACGGCGATGTCTTTCACTGAGTCGTAGGCGGTCCCACCGAATTGCACTGTCCACGAGGGTGCGCCGGCCGCGGAGTATTTGCGAACGAATGCGTCGTTGGCGCCACCGCCGCCACCGGTGGCGATCGCCTCGGCGGTGTGTCCACCGACAAAGACAGACCCGTCGGGGCCGACGGCGATCGCCGAACCAGCGTCGGCACCGGTGGTCCCGAACTGATGGGTCCAGCTCGTTGCGCCGGCCGCGGTGAGTCCTCGCACGAATACGTCGCCAAACCCCGCGTTCGTGCCGGCGAGGTTTCCGCTCGTCGGACCCGTCGCGTAGATGGCCCCGCTGTGGGCTACGGCCACAGCTTCCACCCGGTCTGCGGGCACTACGTCAGATCGCCACACCTGAGCACCTTTCGCGTCGACCCGCCTTATATATGCAGTCGGCCCCGATTCGGCACCGCCGACAATCACCGACCCGTCGGGCCCGGTCGCTCCGTCATACACGAAGTTGCCGAGCTCAGTTGTCTCCGTCCAGGCGATCGCTGGAACTGCCGCGGCTGCTCCCGGGGCGACCGTGGCGCTCAACGTTGCCGCGATCACTGTGATGACAGCGATCACCGCCCGAATGCTCTGCCAATGGCCGGTGTGCTTCCGTCTGTCGCTCAACGTTCTCTCCTGTCGATGGGCGAGTTGCCGTCTGCAGCCGCGCCTATCGGCGGACGGTAGGGAATCGACACCAACCGCTCGCCAACAGATCGAGGCTTTCGGTTCCACGCCGCTCCGCAGCGCGCAGGAGTCAAGACGTGAAAGAGCCCCGGGCTAGTGGCCCGGGGCTCTTTCACGTTCAGGGAGCAGTAGTTTGCTCCGGGAGTTGATCGTCCTTACTGGTCCTGCGCGCCAATGGATGTTTCCCCGGCCAACGGGATGATGATGAGCGGTTGGTTCCATGGGCAGGCCACGATCATGTGCACGCCAAAGTCCACGGCCGCGCCGGTCTCATCCCACACTTGCAAGAAGACACCGCCGCTGTTCCCGTCGCGTCCCACCACGCTGGTGGTCAGCGAGTCTCCAGTGCTGACGCTGTCGGATACGCCGGCGGTTGCCGTGAACGCACAGTTGGTGATGTTGCGCGGGAAGATGACTTCGTAGGCGCCGGTGAAGAGACTCGCTGCGGTGACGCCTCCGGAGCTGCGGTTGATGGTCGCATCGGGATCCATGACCGCCCAGAGCAGGACTGGCGCCGTGCCGATATCGCTTGCGTTGTCTGCGATGTCGGCGGTGTTGGTCGCGACATCGGCGGTGTTGGTCGCGACGTCGGCCTCGACGGCATCCACGGCGGCGTTGGTGGCCGCGAGTGCGGGTTGGACGACGAGGTCGTCGTAGCGTTTGGCGAAGGTGATGTTTTCGCCTCGCGTGACGCCGCGGTCGGGGCAGAAGTTGGTGCCGCCGTCGCAGCCGGTGGTCATGCCGTTGGCCTTCGCCCAGGTGACGGCGTCGTGGTAGAACTTGCCGTCTTCGGTGTCGGGCCACGCGTCCGTTGCGAACGCGGTGGCGGGAACGATGAGCGCCATCGCCAGTACCGCGATAATCAGCTTCGTCTTCGATATGAACATGTGTGTGGTGCCTCTCCAGATTGGGTCGATCCCACACTATGTGTGATGCGTCGCTGCTTCCAGGGATGGTGAACCATCCGGTCCGGTCCAAAATGTGCCGCTGCTAACGTCGTTGACAATCGGGGAGAACGAACGTGCGCTCGATGACGCCAGACGAAGTTGTTCAGTTCATGCGCGAGGGTTCGCGAACCGGCAAGCTCGCAGTCACAAGGAAGGACGGTTCGCCCCATGTCGTGCCGATCTGGTTCGACTTCGATGACGACACTGGTGACCTCGTATTCGTCATGGGCAAGGGCAGCCTCAAGGCCCGTTGCATCACCCGCGACCCTCGTGTGTCGATCTGCGTCGACCTGATGGAGATGCCCTACGCCTTCGCCAGAATCGATGGTGAGGCCACGACGACCAGCTACGCCGAGGACCCAGATGCGATTCGCCATTGGGCGACGCAGTCATGCCGACGCTTCGTCGGCGACGAACGAGCCCGGGAGTTCGGCGCTCGCAACGCCGATCCCGAAGAACTACTGGTGCGGGTCCGGCCGAATCGCTACGTCGGCGCGTTCGGCGTGGCGGACTGACCGCTCAGGATCGGCGAGGCGGCGTTGCGTATCTGGACGCGAAGAACCCCGGGCTCGAAGCCCGGGGTTCTCGGTACGGCATGTAGGTCTACGGCGTCACGTGGGGAAGCAGGTGACCTGGAGATTGAAGTTGGTGGTCGCGGCTGTTCCACCGGCCTCGAAGACTCGGACTCGAATGTCAGTCGGGTGGCTGATACTGGGGAGGAACCCAGTGGTGCGGGTGGAGAGATCGAAGAAGACATCGTCCTCGAAATCCGGATCAAGAATGAGGATCAGACCGTCGACGGAACGATGAGCGACTGACCAGCTGCATCCACTGACGTCTACCGGGAACGTCACGACATACTCCCCGACAACCCCCTTGGATGCGGAGACGCCGTCACTACTCGTGCCCGTGTACAGGGCCCCACTATTGGAGACCCAGGCCCAGTAGGTGGTTGGTACCCCAGCGATCGCGGCAGTGTTGGTCGCAATGTCCGCGTTCACGGCCGTCAAGGCCGGCTGGACGACGAGGTCGTCGTAGCGTTTGGCGAAGGTGATGTTTTCGCCTCGCGTGACGCCGCGGTCGGGGCAGAAGTTGGTGCCGCCGTCGCAGCCGGTGGTCATGCCGTTGCCCTTCGCCCAGGTGACGGCGTCGTGGTAGAACTTGCCGTCTTCGGTGTCGGGCCACGCGTCCGTTGCGAACGCGGTGGCGGGAACGATGAGGGTCATCGCGAGTAGTGCCAAAACGAACTTGGTCTTGGAAATGAACATGGGTGGTGCCTCTCCGCTATGGGGGTTGTTTCTACCCTAGGTGATCGGCCTGTTCGCTGCCTGTTGGCCGGTGGCCGGCAACCTCTGGCCCTAACCGGCCAGATTTCCTACACTCGGCGTCACGCGGAGTGTCGGGGGGCTGAGTCGTGGAACGTCGGGGGACAATCACCGGATGGGGCAAGTGCGTTCCGCCGGTCAAGCTCACGAACGCCGACCTCGAGCAGTTGGTCGACACAACCGACGATTGGATCGTGGAGCGCACGGGCATTCACGAACGCGGCATTTCCCATGTCGAGGTCACCGATCTCGCCGAGGTCGCCGCCCACCGGGCGATCGCCGCGGCCGGACTGACCGTCGAGGACATCGACCTCATCATCGTTGCCACCGTCACTCCCGAGATCAGCTGCCCGAGCCAGGCCTGCACGCTCCAGGAACGTCTCGGCGCCTGGAACGCGGGCGCCTTCGACATCAACGCCGCATGTAGCGGCTGGGTGTACGGCAGCTCCACGGCCTCGGCAATGATCGAAGCGGGAGTAGCTGACCGTGTGCTCCTGGTCGGTGCCGAAAAGCTGCACTTCGTCATGGACTACTGGGATCGATCGACCTGCATCCTGTTCGGCGACGGCGCCGGCGCCGCGGTGATGGAAGCCTCAACCGCGGGAGATGGAGTCCTCGCCCACGATCTCGGCGCGGACGGCGGCGAAGGCAAGACAATGGTGTTCCCCACCCTGGGCACCCGTGGTGAAATTCTCCGCGAACGTGATCCCGCCATCGACCGGCTTCACTTCGAAGGCCAAAACGTCTTCAAGATCGCAGTGAGAGGTATGGAGAGTTCGGTGCGCCGGGCGCTCGAGCGAGCTGACATCTTGCCCGAAGACGTCGACCTCGTCGTGCCCCATCAGGCGAATGCCCGCATCATCAACGCAGCCACCCGACGACTCGGCATACCGCCCGAGAAGGTGATGATGAATATCGCCAATCACGGCAACTCTGCCGCCGCGTCGATCCCGATGGCACTCAACGACGCGCTCGACGAAGGACGCATCTCCGCGGGTGACATCGTCGTGCAAACCGCCTTCGGTGGGGGAGTGACCTGGGGATCGACCGTCATCCGCTGGGGCGAGCGCACCACGCGTGTCGGCAAGGCCGACATCGAACTGCCGCCGACAGACCTCACCGTGTTCGACCTCCTCGCCGACAATCGAGCCTTCTTTGCGCCCTATCACGAACAGAGTGACGACTGAACTCGGGCCCTTTGGCCCATGGATCCGTTACTCCGGTCACCGGCCACCGTGGGCCGCAGGGTATTTCGGGAGGGACTCTCGCCCGGTCCTCGTCAAGGATCGGGCCCTCCGGCCCGTAGGTGACCCCATGACCATCCGAGTTTTTCTCCTAGATGACCATGAACTCGTGCGAGAGGGCCTTCGTGCCGTGCTCGAGCGTGAGAATGACATCGAGATCTGCGGCGAGGCGGGCACTGCCACCGATGGCCTCCATCGCATCCATGCCACTCGCCCCGATGTTGCGCTCATCGACCTCATGCTCCCCGATGGGGACGGACTCGACGTGTGCCGCGGCATCAAGGAACGGGTCCCGAGTGTCAATTGCCTGATCCTCACCTCCTACAGCAACGACGACGTCCTGCTGTCCGCCATTCGTGCGGACGCGGCCGGCTTCTTGTTGAAGCGCACCGCGGGCAGCGAGCTGGTCCGCTCGATCCGCGTCGTCGCCGACGGTGGCTCCCTCATCGACCCGACCCTGACGGGACGCCTGCTTGATCGTCTTCGCACCGGCAGGATCGATGACGGCGATGCGTCGGTGCTCAACGACCTCAGCCCCCAGGAACGGCGCCTCCTCGACCACCTCGCCGAAGGCCTCACCAACCGCCAAATCGCCGAGCGCATGAATCTCGCCGAGAAGACGGTCAAGAACTATGTGTCGAACCTCTTGCGCAAGCTCAACATGAGCAGCCGCACCGAAGCGGCCGTGTTCGTCACAAACCTGAACGCCGACCGGGAACGTCGGAGCCGTCTCGTCGACGGCGCCGCGACGTTGGGCTAGCGCCGGCCTCGCCGCAGGCGAGAGCGCCGCTGGACACTCGCGATGAGTGCGTCTTCCTCGACATCGTGATGTTGTCGATAGCCGGAGATGAAGGCCTGGGCAGTTGCGGCGAACGGCAGCGACAGCAAGGCACCGACGACTCCGAGGAGTGCGGCGCCCGCCAGAACTGAACCGAACGCCACCGCCACGTGGATCTCCATGGTTTGGGCGGTGACCTTCGGCGCGAACAGGTAGTTCTCGATCTGCTGGTAGGCGACGATGACGATCACGACGAAGATCGCCTTCTTCGGGTCATCAAGGACTGCCACCAGAGCAGGCAGCGCCCCGGCGATATAAGTGCCGACGACAGGTATGAACTGCGACATCACCCCGACCCAGAGAGCCAAGGGGATCGGGAACGGCACATCGATGATCTCGAACGCGATCCAGTGCGCCAGTGCAGACAAGAACGCGAGGATGCCGCGAGAGTAGATATAGCCACCCGTCTTCTCGATGGCGAGATCCCAGACTGCAAGCACCGTCCGTTGGCGCGCAGGATCGAGGAACGAGCACACGACCCTACGAGCCTTGGGTCCCTCGGCTACGAGGTAGTAGACGAAGAGCAGCACCGTGAACGTCTGGAACACCACGTTGATCACGGTTTGACCGAGGTTCACCACGTCGTCGGCGAACCGGTTGGCGAGGTCGCTTGCCCCTCCACCCTCGACGAATTCATCGCTCAGTTCCTGCAGATCGATGTTTTCATCGACGTTGTCCTGGAGCCAGCCCTCGATCTGTTCGACGTATGCGGGGGCCTCGTCGATGAAGTGCTCGATCTGGGTCGCCAGGGCGGTACCGATCGCGGCGGAGAAGGCGCTGAGCCCGACGATGATCGCGAGATACATGACCCAAACGCCGAGTCCGCGGCGAAGCCCCCATCGCTCCATGCGATTCACGGCCGGTTCGATCGCAAAGGAAAGGAACAGCGAGATGAGCAACACGATCAGCAGGGATCGCAGCGATCGCAGGGCGCCGGTGCCGAGATAGACCACGATCCAGCCGAGCCAGAACAACACGATGGCCTTGATCAACCAGATCGGCACCTTCTTGACTTCATACCAGGGAGTGTTTTCGTCCACGATCCCTGCGGTGTCGTCATCGGTCGCCATCGCGGCCGAACCTACTACGAGACGCGATCTCTCGGGGTCCACGGTTGGTTCTCCCGTGTCCGGTCGTTAACATACGTTCTTCGTGTGAGCGAGGTTTCTCGCTCGCCCGCAATCGATGTCTGTGCAGGCCTTTCGAGGAACCACACGGCAAAACCGAACCGACGCTCCGCCAGGCCTGCCCTGTGCGGAGCGTTTGCGTGAGTATTCACTCACGCAAGGGACCGTAGGAAGCAACCATGGCCACCAAGGCGATAGTCGGCGAGAAAGTCGGCATGACACAGGTCTGGGACGATGAAAATCGCATCGTGCCCGTCACTGTGTTGCGCGTCCCGCCGTGCCGCGTCGTGCAGGTGAAGACACCTGACACCGACGGGTACAGCGCCATCCAGGTCACGCGAGGCGTGAAGGATGCAGGCAAGCTGACCCGGCCGGAGGCCGGACACTTCGAGAAGGCCGGTGTTGATCCGGGTCGTTCCCTCGTTGAGCTTCGTCTCGACGACGTGAGTGAGTTCACGGTCGGTCAAGAGATCACGGCGGACGTTCACGAAGAAGGCACCCGCGTCGATGTCACGGCTGTGAGCCGAGGAAAGGGATTCGCCGGTGCCATGAAGCGTCATGGTTTCGGTGGTGCCCCCGCTTCTCACGGCGCACACAAGAACCACCGCAAGCCGGGTGCCGTCGGTCAATGCGCCACCCCGAGCCGCGTGTTCCGGGGCAAGAAGATGCCTGGTCGTATGGGTGGCCAGAAGGTCACCACCCTCAATCTCGAGGTCGTCAAGTCCGATATCGAGGCCGGTTTGATCCTGGTGAAGGGCTCCGTGCCCGGTCCCCGTGGCTCAACCGTTGTCATCCGCGACGCCGTGAAGGGAAGCTGACATGGCCAGCGTCGACATCAAGACCCAGGCCGGCAAGAAAGCCGGCACCGCAGAGCTCGTCGACAGCGTGTTCGGTGTTGAGCCCAACATCTCGGTCATGCACCAGGTTGTCACCGCTCAACTCGCCGCTCGTCGTGCCGGCACCCACTCCACCAAGACCCGTGCCGAGGTCCGTGGTGGCGGTGCCAAGCCATGGCGCCAGAAGGGCACCGGTCGTGCTCGTGCCGGCAGCTCCCGTATGCCGAACTGGCGTGGCGGTGGCATTGCCCACGGCCCCAAGCCGCGTGACTACTCGCAGAAGACCCCCAAGAAGATGGTGAAGCTTGCCTTGCGGTCGGCCCTGTCCGACCGGGCCAGCGACGGCAACGTGATCGTTGTCGACTCGTGGAGCTTCGATGCGCCGAGCACCAAGGGTGCGGTTGCAGCCTTGGCTGCAGTTGGCGCCGAGGGCAAGGTCCTCGTCGTGCTCGGCGATGGCGACACCACCGCATGGAAGAGCTTTCGCAACCTGACCAACGTGCATTGCCTGCACGTCGGTGAGCTCAACACCTACGACGTGCTCAACAACGACATAGTGGTCTTCACCGCCGACACGCTCCCCACGGGCGCCGAGGCCGGCAAGCCCAAGGCCGCGTCCAGCACCGACAGCGGGGATTCTGCTGCGGCAGTCAGCAGCGAAGATGAAAACGAGCAAACACCTGCAGTCGCTACTGCCGACGCAGATGCCGTTGATGCCGGGGAGGAAGAAGAGTGAAGGACCACCGTGACGTCCTGATCCGTCCAGTCGTGTCGGAGAAGTCCTACGGACTCCTCGAGACCAACGTGTACACCTTCGTCGTCGCCCCCGGCGCGTCGAAGCCCGAGATCCGCGACGCCGTCGAGAACTTGTTCGACGTCTCCGTGGTGAAGGTCAACACCCTCAACCGCAAGGGCAAGCGCAAGCGCAACCGCCGCAACGGCACGTTCGGCCGGCGCGCCAGCGAGAAGCGCGCCCTCGTCACTCTCACCGAGGGTGACTCGATCGATCTGTTCGAGGCCTGATCATGGCGATTCGTAAACGCAAGCCCACAAGCCCCGGTCGTCGTTTCCAGACGTCGTCGGACTTCTCCGAAATCACATCGACGACGCCGGAGAAGAGCCTGCTCGCTCCGAAGTCCAGGACCGGTGGTCGTAACAACCACGGTCGCAAGACCTCGCGTCATCGTGGTGGTGGCCACAAGCAGCAGTACCGCGTCATCGATTTCCATCGCACCAAGGACGGCGTGCCGGCCACGGTCGCGACCATCGAGTACGACCCGAATCGCACCTGCAACATCGCCCTGCTGCACTACCACGACGGTGAGAAGCGCTACATCCTTGCGCCTCGCAACCTCGAGGTCGGCGACAGGATCGAATCGGGCCAAGGCGCCGAGATTCGGCCCGGCAATTCGCTGCCGCTGCGTTACATCCCTGTTGGCACCGTGGTGCACAACGTGGAGCTGAAGGCCGGTGCCGGAGCCAAGATGGCCCGATCCGCCGGTGTTTCGGTTCAGCTGGTTGCCAAGGAGGGCGATTTCGCCACCTTGCGTCTGCCCAGTACGGAAATGCGGCGTGTGCCGATCGACTGTCGTGCGACAGTCGGCGAGGTCGGCAACGCCCAGCATGAGCTCATTCAGATCGGCAAGGCCGGCCGCAACCGCTGGAAGGGCGTCAAGCCCCAGTCCCGCGGTGTGGTCATGAACCCTGTCGATCACCCCCACGGTGGTGGTGAAGGTAAGACTTCGGGTGGTCGTCACCCGGTCTCTCCTTGGGGCAAGCCCGAGGGCCGCACCCGCCGTTCCAACCCGGAATCCGACAAGTTGATCGTGCGCCGTCGCCGGACGCGCGGTTCGCGGAGGTAAGTGCAATGCCGCGCAGCCTGAAGAAGGGTCCGTTCGTCGACGATCATCTCTTGAAGAAGATCGACGCGCTGAACGAGACCGGTGAGAAGAAGGTCGTCAAGACCTGGTCCCGCCGCTCCACCATCATCCCGGACATGATCGGCCACACCCTGGCCGTTCACGATGGCCGCAAGCACGTCCCGGTGTACGTCACCGAGTCGATGATCGG